>CAZPBJ010000046.1:1006-23594 GCA_964584685.1 uncultured Christensenella sp. | reverse complement strand
CCCGATGTTGACGTGCGGCTTGGAACGGTCGAATTTTTGCTTTGCCATGGGAATCTCCTCCTAAACATTACGGTTTTGCCGGTTGGACCGGCTTGCTGCCGATGCGGTAAAGCCGCAAAGGACGAGTGGAGCGGGTGATGGGAATCGAACCCACGTGGTCAGCTTGGGAAGCTGGGGCTCTGCCATTGAGCTACACCCGCGAAACCATTGCGCCATATCTTACCCAATTGCGCTTGATTTGTCAAACAATTTTCCATTAAACTGCGTATTTTGGGACGAGTGGGAACAGCACATCTGTTCTCCCGGTTCACGCCTCCGGAGTGCTCAAATACTTGAGCATTTTCTTCTTGATACGCTGGAGCGCGTTGTCAATTGCCTTGACATGACGGCCCAGCTGCTCCGCTATCTCCTGGTAGCTTTTTCCATCCAGGAAAGCGCTGAGCACCTGGCGCTCCAAACCGGAAAGAACCTTATCGATCATGAATTGTATCGAAGCCATTTCTTCCTGGTTGATATAGAGTTCTTCCGGATTTGTGAGCTTGCCTTCAATCAGGTCAAGGAGCGTGCGGTCGCCTTCATCGTCAAAAATAGGTTTATTGAGAGAAACATAGCTGTTCAGCGGCATGTGTTTTTGGCGTGTTGCGGTCTTGATAGCGGTGATGATCTGCCGCTTGACACACAGGTCCGCAAAAGCCCGAAACGATGCCTGTCTGTCCGCGCGATAATCCCTGATCGCTTTGTACAGGCCGATCATACCTTCCTGAACGATGTCTTCATGGTCTGCTCCAACAAGGAAGTAACTCCTTGCCTTGATTCGGACAAGGCTCTTGTAGCTTTCAAGCAGATGTACAAGCGCTTCCTTGCTGTCATGCTGCGCCAACAGGACGATCTCTTCATCGGCTAAACCGTTGAAGTCCTGCCTTTGATCCCACACCTCAGGCTCTGGGCGTTCAGTCATGAAGGGCCCCTCCCCTATCTTTTGCTCAGCTCATTCTTCCAATATATACCGCGTACATCAGGATGCCTGCCGCTACTGAAGCGTTGAGTGAGTCGATTGTTCCGGACATAGGGATAGAAACTGCCTGATCACATATTTCAAGTGTCAATGCACTGACACCTTCCCCTTCATTGCCAATGACCAACGCGCAAGCGCCTTCAAATCGTACTTGGCGGTAATCTGTCCCTTTGGCATCAGCCGCGTAGACCCAGACGCCTTGCTTCTTCAGCTCCTTGATGGTGCTGTTGATATTAATGACACGCGCTACCTTGACATGCTCAATGGCGCCTGCGGATGCCCTCACGGCAGACGGGGTCAATCCCACCGCACGATGCAGCTGCACGATTACCCCATGAGCGCCTACACAGGCAGCTGTCCGAATAATGGCGCCAAGGTTCTGCGGATCGGTGATTTTATCCATGATGATGATAAAGGGCTTTTCATCTTTCTGCTTGGCCACATCCAGTATTTCGTCCAATGTCGCGTATGGATAGGCGGAGGCATAGGCTATCATGCCCTGATGGTTTCTGGTAATCTGGTCAAGCCGGCTGCGGTCTACAATCTGAACGATGATCCCGGCATTTTTTGCCAGGGCGAGGATCTCCCGCGCGGAACCGGAAAGCTCACCTGAGGCAACCAGCAGTTTTTCGATGTCACGGTTTGCTTTGATCGCTTCGCGAATGGGATTGCGCCCGCTCAGAAGATTCTCGGGAATGGCGGGGAACTCATGATTGGGCTGTTCTGTTGCTGATACATCAACAGGACGCACTACATTGGTCGCAGGCGGGATTCCCCAGCGGGGAGAGTAGCCGGGATTGCTAGAGCGTGGCCCGCTTGGGGTTCCATATTGTTTTCCTGTTGACTGGGGTGCCGCAGGTTTACCAAAGGCAGGTCTGCCAAAGCGGGTACCGCTTGGTGGTCCAAATCGCTTGCCTGTTGACTGGGGAGCGGCCGGTTTGCCATAACTTGGCTTACCAAATCGTGAATCGTTTCCATGTTCCGGCCTGTCGCCGGATGATTGCGGGGCAGCCGGTTTCGCATAAGCCGGCCTGCCAAAGCGCGGTTGGGTGTCGCCGGAACGATTGCCTTGCTGTCCGCGCCATGCATCGCCCTGGCGCCTGCGATCCTCACCAAAGGCCGGACGCATATCGCGTGATTTTTGTACAAAAGAGCTGCGTTCCTGAGAGCTTTGGCCGGGATCCTTTGCGCGTCCGTCGTCACGACCTGTTGGCCTGTCACCCTGGCTGTGTTCGTAGGATACCCTGGATTTCTTGTTTGGAGAGAATTTTCTATAAAATGCCATACTTACCTTCCTAATGCCTATAAATTCCTGAACTTCGCTCGCACTTCCAACTGCTTCCCGCAGGTCTTGCTGCCCTCCGGACAAACACCGCTAACACATCCCGGCCCAGCTTCCTCAAACAAACCGGGGGCACTTGCTTTACACAGCCGCAGCATCCGCGTGGCCAGTTCCCTGATCTCCCACTGCGCGCGATTGCAGCAGCGAAGAGAGAAAAAATGCAGCAACTCCCGCACATTCATTGTCATGATGAGACGTGTCTCGCATGCGCCGGGCAGAACAAACCTTGCGTCTTCATTTCCGCTTTCCCCTGCCTCGAGCAGCTTCTGCCAGGCCTGATACCAGATGTGCATCTGTGCCATTTGACGTTCATATTCCTGAACCGCGGCATCGCCCAAAGCCTTGATATTGGGCGGTATGATATAATTGAAAGTTTCCGCGTAGGAAACGTAGCGCTGGCTTTGCACGCTGAAAGAAGCGATACGATGGCGTGTCAGCTGCGCCAACAACACCCTGCTCACGCCCTCGATGCCAAATGTGAAACAGGCGTGTTCAAACACGGACAGATGTCCCGATGACATGACCTTTTCAAGGAAGCCCTGCTGATCCAAGGCACTTGCCTTGTGCAGCAGCGTTTCGATGGATGACTTTGAGTAGCAAAGCCTGGCCGCTGTGGCGATAAGTTCCTGCTGTCCGGGCGTCGAGGCAAGCAACTCAACTCGCAGTTCTGTTGATGGCAATTATGTCGTCCTTTCCCCCACCTGCGGGTCCATGATCATGAAAAGTTCCCGCAATCTATCTTCCCGGCCTGTGACATACAAATAACCAAGCATCGCCTCAAGCCCTGTAGCAGAGCAATAATCCGCCTGACTTGCGCTCTTGGGCGCCTGATGGCGCGCGTGCGCGTTACGGCCTTTACGCACCATATCCGATTCTTCCTCATTGAGGTGAGGAAGCAATATCTCCAGGCTTCTGGCCTGTGAAGTCGCCTTAACCCTGGTGGTTGCTTCAAGATGCATATGGTGCAGGCGCTTTCCCGACAGCAGCAAATGACCGCGCACCATCAAATCATATACTGAATCCCCGATGTAGGCAAGCTGCAGCGGGTTAAGTTCACACAGCATCCGATCGGATGTTGGCTGAAATATAGGCATCAGGCCTGCTGTGCCGTTTTGCTGAACGCGGAAGGGCTCATTCCCACGATGTTCTTGAAAGTTTTGGAGAAGTGATAAGGATCATTCATCCCCACCTCAATACCCGCCTGCCTGACGGTGCTGCCATCTTTAAGCAAAGTCTTGGCCCGTTCCATTTTGCAGAACAATTGATAACTTTGAGGCGGCATTCCCACCTCGGATACAAAACGTTTGCGGAAGGTTTCCACCGGCATGCGGCTGAGGTTGGCCATATCGTTTAGTGAGAAGCTGTCGCGATACTGATTCTTGCGCATGGCGTCAATGACTTTTGCAATTTCATGTGATAAAACAGCGTCCATGGCGACAGGCTGGCCGCTGTGTGATGCCAGCATCGCCCACAGCAGCTGCTGAAGCTGCGCGGAAGAGGCGTCCTGTGACGCGGCGATGCGAACGGTCGCCTGCACGATATGCTTGGCCAGTTTCAGCTGCGATGGCAGTGCGCCTTGTTTCATCGCGCGGCGGGGAAGAGCGCCCATTTTTTGCAGGAAGGCGGTGGATAATGGTCCTGACACTGTAATCCACAGCATCCTGGTCTCTTGTTCCGCGTTGAGGATCAGTGCCTTGGTACCTGGCGGAACCATGCAGCTTTCCTTGGCTTTGAGCGTGATGGTAAATTCATCATTCTGAATGCTGAATGTGCCGGTCTGGGCGGCGATCCAAAGCCAGCTATCCAGGTCGCGCAGCTGGTGCGTTCCTTCCGACAGCATGGAAGCGCCTGCCGATGATATCCAAATGCCGCTGGCACGGGCCAAATCATCGGGAATATGGACACCTTCAACGCTGAAGGGCTGATTCTCCTTGGTGTGCTGATCCTTGATAAATAATGCGGATTCCAAAATAACTTCTCCTCCTTCGGGTGATAAGGGCATTATAGATGCCAATTGGTACAATGTCAATATGCAGTTCCAATATTGACATTATAATGCATTAAGTATTTGTGAATAAAAAAAGCCGCTCAATGATTCAGGGAATCATGGCGGCATTTTTGGCGGAGAGTTAGGGATTTGAACCCTAGGTGGGGTATTGGCCCACACACGATTTCCAATCGTGCGCCTTAGACCACTCAGCCAACTCTCCATACTGACTTGTCAGCGCTGGGAATCATATCACGTTCTGCTTGGTACGTCAACGCCGCGGCGGCCTGGGATAGCGGCAAAATTGTCAAAATTGATGAGAATTCCGGGTTTCTTGACATGAATACATGAATAACGCATAATGCAGGCAGGGAAAGGTGGTACTATGCATCAAGTAATTGCTGTGGACCGGGGCAGCCTTGCAGCGAGGCATGGTGTCGTTCCTGGGGACCTGATCATCAGCATTAACGGAGAGACGCTGATTGATGAAGTCGATTACCAGGCTCTGACTGCTGTCAGGCATGTCAATATGCGGCTGATCAACCCGGCCGGCATTCAAAGGGAAGTGGATATCGTCAAACCTTCCCACGCGCCGCTTGGTCTGCGCTTTGAAGATTCACTGGTTTTTGATCCGCGTTCATGCAGCAACAATTGCGTGTTTTGCTTTGTTGATCAGATGCCGCAAGGCATGAGGAAGACACTGTATGTGAAGGATGACGATTGGCGCTTGTCCTTGATGATGGGCAATTTTGTTACCCTGACAAATGTAAATGACCGTGAATTCGAGCGGATCATCCGCAGGAAAGCCAGTCCCCTCTACATATCTGTCCATGCAACCAATCCTGAAGTTCGCACCGCCATGCTGCGCCAGGCCAGGGCCGGGCAACTGATGGCACGCCTAACGCGCTTAAAAGATGAAGCGCTAAGTTTTCACTGCCAGATTGTCCTGGTGCCGGGTATCAATGACGGGCCGGTGCTTGAAGACACGCTGGATGACTTGCTTTCATTTTATCCAAACGCCTTGTCTGTCGCCCTTGTTCCTGTTGGGTTGACAAGGTTCAGAAATGAACTGACATCAATACAGCCGTATACGCGCTTGCAAGCGCAGGAGGCACTTGGCATATGCGAGCGTTATCAGAAGCAGTCGCTTGCAGAATTCGGCAAACGGTTTGTATATCCTGCAGATGAGCTTATCTGTATTGCCGAAGCTCCTTTGCCAACTCATGAGAGTTACGAGGACTATCCGCAGATCGAAAACGGCATCGGCATGATACGCATGTTTGACCAGGAGCTGAAGGAAGCCAGCGATGAGACGCAGAGCCCTGACTTGCACAATGGTATAAAAACTATCATTGCATGCGGTGTTTCCATTGCGCCGTTCATGAGAGACTGGGTGTCGCGTTACGCGCCGCGAGGAGCTTCCATTAGCGTACAAGCTATAACAAATCGATTTTTTGGTGAAAGCGTCACAGTTTCAGGGTTGATCGTTGGCGCGGACCTGGCTGAGCAGCTCAGTCACGCGGACGCCCAACTGGTGTTGATACCTGACAGTATGCTCAACAGCGATAAAACCATGTTTCTTGATGACATGAGCATCGCCGATGTTGAGGGCAGGATTGGTATTCCCGTTCAGGCAATCCCCTGCCATGGCGAAGCGCTTCTTGACGCCATGTTTCACCCGGATGTATACCGAAACACTGATGTGAATCCGAAGGAGATGGATCATGCTGGGATATAAACCTCTGGTTGCTATTGTGGGTCGGCCCAATGTCGGCAAATCCACTTTCTTCAATAAGATTGCCGGTCATCGCATTTCAATCGTTGAGGATTCACCCGGTGTTACACGTGACAGGATCTACGCTGACACGATATGGACCGGCCATGCCTTCACACTGATCGATACAGGCGGCATCGATACCCAAAGTGAGGATGTACTGCTGTCGCAAATGCGCAAACAAGCAGAAATCGCAATAGAAACAGCGGATGTCATCTGCTTTTTCACAGATGCGCGCGCCGGGATGACCTATCAGGATGAAGAGATCGCAGCACTGCTGCGCGCGTCGAAAAAGCCTGTGATCCTTGTGGTTAATAAACTGGATTACAAGGGTCTTGATGACAGCATATATGAGTATTATGCGCTTGGTATCGGCGACCCTATCGGTATTTCAAGCACTAATATGCTGGGGCTTGGTGATCTGCTTGACGCGATCGTCAGACTGCTGCCGCCTGAACAAAGCGCGCAGGAAGAAGACAGGCACGTCATTCAACTGGCTTTGGTGGGACGGCCCAATGTTGGCAAATCCAGTATAACCAATCGACTTTTAGGCCAGGAAAGGGTGATGGTTTCAGATATCCCCGGTACAACACGGGATGCAATTGATACCATGTATGAGCGCGAGGACGGCACTCTGTACAATATCATCGACACTGCCGGCATCCGCAGAAAACGCGCCATAGAAGATGAGAGCCTTGAACGCTATAGTGTGCTGCGCAGTATTGCCGCCATCCATCGCTGTGATATTGCGCTGCTTATTCTGGACGCGCAGGACGGTGTCACAGAGCAGGATACCAAGATCGCTGGGATGATCAAGGATGAGGGCAAGGGAGTTGCCATCATTATCAACAAGTGGGACGCGATAGAAAAAGAGACAGGCACATTGGAAGGCTACAAGCGGGATGTTCTGGAAGGGCTTAAGTTTATTGATTATGCGCCCGTGCTCTTTGTGTCAGCGGTTTCAGGCCAGCGTCTTCAGAGTATCTGGGAAACTGTTGATGAGGTTTATGCTCAGGCAACAAAGCGTATCCCAACAGGAGCCTTGAACGATGTGATCGGAGAGGCACAGATTTCCCTTCAGCCCCCTATGAGCGGCGGCAGACGGCTGAAGATTTTCTACGCGACACAGCAGGATATCGCGCCTCCGACTTTTCTGTTGTTTGTCAATGATGAAACCCTGATGCACTTTGCATATGAACGTTATTTGGAAAACCAGCTGCGCAAAGCCTTCGACTTCATGGGCACACCTATCCGGTTATCATTGCGTGAAAGGAAGAAGGAGGACAACGGATGAGTGGTCTCCTGCTCATAGTATGCGCCGCCATCGGCTATACTTTGGGTTGCTTCTCGACAGGACTTCTGCTTTCCAAACATTACAGGGTAGATATCCGTGAACTTGGCAGTAAAAGCAGCGGTGCCACCAACATGACACGCGTGCTGGGACCCAAACTGGGATTGCTTACGTTTTTAGGTGACTTTGGCAAGGCGGCTATTGCGGTGATCTTGGGCCATGCAATACAGGGCATGGAAGGCGCTCTGATTGGCGGTCTTTTTGTTGTCATAGGTCACAATTGGCCGGTTACTTATCATTTCAAGGGCGGCAAAG
Organism: uncultured Christensenella sp.; assembly: GCA_964584685.1. Classification (GTDB taxonomy): domain Bacteria; phylum Bacillota; class Clostridia; order Christensenellales; family Aristaeellaceae; genus UBA1038. The sequence continues at coordinate 15,870 of CAZPBJ010000046.1, read as the reverse complement.
GCGTTGCCTGTTCCATCGCGATACTCATCATACTGGCACCCCTTGAAACCCTCATCTCGGGGATCTTTGGAATACTTGCCATCGCTCTGACCAAATACGTCTCGCTGGGCAGTTTGGTTTTCTTGCTATTTTCGGCTGTCATTATACCCTTCACGAGAGGCTTGTGGCCAATGGGCTTGTGGGCCATCCTTCTCTTTTTGATTGCGGTCTATCGGCATCGTGCCAATATATCACGTTTGCTGCATGGTGAAGAAAGCAAATTCACGCTGAAGAAGAAAGTTTGACTTGCTTAATCGCCTAAATCTTCCGTGATGAGTTTCATCATGTCCCGTACCTGCTGAGCATTTGTCCGCAGTCCGTCCCAAGACAAGAGACCGTCATCATATTTTTCGTTCAGTGCGTCGCTTTCATCATAAATACCTTCACAGCGTATTGACATCAACATATGTGAAGCGTCTTTAAAGTCGCGCTTGATACTCATGGGCTTGTCGAAACTTACAGTTCCGTTTCGAGTCTCTATTGCCTTTTCACTTACTTCGTCCAGGTAAGTGAAGAAACGAATGGACGGCTTGAGAATTTCAGTTTTTGCTGAGAATAGGCGGCACGACAGCAGTATCGAGTCACCATTAATCTGAACCTTGATTTCTCCAACGATAAACTTGTCGTCTGCAATGAGCGGGTATTTGTGTTCACCCTCTTGTGTGAGGTCGATGGGGGTCAACATGTACCATTTGTCGGATATCCCGGGTTGTATGTCGCGCAGCCGCAAACCCAGGGTACAGAAACTCACGGCGAAGTGGCTCTTGGGCATAGTATAGCTGCGGGTATTCAGTACCAGACTGCAGTTTTTGCATAACTTGACCTGTTCACCGGCTTTATATGCACTTGGGATGACACTGACTGTCCACTTGCCGGCGCGATGTTTGCGCAGGGGAATATCCCGCTGGTCAAGCATATTGCACCTTTTACAGTGTCTGATCTGCAGGCCTGGCTGTGTGCATGTGGATGCCCTTTGAACAGTCCACTTGTCGTAGAAATGGCGTTTCATTGGCAGGACTTCTTCCTGCTTTGTATTGCAGTACTTGCACTGCCTGCGTCTGAGGCCTTCGCTTGAACAGGTGGCTGAAGCAGTGATTTCCCATTTTGAGTAGCGATGAGTTCCCGGCTTTATGATCTTTGTCTCAGTGAAGCCGCAATCAGCGCAGATCCGTGATGTACTTGATGCCTCTGTGCAAGTTTCGACATCTTCTTCAATCCAGCGCGTGAAGCGATGCTGAAGCTTCGAAAGTGTACCTGTTTCGGAAATGGAGCACCGTTTGCACGCACGGGAACGTATTCCCTCCGAAGTACAATCAGCTTTTTTGTCAATTTGCCATGGCGTCATGTCATGCACCTTATAAACGGAAGTTCTGGTTTCGTACTCACCGCAAAGCCTGCACGTTTTACGCTGTGTACGTTCGATCAGGCAATCAACAAGGTCAGTCTCGTTTGTCCATCCGCTGTACTTGTGAAGTAAGGCAGGCAGAGGCTCGGTCTCAGTCGAGCTGCATCGTCTGCATGACCGATCCCTTTGCCCATTCGTAAAACATGTGGGCAATATTGTAATTGTCCATGCGGAGAAGTTATGTTGGAGGGCGGGCGCTTGACGGGTTTCTTGTGTATTGCATCTATTGCATACCCTGTGGCTTTCCCCGCCCTCTCTGCAATCGACATACGATGCACTCAACCATGACCCGAATGCATGCCCGAGCGCGGGAAGCAGTTTGTTAAGATCAAGACCACACAGTAAACAAGTTTCAACTGTGATGCCTTCGGTTTCACAATTTGGTTCACTTTGCGTCAACACATCAGAGTACACATGAAACAACTGGAGTGTTTCCCTCGTCTCATCGATCTGGCACTTCATGCAGGTTCGTGTCTTTTCACCCGTCACGCCGCAGGCAGGCTGCCTGGTGAAAATCCAATCGAGGAAATTGTGACCGGTTGCGGCGATTGACTCAACAAAAATCTGACTGCATATACTGCATGATTGTTGTTGTTCACCATTTTCTGTACACGCAGGTTCAACAATAGTTGCCCATGTTCCCATACTATGCGCTTGTATGGACAATGTTTCTGTTTCCACTAAAAAGCACACAGAGCATGTTCTCTTTCTGAAACCTTCTGCTTGACAGGTTGAAGGTTCAATTTCATCCCATGAGCTGAAACCATGCGGCAGTTTAGCCAACACATAGCGAAGTGTATTACCGCAATCCCTGCACGTTATTGCATTTTCTCCAAATTCCGCGCAAGAAGGAGCGGTCGTCAAGTAAAGAGATCCGTAGGAGTGTCCTTTTTCCTGAACATTTTCAGATTCCGAATAATCACATAGTGTGCAATGACGCGTCTTTTCACCAAAGTCCGTGCAGCTTGGTTCACGAATATATTGCCAATCTTTCAATATATGAAAATTTGCCGCTACACTCTCGGTTTGCTTATCCGCACACAACACACAATTTCGCCAACGGTCATATCCCAAACTGCAGTCATATCCTTCATGCTGCTGCCATGGGCCGTACTGATGAATCAGTTTTGCCAAAGGCTCAGACAGCGCATTGCCGCAAATCTGGCAGGTCATTGCCCTTTCACCTTGCTCATCACAGCTGGCTTCCTTGACCAATTGCCAGGTGTTGTATAGATGCCATGCCAGTTCTTTAGGACGCTTCTCTTCTTTCTTGCAGTAACTGCATACTTTCACTTCTAATCCCTGTACCTGACAGGTTGAAGCTTCAACGAGCAGCCAATTACTCCAGAGATGCTCAGCACTGATGACATTCTTTTTCTCCGTTGTGCCGCATAATGTGCAAAGTCGTGATAATTCACCACCAACCTCGCAGTTGAAACCATCAGGAAGTACCCAGCAAGTGAATATGTGTTGAAGCAGCGATAAAGGTTCAGATATTCTGTTGTTGCAGGTTGTGCAAACTTGGCTTCTCTCACCTAATGTGAGGCATGTTGGCGCAATCGACTGGGTAAATGCGCTATAGTTATGCAGAGTAGACTTTTCAATCACTTTATTATCGCATTGACCGCAAATGCTGCACTTTCTCTCCCAGAGACCTTCAGCTGCACAATTCGCCGGTAATAACAAGTACCAATCGGATTTTTGATGTTCAAGTGCAGTAATCAGGCAGCGTTCTTCTGTATTGCACTTTGTGCAAATCCTTGACTCCCATCCGTCAACAGCGCACGCAGGTGCTTGACTCGTTTTTGGACCGAAAACATGGTCCTGCGGCAATATCTCTGTCGTTTCAATCTCAGAACAGTATTGACATGTACGGCTGCTGGTTCTTTCTTCGGTACATCCTCCCGATGAAAGCGTCGCGTCACCCCAAAGATGACCCAATGCAATAATTGATTCGGTTTCAGTTTCACCACCCGCGGTGCATTGCCTGGACCGCTCACCTGATAAAATGCAAGTTGGATCTGTCTTAATCATCCAATCGCCAAAGTTATGTTCCAATATTGGAGTGTCTTCACTTTGTGTTTCTGCACAGCGGATACAGTGCCGCGTTTTATAACCGATCATTTGACAAGTCGGTATTCGCTCGAGTATGAAGTCGCCATACAAATGATCAAGAATAGGCAGGATTGAAATTTCCGTTTCACCACCAACGGCACATTTTCTGCTTTCTTCACCGGTGTTCGTGCAAGTTGCGGCTTTTGTATCACTCCAAGCGCTCCAGCTGTGATCCAATTGTAGAATAGTGACATTTTGCTGATCATTGCAGCGTTTACAGTTTTGTGTTTTCAAGCCTGATGAAGTACAGCTTGCCGGCTGGATAAGGAGCAATTCAGAATATGAATGTCCCAGTGCAGACAGGCTAGTGGTTTCCACTTGATCGCACCAAGAGCATTTCCTGGTTTCTTCGCCTGCATCTATACATGATGGTGCTTTTATTGTTGCCCATTCATTAAATGAATGGTTAATCACATCTAACGTTCGAGTATTACTTTCACTGCATTTTGAACATGTTTGGGTTTCTTCTCCAGTTTGTGTACATGATGGTGGAGTTGTTTCACCCCATGCTCCCCATGTATGCTGACATTCTTGAGGCACTCCCTGCAATGGTATAACAATACTTGTTGATCCACCATTTTCTTTAATACTGCTGCTTTTAATGGAGACACCAACACTGCTGATATTGTAGATAAGGTCTTCAACTGCATTCTGCGATACCTGACAGAATAGAACGATATGCGCGTATTGAAATGAAACTGCAGGTGCTTTGGGGACCACAATGATATTTGGGCCTGAATAAGTCATTGACGTCACTGACTTGTTGACAGTATCGCTGCCATTGATGGTAAGACTGGTACTATGATTAAATGCAATGGTAACTTTAACAAAATCCTTAGTTTCATTATTGACCTTGATGTAGATTTGAAAAGTGTCACCAGGCATTAATGGACCCGGTTTTGTGGAGGTTAAACTGACCGAAAAACCTTCTGCATTTGCCACCGGTATTGATGCAAGTGCTAATATCATAAAGAGCGTCATAAAAATCCAGGCCCTTCTTGTCATCTGAATATCCTCACATTTACAACTTTTTTAGAAGGGCTTTAGGCTTATCTTAATCTTATGTTGAACTAAGTTACTTCGTACCAAACAGGCGGTCGCCGGCATCACCAAGGCCGGGAATGATATAGCCATGGCTGTTCAACTTTTCATCCATAGCCGCTACATAGATATCAACATCCGGATGCTCATGCTCAATACGGGCCACGCCTTCCGGAGCGGCGATCAGGTTAACCAGCTTGATGTTATGGCAGCCGCGCACTTTCAGGAAATTAATAGCCGCGGAGGCGCTTCCCCCTGTTGCCAGCATAGGATCAAGCACTAAAAGAAGACGCTGTTCCGCGTCAAGCGGCAACTTGCAGTAATACTCCACCGGTTCCATCGTCTCAGGATCGCGATAAAGGCCAATGTGACCGACTTTTGCCGTAGGGATAAGATTCATGATACCGTTTACCATACCCAGGCCAGCACGCAATATGGGAACAATGCCGATGGGAATACCGGCCAAAGTGCGTGTCTTCATTTTTGATATGGGTGTTTCTACTTCGGTCTCTTCAGTGGGAAGATCGCGGGTGACCTCATAAACCATCAGCATGGAGATTTCATCCAGCAGTTCACGAAAGTCCTTTGTCCCCGTATTCTTGTCCCGCATGATGCTCAGCTTGTGCTGTATCAAGGGATGATTGAGGATGTGTACTTTGGATGTCATCTTCACTCTCTTTCTGTCTGTAGACGTTATATTTGCTTTCTGCTAGCCTACGCGATTATACACGATGATCAAAGTTGTGACAAGGAAGAAATGGGTCCCTTTGTTTTTCTGAGGAACAAGTCTCAAAAGCGGTGTGGTTAGCTTTCAGTACTTGGGCTTATTGCGAGGGGTTCTGTTTGCGATATTCGTTTGCCTCACAGAGCATGTGCTGCGCATGGGCGATACTTGACTTGCTTCCCTGACTGATGCCGCTGATCATCCGGCCAATTTCGACCACGCGCTCCTGGTCAGAAAGCAAGCGCACGATTGTATGGGTTCGGTCGTCCGCTTCATATTTTTCAACCAGGAAATGGCTGGAAGCCATCGCTGCAATCTGCTGCAGGTGGGTGACACAAAGTACCTGACGGTATCGTGCGATATCCCAAAGCTTTTCGCTTACTACCTGCGCGGTGCGCCCGGAAATACCCGTATCAATCTCATCAAACACCATTGATGGGATCGCGTTATGCTGTGCCGAGATAGTTTTAAGCGCCAGCATAAGCCGGGATGATTCGCCCCCCGACGCGATTCGTGCCAGAGGCTTGGCTTCTTCTCCCCGGTTCGGCGCCAGAAGCATCCGCACCTGGTCCTTGCCCTGCATAGAGCGAACAGATGTATTCTCATCGATTTCCACAATGAATTTCGTCCCGCTCATGTTGAGGGTATTAAGCTGCTGCTCCATCAACTTTTGGAGCCATAGGGCAAGTGTCTTTCTTGAATAACTCAGCGCTGTAGCAAAGCGATCGTATTCCTTCAGCGCGATACCCTTGGTCCGCTCAATACTGTCCAAACGCTCGTCCATGGATTCAAATTGCTTGATCTCCTGTCTGATTTTATCAAGCTTGTCGGCAAAATCATCGGAAGGCAGGCCATATTTTTTTGTCAGACGCTTGAGCAGATCAAGGCGTTCAGCGGTTGCCTGCAGCGTTCCCCCATCAGTGTCGAGCGAGTCAAGCTTACTTCTGAGCTCCAGGCCGATATCCTCCGCTTCATAATAAAGCGACTCAATTCTCCCTTTTGCCTGATCATAGCTCTCATCATAAGCGGAGATGGCACACAATGCGTTTTTAGCCTGCCTGAGCAACTCAAGTGCTGAGTTCTCATCACGCTTACTGTCATATAAAGCCGTATAGGCATCTTTCAGTGAGCGTCTTATCTTGTCAAGGTTTCGTAAGCGATCCAGCTTATCTTTAAGCTTTTCTTCTTCACCTGTTTCTACTCTCGCGCCCGAGATATCCTTTTCCTGAATTCGCAAAAGGTCAAGCCTTTCCTGTCTGCTTGCGTTAAGCGAAACAAGCTGATCATATTCTTTCTGCAGCTGAAAATAGCTTTCATAAGCTGACTGTACCTGTTTCAGCAGTATCCGGTGGTCTTCCTTACCAAAGTCATCCAGGAATGCCAGGTGTTTCCTTTCATCCAGCAAGGACTGATGTTCATGCTGGCCATGAATGTCCATCAGGATCACTGACAGATGCTTATAAGTGGAGAGCGATACTGCCAGTCCTCCGACGCGGTATACACTGCGCCCTGAAATAGTAAACTCACGTGACATGATCAGCATATCATCATCAGGTTCGATCGCGTTATCCGCTAAAAAAGAAAGGGCTTCCTGATGATTGTCGACATCAAAAATGCCCTCAACATATGCCTTCGAACTTCCTGATCGAATAATATCCTTGTCCGCTTTCCCCCCCAGGAGAAAGCTCACAGACTCAACAATGATGGACTTGCCTGCGCCGGTCTCACCGCTTAATACATTTAAGCCCTTCTCAAAGCTCAGGCTGAGTTCATCCACAAGCGCAATGTTACGTATCAGGAGATGTCTGAGCATAATTGGGTCTCTGCTTCCATTACTTGATGATCTCGTGAAATTTCTCTACGATCAACGGCGCATCCGACTCATCGCGCACTACCACCATGATGGTATTGTCACCAGACAAGGTTCCCAGTATCTCGGGCCAGCGCATGCTGTCGATTGCCTCACCGGCTACGTTCGCACTGCCGGCCAGAGTTTTTATGACAACAATATTCCCCGAGTAATTGATGGAGATCACGGAGTCCACAAACATCCGAACAAAGCGTTCCGATATGCCGTGTTCCGCTTGGTCCGCGGTGGCATATTTATATCCTCCGCTTGATGAGAGTACTTTCAGCAGGCGGAGCTCTTTGATATCGCGTGACACAGTTGCCTGGGTGACAACAATCCCCCTTAGTCTCAGTTTGTCTGCAAGCTCTTCCTGGGTTTTGATGTCCTGCTGTTCAACCAGGCTTAGGATAGCAGTCTGCCGCGCGCTCTTCATAATACACTCTCCTTACTCATATGACACTCCACTCCGCCTGTTTTTGCCGCAGCCGGGTAAAAAACTGCTGAGGCTCAAACCTGATAAATTGTACTCTCTCAGGTGCCTTTTCGATGGTAATCTCCGCTGCGCCTTGAATATCAAATGTATTTTGACCGTCCAGCACCACCTGATACGTTCGGCCGGGGAAAGCGTCAGTCCTAAGCCGGACATTCACATCGTCATTCAGCACAATGGGCAGCTGCTGCGCTTTATGTGTGCATATGGGCAGCAGAACCATGCAGTGCAGACCGGGATGAAGAATGGGACCGCCTGCTGACAGGCAATAACCTGTTGAGCCTGTAGCCGTGGACACGATCATACCATCCCCATGCGTGGCGTACACGAGTTCCTCATTGACAAAAGCGTCCACTACAATGCTGGAGGGGCTTGCGCCCCTGCACAGAACAATATCGTTCATAAACAACTGTGACGCGCCGCCATTCAACTGACATCGCAGCATCATGCGCTCTTCCAGAGCGTAGTCGTGTAACTGAATGCGTTCCAAAGCATGTTGGAGGTTTGATTTGTTTGTTTCCAATAAAAAACCAACCCGGCCCATATTGACACCCAATACCGGTATCCGGTGAAGAGCTGCTGTTGGCAGTGTCCTTAATAGGGTTCCATCACCACCCAGGGAGATGATTGCCTTTGTGTCATGGGTCAACGAGGCAAGAGCGCAGCCTTTACCAAGGCTTACAAGTTCATGCAGCCATTCATCCATCATAACACGCTCACCCTGGCCAATGAGCCATTCAGCGATTTGACGGGCTACTATGACAGTTTCCGGCTTTTGGGGATTTGCATAAATAAAATACATGATTTCCCCGTGCCTGCCCCTTCCTAATTTTTATTAATTATACCATGAAGTGCATGAATTTACTATCCCGGGATTTAAATCCTGTAACAAAGGACTACTTGGGCCGCTGTGTATTGCCCACCCAATAGACAGCTTGACGCGGCAGATAAGTGTCTTTGCTTATGAAAGTTTCCTCGACCTTGTTGCCGTTAATGAATTTCTGAAGGTAAGTCTGCACAACCTTCCCTTCTTTGGCTTTGGATAGTTCCAGCGTTTCATCTTTATAAAGTACATGCTGAGCCAGCTTGTCCACCTGATATGTTATCTCTTCAGGCGGAGGAAGGATCTCCACCACAACGGGATGCATGGCATAGCGGACGCCCTCACCCATTGACTCGCCGAAAATTCTGACCTCTGTCACCAAACGCTTCGAGTTGGCTTTATCGCTTCTTACCTGCGCTGTCATGTAAATGTTGCTGCCGGTTGAATTCTTGAATTTGAAGTCGATTTCTCGGCCGCCGCTCCAGTATACCGTTGCATCCAAACCGGCATCAGTATAATTTACCGGATCAGAGTGTGTCGTGCGGTCGGTGATGAGAAGGCCTGCCATCACGGCAGCCTGGTATATGGTTGAACTTGATTGGCATACACCCCCGCCAATTCCTGTTACGAGCACGCGGGAGGCATATTCCTCCGCTTCATAGAAACCGTTTTCTTTCGTTCGTCTGCCTACGACCTTGTTGAAGCTGAAAGTTTCCCCGGGTTTAAGGATCATGCCCGAGACTCTGGAAAGCGATACGCGAATATTGTTTGTCCTGTTGACAGGAGAGCTGTTTGAAATATCGGTCACAGCAACACTGCGCAGTGCAAATGACTTTCGCAGCTGAGCCTGGGTGAGATTTGCCTGTATTTGCTCCGGCATCAACTCATAATTACCGGAAATTCCTGACGCCGCGTTCGCCAGGATCTGGGTCTTTGCCAAGTCAATATTAAGCCTTCGTCCCGGCACAGCCTCCTGGATCAGGAAAGGATCAGTATTCTGCGGAATGAATTGGATCAGCTTTGCGTCTACAGGATCAGCATACATATTCTGGGCAATCTGGGAAAGCAGCCGCGTAAGTTCCGCGTCACTAAACGTGCTTTGCGTGGTGTAGGCTGCGTGGGGAGATTTCTTGAGCTGCTCAATAGACGCACGCTTTGCGTGATTGTCCCCCGTATGGCTCAATTCCCATGCTTCTTTGAGCTTTAGGTTTATCTGATCAGTGGATACGCTGATACCAAGCTGAGGGTAGCCGAGCGTGATATAGGTGTGACCCTGATAGGTTAAATTTAGGCTCCAGCTGTTGACCCTGCCTTGATGCTGCAGATACAGTGCATCGTATGCCTGCTGAGGTGTCATGCCCGAAATGTTGATATTGTCAATCATGATATTGGGCGCAAAGACATTTTCATAGGGCGCGACTTCTTCGGCAAGGCGTTTTTCACGCAGGATGTTAGTGCCCACTACAATCGAACCTGCCACGACAGATGCAATCAACAGCCAAGGCAATATCCGGAAAAAGTGTCTTCCGAATGCACCTCCGGTTCCCGATGACCTTGAAACAGGCTGATGTGTGCGGGATTTTTGCTGCATCTGTATCCTTTCAATAAGCTGTGTGACACGCAGTATTGCTGCATTCACAGGACTGGCCGATTTTTATGCTATGCTTCCTTCAGCTTCAATAAGGGGAATTCCGGCGTTCATGTAGCTGAGGAACTCTTCGCGGGTCACAGTTTCCTTTTCAATGAGCAGGTTGGCCAATCCATGCAGCTTGTCAATGTTGCTCTTAAGGGTGTCCATCGTCACTTGGTAGCATTGGGTCATGATGCCGGCTACTTCACGGTCAATTTCCGCAGCGACATGCTCACTGTATTCACGCGTCTGGCCGAACTCCATGCCTACAAACACTTCCTGGTCATGCCCAAGGTATATTGTGCCGATTTTGTCGCTCATGCCCAGCTGAGTTACCATGACACGGACAACTTCTGTGGCGCGTTTCAAGTCAGACTGCGCACCTGTGTAGACATCGTTCTCAATGATCTTGATGGCGGCGTGGCCACCCAGCATCATAGATATCTGCTGCATCATTCTGGTGCGGCTCTGCATGTCGAATTCCTTCTCAGGCAGTGATAAGGTGAAACCGCCGGCGTTGCCGCGGGGAACAATGGTCACTGTATGCACGTCATCGCAAAGGGGCAGATAGTGCCCCACAATCGCGTGGCCCGCTTCGTGGTAGGCCACGATGCGCTTGTCCTCTTCCAATACTTTATGGCTCTTTTTTTCAGGACCCATCTGCACACGCTCAACTGCTTCAATCAAATCCTGCTGCTCAATGCTTGCCCGCTGTTTTCGTGCAGCGACCAGTGCGCCTTCATTCATAACGTTTTCAAGATCAGCCCCGGTCGCAAAGGGCGTTCGCTTGGCAATAAGCTCCAGATTGACACTGTCTGCCAATGGCTTTCCCTTGGAATGAACCTTGAGAATTTCGATGCGTCCGTTAATGTCGGGGAAGTGAACGGTAACCTGACGGTCAAAGCGGCCGGGCCGAAGAAGGGCTGGGTCCAGGATGTCGCGCCTGTTGGTGGCTGCCATGACGATAACGCCTTCATTGGTCGAGAATCCATCCATTTCAACCAGCAGCTGGTTGAGGGTCTGCTCACGCTCATCATGGCCGCCGCCCATGCCTGCGCCGCGGTGACGGCCGACAGCATCGATCTCGTCGATGAAAACGATACTTGGCGCTACACGCTTGGCTTGCTCAAACAGGTCACGTACACGGCTTGCGCCAACGCCGACAAACATCTCGACAAAGTCGGATCCGCTGATGGAAAAAAACGGCACCTTGGCCTCACCCGCAACGGCTTTGGCCAGCAAGGTCTTGCCCGTACCGGGAGGGCCCACCAGCAACACGCCCTTGGGTATGCGCGCGCCAAGATCTAGGTATTGCTTGGGATGCTTTAAAAAGTCAACAATCTCCTTGAGCTCATCCTTCTCTTCGTCAGCGCCAGCGACATCAGCGAAGGTGATCTTATTCTTATTTGGATCCACCATATTGGCGTGGCTTTTGCCAAAGCTCATGACCTTTGAGTTCCCGCCTGTTTGCTGACGCATCATAAAATACCAAAATACCATCACCAACCCCAGCGGGATCACAAAAGGAAGAATATCAATATACCACGGCGTCACAATAGGCGGCAGGTATTCGATTTTCAACTTCCTGCCATTGAAGCTGAGCTCATTGAGGCTGACCTTATTGACGTCAAGATTGCTTTGTGAGGCATACATTCTCAGCAGAGTATCCGCGAATTCCGGGCCTATCGTGCTTTCGAAATCATATCGTACGGGGAAATCGGCCTCGGATGTCAGCGTGGGTGAAGCAAGGCCAATCAAAGAATTGCCGCGGATGGCAACACGCGTTACCTTGCCATCTGCGATATTTTGAAGCAGCTCAGGGTATTCGATGCGGGTTGTGGGTATTTTTACGCTATCCGATATGATAAGCGCAAGCATAAGAAAAGCGACTACCATAAGTACATAGCCGATCATGCCGCGGGATTTTCGCAAAACAGGTTCCTCCTTAGTGAACAATCAATAAACATTATACCATGCCCGTGCTTTTTTATGCAACCAAAGTCCGAGGCGCGAAAAGCCGGTGATAAGTACTTTTTATTGCGTTTCAGGGGAATAAACTGGCCTGACCGCGATATTATTAAGCGCAAAATCGGATATCAGGATGTATATATGCTTGGATCAAGCACACCGACTTCCGGTAGGTTACGGTATTTTTCAGCATAGTCAAGACCATATCCAACCACAAATTCATTGGGAATCAGGAAACAGGAGTAATCCACCGTCAATTCGATCTTGCGGCGCATCGGCTTATCCAGGAGGGTAGCTAGCCGTACTGATCGCGCGCCGCGCTGATCAAGGGTATGCTTGATATAGGAGAGGGTCAGGCCGCTGTCAACAATGTCTTCAACCACCAGGACATCTTTCCCAAGTACGTCATGATCCAGATCTTTGATGATCCTGACTACCCCTGATGTTTTCGTGCTGCTGCCGTAACTTGATATTGCCATGAAATCAATGGTCATGGGCAGGTCAATGTGACGCAGCAAATCTGTAAAGAATACCACGGCGCCTTTCAGGATGCACACGCATACCAATTCCTTGTCCTTATAGTCTTCACTGATAGTATTGCCCAATTTTGCTACGGCTTCCTGAAGTTCTTGCCTGGTAATCAGCACCTTGGTCAAATCACGATACAGGCTTAAGTTGTCTTGCATAATGTATCTCTCCTTCATGATATATCGTTAGATCACCCGGCAATCTTCCTTCATAGCGCAATACTGTACGTGTTTTTGTTTCCACATTAACCGCGGCGGTCTGCGCAATCCCCACCCCAATCACCCACAGTACTTCCTTCCCACAGCAGAGAAGGGGCCATGAATCGCGAAACGGCCGGTCGATCTGTCGATCAATCATGTATTTGCGCAGTTTCTGGCTTCCCCCTGCACCAAGCGGCGCAATCCAGTCACCGGCTTGACGATAGCGCAATTGCGCGCCTTGAAGCTGATCGGCATCCAGCACTTGCTGCAGGTCACTGGATTGCGTTGTATCGACAACCTGTTTCAAGTGACCAAGCGGCAGTATGCCGGCAGGCTGCTTGAGAAGAAACAACCGCTCCCTGGTTCGCAGTGCCTGCGTATTTAAAGGAAGGTTCTGCATACTGCCCGGAGCACTGCTGAGCAGCCGGCATAAGCGCTGGGATTGCTGAAAATCAAGCTCGATGCCAATCGATGCGCACAGTCCCCTAAGTATACGCCGCTGAGCTGCTATGGGCAAATCGCAGCACTGTCGCGTCAGCAGGAAGATGTGAGGCCCTTTCAAACACGCATTAAGCGCAAGCCAGCTTGTGACATAGGTTTGCCAATAATCCTCTTCATCCCTCATCAAACGGGAAGCTCTGACAATATTCATGCTGCATGCAGGCACCAGCGCATGCAAAACCGGCATGACGGAATGCCTGATCGCGTTGCGAAAATGCCTGGAATGCTGATTGCTCTCGTCCTCCCGCCATTTAAGATCGTTGTCAACAAGCAGCGAGATCAGCGACGACTTTGGGATAGTCAACAATGGCCGCCAGATCCCACGGTCAAATTCGCGCATCCCCGCCAATCCGCCCGGACCTGCTCCGTGCATAAGGTGCATCAACACAGTTTCAACCTGATCATCCGCATGGTGCGCCAGGGCAATGATATCGGTATCCGTCTCCCGCATTGCTTCACGAAAAGCGCTGTAGCGCGCTTTACGGGCAGAAGCTTCAAGGCTGCCGGTACGTTCCACTTTCACCCGTTTGATGGTGAGCGGAACGCTGCAATTCCGGCAAAGTGAAGATACGAAATCAGCTTCATCATCCGAAGCCTCCCTGAGGCCATGGTGCACATGCACGCATCGAAGTTCAGCATTGCGTTCAGCTGCAAGACGGCACATCAAATGAAACAAAGCAACAGAATCAGCCCCTCCAGACAGCGCAAGCATCAAACGCTTTGGACTGCCTATGTTTTCATAGGAGGTGATTAGTTCTTGTACCAACGCTTCATCGTTCATCATATCTGCATTCTACCCGATTAGCTGACTGTGCACAAGCAATATCAAACAAGACATGAAAAATCAAAAAAATCTCAAAATACATATTGACCATCTTTGACCTTCGTGGTATAATCATTGCGACGAAGGGAAATCCCTTCGATTCCGGAAGATTTTAAGGAGGACAAAAAATGTTTACACTTGTTCCCTACAGACGGTATAGGAACGACCTTCCCACCACCCGAAACTCGCTGTTTGATGACCAGTTCTTCCGCAGTTTTTTCAACATGAGCGATGCGATGGGTTCCAATGGCTTCCGCGTTGACATTCGCGAGAAAGACAACGCATACCTATTATCAGCGGAACTCCCGGGCGTCCCCATGGACAAGATCAACCTGAGCGTCAATGACGATGTACTGACCATCAGCGCTGACATCGATACGAAGCAGGATGACGACCAGGGCAGCTACTACTATTGTGAACGCAGATCAGGTCACGTCGAGCGCAGCTTCAATTTGGATAACGTCAATCAGGATCAAATCAAGGCATCTTATGAAAATGGGATCCTCAATCTGACTTTGCCAAAGCGCCAGCCTGAACCCGAGAAAAGTGCACGTAGAATTCCCATTGAGAGTACAAAGGTTGAGGCGCTTGAGGAAGTGCAGCCAAAGACCTGATCACTCGAAGCGACCGGAAAACAAGGGCTGGGGAGATATCCCCCGCCCTTGTGCACTTTTCAACCCTGTATGCTGCCTTTGCCTTTTCTTGACGCGCAATATGGCAGCATAGTA
>CAZPBJ010000046.1:0-996 GCA_964584685.1 uncultured Christensenella sp. | reverse complement strand
GGTCGTCGTCCTTGTCCTTGATGGTCGTACCGATCAGGCCAACCGCTGAGGCGGCAGAAAGGCGGCGCTTATATGAAGCTGATGAACAAAGTTGAGAGAGGCTTGTACCGGCTGCGGATACGTCCTTTTTTCAGGTACTTGATATTTGCCATGGCAGGCATTTACCTGCTTCAGATGTTTTTCCCCACATTCAACTTGATAAATCTCCTGTTGCTCTATATGCCGGCAGTCTTTCGCGGACAACTTTGGCGCCTGCTTACCTTTCTGATTGTACCACCTGCCAATAGCCCTCTGTTTGTGCTGTTGAGCATGTACTTTTATTATTTTATTGGTACGTCTTTGGAAAACCGCTGGGGTGCTACCCGCGTGATGCTCTACTATGCCATCGGTGCTTTAGGCGCAATACTGGCAGCGCTGTTTACGCAGCTTGGCACAAATATGTATCTCTATATGTCCATGTTCTTTGCCTTTGCGATCCTGAATCCGGAAAACCAGGTGCTTCTGTTTTTTGTCATTCCGGTCAAGATGAAGTGGCTTGCTCTGCTCAATGCCGCTTTCTACGTCTATGCCTTCATCATCGGTTCCTGGTCCGATCGCGCGGCAGTGCTCTTCAGCCTGCTCAACGTCATCCTGTTTTTCGGCGGGGACATCATCAATTTGATTAGGAACAGCATCGCGCAGTGGAAACGGCGCCAGAGCTTCAAATACGGGAGCAGGTAGACAGCTGTGAGAAGAAACCGGCCCAGTGTAAACTGAGCCGGTTTTATGTTAATGAGCGTAGCCTGTAAGCCGAGTTCTGTCGTGAATGGTCATCTATCTAGGCAAACCGTCGCCGGCTTGCTCCAGCGATTACGAAAGCGGGACGGGCAGCCCCATGCGCTTTCAGCTATCTTGCACCGGGTGGGGTTTACATGACGGACAAGTCGCCAAGCCGCCGGTGCGCTCTTACCGCACCTTTCCACCCTTACCGAATATTCGGCGGTATCTCTCTGTTGC
>CAZPBJ010000045.1:0-23980 GCA_964584685.1 uncultured Christensenella sp. | reverse complement strand
TGTTGGATGATTCTACCACACTAATCTGCTGTCCGCTTGGTCGGGGCCAGGTCAGCTGCCGAAGTCATTCGGCAGCCGCCTTCAATTGTGAAACACTTGCCGTTTTCTAATGCATCCTTAATGGATTTGCCCTTCCCGCTTAATCTTGCCCGCTTATACTCAAGGTGTTCCAAGAGAGGAACCAAACGAAAGGAAGGGTAAAAATGGATCACTTTGAAATGGTCGAGAAACTGCGCGCCAAAGCGAATGTCTCCTATGAGGACGCCAAGGCGGCGCTGGAGGCAGTCAACTGGGACCTGCTGGACGCGTTGGTCTACCTGGAGAAGGAAGGCAAGATGAACCCGGACACCGCGGCCAGCTACACCACCAAACAGGAACCCGCGCCAAAGCCGGCGCCGGAAGGGGAAACAGCAAAAGGAATGTTCAGGAGGATGTTGGAAGTGATCGCAGGCGCCATCAACCGGATGAACAAGATCAGCATGGAAGTCCACAAGAGGGGCAAGGTCGTGCTCACCCTGCCGTTGACCGCTTTCGCGCTGCTGCTCATCTTCTGCTTCTGGTGCACCATCCCGCTGATGGTCGTTGGCCTCTTCTTTGGCATGACCTACCGCTTCCAGGGTTCCCAGGCGGTCTCGGGCGTCAACAAGGTCATGGACACAGCCGCGGGCGTGGCCCAGAATATCAAGACGGGCGTGAACAGCAATGACAACAAGGACAAAACCGGCACTGTCGAATAGTCAAAACGCCGCAACCCGCGCGAAGGCAAGGCTTTCGCGCCTTTTGCGCGCAAAGGACAGGGTATGCAAACGATACTGCTGATAGAGGATGAACAGAAGATAGCCCGTTTTGTGGAACTGGAGCTGAGCCACGAAGGCTATGAGGTGATCAAGGCCGAGGACGGCCGCAAGGGCTTGGAACTGGCCGAAAAGGGCGGCTGGGACCTGCTGCTGCTTGATATCATGCTGCCCGGCCTGAACGGCCTGGAGGTATTGCGGCGTCTGCGCAAAAGCTCGGACCTGCCCGTCATCATGCTCACCGCGCGCGACGCGGTGATGGACAAGGTGACGGGGCTTGATATGGGTGCCGACGATTACATCACCAAACCTTTCTCTATTGAAGAACTGCTGGCGCGCATCCGCTCGGCCTTGCGCAAAAAGCAGGGCTCCGCCCTGCCTGTGATGACGATCGGCCCCCTGCAGATGGATATCGCCAGGCACCTGGTCACCTGCAAGGGCGAGGCCGTCGACCTGACCGGGCGGGAGTTTGCCCTGCTGCAGATGCTGATGGAAAACCAGTCCATCGTATTATCTAGGGAGATCCTGATGGAAAAGGTCTGGGGCTACGATTTTGTGGGAGAAACCAACATAGTGGACGTATACATCCGCTACCTGCGGGGCAAGATAGATGAAGCTTTCCATGTGAAGCTGCTGCATACCGTGCGGGGTGTCGGCTATACCCTGCGTGAGGGGGGATCCGCGTGACAAAAAAGGAAGAGGCTGAACAAGCCAAAAAACCCAAAGAAAACAGGCGAATGAGTTCCATTGCCAAGCGCATCAACCGCGCTCAGGTGTCCGGGCTTTTTTGGATGCTGCTGGTAGTCGACGCGTTCATCCTGGCCGCTGCGCTGGCCGGCTGGTGTTACGCGGCGGAAAAGGAGCGGCTCGGCGCTCTGTGGGTGCCCGCGCTGCAGCGCAGCCTGCAGTATATGGAAGGGCTTCGCTTCATGGATACGCTGCCCACAGTCAGTTACCTCTTCTCCACAGCAGGCGGTCCGGTCTACCAGGTGGAAGCCGGCGCATTCCTTACGATGCTGAGGGATATTGCCAGGGTATGCCTGATTTTTGAAGGGATCGTTCTCATCCTGCGCTGGCGGGCAGGCAGAAACCAGACCATGCGGCTGCTCAGCCCCCTGCGCCAGATGAGCCAGACTGCGCAGGAACTCAGCAACGCGCGTTTTGATGAGCAGAAATTCCATGAGCTGGAGAACGCGATCGCCGCCATCAGCCCATCCACCCCCGATGCCAAGCTGTTTACCGGGGACAGTGACCTGCTGGGCCTGGAAAACGCCGTCAACAGCCTGCTGAAGCGCATGCATGAGAGCTACCGCCAGCAAAACCGTTTTGTGTCGGATGCCTCCCACGAACTTCGCACGCCCATTTCGGTGATACGCGGCTACGCGGAGATGCTGGAACGCTGGGGAAAGGATGACCCCAAGGTGCTGAGCGAAAGCGTAACTGCTATCCGCACGGAGGCCGACAACATGCAGCAGCTGGTTGAACAGCTGCTGTTCCTGGCGCGCGGGGATGCCGGGCGCAACCAACCCAGGATGAAAGCGCTGGACCTGTCCAAGCTGATGCGCGAAGTGTATGAGGAATACGCCATGATCGACAAGGCGCATGCCTGGCGCATACAGGCCGACGAAGGCATCCCGGCTGTTGGCGACCCCCAGATGCTCAAGCAAACCGCCCGCATCCTGTGTGACAATGCCGCCAAGTACTCACCCCAAGGCAACCTTATCACGCTTCGCAGCTTTGTGGATGAACAGGGGATCCCCTGTTTTGCTGTGCAGGACAATGGCGCGGGCATAGCCGCCGCTGATATACCCCATATATTTGAACGTTTTTACCGGGCGGACAAGGCGCGTGGCCGGCAGACCGGCGGCGCGGGCCTGGGGCTGTCGATCGCCAAATGGATCGTAGACAATCACAAAGGCTATTTTCAGGTGGTGTCCCGCGAAGGCGTCGGCACGCGCATGGTGGTCTGCCTGCCAAACAAGGCCATTGCGCGTGAAAAACCGCAGGCTGAAGCAGGTAAAAACGGGCAAGCAGAGGAAGCGGCGCAGCAGCAAGCCAAGTGATTTCTTGTCCCGGCGCGATAATAGCGGCTCGCCTTCGGACTTTTCCTGAACTTTTGTTTTCTTTTTGTGTTAAATCGCTGTTGACATCCGATCAGATTCCCCCCTATAATATGAATAGAGTTTTAGCCGGCACTGAAAACGTTTTCATCCGTCATCAAGGGATGACAAACGCGATTTAAGTGCCGCATTACTTTGATCCATACAGCAAATGCTGTAGGAATAATAAGGAGGTTTCCCTATGAAGAAACTGTTGTCCCTCGCGCTGGCGCTTTGCCTGATGCTGGCACTGGCTGTGCCTGCCCTTGCGCAAAACGCGGTAACCCTCAAGGTTTGGGGTTCCCAGGAAGACCAGGCCATGCTGGGTGAAATGGTTGAGGCTTTCAAGGCCGCCAACGCCGACAAGACCTTTGACATCACCTTTGGTGTCGTAGGCGAGCCGGATACCAGGGCCAGGTACCTTGAAGACCCCAACGCGGCTGCCGATGTCTTTGCCTTTGCCAACGACCAGATCAAGGACCTGGTCAAGGCCGGCGCGCTGTACGAAGTCACCCGCAACAAGGATGCCATCGTAGCCGCCAATGCCCCCGGCGCCATTGAATCCGCGACAATCGAAGGCGTGCTGTATGCCTACCCGATGACAGCCGACAACGGCTATTTCCTCTACTATGACAAGTCCGTCATCAACGACGAACAGGTCAAGACACTCGACGGCATCCTCGAAGCCGCCAAAGCCGCCAACAAGAAGTTCTTTATGGACGTCTCCAACGGCTGGTATATCGCTTCCTTCTTCCTTGCCAAGGGCCAGCTGGGCATTGACGCCAACGGCGTACAGACCTGCGATTTCAACAATGAAGCGGGCGCAGCAGCCGGCGAAGCCATCAAGGCCTTAACCGCGCATGAAGCCTTCCTTACCGGCGATGACGCCATCCTGACCGGCGGCATGGGCGATACGATCGCAGCCGGCGTGTCGGGCACCTGGAATGCCGCCGCCATCCAGGAGAAACTCGGCGATAACTATGCCGCCACCAAACTGCCCACCTTTACCGCAAGCGCGGAACAGGT
This sequence comes from uncultured Christensenella sp., assembly GCA_964584685.1. Taxonomy (GTDB): domain Bacteria; phylum Bacillota; class Clostridia; order Christensenellales; family Aristaeellaceae; genus UBA1038. Next base: position 20,061 of record CAZPBJ010000045.1, on the reverse strand, counting down.
GCAGATGAGCTCATTCGCCGGCTACAAACTGGTTGGCGTCAACTCCCTCACCGAGTATCCGGTTGAAGCCATGGCGCTTGCCGAGTGGCTGACCAACGAAGAGAACCAGCTCAAGCGCTTTGAGACCCGCGCCATGGGCCCCTCCAACATCAAGGCCGCCGGAAATGAAGCCGTGCTGGCCAACCCCGCGCTTGCCGCCCTGGCCATGCAGGCCAACTTCGCCACCTCCCAAAACGATGTGCTGGGCACCTACTGGGGCCCCGCAGAAGCCTTTGGCGCCACGATGGAAGCCAAGAACTACGATAAGGACATCCCGACTCTGCTCAATGAAATGGTCACCGCCATCACAGCCAAACCAATGTAAGCCATGAACCCGCGGGGCTGTATCATATGGTACAGCCCCGCTTTTTCAAATGAGAGGGGAGGGTGAACCGTGTCAAGCATGGCAGTGGCCAAGGCAAGGCCCAAAATCAAGCGCAATGTCCTCAAGGAACTTTATCAAACATTCAGGGACGGCGATACGTCGACACGATTGAGTTTTCTGTTGATGGGCTTTGGCTGCCTGCGCAGGGGGCAGATCATCAAAGGATTGCTATATCTGGCTGTGCAGATATTGTTTATCCTGTTTGTCATCAGCTTTGCCTGGCAATATCTGATAAAGATCGGAACACTGGGCAGCGTGGGGATGCAGCGGGTCTGGAACGAGGAGATGCAGATCTATCTGCGCACGCCGGGCGACAACTCCATGCTGATCCTCCTGTTCAGCGTGCTGAGCATCCTGCTGTTCATCGGCTTTGTGGTATTGTGGCGGGCATCAATACGCTCAGCCTTCAAGGCGCAGCAGCTGGCGCAGGCGGGGCACAAGCTGCCCGGTTTCACGGATGACCTCAAGGCGCTCCTCAATGAGCGCTTCCATCTGACCATGATGACCCTGCCCAGCCTGATGGTCATCGCGTTCACAGTGCTGCCTACGGTGTTCATGGTCCTCATCGCCTTCACCAACTTTGATGCCGACCATCAGCCGCCCGGCAACATGTTCACCTGGGTCGGGCTGCAGAACTTCTCCAACCTCTTTGGCGCCAGCGCGCTGGTGTCGGGAACCTTCGGCGGCATCCTTGGCTGGACGATGGTATGGGCGGTGGTCGCGACCTTCACCAACTACCTGTTTGGCATGCTGCTGGCCATTTTCATCAACAACAAGGGGATCAGGCTCAAGGCCATGTGGCGCACGATCTTTGTCATCACCATCGCGGTGCCGCAGTTTGTCAGCCTGATGCTGATGAGCCAGATCCTGCACGACCTGGGTCCGCTCAATTCGCTGCTCAAGCAGTTCGGCTTCATTGAACGCAGCATTCCCTTCCTGACCGATACCGCTTCGGCGCGCATCACAGTGCTGGTGGTCAACCTGTGGGTGGGCATCCCCTATTCCATGCTGATCACCTCGGGCATCCTGATGAACATCCCAAAGGACCTGTATGAGAGCGCTTCCATTGACGGCGCATCGCCGGCGCGTATGTTCTTTTCCATCACCCTGCCCTATATGATTTTTGTCACCACCCCTTACCTGATCACCGCCTTTGTTGGCAACATCAACAACTTCAACGTCATCTACCTGCTCACCCGCGGCGGACCGCTGGTAACAGACTACTATCAGGCGGGCAAGACAGACCTGCTGGTAACCTGGCTGTACAAGCTGACAGTCGAAAGGCAAAACTACTCCCTGGCATCCACCATTGGCATCTTCGTGTTTGTTGTCAGCGCGGGCCTGTCGCTGTTGGTCTATAACGCCTCAGGCTCCAGCAAACGAGAGGAGGAGTTCCAGTGAAGCAATCGGCAAAGTCCCTGCGCATGGATATGGCGCGCTATCTGCCCTTCTTTTCGGCCCTGCTGCCGCTGACGCTGCTGCTTGGCTGGCTGCAGGTGCCCGGCACCGATGGTGCTTCATTCCAGCGCTCCGGCATCAACCTGCTGCTGTTTGACAGGAATGTCCTGCAGCTGCTGCCGCTTGCCATCGCAGCCGGCGTGGCCCTGGCATTTGGCCTTGCCTGCGCTGCCAAGCCGTCAAAGCCCCTGATCTATGGCCTGGTTGTTGCCTTCTCCGCCGCCATCATCTGCGGGATCTACACCCTGCTCAGCGCAAAAGATACTGCCGATGCCTCCCTGCTTTTGCCCGCTCCGTTCCTGGTGAGACACCTGCAGCTTGGTTTCTGGCTCTTCCTGCTTGCGGCGCTGCTGGGACTTATCGTCAGCCTGATTGCGCTCAAGCAGCCCAGCACCTACATTGTGCTCACCGCCATGGCGGTGGTATGGCTGCTGCCCATCATCTGGCTGATCATCACCAGCTTCCGCGCGGAGCCGGGCGCCTATACCACCTACATCATTCCCAAAGGCTGGACAACCGGCAACTACACCAGGCTGTTCACGCAAACCACTCAGTTCAACTTCCCCCAGTGGTACGCCAATACGCTTTTTGTCGCGGTCATCACCTGCGCCCTGACCACCATGATGGTGCTGATGATCAGCTACACATTCAGCCGCCTGCGCTTCCCGTCTCGCAAAACCCTCATGAATGTCGGGTTGATCGTCGCCATGTTCCCGGGTTTCATGAGCATGATCGCCGTCTACCATATCCTCAAGGCGATCGGCCTTGCCAAGTCGCTGGTCAGCCTGATCCTGGTCTATACGGGCGGCGGTATCCTCAATTACACAATTGCCAAAGGCTTCTTCGATACCATCCCCAAATCCCTGGATGAGGCCGCCACCATAGACGGCGCAACCAAGAACATGGTGTTCTGGCGCATCATCCTGCCCAGTTCCAAACCCATTGTGGTCTTCACCGCCATCACGGCCTTCATCGCGCCATGGGTCGATTTCATCTTCGTATCGGTCATCATGAAGGATGAATACGCCAACTACACGGTGGCACTTGGCTTGTTCAGGATGCTGGAGCGCGAGCACATTTACGAATACTTCACCCGATTCTGCGCGGGCGCGGTGCTGGTGGCCATCCCCATCACCCTGCTGTTTATCAGGATACAGAAGTTCTATGTTGAGGGCGTCACGGGCGGAGCGGTCAAGGGATGAACCTGAAACGCTGTATGGCCCTGGCCCTTTGCATCTGCTTGCTGCCGCTGTATGGCCTTGCCCTGAACGGGCCTGTCTATGAGGTCTTTGTGGCCTCCTTTGCCGATGGCGACGGAGACCGCAAAGGTGACCTCATCGGCCTGCGTGAAAAGCTCCCCTATATCGATTCGCTGCATGTGGACGGCCTATGGCTGATGCCCATCAGCCCTTCCCCCAGTTATCATAAATATGATGTGACCGACTATCTGGCCGTTGACCCGGCCTATGGCACAATGGCCGATTTCGAGTCGCTTGCAGAAGGCTGCGACCAGTTGGGCATCAGCCTTATCCTGGACCTGGTCATCAACCATACCTCAAACCAGCACCCATGGTTCTTGGCGGCCTGCCAGAGCCTCAGGGACGGTACGGACAGCCCCTACAGGGACTACTACCTCTTCAACCAAAACAGCGGACACCCGGTGCCCGGTGTGGCAGGCTGGTACTACTATGGCAGCTTTGGCCCCCATATGCCTGACCTGAACCTTGGCAGCCGGCTTGTACGGGATGAGATCACGGGGATCATGTCCTTCTGGCTGCAGGCCGGAACCGACGGCTTTCGCCTGGATGGCACCACGCATTACTTCGAGGACAACATGTCCGAAAATATCGGCTTCCTCAGCTGGCTGCAGCGTGAAGCGAAGGCTGTCAAACCCGATGTGTATATCGTGGCTGAGGCATGGAAGCCTGAAGGCACGATCCTGGGGATGTACCAAAGCGGGATAGACAGTTTTTTCAACTTCTCCTTTTCAGGCGCGACGGGTATCCTGACAGAAGCCATGCGCAGCCAAAGGGGCGCAGGCCTGGCTGAAAAGATCGCGGACTGGCAGGCCAAAATAACCCAGGCAAACCCTCGGGCTCTTGACGCGCCTTTCCTGTCCAACCACGACATGGCCCGAAGCTCAGGTTTCCTGATGAACAAACAGCAGAAGATCAGACTGGCCGCCGCCCTTTACCTGACCCTTCCGGGCATCCCTTTCCTGTATTACGGCGAGGAGCTTGGCATGTCGGGTTCAGGCCGCGATGAAAACAAGCGCCTGCCCATGCTTTGGAGCAGTAATGAAACGCTCAACTGCCTGCCGCCGCTGGATGCAGACCAAACCCAGCGCCTGAAGAAAGGCGTGGACGAGCAAACGCAGGACCCCTTGTCCCTGCTGGAATTCTACCGTGAAATACTGGCAATCCGCAGCGCGAATCCCCTGCTGAAAGACGGCAGGGCGCAGGCGGCTGACCTGGGCAGCCAGGCCCTGGCGGCCTGGCGCTGCACCGGGGACAGCGAAAGCCTGCTTGTCATCCACAACCTGTCCGAAAATCAGGTGATCATCCCCGTACCTGCGGGCGGGATCTCCGCTGCCTGGGACACAGGTTCGGGAAAGCCCCAAATCACAGATGAGGGCCTGGTGCTGCCGCCGCTGAGCGGCTGCATCATGCGCTGACGAAAGGAATACCATGCGCCAAAGCGGAATCCTGCTGCATATCAGTTCCCTCCCGGGCCCCGAAGGCATTGGCAGCCTGGGACAAAGCGCTTATCGCTTCGTGGATTTTCTCAAAGCCTCGGGTATGGGCATCTGGCAGGTTCTGCCGGTCTCTCCCACGGGCTATGGAGAGTCCCCCTATCAGAGTTTCAGCACCTACGCGGGCAATCCCCTGCTGATCGACCTTCTCGCGCTCAGGCAGGAGGGTCTGCTGAAGGACGCTGACTGCTACGAGGACAAGAACCCCGAGCGGATCAACTACAAGGACCTGATCGCCTACAAGACATGGATGCTGCAGCTTGCCTATCAGCAGTCCAAAGAGACGCTGAAAGCTGAGCTTGAGCTGTTCAGAAAGCGCCAGGCGCAGTGGCTTGATGACTACGCGCTGTTTTACGCCGTCAAGATGCACTTTGGAGGCGGCAGCTGGATGGACTGGCCCGATGAAGCCATCCGAAAGCGCCAGCCGCAAGCGCTCGAAAAGTATCGGCAGATGCTCGGCGATGCGATTGATTACCAGGTTTTCGTTCAATACCTCTTTTTTAAGCAGTGGTATCAACTAAAGGCATACGCCAACCTGCATGGCATCAGGATGTTTGGCGACATGCCCATCTATGTGGCGATGGATTCTGCCGATTGCTGGGCCAATCCCGAGGCTTTCCAACTGGATGCGGACAGGCGTCCCTTGCTGATCGCTGGCGTGCCGCCGGACTATTTTTCGCAGGATGGCCAGCTCTGGGGCAATCCGCTGTACAACTGGAAAGCGCTGAGGAAAACCAACTATGCCTGGTGGATAGGCCGCCTCAGGGCAATGGGAGCCTTGTTTGACCTCATCCGGGTGGATCACTTCATAGGCTTCGCCAACTATTACGCAGTCAAACCTGCTGCCTCCACCGCGCGTTATGGCGCCTGGCGGCCGGGGCCCGGGCGGGATTTCTTCAAGGTTGTCAAAAAAGAGCTGCCCAGTCTGCAGATCATCGCGGAAGACCTTGGCGCGGTCAATGAGCGGGTGCGCAAGCTTCTGCGCTACTGCGGATATCCGGGAATGCATGTCCTTAGTTTTGCCTTCTCAGGCAGCCGCGATAACCCGCATCTGCCCCAAAACTGCAAGAAAAACGGTGTCTATTACACAGGCACACATGACAACGACACCCTGCGCGGCTGGTGGAGTCAAGCCGGCTACGGCGAAAAGGCCCAGGCGAGGGCGCTGCTGGGCTTCACCGATGACAATATGCTCAACGATGCCATGATCAGGACAGTGCTGAACAGCATCGCCAAACTGGCTATGCTGCCTATGCAGGACATCCTGAACTTTGACGGCAGGACCCGCATGAACATGCCCGGAAGATTGGGCGGCAACTGGCAATGGCGCATGACGCATGAATCCATGAGCGCGGAGCTGGCTGCCTGGCTGCGCGCCCTCAACTGCCAATACGCAAGGGAAAATGGATGATTGAGGTACAACATCCCGGCCGGTATTAGGTAGACCGGACCGGTTAAACTTCAGATGCGGACAGCCTGCGCACTGAACCGCCCGCACGGTAGACGGAATTAAGCAGCACATGCCTGCCGGGGGCGCCGCCCAGCATTTCAGTCAGCAGCGCCACAGTGCCCTGCGCCAGTTCGTCCGCCGGCTGCACCATGGTGGCGAGGGATGGCGTGCAGTACTGCCCTTCCCGGATCCCGTCAAAGCCGATGACGGACACATCGCGCGGCACCATGATGCCGCTGTCAAACAGCGCTTTACCGGCTCCTATCGCCACTGTGTCGGACATGGCGATGAGCGCCGTAAAGTGCTTTTGCCTCTTCAGCAGGGTCTGGGCGGCGCTGTAGGCTGTCCGCATGGTAAAGTCCGAATCCACAAAGAGATCCGGATCAAAAGCCGCCCCGTGCCGCTTGATGCATTCCACGGCGCCGTTCAATCGCAGGCCGGTGGAATCGGCAATATCAGCGAAGTAACCCATCAGGGCGATCTGCCTGTGTCTCAGCCGGATCAGCTGCTCAGCAGCCTGCCGGCCGGCGCGAAAGTTGTCTACACTGATGGAAGCCAGCTTTGGCATAGCCAGATGCGAGGCATCAACCGTGGCAAACACGCAGGGAAGGTCCAGCCGCCGCAGCGCCTCTTCGCGGCCTTTCAGGTTGGAACCCAAAAAGATAATGCCCGACAGATTGCGCTCCATGTATATTCTGTTGGCGGTCAGAAATTCATCTGCCCGCTCATCAATGAACTCCAGCAGGAATTGAAGGCCGGTCCTGTGGCCGTGATCCATCATGCGTTCGGCAAGGTCTGTCAGGAAGACATTTCGCCTGCCGCGCAGGATGACGGCCACGAAATCCGTATGGCGCTGCTTTAAGTTGGCCGCATTGGCATTGCGCATATAGCTCAGACGTTCAATGACCTCCTGCACCCTTGCCCGCGTTTTGGGATCGACTTCCTCCCTTTTGTTGAGCACACGTGAAACGGTGGTGATGCTGACGCCCGCCTCAGACGCAACATCATGAATGGTGGTGATTTTCATCTATTCCCCCGCCGGTTTACCGGCTTTCCTATTCTGCCATGTGAAAACGTTTCCATCGCGAGTATAGGTGAGGTCTGCCTGCCTTGTCAAGCGATTGAAGCGGACAGATGTTTGTGATATCATATACACATGTTAATGAAGGGGGAGGCAGCGACTTGTCATCGGGTCAATACACGTTCGGCGACGCCCCCTATGAACGCCTGCGCACAAGCGGCCTTCGTTTCTTCACCCCCCTGTTTGATTACCTGTACTGCATGCTTGCCTCCATCGTTCTTGTGCGTCAGCCCCTCTTGGGCGGCGCGTTGTTCATGGTGGCGCATACAGCCCAGCTGGCAGGCACGCTCCTGCGGCCTGACAGCGCCCGGCACCTGCCAAATGGCGTGCGCCCGTGGGGGTACGCGCTGATCATCCTGTCCGCGCTGATTGCCTTTGCGCTGCTGCTGATATATCCAGCCTCAGTCGATATGCCTCAGCTGTGGCTGCTTTTTGCGCTGGTGCTGTTGATCATGCTTCGCTCATTGGCCGCAAGGCGCTTATGCGGCTCCATGCGGCGCAGACAGCTCAACCGCGTCCAGCGCGCGTTCCGGCTGACTGAACTGATGCTGCTGTTTTGCCTGGTTTTGTCACCTGTGCTGTTTTTATCTCAGCCGACCGACACCGCCTGGTACTTGCTGGGCGGCTTTGCCTTCAGCGCCTTCATTGAAAGCTATGCCCTTTTCATCGCCAGGGAACAAGCAGCCGTGCCCAGGAAGGATACGGGTGAATTAACCGGCGGGGATGCCCTGAAGCGGGCCAATTCCTACCGCAGCTTCCGCCACGTCACAACCATCACTGTCACGGCGCTTCAGGTGACGATGATCCTTGCCTACACCTTTATCGGCACCACCGCAGGCGGGCTCCTGACCTGCATGGGCATTGCCTTTGTCAGCATTTACCTGAGCAGCCGGCTGACGGGCATTGTCTTGTTCAGCCCGCGCCACGCGCGCCGTGACCCCTCCAATGTGCTGCTCGGGGGCCTCACGCTATGGCTGGCGGGTCTGATGCTGCTGTCACAGAACATCATGAGGGGAGAGCATATCCGGGCATACCTTGCCCTTGCCCTTTGCACCTGCGGCACGACCCTTGCCTCGGCAGCCCTGCTGGCGCTTGACAGCAATATGAGATCCGTCATCGCCTTTGTAACAGGCCGCGACCCCGATACTGCACCGGAATCGCTGAACGGCGCGGAGTATGCCGTCGCCGCCCTGGCTGGGCAGATGTTCGCCCTCCTGGGCCTGTCCCTGCTGCTTTTCTTGGGCGGATATTCACCGGCAGGTTTCAGCATCCCCTCCCTGCAGCCTGTCCTTCTTATCCCGGCTTTGATTCTGGTGGCGGCGGCGCTGCTGGCAGCCTTCCGTTTCCCATTGGAGAATAAACATACTTTAAAGCTGCAGCGCTTTTTGATGCTCAAGGAAAACGGGGAGACCAACATTCCCCTGCAAAAGCAGCTGGAAGACGTTTTGATCAAGGTCAGGCGGCGCCGTTACGGCATCAAGCTGCTGATCCGCTTCCTGCGGCTGCTGTTCCCCACCAAAGTTGAGGGACAGGAAAATGTGAGCCTGGACAAGGATATCCCCTGCGTGTTTACATGCAACCACGGTGAGCTGTACGGCCCCATCATCGCGAACATTTATATCCCCTTCCCTTTCCGTTCCTGGATGATATCCGAGATGGTTGACCGTGAGCAGATCGCCACTTACATCTATACCTGGACGATCAAACGCCAGCGCTGGCTGCCTGAAAAATGGAAGTGGCCGCTTGCCCGGAAAATTGTCGGGCCCTTCCTGACCTGGATCGTCAACAGCCTGGATCACGTGCCAGTCTACAGGAACAGCACAAAGGACCTGATCCATACCTTCAAGCTGTCAGCCGAAGCCCTGGAGGCTGGGGACAATCTGCTGATCTTCCCTGAAAATCCAAATGACCCGGCGCAGGCGACGCCGGGGTATCTGAAGGATACCGTCGGCGCCTTCTTTACCGGCTTTACCACAGTGGCGCAGCTATACCACAGACGCATGGGCAAGTGCCCCCAATTCTATCCCCTCTACGCGGACAAGAAAAAACGCACCCTGACCTTTGGCGTTCCCATCCGCTACGACGCCGGCAACGCGCCCGTTGATGAACAGCGCAGGGTTGCCCATCACCTGCGCAGTGAGATGCTGCGCATGGGCGGACTTGAATCCGGGTCAGACAATGCCTGAAGGAGCCGCGATGCTGATTCTCCCCTATCTGACGCTTTACCTGCTGTGCGGCTGTGCCGCCGTCCGCTGGCTGCTGCCCGGGCAAAGGCCGCTGTACCGCCTTTGGATAGGCTTGTGCCTTGGCATGCTGATGATGATGTGGCTGCCGGCGCTGGTGGCCTTTGTGCTGGCATTTTCAGTCCAGGGACATATGCTTGCGCTGATTCCCCTGTCGCTGATCACATTCACCGCTTATCTGCTCCGGGACAAAAAGACCCGGCTCAGGCTTTTCACCAATGAAGACTCAAGGGACCTCAGGTTAATCCTTTGCATCGCGCTGCCATTCACCCTGCTTGGCGGGTATCTGCAGTGGACGCATCATCTCAGGCCCGCTGCAGACGGCCTGCACGTCGGCCAGAGCACCTATGGCGACCTGCCGCTGCACACAGGCATCATCACCTCACTGCGCGACGCCCGCTTCCCCGCCGACTACAGCATCCTCCCCGGCACGCGCCTGGCCTATCCCTTTTTGGCAGACAGCCTATCCACCAGCTTCATGCTGTTTGGCGCAAACCTGCAGTTGGCGCTTGTCCTCCCCGGCACACTGATGATGGCCCTGGCCTTCACCGGTTTCACGCTGCTGGCGCTGCGCATGGCAAACCAACGGCGCGCGGCCGCCCTTGCAGCACTGCTTATTTTCCTCAACGGCGGGCTGGGATTCCTGTACAGCTTTGATATGATGGGCCAAAGCCTTGGCCAGGCGGGTGTGAATGAACTGCAGGCGGGAACCTGGGCACAGCGCCTGCAGACCATCCTTGCCGGCTGGTACCAGACGCCTGTCAACCATGCGGAGTTCACCACCTACAACCTTAGGTGGAGCAATATCATCGCCGATATGTTCATCCCCCAGCGCACCTTCCTGGGCGGATGGATGATGCTGATGCCCCTGCTTTTTCTTTTGTATGACGGCCTGCAGGCCGAAATGCGCAATGCAAGGCAATTCACAATGCTGGGGGTCATGACAGGCAGCCTGCCGCTGCTGCATACGCATTCATTCCTGGCACTTGGGCTGTGCAGCGCAGGCTGGCTTATCCATGACCTGGTCAAGCGCCATAACGTTTGGCCCTGGCTGCTGTATGGCGGGATTACCCTGGCACTTGCCTTGCCGCAGCTCATCGGCTTTACATTCTCCCAGGCCGGCGCGGACGGCTTTTTGCGGCCGCAGTTCAACTGGGTCAACAACTCGGGCGGCGCTGGACTGCGTGACGGCTACCTGTGGTTTTACCTGAAAAACATCGGCCTGCCCTTTCTGCTGCTCATCTTCAGCCTGTTTGAGAAGAACAGGAAGCACCGCCACATCTATGCGGGCGCATTTGCCATCTTCATCACAGCAGAGCTGATCATATTCCAGCCCAATGAATACGACAACAACAAACTGTTTTATGTTTGGTATGCGTTGTGCGCTGTCCCTATCAGCGAATATGCCTTTACTTTGTATGACCGGCTAAAGGGCTTAAGGGCGCGCGGGCTCTTGGCGGCGCTTTGCTGCATGATCTTCTTCCTGTCTGGCAGCCTGTCCCTGGCGCGTGAAGCCGTGAGCGACTATCAGGCCTTCTCCGCCCAGGCAGTCAAGGCCGCCGCCTTCGCTGAGCGGGAGACGCCCAAGCACAGCACCTTTCTCACCTGGACACAGCACCTGAACCCCATCAGCGCTTTGGCAGGGCGCAATATCGTCAGCGGCCCCAAGCTTTGGCTGTATTACCACGGCTTTGATACAGACAGCAGGGAAGCGGATATCCGCGCCTTTTACGAAAAACCCGCTGAGAACACCGCGCTGCTCAGCCGCTATCATGTCAGCTATATCATGCTGGGGCCCTATGAGCGCAGTGAGCTGAAGGTTGATGAAGAAGCGCTGGAAAGCATGTATGAACGCGTCTACGCCGATGAGCGGGACGATTACATCATCTACCTGGTGCCGCAGGGATGAGCACATTGCAGCGCTTCCTGGCCTATTCCATGCGCTATCAGCGGCCTATCAAGGTCCTGGTGATGGATGCGGCCGGCACACGCAGCATGAACATGACGGTGCAGGCTTATGACGGGCAGAGTGTCAGCTACCTGAGCGCAAAAAACAGGAAACATGCCCGCAGCATTGCCCTGGATGATATATTGGCGGCGGCCTATGCCCGTGGCGACGAGGGCGACAGCCTCAGAAATGAGGAGTTGGAGAGACTTGATGACAGAAAAGATAAAGGCCCTGTTCAAGGATCATGACAAACTGCACGAGGTGACCGGCTACCTCTTCTTTGGTGTGCTGACAACCCTGGTGAGCTGGCTTGTTTACCTTGGCATGACCGCGCTGCTGGACCTGTCAGGGCAGCAGGCAGGCAGCGCAGCCTGGCGCCTGATCGCCAACGCATCCAACGTCACCTCCTGGGTGGTGGCGGTAAGCTTCGCCTATATCACCAACAAACGCTATGTTTTCAGGAGCACGCAGCGTAAAGGCGGCGCCTGGCGGGAATTCCTGCTTTTTGTTTCAGCCCGTGCGCTGTCCATGCTCTTGTTCCAGATACTCCTGTTCAACGCATGCCTTCTCTTCATGAATGACAAACCGGCCAAGCTGCTGATGAATGTATTGGAAGTTCTTTTCAACTACTTTGCCAGCAGGCTTGTTGTCTTCCATAAAAAAGGGGACGCGTAAAACCCGCGTCCCAAAGACTCACCCTTACAAGGCTCAGTCATCTCGTGAACGCGACAGCATGATGAGCCGCATCAGCTGCACCACCGCGCCGATGGCGGAAGCGACATAGGTCATAGCAGCTGCGTTAAGCACTTTGCGCACCCCCGCTTCCTCGCTGCCATTGATGTAGCCGCCTGAGGTCAGCATCCTGATGGCCCGGGCGCTGGCGTTGAACTCAACGGGCAATGTAATCAAGGCAAAGAACACCGCGACAGCGAACAGGACAATGCCAAGCGAAATAAGCGGCTTGATGGACAGGGCCAAGCCCGCGATCACGATGGGAACGCTGAGGTTGGAGCCGATATTGACCACCGGCACCAGGAAGCCACGCAAGGCCAGGAGGGGATATCCCTCTTTCTTTTGCATGGCGTGGCCTGCCTCATGGGCCGCGATGCCAAGCGCTGCAACGCTGGAAGAGTTGAAAACGCCTTCCGATAAACCCAAGGTCTCGTTCCTGGGGTCATAATGATCGGTCAGCGTGCCGGGAATGGGCTGGATACGCACATTTCCGTTGCCCTGGCGGCGCAGGATATCGTCCACAACCTGTGCGGCTGGCACGCCTGCCTGCGTTGGCACTTTCATATATTTGGCATAAGCGCCTTTGACCCTTGACTGGGCAAACAAGCCAAGCCCCAGGGCCAGGAGCATCAAGATGGTCCATGAGTCAAAATACATTCAACATCCCTCCTGACAGGATAATAGATTATACCCGCTCAGCCCTGTATAAAAAAGGGAGCCCTCCTTGCGGAAGGCCCCCGGGGATGCGCTGCTTAAGTCTTATCTGCCAAACTGCGCGTCGTTGTTGCCGGATTCGGTGGTCCACATTTCCAGCATGTTGATCGGGTCGTTGAAGTCTGCGATCCAGCCGTTGCGGGCGAAATCGTAGTTGCCGGCCTTGCGCTCTGCCAGGAAGACGTTCCATTCCATGGTGGAGAGCGTCATCGTGATGCCAAGCTGCGCGAAGTCCTGCGCCATGGCTTCACCAACGGCGGCATGGGCGGCGGAGGTGTTGTGGATGTAGTTGAGGGCAAGCGGCGTGGCAGCGGACAGCAGGCCGTCGGCGCCAAATTCATAGCCGGCAGTCTTCAGCAGTTCACGGGCCGCGTCAAGATTGGGTTCCAGGTCGAAGTAACCGTCACCCACGGGGTAATTCCAGCCTGCCGCGTCCTTGAAGACGCCGCCGTTGCCGTCCAGCATATTGGCGGGGATGAAGGAGTTCGCGGGCTGCTGACCAACCTGGGTGATGGTGTCGATGATGTACTGACGGTCGATCAGGATGGTGAGGGCTTTGCGCATCGCGGCTGCCTGCTCCACGGTCTTGCCGTTGAACAGCGGGCTCTTGACGTTGAAGATCGCGTAGTAAGTGCCAAGCTGGCCGATGACATGGAATTCCGGCGTGCCGATGAGGCCCTTGATCTGGTCACCGGGCACGGTGTCGATGAAGTCCAGGTCGCCCGCCTGATAGGCGGCATAGATGACGGTGGCGTCGGCGGACAGCATGAACTCCAGCTTCTCCAGCTTGACGTTGGCGGCATCCCAGTAGTTGGGGTTCTTCACATAGACCATGCTCTGCTCGTGAACCCAGCTCTCCAGTACGAAGGGTCCGGAGGAGACAAAGCCGGCTTCCAGGGCCCAAGCGCCGGGATTGACAACGGCGCCTGCCGCGTCCTTGTAACCGGCGGCTGACTCAACGACTTCCTGCTTGACTGCATTCAGGGTCGGGAAAGCGGCCAGGTCAAGGAAGTACGCGCAGGGGGAAGCCAGAACGACGGTCAGGGTCTTGCCGTCTTCGGAAGCGGTTACGTTGAGATTGTCGGGATAGCCGGCGATCCCATTGAGCATGTAGCTGTAGTCAGCCGCGGTTTCGGGGTTGGCGGCGCGTTTCCAGGAGTACTCAAAGTCCTTGGCGGAAAGCTCGCTGCCATCGGACCACTTGAGACCGTCGCGCATGGTGAATACGTAGGTCAGGCCGTCAGCGGACAGTTCAAAGCCTGTCGCGTAGTTGGGGGCGGGAACGCCGCTTGCGTCATAGGTGTACAGACCGCCAAAGGAGGCAGCCGCCAGGATAGCGCCGTCCACGGAGGAGTTGAGCGCCGGATCCAGGAAGGCGGGTTCGCTGGAGATGTTGAGCTTCAGCGTAGTGTTGTCCCCGTTGGTGGCGTGATGGAAGAACTTGGTGCCAAAGGGATTGGTGTAGTAGCCCTCTACGGCGGGCTTGGCCATGAACAGGTCGTTGTAGTAGTAAATGGGAACGAGGGCGCCGGTGCCCATCAGGATGTCCTCAGCCTGATGCATGAGGGTCACGCGGGCAGCAAAGTCGGTGGTTGATTTGATCTGAGCGATCAGGGCGTTGTACTCTGTCCAGTCAGGCTCGGATCCCGCGTCGGCAAACACGGTGCCAAGGGATGTGAACGCCATCACGGCGACCAGTACCAGGGCGAGAAGCTTCTTGTTGGTCATGGGTTTTCCTCCTTGTGTTAATGTCTTATCTAAATCAGGCTCTTCGCCTGCATAGATCCTTGAGTTCATCCTTGCGGATTCCAGCACGCGGCTTCATGGCCGATGCCTTGACCCAGTTTCTCCAATTGTGGGGTCTCATGGGCGCATTTGTCAATAGCGTAACGGCAGCGGGTTCTGAATGCGCATCCCTTGGGTAAATTGAGCGGGCTTGGCACCTCCCCTTCCAGAATAATGCGCCTGCGCGCGCGGGCTTTCTTTGGATCCGGGATAGGAATGGCGGAGATCAGGGACTGTGTATAGGGATGAACCGGCCGGCTGATGATGTCATCGGCGGACGCGGTCTCTACTATCTTACCCAGATACATGACGGCTATGCGCTTGCTCATGTGGTGGACCACGTGCAGATCATGCGCGATGAACAGGTACGCAAGGCCCAGCTTTTGCTGCAGCTCGTCAAAGGTGTTGATGATCTGCGCCTGGATGGAAACGTCCAGGGCCGACACCGGCTCATCGCATACGATGAACTTGGGGTTGACAGCCAGTGCCCGCGCGATGCCGATGCGCTGACGCTGTCCGCCGGAAAACTCATGCGCGTAGCGGCGGGAATGCTCGGAACTGAGGCCCACCAGCTGGAGCAGCTCATCAATCTTCTCCTTGCGCTGTGCGGGTGAAGTGTACAGCTTATGGATGTCCAGCGGCTCGCCCACGATGTCACCGACCGTCATGCGGGGGTTTAGCGAAGAGTAGGGATCCTGGAAGACAACCTGGATCTCCTTGCGGAAACCCTGGATATTCTTGTCGGTGATGAGTTCGCCGTTGTAGCGCACCTCGCCCGCGGTGGGGGTATACAAATGAAGGATGCTGCGCCCGACGGTCGTTTTGCCGCAGCCGGACTCCCCGACCAGGCCCAGGGTCTCGCCCTTGTCGATGGTGAAGGACACGCCGTCCACCGCCTTGAGCATGCGGGTTTTGAAAAAGCCCACCTTGATGGGGAAATGCTGTTTCAGGTCCTTGACTTCCAGCAGATGTTGGCTCACTGTCTGCTCCCCCCTTCCTGCTGTACTTTGGCGGCCGGCCTGACATTCATCCAGCAGGAAGCGATGTGGTTTTCGTTGATGCGGACTTCGTCCGGATGGTTGTCCAGGCAGACCTTCATGGCCTTGTCACAGCGCGAGGCAAAGGCACAGCCCTTGGGCATGTTGAGCAGGTCGACGGGCGACCCGGCGATGGGCGTCAGCTTTTCCTTGCCCACGGTGATCCTGGGGATGGAGTGCAGCAGGCCCTTGGTATATTCATGGCGGGGATTGTAGAAGATCTCTTCAGCCGTGCCCCGTTCGCAGACGCGCCCCGCGTACATCACGATGATCTCATCGCACATTTCCGCGATGACGCCCAAATCGTGCGTGATCATGATGATGGACATGCCAAGCTTGTTTTTCAGCTCGATCATCAGTTCCAGTATCTGCGCCTGGATGGTGACGTCAAGCGCGGTGGTCGGTTCATCTGCGATGAGGATATCCGGCTCACAGGCCAACGCCATGGCGATCATCACGCGCTGGCGCATTCCGCCCGAAAGCTGATGCGGATACTGTTTCAGACGTTTTTGCGGCTCGTTGACGCCCACCAGCTCAAGCATTTCCAGCGCCCGCGCGCGAGCCTGTTCGGGATTACGGGAGGTGTGCAGCCTGATGGCCTCCACCAGCTGGTTTTCAACGGAATAAACCGGGTTAAGGCTGGTCATGGGATCCTGAAAGATGATGGACACCTTGGCGCCGCGGAAAGCCCTCAGCTTCTCCTTGTCATAGTCCACCACATTTTCACCGTGGAAAAGGACCTCGCCCTCGGTAATGCGCCCGGGATTATCCAAAATACGCAGGATGGAATAAGCTGTGACGGATTTGCCTGAGCCGGACTCACCCACGATACCCAGCACCTTGCCCTTGTCCAGGCGGAAATTGATGCCGTTGACAGCGCGCACTTCCCCCGAATCGGTGGGGAAAGAGGTGTGAAGGTTCTTGATTTCGAGAATCGTTTCGCTCATGCTATCTCCTCAGTTTGGGGTCGAACGCGTCGCGCAGGCCGTCGCCCAGGAGGTTGAAGGAAAGGACGATCAGGCAGATGCCCAGCGCGGGGAATACCATTTTGTAAGGATATACCTGCAGTGCCTGGCGCGCGAGGTTGGCCAGCGAGCCCAGGCTGGGCATGGGCGCCTGGACGCCTAGGCCGATGAAGCTGAGGAAACTTTCGGTAAAGATGGCGCTTGGGACCTGCAGGGCGGTGGAGATAAAGATGACCGAGATGCAGTTGGGCAGGATGTGCTTGCGGATAATGCGTCCGCTGCCCGCTCCCAGGGCGCGCGCAGCCAAGACATACTCGTTGTTCTTGATCTGCAGGATCTGGCCGCGCACCAGGCGCGCCATGCCTACCCAATACAGCAGGCCAAAGACGATGAACATGCTGATCATGTTGTTGCCAAGCGACGCGAATACCGTGCCCTGCAGGCTGTCCCCCAGCACCTGGCCCAGCACCACCGACAAGAGGATGACCATCAGCGTGTCAGGCAGGGAATAGATAACGTCCACCACGCGCATCATGGCAATGTCCAGTTTCCCTCCGGCGTAGCCCGACACGGAGCCGTACAGCAAGCCGATGACCAGGACGATCAGGCTGGCGAAAAGGCCGACCATCAGCGAAACGCGCGCGCCGTAGATCACGCGGATGAAGTAATCGCGCCCCAGCTCATCCGTGCCAAAAATGTGCGGAAAGACTTGCTGGCCGGCGTCGATAACTTCCTGTTCTTTTTCGGAATATGTCATAGGCCTCATGTTGGCGGCGGTGCGGTCGCGCTTGCCGTTGACGGTGATGATCTGGGAATAGCCATAGGGCACCACCAGAGGGGCAAACAGGATGACCACCACGAGCAGGCCCAGGACGATCAGGCTGAAAACCGCCAGCGGGTTCTTGAACAGCTTGCGCATCCCGTCGCGGAAGAAGGTTGTGCTCTCCCGCATGATATCATGCTGTTCCTTTTCACCGGCTGTTGCCGGCTCAAACAAAGCCGGATCCAGCTGCATGCTCAGCGGACGCTTCACAGGGATGGCATCGGGGGTATAATCGCTCATTCGCGTCTCCTCAATCAAAAGAAATCTTGGGGTCAACGGCCTTGTACAGCAGATCACTGACCAGCGTCATGATGACCATCAGGGTGGCCAGGAAAATGGTCGTGCCCATGATCATGGGATAATCGCGGTTGTTGATCCCTGTCACAAACTTGGAGCCAAGGCCGCCGATGGTGAATACGGTTTCCACCACCAGGGAACCTGTGACGATGTAGGCGGTCAGGGGGCCGACATAGGTGATCACGGGGATCAGCGCGTTGCGCAGCGCGTGCTTGGCAATGACCATCCACTCCTTCACGCCTTTGGCGCGCGCGGTGCGGATGTAATCCTGCCCCAGCACATCCAGCATGGAGGACTTGGTCAGGCGCGTGATATAGGCCATGGGGTACAGCGCCAGGGAGATGATGGGCAGCAGATAACTCTGGTTGCTCACCGACCAAACCTTGACCCATCCCAATCCATAGCTGAAAATCAGCAGCAGCAGGGTAGCGAGGATGAAACTGGGAACCGCGACAAACAGGGTCGTCAAAAAGATGATGACGCGGTCGGGCCATTTGTTGCGCATGAGCGCCGCGGTGGACCCAAGTATCAGGCCGATGGAAAGCGACAGCAGCACAGCCATGCCGCCCAGATAAGCCGAGATGCTGAAGGATTCAAAGATGGTGGTGGAAATCTCACGCCCCGTTTTAAGCGAGATGCCGAAATCCCCCTGCGTCAGGTTGCGCAGGTACAGCAGGAACTGTTCGCCGATGGGCTTGTCCAGGTTGAACCGCTTTTCGAGCACTGCCTGGACTGCGGCTTCCGGAGCCTTTTCCTTGGCAAAAGGCCCGCCGGGTATCGCGTTCATGGCGAAAAACGTAATGGCGGCAATGATAAAAACCGTGACGATCGCGAGCAATATTCTCTTGATCGAGTACTTCAGCATCCCTTGCACCTCTCCCTTGATTTCAAATCCATTGCCAACACTGGGTAAAAATAGTTGAACAGTGTGATTATACGCCCTTACGCGGATGAATACAAGAATTAATTCTATGCATTATTGGCGACAGCAAAGCCGCTGACCGGCCTCAAATGACGCTCAGCGCAAACCAACCTGCAAAACAGTCCCGCAGCGCCGCCGGGCTTATCCGTGGAACAGCTTGTGCGTCTGGTACTTGGGTTCGCTTGTCAGGTTGACACCCAGGCTGCGGAAAACCTTTTCATCCACTTGGGACAAAATAACGGACGTATGCACCTCGCAGCCCTTGAGCAGCTTCAGCTGCGCCATGGCCTGGGCCGCCACCTGGCTTTCGGCAGCGGTGATGGAAAGCGCGACCAGGATTTCGTCCGTATGCAGCCTGGGGTTGTTGTTGCCCAGATAATCACATTTCAGCGACTGCACGGGACCAATGACCTCGGGCGGAATCAGTTTGGTTGCCTTGGGGATGCCGCCCAGCTTCTTGAGGGCATTGAGGATGAGCGCGGCGGAAGCGCCAAGCAGCGCGGAGGTTTTGCCGGTAACCACTTCACCAGAGGGCAAACAGACCGCGGCTGCCGGCGCACCGGTTTGCTCAGCGCGTTTGCGCGCGGCGGCGATGACGGGCCTGTCATCGTCGGTGAGGTTGAGCTTTTGCATCAGCACGCGCAGCTTGTCCACCTCCTCTTCAGTGACAATGCCTTTCCTCGCGTCGCAAAGCGCCGTATAAAAGCGGCGGATGACCTCCTGCTTGGCAGCCAGCTGCACGGCCTGGTCATCGATAATGCACCTGCCCGCCATGTTGACGCCCATATCGGTGGGGGAGAAATAGGGCGACTTGCCCCAGATGCGTTCAAAGCTGGCATTGAGGATGGGGAAAACTTCAATGTCGCGGTTGTAGTTGACAGTCGTGACGCCGTACTTTTCCAAATGGTACGGGTCAATCATGTTGACGTCGTTCAGGTCCACCGTTGCCGCTTCATAGGCCACATTGACGGGGTGGGAGAGCGGCAGGCTCCAGATGGGGAAGGTCTCGAATTTGGCGTAGCCTGCCTGGACGCCGCGCTGATGTTCCTGAAACAGCTGGCTGAGGCAGACTGCCATCTTGCCCGACCCGGGCCCGGGCGCCGTCACCAGGATGAGCGGGCGCGTGGTCTGCACGAATTCGTTCTTGCCAAAGCCCTTTTCGGAGACGATCAGGTTAACGTCGCTTGGATAGTTGGCGATAGGATAATGCAGCGCCACCTTGATGCCAAGCGTGCGCAGGTGACGGCGGAACTTGGCCGCGTGCGCCTGCCCGTCATACTGCGTGATGACCACCGTCCCCACATACAGCCCGCAGGCGCGGAAAGCGTCGATCAGGCGCAGCACATCGGCGTCATAGGTGATGCCCAGGTCGCCGCGCACCTTGTTCTTTTCGATGTCGTCGGCGTTGATCACCACGATCATCTCCGCCT
>CAZPBJ010000044.1:0-24385 GCA_964584685.1 uncultured Christensenella sp. | reverse complement strand
ACTTCAGATGAACGGGATTCTTGCTTGTTGAATGACTGTTTTGTTACAGCCCCTTGGAAGCAGCTTCATTATATGCTGAAGTAAGGGCAGTAGCAATATGCTCCGGCTCTTCAATTGACCGCAGTCCGTTTTTATGCACATATCGCCGCATCCCAACTATCCCATAGCGCCTTGTTGGTGTATAATGACCCTATTCAGTTTGAACAGTATAACAAAGGGGATCGCTTTGATGAAAAACAGGGAGTATGCCGGGCTTGAAGCTTTGAAAATGCTGGACAGCGCGGGCATCGCGCTGACACAAGATGAGAAAGGGCGTCTCGAGGTCGCGGATTTCGGGCTGGACGATTTGCTGACGACGGGGCTGCAGCTGGTCACCTACATCAACACCGAACGATGCTGCGCCAAGGAACTTGTGCTGCTGCCCGGGCAGACCTGTCCCGAGCACCGGCATCCCGACTTGGAGGGCCACCCGGGCAAGGAGGAAACCTTCAGGTGCCGAAAAGGGATTGTATACCTTTACATCGGCGGCGAGGCCACGCTTTCCCCATCGGCAGCGCCGCCCCTGAAGGACAAAGATTACTATACTGCCCTGCATGAGGTCATCCTGCACCCGGGGGAGCAGTACACGCTGCAGCCCGATACCCTGCACTGGTTCCAGGGAGGCCCGCAGGGCGCCGTCGTTTCCGAGTTTTCAACAAGCAGCCATGATGACAGTGATATATTCACAAACCCACACATAAAACGTTAAGGGCGGGACCAATATGCAGCGGCAAGGGATCATTGTCGGCGGCGTCGCGCTGATTGACCGCATCAAACAGATACATCACTTTCCGGCCGAAGGCAGCCTGGTGAATATCGACCACACATCCTCATCGCCCGGCGGCGCGATGTACAATGTGCTGCTGGACCTGAGCGTGCTGGACCCATCGATTCCGCTGCGCGCCGTTGGCGTGGTGGGCGAGGATGAACTGGGCGACCAGACCTGCGCTGCGCTGAAAAAGGCGGAGCGCGCGGACCTCTCGGGCATCCGCCGATGCGGTACAGCGTCCTATACCGACGTTTATGAGAGCCGGGCCACCCATCAGCGCACCTTCTTCCACCACAGGGGGGCGAACAAACTGCTGGATGTAGACGACTTCGACTTTTCCGGATGTTCGTTCAAGATTCTCTATATCGGCTACCTGCTGCTGCTTGACACGCTTGACGAGCCCGAACCGGAGTACGGCACCCGCATGGCAATGCTTCTGCACCGCGCAAGGCAGGCAGGGTTGGAGACCTGCATCGACGCGGTGAGCCTGGAAACAGACCGTTTCGCGCAGGTCTGCATCCCCGCGCTCAAGTACACCACCTATTGCGTGATCAATGAAATCGAGGCGCAGAGGATCACCGGCATCGCGCTCAGGGATGAAAACGACCGGCTTCTTGAAGATGGGATAATGCCCGCGCTTGAGAAACTGATCGATCACGGCGCAGCCAAATGGGCAGTCATCCATACAGCGGAGGCATCCTTTGGCATGGACGCGCAAAAGAAGCTGTACCGCGAACAGGGCGTTAAGCTGCCCCCTGGATACATTCAGGGAACCGTCGGCGCGGGCGACGCATTTTGCGCGGGGGTGCTGTGCGTGGCGCACCGGGATGGCAGCCTGCCCGACGCCCTGCGCGCCGGCAACGCGTCGGCGTGCGCGTCGCTGAGGATGCCCGGCGCTGCCGAAGGCGTCCTGCCGCTGCCCGAATCGCTGGCCCTGTACGCCCGGCTGCGTGAATCGCAGAATGGAAGTGCCTCGTGGCTGCCCTGACGCCCGGCGTCACGGCCAAAAAGGCGGTGATGCTGGGGGCCGGCAATGTCGGCCGCGGCTTCATCGGCCAGCTTTTGTGCCTGTGGGGCTTTGAAACCACTTTTATCGATATCGATGAGCAGCTGGTCCGGCAGATCAACCATGACCGGGAGTATCCCATCGTCCTGCTGTCGGATACTTCGGACGAGACTTTCATCGTCAGGCATGTAAGCGCGCTGAGCGGAAGGCAGGCCGGTCAAGCCGCCCGGGCGATCAGCGAAGCAGACCTGATGGCCGTCTCGGTAGGCGCGAACGCGCTGCCCGCCGTGATGGACCAGTTGGCGCAGGGTATCAAACTGCGCTGCGACAGGCACAAACCGCCGCTCAACATCCTGATATGCGAAAACCTGATGGACGCGCGCCTGTATATCAGCAATTTGCTGCTTGAGAGGCTGTCGGGTAAATATGCCCTGTACTTTAATGAAAACATTGGCCTGGTGGAGACTTCCATCGGCCGCATGATCCCCGTGCAGACCCCGGAGATGAAACGCTTTCATCCCCTGTCGATCCATGCGGAAAGCTTCTGTGAACTGCCGGTGGATAAAAACGCCTTCAAGGGGGACGTTCCCCCATTCCCCCGGATGAAGCCTTATTCGCCTTTCTCCTTTTATGTGAAACGCAAGATGTTTGTCCACAACATGGGCCATACCGCCGCGGCATACCTTGGCAGCCGCAAGGGATACACTTTTATCTGGGAAGCCATCGGTGACAGCGCGATACGGAAGATCGTGACAAAGGCGATGCTGGAAAGCGCACGTGCGCTGAGCAAAGCCTACAGCGAGCCCTTCCCCCAGCTTGAAGGACATGTATACGACCTGCTGGCCCGCTTTGGCAATAAGAAGCTTGAAGACACCATCGCGCGCGTCGGACGCGACCTGCCACGCAAGCTTGGTGATAACGAGCGCTTCTTTGGCGCCGCGCGTTTCTGCGCGGATCAAGGCGTGGACAACAGGCATATCCTCCTGTGCCTTCAGGCAGCGCTGAGGTTTGAGGCCAATGGAAAGCCGATGACACTTGACCGGTTGAGGAAGATTGCGGACACAGTCATCCTTGGAGGCAGTACCCAGGTCTGAGCAGAAATCATCGTGACGCCTTCCCCGGCAGATGCCGGTGGACTTTGTGCGCGCATATCAAAGCAAACAAACCACGCCGCTGGCCACAGGAAAATGAGCAGGGGGGATTTCACCCATGACAGCCGAGAAACCTGCGTATACCCTTGAGGACGACCGCTTCATCATCCGGGGTTATGACCGCGCGCCGGCGTTCTCCAGTTTCCTGCCCGGCATCGCGGGGGTGCGCGGCATCCCGCTGTGGGTGTTTACCTGCAACCGCGGACAGGGCATCAACAGCCTGGGCATCCACCACAAGGGGAACGCCATCATGGAGTTCAACCCGGCCAATACAGCCTTTGAAAATGTATCGCTCAAAGGCTGGCGCACCTTCCTGCGCCTTAACGGCAGGCATTGCGAGCCTTTCAGCCCGCTGACAGAAGCGCGGCGGAGCTTTGAAATCATGAGCAACGGGCTGATCATCCGTGAAATCAACCCGGAATATGGCTTTGAGATGGAAGCCCGATATTTCATCCTGCCCACGGAAGCGATTGGCGCATTGGTCAGGCGCGTCAGGATCACAAACATCAGCGGGCAGCCCCTGGCGCTTGAAGCGCTCGACGGCGTACCCAAGATCATCCCTTACGGCTTGCAGCTGGGACAGGTCAAGGACATGTCCAATCTCATGAAAAGCTGGACGGACGTCAGCAATATCAAGCGCGGCGCACCGATGTACAAACAGCGCGCCAGTTCCGATGACTCGGCCGAAGTCAGGGAAATCACGAGTGCGAACTTTTACCTGGGCTTGAGCCGGGGTAAAATCCAGCAGGTGGTTTACGACATCGACTGTATATTCGGCTGGGATAATTCCCTCCTTCGCCCCCGTGTGTTTGAGGAAAAGGGCCTAAGCGGCGTCCTGATGCAGGCGCAATGTTTCTATAACAAGGTTCCCTGCGGGTTCACGCCGCTTGAGGCAAGCCTGCCGCCCGGCGAAAGCCTTGAGTTTGACACCATGCTGGGGCATGCCGCCTCCCAGGCGCTGCTCAACGGCCTGCTGCCCGTCTTCATGCAGCCGGATTACCTTGACCGCAAGGAAGCGAAAGCCCGCAGCCTGATCGATGCGTTCACGCGCGATGCGCAAACCCATACCGGGAGCCCCGTGTTTGACCGGTATCTGCGCCAAAGCTACCTGGACAACTTCCTGCGCGGCGGTTATCCCTTTGTGCTGGGAGAAAAAGATCACAGCAAGGTCATTCACCTGTTCAGCCGCAAGCACGGAGACCCCGAGCGTGACTACAATTTCTTCACCACGGCGGGGGAATATTACTCCCAGGGCAACGGCAACTTCCGCGACGTGTGCCAAAACAGGCGCAGCGATGTCTCATTCAATCCCGGTATCGGCGACTTCAACGTATGGCATTTCCTTTCGCTCATCCAGATGGACGGCTGCAATCCGCTGGAGATACGCCCCTGCACTTTCCTGGTCGGGGATGATGAACGGGAGGCCGCGCTCAGCCTGATCTCTAAGCACTTGAAGGATGACGGGAGTCTGGCGAAGCTGATCACCGGCGCCTTTACACCCGGTATGGTCAGCAAAGTCATCGTGTCGGGGCGCCTTGAGATGATAGGCGATGAAGAAGAACTGGTCAGCGGCCTGATTTCATTGAGCAATCAGCAGCTGGAAGCAGGTTTCGGGGAAGGCTTCTGGAGCGACCACTTCGCCTATTGCCTTGACCTGATCGACAATTACCTGTCCGTCTTTCCCGACCGCAGCGGGGAGCTGTTCTTTGGCAGGCAGGATTACCGCTTTTACGACAGCGTCGCCTCCCTGCGGCCCAGGCGCGACACCCATGTGCTGACCCCCCGGGGCGTGCGGCAGTACGGCGCTGTCTTCCATGACCCGCAAAAGGCTGAAAGGCCTGGCTTTGACCTGCAGGGCACCAATTGGCTCAAGGACGCACGGGGTGACGCGGTCAGCACCTGCCTGTTTGGCAAGCTGCTGTGCCTGGCGGCGAACAAGACCGCGCTGCTGGACCCCGAAGGCTGCGGCATCGAGATGGATGGCGGCAAGCCCGGCTGGTGCGACGCAATGAACGGCCTGCCCGGCCTCATGGGCTCCGGGATGCCCGAAACCATGGAACTGAGGCGGCTTCTGGATAAAGCACTGTTGATCTGCCCGCATGAAGGCAGCCTGTCCATCCCCGAAGAATTGGCTGATTTTGCGCTGGCGCTGGCCGATATCAAGGCTGCAGGCGCCTTTGAATGCTGGGACGCCGCGGCGGCCCTGCGGGAACAATTCCGGGAGCGGGTCAGGCTTCAGGTCAGCGGTCAAACACGGCTGCTTCCTTTTCAACAAATCCGGGAGATCCTGGAGGTATACCTTGGGCGGGTGGACGCTGGCATCGACAAGACGCTGAATCTGGGGCATGGCGTGATGCCCACCTACTTCACCTACGAAGCGCTTGCCTGGGATTTGCTCAGGGATGAACAAGGCGAACAAGTCATCGCACCCTACGGCTTGCCTGCCGTGAAGGTTACTGCCTTCAGGCAGCATATGCTGCCGCTGTTTTTGGAAGGACCGGCGCGCTGGCTGGCAGCGGCGAGGCAAGATGAAGCGCAGCGCCTGGAAACTATGGCCGCAGCGCTTGAAAACAGCGGGATCTATGATCAGGCGCTGCGCATGTACCGCACCAGCGAAAGCCTTGAAAATCTGAGTATGGAGCACGGACGCATCCGCGCCTTCACGCCGGGGTGGCTGGAGCGGGAAAGCGTCTTCCTGCACATGGAATACAAGTATTTTTATGGCCTGCTGAAGGCCGGGCAGTTCGCGCGGTTTTACGGCTGTGTCAGGGACGCGCTGGTCCCCTTCCTGAAGCCGGAAGTTTACGGGCGCAGTATCCTGGAGAATTCCTCCTTCATCGCCTCCTCAGCCAACCCCGACCTTGCCCTGCACGGGCGCGGCTTTGTCGCCAGGCTGACCGGCTCAAGCGCCGAAATCATCAGCATCATGCTGCACATGTTCATTGGCCCCAAGGCCTTTGATGTCCGGGACGGAGAGCTGATATTCACCTTCGCGCCGGTCTTGCCTGACTGGCTGTTTGATGATGAGGGCCGGGCGTCCTTCACCCTGCTGTCCAAGTGCAGGGTCACCTATGATAACCCGCAAAGAAAGTCCTGCTTCGGGGAGGGAAAAGCCTCCGTCAGGCGCCTGGCCTGCACGGATTTGCAGGGACATATCAGGACATACGAGGGGGATACCCTGACAGGCGAAGCGGCCCTCGCGCTGCGCGAAGGCCGAATTGTCAGCATTGAGGCGCTGCTGTTATGTCCTGCCCTTGGGCCCCGGCAGAAGTGAAAAACGATTGACGTAAAGCTGTACGGCAGCGGCGGCGATGAGGACGGCCATCCCGACCAGCGCGGCGGTTTCGGCCATGCCGTACTGCCCCTGAAAGCCTGTGGGAGACTTCAGGTATTGGTATATGCCAAAGTAAGCCCAGGCGACAGGCAGCGGGAAAGCGGCGTTCCTGAGACGCAGGAGCACCAGGACGACCAACACGACGGCAACAGCCAGCATGATCACCGCCCACAGTTCCGCAGTCAGGCCAAAGCGGTCCCAGCCCATCTTGACCAAAGCCGCCGCCACGTTGACCACGGTGGCGACAAGGAGCCAGCCGTTGTAGACGCCAAAGGCGGCCGGCAGCAGCCAGCGCTTGCCTTCCCGGATCTTCAGCAGCTTCAGGTTCAGCAGGGCAAGCGTGATGACGAAGCCCAGGATGAATACCGTAGAAAGTTCAACAAGCACATAGGAGAAAGTGACGATCCACGCGATGTTCAGCAAACTTGAGATACGGAAAAGCAGGCTGATTTCATCCGTAGCTTTTTGGTAGTAGGGATCGTCCTTTTTGACGATCATCAGGATAACCGCCAGCAGGAGAAGCATATAGATCACGCTCCAGATGCTGAAGGTGGCCGAGCTGGGCGTGATCAGGGTGACGAAGCGGTCAGAGATTTCCTTTTGTGAGAGGCCGTTGATGACGCCAAGCGCCCCCATGGTGTTGACCGCCAGCGTGACGGCAAAGAGAATGGCGTTGACCCAGGCTTTCCTTGTTCTTTCCATAGTGTCCTCCTAAGTTATTTGTCCAAATTTTTAATGATGACGCCGCTGATCCTGTGGAACGCGCTGAGGTCTTCCGGGCTGAGGCCCTTGAAACAGGCTGCTTCCCAGCCAGAGAGGATCTCATGCAGCCGCGGTGTCAGCGCGGCGCCCGGGACGGTGAGACGGCAAACCTTGTTGCGCTGGTCATTGGGATCAGTCTCCCTGCCGATCAGCCCTTTGCGCTCCATTGCCTGCAGCGCCTTGGTGACGTTGGCCTTGTCGGTCTGCAAAAAGGGGATCAGCCTGGTTTGGGAAATGCCCGGAACCTTCTCAATGACCAGCATCACAACCAGCTCGCGCCAGTCGACAGACAAGCCTGCGAGCATGCTGTCCAGCAGCTGCTTGCCGTACTTGTTGAGCGCGCTGATCTCGCAGATGAGCATCCTGACACCTCCACATCGTTGTACCATACAATTGTACCCAACAACCGTTATTTAAACAAGCCAGTCAAAAAATGAAAAATGAATGGGACAGATGATCTCTTGACTCCTGAGAAAATGTCGTCTATAATAAATCTGCATTTTAGTTTGGACGGAATATTGTCATAATATGTTGATTTAATGAAGGGAGACCGTGACATTGTATATCACCAGAGCTTTGGAAGCGACAGTTGCAGGGATATCTGATACTTTCCCGGTGCTGCTGGTGACAGGACCCCGTCAGGTAGGCAAGACAACCATGCTTAGGCGCTTGTCAAAGGAGAATCGGACGTATGTAACCTTGGATGATCCCGATGTGCGCTTTCTTGCCAAGGGGGATCCGGGCTTGTTTATGCAGCGCTACGCGCCGCCCGTGCTGATCGATGAAATCCAGTACGCCACAGAACTGCTGCCCTATATCAAGATGCGCGTGGACGCTTCAGGAAACAAGGGTGATTACTGGCTTACAGGTTCTCAGGTATTTCGCCTGATGAAGGATGTCAGCGAAAGCCTCGCCGGGCGCGTTGGGATCGTCAGCCTGTTGGGATTGTCCAATGCCGAGATCCACGGCTACGACAATGACCCTTTCACAAGTGATCCAGGCCGGCTGTTGAAGCGGATGAACTCCGTAAAGCAGATGAGCCTCAATGAGATTTATGAGCGCATTTTCAGGGGCTCGATGCCGGAACTTATTGCCAATACGGTAATTGACTGGGAAACCTATTACCGATCCTATGTTGAAACATACCTTAAACGTGACATCAAGGACTTGACGCAAGTTGCCGATGAGATGCAGTTCTTCAACTTCATGACTGTTGTCGCGGCGCATACAGCCATGCCTGTCGTGTATGAAGAACTGGCAAGCGCGGTGGGCATATCTTCGCCTACCGCCAAGAAGTGGCTGTCCATCCTGCTTACATCCCATATCATTGCCCTGGTACAGCCCTACCACAACAATATGCTCAAACGGGTAGTCAGGATGCCGCTGCTTCATATGCTTGATACCGGCCTTGCCGCCTATCTGCTCAAGTGGGGAAATCCGCAGGCGCTGGAAAAGGGCGCAATGTCCGGTGCTTTCTTTGAAAGTTATGTCTTCTCAGAGATTTACAAAAGTTACCTCAATGCAGGGAAGGAAGCCCCTATTTATTACTACCGTGATAAGGACCGGAAGGAAATCGATCTGCTGCTCTATCAAAATGGCACGATTTCTCCCATCGAGGTAAAGAAGGCCGCATCCCCTGGCAAGGCTGCTGTCAAACACTTCAATCTGCTTGATCCGCTGGAAATTCCGGAGCACTTTGGCGTCATGAAGGAGCTGAAAGTAGCCGTTGGAAACGGCAGCGTGATATGCATGGCCAGAGATCTGCTGCCGGTAGACACAAAGAATTGGTATGTCCCTGCATGGCTCATTTGAGCGAACAACACGCCATCACCAAATTAGCTTTCAAATGACCGCGTCCGTCTCATTCCTGCCCAAACCATATCTCACCCGCCTCATCCACCGTAAACTGCACAAAATCCGTGTAGGTTTTCAGGCCATAGAGGTCGGTCAGCGTAAAGCTGTAGTAGTAATCCGCGGCGGGCAGCTGCATGTACTCAATCGTGAAGCTTTCTTCCGCCAGGTATTCACTGCCCTCGTCAAGGCCAAGATACTCGTCTGTCCGGGCGTCATAGGCTTCATACAGGGGGATGATGGCGTCGCCCGCCCTGACCTGCGTGATCTCTTTATCGGAGGCGCCGCTGTCACTGAGGCCGTCCCAGCCGCCGATGACCCTGAAGGCTTCCTCAGCCCAATCATAGAGGACGCGCAGGTTTGTTTCGCGGCCGTTGAGTTTGATTGGTGAAGAATAGAGATTGTACGCGTCGGTTTGGTCCAGCAGGTAAAGGCCCAGCAGCTGGCCGTCGGGCAGGGCGGTCCACTGACCCTCAAAGCTGTCCAGGATCAGGCCGTTTTCAAGGTCTACGATCAGCTCGTCATCTTCACCCAGGTCGAAATAGACACCCTCTCCCTCATCCATCAGCAGGGTGAAGGTGGCAGACAAGAGATAATCCATATTGGCCGCGTCAAGCGCCAGGGTGTAGGTACCCTCCTCATCCACATAGGCGCTGAGAAGCTCCAATTGGCTCTGCTCATCGGTTTCAAAGCCAAGCGTTTGCGGCCCTTCATCAAGCCCGGCGATGGCGGTGTCAATCAGCTGCTCATCGGCGCCCGGCGCTGACTCCCCTGCGGCAAGGGCAGTTGTTTCGCCTGACTGCGCGCCGTAGAGCATGCCGGCCACAAAGCGCCGGTAGCCCTCGCTGGGTGAAGCCTGCCTGAACACCTGATATTCCTGCGAGCCCTGCACCTGCAGGGGATAGTACACCGAGAGCCCCGTTGATCCCTGGCGGCCAGAACCTGCAACCTGGTATACAACGGCCTCTTCCAGCGCCTCCAGCACCTGCGCGGCTTCGGGCACAAGGTCCGCGATGCCCCGCATCATGGCGCCGATATCCACCATGTTGGTGTAGCCTTCCTCCGGGGTATTGCCGCCGTAATTTTCCGCCCGGTGGATACTCTTGACGATGGCGCCGAGTTTATCCCCGTCGGCCATCGTGTTATACATCTGCCAGCCTGCCCGGTCCATCGCGCTTGCCAGGGCCGGCAGCTTTTCCAGGTCCGTCACCGACAGGGTGGTGATCGCTTCATCGCCCGCCAGTACGTTTGAAGCCAGGAAGCCATCGGCGATCACCTTGCCCAGGCCTGCCCCGTCTGCCTGCGGATTTTCAGCCAGGTATTTTCCCACGCCGGCATAATCCCAGCCGGATCCCGGCTCCAGCTCTTCGGAGGCGACCATATAACTGGCAAATGGCATGACAGTCTGCGCGGTTTCAATCGTTGCCATCAGGCAGGCATCAAAACCAATGAACTCAAAGGCCTTGTCATAACCCGCAAGCGCCTCGCCGATCTCCTGCAGCGACAGGCTGTCATTGTCAAACAGCTCGTCAAAAGCCACGCCGTTGATGCTGCCGCTGCCATGGTTCCAGATGATCAGGCCGTACTTCGCAGCCCGGTAGTTTTCAAAGCCCCAGGCGACAAAGTCCCTCAGGGTGCCGGCCGCGCCCATGTTTTGAAGTTCCCCGTCAAACAGCTTGAACATGTCATTGCTGTGGATCTCAAAGCGGCTGACGCGGTCATTGGGGATGACTTCCGGCACCGCCCACTGCTTGGTGCCGCCGGTCTGCACCACAAAGCGGATGTTCTCCCCGGCGCCGGCTTCTATCATTTCCTTCAAGTCGGCGGTCGCCGCCCCGCCCTCCGTCTCCAGGTCCGTGCCGCTGAGGTAGACAAAGACGACCCAGTCCTGCGCAGCCTGCGCGGCGGCATTGGTGTGCCCGCCAAGGATCAGGACCAGGGACAGCAGGACCGACAACAGTTTTTTCATGGTGGCCTTTCTTGCGCGGGCGCTTAACAGGTGCGCACAGGGATGGTACTGAAAGTGCTTGTAATATACCCATCCATCAAAACAAGCCCCGCGTCCGAAAACGCAGGGCTTGCAGGAAATCAAACTATTTTTTGTCTTTACGGTTTCAGGAACTGGTCCACGTTGGAAGCGTCAATGACGAGTCCTTCAGCCAGGATCTCCTTGGCAACTTCCTCGCCGCGCCACAGCTTCATGGCGCTGTCAACGGAGGCCTGGGCCTGGGCCTCGGTATTTTGGGAGACTGAAACCTGCAGACGGCCTTCCTTGATGGCTTTCAGGGCATCATCGGTAGCGTCAAGGCCGTAGCACTTGATCTTCAGGTTTTTGTCTTCGCAGGCTTTCACTGCGCCCATCGCCATGCCGTCGTTCTGGCAGACGAAAGCGTCGATCTGGGTGCCTGTCTGCAGCCAGTTTTCCGCCAGGACCAGCGCCTCTTCGGTGGTCCAGTTGGCGGTCTCCTGGAAGACCACTTTTACGGCGCCGTTGGTTTCGGCGATCGCGCGTTCATAGCCCGCGCTTCTGCCAAGCTGGCCGTCGGAACCCAAAGGCCCAAGCAGCAGGGCAACATTTCCCTTTCCGCCCATATCCTCAATGGCGCGCTTCATTTCCATGTAGCCCAGATCCGCGTTGGCAACGCCGCAGAAGGTGGACGCGCGGGACGGGTCGGAAATCGCCTGGTTGAAGATGACGACAGGCACGCCCGCTTCCATGGCCGCGGTAACTGCCGCCAGCACGCCGTCGGTTGAAACAGGTTCGATGATGATGACATCCGATGTGGTGACAGCCATCTCGATCTGGCTGACCTGCTTGTTGATGTCCTGGCCGGCTTCGACAACGGTCATCTTGGCGCCGGCGGCTTCAGCCGCGGCAACCATCGCGTTGGAAGCGGTGACAGTGAAGGCGTTGGTCATGTGGCTGATGCAGAAGGTGAATTCCGGTGTCGTTTTGTCAGCAACGGCAATGAAGCTGACAAGCAGCATGCTGAGCGCCAGGAGCAGGCAGACAATCTTTTTCATCTTGGTCCCTCCGTTTTTTTATTCTCGAAGCGGCAAGCCGCAGCGATTCGGTGATTACATGTCGGCGCGGCCGCGTATATCGAAATAGACCGCAGCCACCATGATGACGCCTTTGATCAGGTACTGGTAGTACGACGCGACGCCCATGATATCAAGGCCATTGGAAAGCACGGACAGCACCAGCGCGCCAATCAGCATGCCGTACCATTTGCCAACGCCTCCGTTGAGGCTGAATCCGCCGATAACGACCGCGGCAATGGCATCCAACTCATAGCCGCTCCCCGTAATGGGCGAGCCTGAAACCGTGCGGCTTGTCAGCAGCATGCCGGCCACACCCGCCAGCAGACCCGCCATCATATAGACGGACAGCTTGATGCCCTTGACATTGATGCCGGACACGCGCGCCGCCTCGGCATTGCCACCCACCGTATAGATGTGCCTGCCGTAGATGGTCTTTTGCAGGATGAACGCCACCAGGACAACGATAAGCAGGTAGTAGACCACCAGCAGCGGCACCTGGCCAAGAATGTTCGTGCCGGCGATGCGCTCGTAGGCGCGGTCCACGCCAAACACCGGTTTGCCGCCGCTGATCAGGTAGGCCAGGCCGCGGATGAAGTTCTGCGTGCCCAGCGTAACCACAAAGGCGGGGATGCCCAGGTAGGATACCAGCGTGCCGTTGAGCAGGCCGGCCACGCCGCCTATGCCGACCGCGCACAGGATGGGGACGATGATGGGCAGGTTGCCCTGCGCCAACAGCGCCGCCACCACCCCCGACAGCCCCACGATGGAGCCGACCGACAGGTCAAAACCGCCTGTCAGGATAACGCAGCCCATCCCCACCGCCAAGATGCCGTTGATGGCGGTTTGCTTGAAGATGTTGATGAAGTTGTTGAGCCTGAGGAAAGCCGGGGACAAAAGGGAAAGCACGGCGACCATGATCAGCAGGATGATCAACATCATAAACTCCCTCAGATTCCCCAGGCGCGAGTTCATGTTTTTCATCATCCCACCCCTTATGCGAACTGCATCCTGAGGATGCGTTCCTGGTCAAAGTCTTCGCGCTGCACAAAACCAACCAGGCGGCTGTCGGCAAGGACCATGATACGGTCCGACATCCCCATGACCTCCGGCATTTCAGATGAGATCATGATGATGGCCTTGCCCCGGGCGGCAAGCTCGCCCATGAGCAGGTAAATGTCGTGTTTGGCGCCGACATCGATGCCGCGCGTCGGCTCGTCAAGGATGATGACATCCGGGTCCCCCGCCAGCCATTTGGCGATGGCGACCTTTTGCTGGTTGCCGCCCGAAAGCAGCTGCACACGCTTCTCCCTTGAATCGGTGCGGATGTCCAGCAAGCGGATGTATTTGTCCGCGGCCGCCCGCTCATTGGCTTCGTTCAGCATGCGGTGCCTGGTGAAGCGGCGCAGATAGACAGAGGATATGTTATGCTTGATGGAAGCGATCAGGTTAAGTCCCGTCGCCTTGCGGTCTTCGGTGATATAGGCCATGCCCAGCGACACCGCCTGGGCGGGCTTTTTAATGTCCACCTTTTGCCCGTTCAGAAAGATCTCCCCGGCGTCCTTTTTGAGTACGCCAAACAGCGCGCCCATCGTTTCACTGCGCCCGGCGCCTACCAGGCCGGCGACGCCCAGGATCTCACCCCGGCGTACAGAAAAAGACACGTCGCGGACACGGTTTTTCCAGCAGAGCCCTTTGAATTCCATCAGGACTTCGCCGATGGGGACTTCCCGCTTGGGGTAGAAACTGGTCAGTTCACGGCCAACCATACGTGAAATCAAATGATTACGGTCCACATCGCGGGCATGCACGGTTTCGATCATTTTGCCATCACGCAAAACGGATACCCGGTCGCTGATCTCAAAAATCTCCTCAAGCTTGTGCGAAATATAGATGACCGATACGCCGTCGCCGCGCAGGCGCCTTATCTTGTCAAAAAGTATCCGGGCCTCTTTTTCAGTCAGCGCGCTGGTCGGCTCATCCATGACGATCAGTTTGGCGCTGCGGGTGACCGCCTTGGCGATTTCAACCATCTGCATCTGGGCGACGGAAAGCCCTCTCATCAGCCGGGATGGCGAAACATCCAGCCCGACCTGCGCAAGCGCGTCCCCGGCTTGCGCTTCCATGCGCCGCCTGTCGGCGACATTGATAAAGCCCAGCATACGCTTTGCAGGTTCCGCGCCCGCAAAGACATTTTCTGCCACCGTCATATCCAGCACCGGGCTCAACTCCTGATGGATCATCTGCACGCCCATCTCCAGCGCCTGCCTGGGGCTGTGAATGTGCGCCTGCCTGCCGCTCAGGATGATTTCACCCGAATCCGCGCTGTAGATGCCCATCAGGATCTTCATCAGCGTGGATTTGCCTGCGCCGTTCTCACCGATGAGCGCATGGACTTCACCCGGCCCGACGCACATCGTCACGTCATCCAGTACGCGGTTACCCGAGAACGCCTTTGAAATATTCCGCAGCTCCAACAAGTATTTATCCATAAATACTCCCTGCCGGAATTCATCTGTTTTCTGCATTATACCGCGTGAGCAAACTTGTTTCAAGGGTCAGGTTTGACAGAAGACCGCCGCAAACCTATCGGCCCGCGGCGGTCTCGCCCAAATTTCCCAGACCTGTCAGCCCTCTTTTTTCACCTTGAACACGATGGGGTCGGCTGAGCTCTCAAAGGGGATGGCCAGGGAATCGATCTCGCCTTTCACGTCGGAAGTGAACGATACCGACAGCGGTATCTTGTGGATGATGAAGGTGAAGATGTCATAATGCAGGTGGGACAGCTGCAGGTTAAAGTTGTGGTACTTGGCGGCCAGTTCATCCCCCCGGCGGCTGACCGTGATTTCCCCATAACCGGGGTTGGCATAGGTCCCCACGTATTCGTCAAGCGCGTGGCTGACAGGTTTGCCTTCCTTTTTGCTGTCAAAGATCTCATTTAGTTTGGACATCATGTCATCGATGGCCGCCTTGTATTTGCCGCTGTAGAAATCAAACCAGTCTGTCTTGTCCCCGACGCCCAGGAAGCGGTCATAGATCTCCGACGCCAGCGCCATGCCAAACATGCTGGAATCGGCGTTGACCAGGATGACACAGCCGATATCGTCGTCAGGCATCATCGACACCATGGCTGTCCCGCCGTTCACGTTGCCGCCATGGTGCACCACGCGGTGCCCGCGGCAGCTGTCGACAAACCAGCCAAGCGCGTAACCCACCGATATCTGGTTTGGGATTTCAAAGGGAAGCAGATGATAGGGAATATTGGGCGTTACCAGCTCGGGGAACAGTTTTTCGTCAATCAGCGCCTTTTTGCCGGCCTTGCCCTTGTTGAGCATGAAGCGCACGTACTTGGCCACCTGCTCGGCCGTGGAATGGATGGAACCCGCGGGCCCGATCGCGTCCAGCAGCAGCGGCGGGTTTTCCTTGTTTACCTTGTCGTCATCCGGGGTGTACAAGCGGGCATAGTTTTGCTTGGCGCTGTCATAGTCCGCCTTGAAGCCGTAAGCGTTGATGCCAAGGGGTTTGAATATGCGGTCCCGGACAAAATCCTCCCAGGATTTGCCCGATACGCGTTCAATGAGGTAGCCCATCGCGGCAAACATATGGTTCTGGTACTGCCACTCGCTGCGGAAGGGCTTGCTGGGCTGCAGGTTTTTGACGCGCTTCTCGACCAGGTCCCTGCGGGTCAGCTCCTTCCAGTCTATCCACATCAGGTCATGGCGCGGCAGGCCTGTCCGGTGGCACAGCAGGTCGCGCGGGGTCGCTTCGCGCGCGGCAATCGGGTCCGCCAGGTCAAACTCGGGCATATAGGTACGAACCGGCTTGTCCAGGTCGAGCTTCCCGTCGCCGGCCAGCATGACAGCCGCGGCCGCCGTGAAAGACTTGCTCGACGAGCCGATGGGCAGCAGGGTCGTCGTCTCCATCTTCACCTGCTTTTCAAGGTCGGCATAGCCGAAGGCCCTGGAAAACAGCAGCTTGCCTCCCCTGGTGACCGCGATGGAAGCGCCCGGCACGTTAAGCTGCTTCATGCCCCGCTCGATGCATTCGTCCAATCCCTTCAGGAAATCCGTCTTCATGGCTTGTTATCCCCCTTGTTAAAAATCAACTTTGATGCCCAGGCCAGGCTCCTCCAGCAGCGTCATGACGCCGCCCGACACGGTGAATCCGCCGGTGACGCCGCCCGAATCGCCGTATTCCCGGAAACTGTCCAGATCGGCCTCCATGATGTTCTTTTGCCCGGCGACCAGGTGCGCGCCCGCCGCGATGCCCAGCCGGGTTTCCAGCATGCAGCCCACCATGCAGTCTACGCCGCCGCTTTGGGCGATGGCGTTGATCTTCAGCGCAGGGTATATGCCGCCAGACTTCATCAGCTTGATGTTGAAGGTATCCGCCGCGCCCAGCTTCATGAGCTTCAGCGCGTCCTGGGGCGAATGCAGGCTTTCGTCCACCATCAGGCGGATGCGGCTTTGCCCGCGCAGGAAAACCAGGCCGTCCAGGTCCCACCATGGCAGTGGCTGCTCCACCGCCTCCACGCCGAAGGCCTCATAGGCGCGCAGCGTCGTGATGGCCGTGCGCACGTCCCAGCCCTGGTTGGCGTCCACGCGCAGGGCAATGCCCGGCCCAACGGCTTCCCTGATCAGGCTTATGGTACGGATATCATCGGCCGGGCTGATGCCGGCCTTCACTTTGATGACCGTGTAACCCTCCCGCACGCAGTCAAGCGCCGACGCGGCCATTTCCTCCGGGGTGCTGATGCCCACCGTCACATCGGTGACAAACGAACTGCGATAACCGCCCAGGACCTTGTACAGCGGCTCATTGAGCCACTTGCCCCAGATGTCGTACAGGGCGATGTCGATGCCCGCCTTGGCAGAGGTATTCCCTACCGCCAGTCTGTCCATGATCGCGTGGGCCTTCTCCAGCTCCAGCGGATTCAGGCCGATGAGATGGGGCTTGAACAGTTCGATGTACTGCGGTATCGTATCCAGCAATTCGCCCGTGACCGGGGCAAAAGGCGACGCTTCGCCGTAGCCCGTAATGCCCTCATCCGTCCGGACCTTGATGATCAGGGTCTCACAGGTGTCGATCACCCCGATGGCGACAACAAATGGCCTGGCCAGTTTGACCCTGAGCTTTTCATAGCTGATATCGGTGATTTTCATGCCGGCTGCTTGTCCTCCCCTTTATTGAACTCAATCCATCCTGTCAGCGATTCCAGCAGGATCATGACCTTGTTGACGGCGCCGTCCATGTCGTAATCGAATTTCACAGGCAGCCACACGCGGCCGTCGCCGTAGCTCAGGAAAAACTGCTCGTGGCACAGGTGCCGCAGCTCAAGGCGGTCCGGACCAAACTGCACTGTAAACACGCCGTCATTCACTTCCACGGTCACCTTGCCGTAGCCGGGGTGCTCATAGGTGCCCACGTACTCTTGGGCGTCCCTGGGCAGAGGCGCCGCGCCTTCCAGTTTCTCATCCACCGCTTCCTTGCCTTGCTTCATCTGGCCCAGCAGCGCGTTCATCGCGTCCAGCCAGCGCTTGCCCCAGTCAATCCCCTCAAGCCCCAGCGCCAGGTCGCAAATGATGTAGCCAAGGGCGGAAGGCGCCATATTGCCGTCCAGGTTGGTCAGCACCGAAAAGGCCAGGCCATCGTTTGGCAGGAAGCCAAGCAGTGACACAAAGCCGTTGACATTGCCGCCGTGGTGCACCAGCTTGTGCCCGCGGTAGCATTCCACAAACCAGCCCATGCCGTAATTGGGGAAGTCGACCTCTTCGAACTCGAACTCAGGGGGCATGAATTCGCCCGCCTTGATGATCGTCTGCGGGGAATGCATCTCTTTTGCCATAGCCTGGGAAAATATCCGTTTGCCGTCCAGCTCGCCTTTGTTGAGGTGGAGCCTGACCCACTTGTCCATGTCGCGCACGGATGAACTGATGCAGCCGGCGCCGGCGACATGGTCGCTTGGCAGGTAGGGGATCCGCTTGAGGCCATCGCCATTATCCGCGTAGGGCTTGGCCTCCTCGGGCAGCCCCTTGCCGCGGTATTCGTCCGCCAGGGCGAAGGTGCTGGCCATCCCCAGCGGGTCCAGAATCTTTTCCCGGATAAACGCGTACCAGCTCATCCCGGTGACCTTTTCCACCAGCAGGCTGGCCAGCACGAACATGTGGTTCTGGTACTGCATGCGGGTGCGCAGGGGGAAGGCTGAGGGCAGGTAGCGAAGCCTGCGCACGATATCCGCTATCGTCGTTTCCTCCAGGATCATCCACATCATGTCGTGGCGCGGCAGCCCGGTGCGGTGCGTCAGCGCGTCGCGGATGGTCAGTTCGCCCGCCAGGACCTCCGACTGCAGCGCGAAGTCGGGAAAATGCTGCCGAATCCTGTCATCCAGTTTCAGTTTGCCCTCGTCCGCAAGGATGCACAGCGCGGTCGCGGCAAACGACTTTGAGGCGGAAGCGATGGGATAGATGGTGTCGGGCGTCGCCAAAGTCTGAGTCTCTGTATCCGCAAAGCCGTCGCAAAGGAAGAAGGTTTCATTGTCCCGGTAAACGCTTACCGCTATGGACGGGACCTTGTGATCCTTCCTCAGTCCGGCGACAAGCCGGTTCAGTCGTTCCTGCATTGGTTTCTCCGTTTCTTGTAGGCCTTGCGGGGCGCCGCCGCGACAAACGGCGGCGCCCCGCTTTCAGGTCGGGCCGTCACTTCAGCCAGTAGCACTCGTACAGCCGCACCGACATGCTGGTGTAATTCTTGTAGAACAGATCCTTGTTATAGGCGATGGGCACAATGGAGTTGAAGCAGGGCGCGTATACCGCGTCGTCCTGCACGATCTGGATGAGCTGCCTGTAGATGTCCTTGCGTTTCTGCGTGTCGATGGTCACCTTGCCCTGCTTGAACAGTTCGTCGACCGCCGGATTTGAATACCTGGCCATGTTGAGGTTGTTGATGGTTTCCGTCGTATACAGCACGCTGTAAGCGTCCATATCGGGATCAAGCGACAGGGCCAGGACGCCGATGGCGTAGTTTCCGCCCATCACGTCGGAGATGTAGGACGAGAATTCGCGGGTTTCTATCGTGGCGGTGATGCCCACGTCGGCGAGGTTCTGCTGCAGGACGTTGGCCATCTTCTCAAAGTAACCCGCGACTGTCAGGATCACGCCCGCGTCAAAACCATTTTCATAACCCGCCTGCTTGAGCAGGTCCCTGGCTTTGTCCGGATCATAGGTGTACTGCGTGACGTCGCTTGTCGCGCCAAAGATGTAGTCCGGGTTGCACATCATCGATGTCGGCAGGGCCATGCCGTCCACCGCGATGAGCAGCATGTCTTCGCGGTTGATGGCATAGTTGATGGCCCGGCGGACCAGCACGTTGTCAAAGGGCTTCACCTGGTTGTTGTACTGGACGTAGGATACGGAAGGACTGCCGATTTCCTCGACTGCCCATTTACCGGAAGCCTTGACGTCCTGCCAGTTGGCGGTGGGCACGCTGATCTGGTCAATTTCCCCTGACAGGAAGGCCAGATAGGCGGTCGAATCATCGGTGATCACCTTGAAATTGACGGTCTTGACGGAAGCCGCGCCCAGCCAGTAGTCCTCGTTGGCCTTCAGGGTCAGGCTGACATTCTTGTCGTGGCTTTCCAGCACATAGGGACCCGTGCCGCAGGGTTCGTCGGCAAACTTGTCGCCGGCAGCCTCAAACTGGGCCCGGTTGATGATGCAGATCATCGACACGTTGCCCAGGAAAGGCGCGCTGGGGGCCGTCAGCTTGAACTGGACATTGCCGTCGTCCACC
Organism: uncultured Christensenella sp.; assembly: GCA_964584685.1. Taxonomy (GTDB): domain Bacteria; phylum Bacillota; class Clostridia; order Christensenellales; family Aristaeellaceae; genus UBA1038. The sequence goes on along the minus strand of CAZPBJ010000044.1, from coordinate 4,643 downwards.
TTGGTCACGGATTCGATGGCGGCCACATAGGAGCCCAGCATCGGGGCGGTCTTTGCGCGCTCAAAGGAGAAGATCACGTCTTCCACGGTCAGGGGCGCGCCGTTTGAGAACTTGACGCCCTGCCGCAGCGCAAAGGTATAGCTCATGCCGTCGGCGCTGACCGTGCAGCCTGTTGCCAGCTCCGGATGATAAACCGATTGGTCGTCGCGGAAAATCAGCGGTTCGTAGATCTGCCGGTCGATCATGAAATCCACCGCGGCCGCGAAGTTGTGCGGGTCAAAATTCGTAAAGGGCTGCGGCGCGCGCATGTTCAGGGTATCCCTTGCGCTTGGCGCCGCCTTGGGGAGATCCGGGCCCAGTTCAACCTGCAGGACGTCTTGGGAAGCAGCCGCAGCCAGCGGGGCAATACCCGCCAGGAGGAGCACCACGGCCAGGAACAGGGATGCCGTTGCCAGGAAGACAGACTTCTTCATACCACATTCTCCTTCTCGTTTTGTGCTTATGCTTCGGATCCCCTGATTACCGGGGATCCGTTAACACCGGGTTCATTGGCACGCAGGCAGGCGGCAAAATGCCCCGCGGATATTTCCTCCAGGGGGATATCCGCCTGCGTACAGGCCTCCATCGCTATGGGACAGCGCGGGGCGAAGCGGCAGCCCGGCTGCGGGTTGACGGGGCTGGCGATCTCGCCTTTGACCAGCTCCGGCTTGCGCTTGCGCATGGCGATGTCGGGCACCGGAATGGCTGACAGCAGCGCCCGGGTATAGGGGTGCCTTGGATTTGCGAACAGTTCCTTCGAGGGCGCCTGTTCCACGCATTTGCCAAGGTACATGACCATCACGCTGTCTGAGATATGCTTGACGACAGACAGGTCGTGGGTGATGAACAGGTAGGTCAGGCCCAGGTCCCGCTGCAGGTCCATCAGCAGGTTCAAAATCTGCGCCTGGATGGAGACGTCCAGCGCCGACACGGGCTCGTCGCATACAATGAACTGCGGGTCGACCGCCAGCGCCCGGGCAACGCCAATCCGCTGGCGCCTGCCGCCGTCCAGCTCATGGGGGTAAGCCGTGGTCAGCCGCGTTGACAAACCCACGGTGTCCATCAGCTGCGCGACCCTTGCGTACCCTTCCTGCTTTGACCTGAAAATCTTGTTGACCAGGATGGGCTCGGCGATCAGGTCGCGCACCGTCATGCGCGGGTTGAGGCTGGAGTAGGGGTCCTGGTAGATGATCTGCATCTTGCGGCGCTCGCTTGCCATCTCACGTTTGCCGTACTCCAGGATGTTTTTGCCCTCAAAGTATACTTCACCGCCCGTCGGCTCGATCAGCCGGACAAGCGCCCTGCCCAGCGTGCTCTTGCCGCAGCCGGATTCACCCACCAGCCCCAGCGTTCTGCCCCGGCCGATGGCAAGGTCGACGCCGTCGACCGCGTGCAGGTACCCGTTGTTGAATTTGAAGAGCTTCTTCAGGTTGACCGCTTTGACAAGCGGGGCTTGGCCGTCCATGGCGTCACCTCCTTTTGGGGTCTATCGCGTAAACAAATGGCACTGTATCCTGTGCGTGCCGTCTTCATAGGTCCGGGGCATCATTTGCGCGCAGACAGCCATGCGCCTGGGACAGCGCGGGTGGAATTTGCATCCAGCGGGCAAATCGGTCGGGTCGGGCATCAGGCCGTCTATCTGCCTGAGCCGGGGCGTGTCCAGTGTCAGGTTGGGGATGGAGCCGAAAAGCCCCTCCGTATAGGGATGGTGAATGGGGGCGTTGAACACGTCTTCTGCCGTGCCGGCTTCGATGACCTCGCCCGCGTACATCACGCATACGTCATCGCAAACCTGGGCAACGACCCCCAGGTCGTGGGTGATGATCATCATGGAGGTGTCCAGGCGCGACTGCAGCTCATTGATCAGGGCAAGCACCTGGGCCTGGATGGTGACGTCAAGGGCCGTGGTGGGTTCGTCCGCAATCAGCAGCGCAGGCTGGCAGGCAAGCGCGATGGCGATGACGACCCGCTGCTTCATTCCGCCGGAAAACTGGTGCGGATATTGGTTCGCCCGCGAAGCGGGGATGCCCACCAACTCCAGCGTCTCATTGACGCGCTCCTGGATCTGCCGGGCGGTCTTGCCCTCGCTGTTGTGGAACTGCAGGGCCTCGGCGATCTGGCTGCCGACTGTCAGCACGGGGTTGAGCGCGGTCATCGGGTCCTGGAAGATCATGGCGATCTTCTCGCCGCGGATCTTGAGCATCTCCTTTTCGGGCAGTTGGAGCAGGTCCTGCCCTTCAAAGAGCACGCTGCCCCTCAGGACCTTCCCCGTCCGCTCGGGCAGCAGCCGCAGGATGGAAAGGGCTGTCGTCGTTTTGCCGGCGCCCGTCTCGCCCACGATGCCCAGCGTCTTGCCCCGCTTGAGCGACAGGCTGACGCCGTTGACCGCGCGCACGGTCTCAAGGTCGGTTTGGTAGACGACCTCAAGGTCCCTGATCTCCAACAGCTTATCCTGCAAGGGACGCTCCTCCGATACGTTTTGTGCCGACACAGGCATCCGTCAGTCCCTCAGCCGCGGGTCCAGCGCGTCGTTAAGGCCGTCGCCGACCAGGTTGAGCGCCAGGGCGGACATCATGATGCAGATACCCGGGAAGAACAGCAGGTAGGGCGAGGTCAGCATGTAGGCGCTGGCGTTGGCCAGCATCACGCCCCACTCGGGCGTGGGCGGCTGCACACCCATGCCGATAAAGCTCAGGCTGGCCGTAGCGATGATCATGCCCGCCACCGACATGGTGGTCTGCACAATGATGGGACCCATGGCGTTGGGCAGCACATAGCGCAGGATGACGCGGCTGTTTGAAGCGCCGTAGGACCGCGCAGCCTCGATATAGTCCTGGTCGACCACCGTCAGGATGACGGAGCGCACGATGCGGGTAAAGGGCGGCACGCTGGCGACCGTGATGGCGATGATCAGGTTGAGGAGGCTTGGCCCCAGCGCCGCCACCAGGGCAAGCGCCAGCAGGATGGCCGGTATGCACATGAACAAGTCCACAACGCGCATGATGACGCTGTCCACCCAGCCCCCGTAAAAGGCGGCAATGGAACCCAGAAGGCAGCCAAACAGCGCGGAGGTGAGCGTCGTGATGATGCCAAGCGACAGGGACGTCCGCGTGCCGTATACGACGCGGGCGAACTCGTCCCTGCCGTACTCGTCGGTGCCAAACAAATGCTGGGCTGAGGGCGGCTGCAGCCTGATTTTGGCGTTTTGCTTGATGGCAGCCGAGTAGGGGATGAACATGGGCAGGATGACCGCCACAAACAGGAAGAAAACCGTCACCGCCAGGCCAACCGTGGCGATCCTGTTCTTTTTCATGCGCCGCCAGGTCTCGTTCCATTTGCTTTTCGGGTTGGATCCCACCCTCAGGCCCCTCCTAACTTTCATACTTGGCCTTGATGCGCGGGTCGATATAGGCGTAGAGGATATCGACCAGCAGCATGATCAGGGAAAACAGCGCGGACAAAAAGATGGTGCAGCCCATCACCACCGGGATGTCCTTCATGCGGATGGCGTTGACCAGCAGGGAACCGATGCCGGGGATGGAAAATACATTCTCTGCCACGACGGCGCCGCCCAGCAGGCCGCCAAAGCTCATGCCGATCATGGTGATCACCGGCAGCAGCGCGTTTTTAAGCGCGTGGCGCCAGACCACCACGTTTTGCGGAACGCCCTTGGCCTTGGCGGTGCGGATGTAGTCCTGGCGGATGGCTTCCAGCATCGTTGAGCGAGTCAGGCGCAGCATGCCGCCCACGCCGCTGAGGGTCAGGGTGACGGACGGCAGCACATAGGCTTTCCAGGACCCGATCCCGTTGGTCGGGAACCAGCCCAGCTTGTATGAAAACAGGTAGATCAGCATCATGCCCAGCCAGAACGCAGGCACGGAGGAAAAAAACAAGGCCAGCACCGTCAGCGTGTTGTCCGCCACGGAATACTGCTTCACTGCGGCCAGTATCCCCAGCGCGATGCCCATCAGGGAGCAGCTCAGCACGCAGATGACCGTCAATGCCAGCGTGTGGGGCAGGCGCGCCAGGATCTCCGTGATCACCGGGTCACCCGAGCGGTAGGAATTGCCAAAGTTGAGGGTGACGGCGTTTTTGATGTACGCGCCAAAGCGGATCAGGTAGGGCTGGTCGTAGCCCAGCTGCCTGTTCATCAGGTCCACGGACTCCTGCGGGGCAAAGTTGCCCAGTATCAGGCGCCCCGGATCCCCCGGGGTGAAGGACATGATGGCGAAAATAATAAAGGTAATGAAAAACAAGGTCGGAATGGTTGTAAGCAATCGCTTTGTAACATATTTATGCAAAGTTATCTCCCGCTTCTTGCTGATGTACTGGGCCGATCCGCCGCCTCGGTTTCCGTCAGTCATCGCCCGGAAATTCGGGGCTGTATGGATAGCAGTTGTTATAACATACCGTCACTTTGTATGCAATAGTCCCGACACCCGGGGCAAACGCTTGCAAGAGAGAATACAGCATCAGAACAAGACGAGGCAAATGTGCATAAGATCCGCATAAAGGCCGCCCGGCCATCGTACGAAATATACGCGCGTGTCCCGACATTTACAGCAGCATAGACTGAAACTCCAAAAATATATCTTGGAAACCGC
>CAZPBJ010000043.1:0-24590 GCA_964584685.1 uncultured Christensenella sp. | reverse complement strand
CACATCGTTCACATCGATGGGGTCACTGGTTCGAGTCCAGTACAGACCACCAAAGCAACCTCAGCCGCAAAAGCTGAGGTTTTTGATTTTGAGAAGAGGAAATGCCATGAAGATCCCAAAGAAAGATGCCCTTGTTTGGTTTGAATTCTTCGCGTCGTTGCCGGAAGACGAGGAACTGATGACCTATCAGCAGGAGATCGTTTATGCAGTCTTTGCGCAAATCGAAGCAGCGATCGATCACAGAAACGATGAGCTGATGGCTGAAATACATCATTTGAAAACACTGGAAAACAGGACTTACTTTGTGGGCAGCGAAGGCGGCTTTCCAAAGGGATGCACATCCTGTCTGCTTGGAACCGGCTTGAGCGCCATCAGGAAAACAAACACCTGCAACCTTGAATGCGAGTTTTGCTACAATTATGGGGAGCTGGACCGTATCGCACCGGTTGGCGAAGGCATGTGGGAAATCGGAGGCACAAAGTTCTATGAAAAGGACATTGACCTGCTGCTTTCCATTCAGCGCAAGCCAACTGGCATATCCTATGTGTATCTGGAGCCGTTCATGGAAATCGAGAAATACTATCCGATCATCAGGAAATTCCATGCCGCCCAAATCCATCAGCACCTGTACACAAACGGCACCCTGGCGACCGGGGAGACGCTGAAAGCATTGGGTGAGGCCGGCCTTGACGAAATACGTTTCAACCTGGGCGCCTCCGATTGCTCGGACAGGGTGATCGCCAATATCGCTGCCGCAAAGAAATACATTGAGCATGCAGGCATCGAAACACCGATGACGCCTGAATTCTTCAAGGCATTCTTCAACAAGAAGAAGGCGATACTGGATACAAGGCTTGACTTTATCAATTGTGCCGAACTGCATCTGAACAACAACAATATCGACAACTATTATGGGGAAAACATGTACATTTCCAGGCATGGGTACATATCCCCAACCTGGAGCAGGGAACTGACGCTGAAATTCATGAAGATCGCGGATGATGAGAATTGGGATTTGGTCGTTCACGATTGCTCGAACAGCACGAAATTCGCCAGGGATTTAAATCTGCGCGCCAAAGAAGGCGACTGGTTTGGCGCCAGCAACTACGCGTGCGAATTCCCCAGAATGCCTTACGCGGCCTTCCTGCCTATACTGCGCGATGACAGTTTTGCGTTTTTATGCGAAGAAGAATTGCCCTACGGCTACAAACCGGGTCAGATGGTGATTTAGCCCGTACGGCGGGATAGAAACGAGGGGGCATGATGATGAAACACGGTTCAACCATTTTTTTAAGACTGGCTTTATTCGGTATCGGTTTTGCGGTGCTTGCTTTGTACGTATTTGTGCTGCCCCGCTTTGCTTATGTCGCGGCGGAAAAGCTTCCCGAGTATGCCTGCCTGCGATACTCCGCGGTTATCGGCCTGTACGCGACAGCGCTGCCGTTTTACTTTGCCCTTTACCGGACGCTGATGCTCCTGGGTTTCATTGACAGGAACGATGCCTTCTCGGGATTGTCCGTGATGGCGTTAAGGGATATCAAACATTGCGCGATTGCTGTCAGCATCCTGTTGATGGCAGCCCTGCCATTCGTATATGTCGTGGCGGACACGGACGATGCCCCCGGCCTTATGGTCATTGGACTGATCATTGCGTTTGCCCCATTGGTGATCGCGACCTTTGCGGCCGTCCTTCAAAAGCTGCTGAAAGAGGTCATTGAAATCAAATCCGAAAACGACGCGATTATGAAAAACACAAAGGCATAAGCGATCAGGTTTTCGACACTGGCCGCTATCTGCAAGGCTCTGGCATGTCAGCCCGGAGATATCCTGGAATATGAAAAAGACGGAGATACATAAAAACCTTAAGCACGCAGGAATAGCAACACAGCTGAGTCAAAAGCTCTGTAACCGGTGCACCGTCTGTGCTGTGACAAGCGCTATTTGCGCTTGATCAAGCCGCCGGCGACCTCCACAATATGCTCCGCGGTCAAGCCATAGCGCTTCTGCAGGTAATCCTGGGGCCCAACCTCGCCAAACTCGTCCTCAACCGCCACGCAGGCAGCGGGCGTGGGGAGATTGGCGGCCAGGGCTTCGCACACGGCAGCATAGAGACCGCCGATCTTGTTGTGGTTCTCGGTAACCAGCACCGCGCCGGTCTTCCTGGCTGTTTCAAGCAGGGCGGCCAGGTCAAGCGGCTTGATGGTGAACATATCCAGCACCTCGGCTTCGATGCCCTCCTCGGCCAGGGCTTTGGCTGCCTGCAGTGCCTCGTGCACCATGATGCCGCAGGCGATGATGCTCAAATCCTTGCCTTCGCGCAGCTTGATGGCTTTGCCGATATCAAAGCTGCTGCCCGGGGCGTAGACTTTTGCGTTGTTCTTGCGCCCGACGCGGACGTATTTGACGCCCTTGCGCTCGATCAGTTGCTTGAGCAGGTCTTCAAACATGATGGTGTCTGTGATATCGATGATCGTCGCGGTGGGAATAGCCCTGTATAGCGCGACGTCCTCAAAGGGCATATGGGTGCCGCCGTTGAAGGCGGCGCAGACGCCCGGGTCGGTGCCGATGACGGTGATGTCATTGCGGGCATAACCGGCCGAGAGGAACACCTGGTCAAAGCTCCTGCGCGAGGCGAAGGGGCCAAAGGTATGGCAGATGGGCTTGAAGCCGCTGGAAGCCAGGCCGCCCGCGATGCCCATCATGTTGGCTTCGGCCACGCCTACGTTGATGGCGCGGTCGGGATGCGCCTGATGCCAGGTGTAGGTCCCTATGCAGCTCATCAGGTCCGCGTCCAGGTAAATGACATTGGGATCGCTTTCCAGCAGCCCGATGATGGTCTTGCCGATCACGTCCTTGAAGGCACGGGGATCCATGGATCCGTCATAAATGATCTGCTGCATCTTATTCACCCGCCTCCATCTGCGCAAGTTCGGCTTTCAGGTTAAGGACCCAGCCTTCGCAGGCCTCCTTGGAAGGCGCCATGGAGTGGTTGCTGAATGTCTCTTCCACCTCTTTGACGCCTGCGCCCTTGATCGTATCCAGCACGATGGCATGCGGCCTGCCCTTGACGCCTTCACATGCCTTCACGGCGGCCAGTACCTCTTCAACACTGTTGCCATTGACCTGCTGGGTGTGGAAACCAAAGGCTTCCATCTTTGGCGCGAAGCCGATGGGATCGTTGATCTGGGCGACATAGCCGTCCAGCTGTTTCTTGTTCCAGTCGATGAAGACAGTCAGGTTATCCAGCTTGCGCGATGAAGCGAACATGAAGGCCTCCCAAGGCTGGCCCTCATTGAGCTCCCCGTCGCCGACAATGAGGAACATCCTGCTGTCCCGGCCCTTGAGCCTGTCGCCCAGGGCCATCCCCACCGCAAGGGAAGTCCCCTGCCCCAGGGAGCCGGTGGTCATGTCGACGCCGGGCGTCTTGTTGCGGTCACAGTGGCTGGGGAAGCTGGTGCCCGGCTGGTTCAGTGTCTTGATCTGTTCATAGGGGAAATAACCCATCAAGCCCAGCGCCGCGTAGACCGCGGGCCCGGCATGCCCCTTGGAACAAACCAGCTTGTCGCGCTCGGGCCACTTGGGGTTCTTTGGATCAACGCGCATGACCGCGCCATAAAGCACGGCCAGCGTGTCCACGATGCTCAGCGAGCCGCCGATATGCCCAAATCCACGCGCCTGGATGGCCTCCACAGCCCCCAGGCGTATCTGCGCGGCGAACTTTTTGATTGACCCTATGTCCTGGTTCATCATGACCTCCCATTTTTTATTGCCATGGCTAAATTATCCTGCGCCTTGAACGCGGGGCAGGGTGGACCCCCCAAAGGGCATAGCCAGTACCGTAGCCTGATCTCCCAGCTTGCGCATGGCGGCGTCAAACGCCGATTGTACGCTTGGGTACGGCTGCATGAAGATGCGGCGCGCCAAGCCGTCCTCAAGGTCCGAGACAAGGTAAATATCCGCGTCCTGCAGCACCATGGCGATGGCCGCGGCCTTATGCCCGCCCAGTTCAAATGACTGCCCGATGCGGTCAATCAATGACTTTGGCGAATCGGCCCCCAGCATCCACCGTTCAAAGACATCCTCGCCAAAGCCCTCCCGGCATGAACCGATCAGGATGATGACGCCGCCTTTTTTGACGGCGTGCTTCGCGTTGTCCAGTGCCTTCTGGGTCTGATACAGATTGAGGTCCTTTGGCGCGCCGCCCTGGGAGACCAGGACGATATCGGCGCGCCGGGGGATCTCTTTAAGGTAGAACTTGTCAAGGAAGCGGCAGCCCTCACGGTGCGCCAATATACTGTCACCCGCCACGGCGCGCACGATGCGTTTGTGCTCATCCAGCACCACATTGAGGATAAAATCGATGCCGCAGATGGCGGCGCCTTCTTCGATGTCCATGCGCAGGGGATTGCCTTCCAGCTGCCCGGCGCAGGCCTCCGGCCTTACCATCATGCGATGGTTGGCCTGGATAGCGGCGCGGGTGGAAACACCCGGCATGATCGCCTTGGCGCCGCCCGAGTAGCCCGCGAAATAGTGGTATTCGATATTGCCAAGGCAGATGCGCCGGTCGGCCTGCGCCACCACGCGCGTGATGTCCACGGGCGTACCGGCTTTCGTTTCACCCAGGTGTATGACATCTTGGGGATCGGAATCCACGCAGCGAATCTTCCAATAGGCATGCTCACCCGCCAGGCGCTGCTGTTCATCCGTTGTGTGCAGCCGGTGTACGCCAAGGGCAAAGACCAGCGTGATATCCTCTGCCTCAACACCTGCCGCGAACAGCTCATCAAGCAGCGCCGGCATGACAGCATGGGTGGGCATGGGCCGCGTGATGTCGCTGGTAACGATGGCGATCTTTTCCCCCGGCTTGACGATCTCCCGCAGGGGTTTTGAGCCGATGGGTTCATTCAGCGCGCGGCGCACCTCTGCCTCGCCGGTGAGGCCAAGGGGAACCTCATTGGCCATCAGCACCCCCATCAGGTTTTCCCGGGGCACATCCACCTGCTGAATGCCGGTGCCGATGCCAAATTCCAGTATCATGCCTGCCCTCCGCCAAATGCAGCGGCAGCGTAACGCAGCGCTTTGACCACGGGCAGTTCCTCACCGGTCAGGAATCGGATAAGCGCCCCGCCTCCGGTGCAAATATAGCTGATATTGTCCGTCTTGCCGTACTTGGTGGTCGCGGTGATGCTGTCCCCACCGCCTACCACCGTATGGGCAGGCGTGTCACCCAGGGCATCCCACACGATGGCGGTGCCAAGCTCAGTCTCAGGTTTCTCAAAGACGCCCATCGGGCCGTTGACAAAGACGGTCTTTGCAGCGCGGATGATGTCCGCGTATTCCCGTGCCGCCTCTTCCCCGATATCCAGCACGCCGGCATCAGCGGGCAGACCGGACGGCACAGCCTCACAGCGCTTACCGTCGCTGACATAAGCCAGTGTCTTTGGCAGAACGATCTTGTCGGCGTGCTTTGAGAGGATCGGTCCGGCCAAGCCGATCATGTCCTCAAGGTTCGATTTCCTGATGAAGTCCATGCTTCCCCGGCCGATGGGCTCCCCCTTGGCCGCCAGCATGATATTGGCTACAAGGCCGCCCGTGAGCACCTGATCCGCCGCGCCGCTTGACAAGACACGATCCATCATCAGGAAGGCGTCTGAAACCTTGGCGCCGCCCAGCACAAACACGCAGGGATGCTGCGGCTGCTCCATGAGTTCCGAAATCACGATGTATTCCTGCTCAAACAAACGTCCCATCATGGAAGGCAGCAGCTGCTCAAACCCGCAAAGTGACGGCTGGTCGCGGTGCGCCGCGGCGAATGCGTCACAGACATAGAGGTCCGCCAGCGGCGCCAGCTTTGAGACCACCTGGGTCTTGGCCTGCTGGGCATGGCTCAGCTGCAGCTTTGTCTCAAAGAGCGTCTGCTCCTCAGAGCAGAAGCGCACATTGTCAAGCAGGATGATCTCCCCGTCCTTGAGCGCACTGATAGCCTGGCGGGCGGTGGGGCCGCAGACATCCTCAATGAAGCGGACTTCCTTCCCCAGAAGCTTGCTTAACACCTCAGCGTGGGGCTGCGTGGTATAGAAATTGCTGTACTCAATGTCTGAGCCCTGATGCGCCAGCAAAACCAGCCTGGCCCCGCGGTCAGAGAGTTCCCTGATCGTGGGGACGCAGGCTTCGATGCGCGCGGTGGATTTCAGCTTTCCCGTCTCGCGGTCGACAGGCTGGTTGATGTCCACCCGGCACAGGACAGTCCTGCCTTTGACATCAAAGGCATCCAGCGTATTGATGCCAAAGCGCATTTACTTCTTGAACCTGCCAATCTTCAGATATTCATTGGTCCTCGCGGTGCCCTCTTCACGGTTCGGCTGCATTTTCATGGCGGCACGGATCGCGTCAATGCTCTCGGGGATGGTAACCGATTCCTGCGGAATGTTGACCGCGAACATGATATCGTCCCCCGACTCCACGATGCTGTCGCGCCACAGGCCGATCTCAAACAGGTCGCCGCGGCGGTTGCCCAGATCGCGCCCGTAGCGGAAGAAGCTTGCGTTGCCCTGAAACCCTTCATCGATGGATACCACGCGGATGCGCGGATGCTTTTCAAAGACTTCCAGTGCCTGCGCCGCGGTGATCTTGCCATTCCTGCCGCTGACAACCAATGTAATGATATGGCCATGCGTGACCGGCGTATGCACCAAAATGCCCGTGGCGTCGATGTGCGGCATGATGGTCATCAGATCCAGAGCCTGATGGCTGGGCGCCTTGTCCATCTGCAGCGCGTTTGTCAGCCCACGGTGATAATCACCCGGATCGGCCACCCGGCGGATGATGGTAATGGCAACCTTTTTGACGCCAAAGGCCCTGTCCAGCGCGTCCACCGCGCGGATCAGACCGGTGGTGTTGCAGCTGGTCAGTTTGAGGTAATCGGCGCCCAGGCCTTTTTCATAGTTGGCATAGCCATGGAAAAAGACATCGGCGACCGAATTCTTCTCGCCGCCCTGAAAGACGGCCTTTTTCTTGTACTTTTCGTAGATGACTTTGTTCTTGGCGCCGACTCCGCCGGGGGCGGAGTCCAGCATGATATCCACTTTGCCGACCAGTTCGTCAAAGCTGCCGGCGACAGGGATGCCCAGCTCATCGAATTTCGCCTTGTCGGCGCCTTCCACCAGATACAGGGCATACTTGACGCTGTTTGCGCCGACCATAGCGTTTTCGCCCAGCGCGCGAACAGCCAATGTCGGCGCAAGGTCAGCAATGCCCACCAGTTCCATATCCCCCTGCATCGCCACGCCGTCAGCCAAACGCTGGCCAATTACGCCGTAACCCGCAACGCCTACTTTTATCTTTGCCATACCGCTCTCTCCTTCAGTGATTTTAGTCTATACTGTCAACTTTGATTGGTTTGCCGCCCAGTTTGCTTGATTTGAGGGCCGCGTCCGCGATCAGGACAGGATACAAGCCATCGCGTACGCCAACCGGCGTAGGTTTGTCCTGCAGGCAGGCTTCCACAAACTGCCTGTCCTGCTCCATGAATGCGTCCTTGTAGCGCTCCAGGAAGAACCATAGGGGCTTGGAATGAAAGACGCCCTCAGCGTTTGAAAGGACAGTGTTGTCAGACGTTTCATTTGCCGCCGTAACGCAGCCCTTGGATCCAAAGACCTCAACGCGCTGATCATAGCCATAGACCGCCTGGCGGCTGTTGTCAATGACGGCCAAGGCGCCTGAGTCAAGCTTCAGCATGATGATGCAGGTATCAACGTCACCCGCTTCCCTGATAGCGGGATCGATGAGATTTGCGCCAAAGCAGCTTACTTCTGTCACCCTGGCGCCCGAAAGGTACTGCACCATGTCAAAATCATGGATGGTCATATCCGCGAAGATACCGCCCGAGCCGCGTACATATTCTGCCGGCGGCGCCTGGGGATCGCGGGAAGAGATCTTGATGATTTGCACATCTCCGACCGCGCCCGCGGCAACCTGCTTTCGGATATGCAGGAAGTTCTTGTCAAAGCGGCGGTTGAAGCCAACCTGGAATTTGACGCCGGCCTTCTCCACCGCGGCGATCACCCCTTTGATGACACCTGCGTCGCGGTCGATGGGTTTTTCGCAGAAGATGTGCTTGCCCGCCGCGGCCGCCTCGATGCACATCCGGGCATGTGTATCGGTGGATGAGAAGATGAAGATTGCGTCAATACCCGGGTCAGTGATCAGCTCGCGGTAATCCCGGCAGACAGGTATCCCCAGCGGATCAGCCAATGCGTGCGCGGCATCCAAATTGATGTCGCACAGCTTGACGACTTCAACCTGCGCCATGCGCTGCGCCAGAGCGGGTGTATGGGATTTGGAGATGCGCCCGGCTCCGATGATGCCGATACGCAGGATCTTCTCCATCTCAGGCCTCCACCTTCACAGGCGCTCCGCCCAACTGCCAGCTCTTCTTGGCAGCGATGGCGATCTTGACCGGCTGCAGCCCGTCAAAGGCGCCTACCAAGGTCTCGCCATTCTCCAGGCAGGCATTGACAAAGCCGCGCGCCTCCTCAACAAATGCCTCGTTGTAGCGCTCCAGGAAGAACCAGAGCGGCTTCTGGGAAGTGACGCCCTGCGCGGTGTAGAGCACCGTGTTGTTTGCCGTCTCATTGTCCGCGGTGATGCATCCCTTGGAACCGAACACCTCAATGCGCTGGTCATAGCCATAGACTGCCTGGCGGCTGTTGTCAATGACGCCCAGCGCGCCATTTGCGAAGCGCAGCATGATGATGCAGGTATCCACGTCACCTTCCTTGATGATATCCGGGTTGACCAGCCCCGCGCCAAAGACAGAGACCTCGGTCACTTCGCTGCCGGTCAGGTAGCGGACCATGTCAAAATCGTGGATGGTCATGTCAACGAAAATGCCGCCCGAAAGCTTGACATAGCTCAGCGGGGGCGCTTCCGGATCGCGGCTGGTAACCTTGACGATCTGGACGTCGCCCACGCCGCCCTGTTTGACCACCTCGCGCACATGCTTGAAGTTGCGGTCAAAGCGGCGGTTGAAGCCTACCTGGTATTTGACGCCGGCCTTTTTGACCTCAGCCAGCACTTCTTCAATTTTGCCCAGGTCATGGTCGATAGGTTTCTCGCAGAAAATGTTCTTGCCCGCCCTAGCGGCCGCGATGCTGATGGGCGAATGCATGTCGGTGGACGCGCAGATGAAGACCGCGTCAACATCCTTGTCCTGGAGGATCTTGTGATAATCATCGTATACTTTCTTCACGCCCAGCTTGTCGGCCAGCGCCTGGGCAGCGGGCAGGTTGACATCCGAAATGGCCTCCACCCTGGCGTTGGGGACGCGGTTTGCCAGATTGTCCGCGTGCAGTTTACCGATGCGCCCCGCGCCGATCATACCGATCCTAAGAATCTTCTCCATAACAATCGCTCGCTTTCTAATATTGTCTTGCTTTTTTGATGTGCTCTTCGTTTTCCTGCCAGGCCCTGTTGTTCTCCGCCTTGTGCGCGACCTCCGCCGAACCGACGCGCCACCAGGCGCCGTAACCGTCGGTCATGGACTTGGGTATTACCTTGATATCAAACAAAACAGGCCTGTCCTTGACCATCAGCGCGTCCTTCAGGGCCGCTTCCAGCTGTTCAAGTGTCCGCACCGTATAGGCTTTTGCGCCGTAGCCTTGGGCGATCGCTGCGTAATCCACCTGCAGGAAATCGCCGTCGTGCTTCCCGCTCTCCCCTCTGTAGCGCAGCTCGGTGCACAGGCTCTCGTTGCCCTGGCCCACCTGCAGATTGTTGATGCAGCCAAAGCCCGCGTTGTCAAACAGGCAGATATTGATCTTCATGCGCTCCTGCACGGCGGTGAGCAGCTCGGAGTGTAGCATGACAAAGCTGCCGTCTCCCACCATAGAATAGACTTCCCTGTCACCCACGGCAAGTTTCTGGCCCACGGCGCCGCAGATCTCATAGCCCATACAGGAGTAGCCGTATTCCATGTTGTAGCTGTCCGGCGTCATCGGCCGCCACATGCGCTGCATATCGCCCGGCAAGCTGCCCGATGAACCGATTACCACCGCGTCCCGCGGGATCAGGCGATTGATCAAGCCAAGGGCCGCGGTCTGGGTCAGGCGGCTGTCCAAATCACGGGCGTACTTCTCCGCGGAGGCAGCGTTGGCGTCATTGACAAGGGGCGCTTCTCCAAAGCCGAATGTCATGTTGTCCAGACGCTCGAGTTCCTTGATCCATTTGTCTTTGGCCGCCTTGATCTCAGCGGTGTAGGCGGTCTTGTATCCGGTCAGTTCCTTGTTGAGAGCCTCCAGCGCTTCCCTGGCATCGGCAATGACGGGCAGGGCATCCAGCTTGAGCGCCTGCATGGGCGACATGCTGATGTTGACGAATTTCGCGGCCGGGCTGAACAGCGATTTGGAGGCGGTGGTAAAGTCCGTGTAGCGCGTACCCACGCCAATGATCAGGTCCGCCTGGGCAGCGATCTCATTGGCAGCCGAGCAGCCTGTCACCCCGATGCCGCCCATGTTGAGCGGATGTTCCCAGACAACAGCGGATTTGCCCGCCTGTGTCTCCCCAAAGGGGATGCCGTAAGCCTCGGCAAAGGCAAGGAAGGCCTCGTGCGCCTCCGCATAACGTACGCCGCCGCCGCAGATGAGCATGGGCTTTTTTGCCCGGCGAATCATCTCAGCCGCTTCCCGGACGGCGCGCCGGGTTGGGGGACGCCGCTCAATGACATGAACGCGCTTTTCAAAGAAGCTGAGGGGATAGTCATAGGCTTCGCCTTCCACATCCTGGGGCATCGCCAGGCAAACCGCGCCGGTATCGGCGGGATCTGTCAGCACCCGAAAGGCATTGATCAAGGCGCTCATCAGCTGCTCAGGGCGCTGGACGCGGTCAAAGTAACGGCATACTGCGCGGAAGGCGTCATTGGTGCTTATGCCGGCATCATGGCCGTGCTCCACCTGCTGCAGCACAGGGTCAGGCTGCCTGCAGGCATAGGTGTCCCCCGGCAAGACCAGCACGGGGATGTTGTTGGCAGTCGCCGTGCCGCAGGCGGTCACCATGTTGGCCGCCCCGGGGCCGATGGAAGAGGTGACCGCGAAGATCTGCCTGCGTTTCATCTGCTTGGCAAACGCGATCGCGGCATGGGCCATGCCCTGTTCATTTTTACCCTGATAAACTTTAAGGCGCAGCCGTTCCTGAAGCAAGGCCTGGCCCAGGCCCACGACATTGCCGTGACCGGGCAGCATGAAGACACCGCGGACAAAAGGCTGCTCCAGATCATCCCAGGCAACATACTGATTCTCAAGAAAACGCACCAGCGCCTGGGCCATTGTAAGACGGACCGTGTTCATCCCTTCACCTCCGGGTTGAAAATATAGTCGTTGGCATCCGGCTTCCACAGCCACTCATGGCCTGCGTCGTCAATGCGCGTCTTGCGCCAGGGGTCGTCTGGCAAATGGCGGATGCCCCAAACGTAGCACATGCAGTAACCGGGCGCCGATGTCTGGGAGTGGAAGCCATCCAGTATCACTGTCAGGCCGTTGTTGCGGGAGGTGTAGACCTGGCCGTTGGCAAAGCTGGCGCCAAAGCCGTTTGGCTTGTCAAAGCGGTGGAAATAGACCTCCGGCTGCGGGTGGTGGTGGGGCGGGTAACTGGACCATTTGCCCGGGAAATTCAGCACCTCGCCCAGCACCATATTGGACCAGGGCGCGGACTCATAGTCAAAGAAGGTCTTGATGTTGCGCCGCATCGCCCCCATCAGTTCATTCCTGCTGCCCGCTTCCTGAACCGTCACCTCGTCGGGGGTATAGAGGTGCGCGTCAAAGACTCGGGCATTGTTGACAGCCTGACAGTACAGCTCCGCGTGGCTGACCGCTTTGACCTTGACCGGCGTGTTCATCGGCAGGTGCAGGCAGTACGCTTCCTGCCTGAAAGGATCTGCCCGGGTGGCGGTCTCCTGCCTGCCGGCCCAGCAGAAAACGACCTCGCCTTCCAATAGCAGAAGGGCCATTTCCTTACCCGCTTCCAGCGCGGTCCATTCCATGCCCGCTTCCAGCACAAGCAGGCCAACATCCATATTGACCTGTGGGTTGTCCTCACATGTCAGGTAAGCGTTGAAGCCTGTGCCGATGACCGGCTGAAGATAAGCCATTCAAATCTCCTCACAATCCGGTGTGTTCACGGATGAAGCGGCGCGCGCGCTGCGCGTATTCCAGCGGGTTGGCTTTGGCGGGATCCTGCTCAGCTTCAACCAGCAGCCAGCCTGCATAGCCCGAAGACGCCAGCTTTTCAAATATCGGGTCAAAATCCACCCCGCCGTCGCCCGGCACAGTGAAAGCGCCTTCGCGCACTGCCTTCAGGAAACTCCAGCCCTCCGGCTTGACGCGCGCCACGACATCCGGGCGCATATCCTTTAAGTGAACATGGCCGATGCGCCCCGCATGCTGGACCAGCATTTCCAGGGGATCTTCCCCGGCAAAGGTGAAGTGCCCCGTGTCATAGCACAGCCAAACAAGCCCGGGATCCGTATTCGCCAGCATATAGCCTGTTTCCTGCGCTGTTTGCACCACTGTGCCCATGTGATGGTGGAAGCAGAGCTTAAAGCCCCTGTTTGCCGCAGCTTTGCCAAGCCGGTTGAGCCCGTCGCAGAAACGCTCCCATTCCTTGGCGTTCATCACATGCTTGGCATTCCCCAGGACAGGCGTACCCAATTGGCCCTGGATGGAATAGCTCTGCTCGGAAACATTGATGCGGTTTGCGCCGACAGCCTGCAGGAAATCCAATTCCTTGATAAACCCGGCTTCCACCTCTTCATAGGGCTTGGTCAGCAGAAAACTGGAAAACCAGCGCGACGCGATGCGCATGCCCCGCAAGTCAAGCTCGCGCTTGAGCAGCGCGGGATCCGATGGATACTTGTTGCCGATTTCGCAGCCCGCGAAGCCCGCCAGCGCCATTTCGCTGATGATCTGCCTGAATGTGTTCTCCGCACCCAATTCGGGCATGTCATCGTTGCACCAGCCGATTGGCGCGATGCCAAGCAGTACCTTTTCCTTGTCAAACACCTGCGTTATCTCCTTTTATATTGTTGCCAGCTTGCGCGCGCGGGCTTCCAGCTTGCCGCGCGTTACGTCGATGGTGACGGCCAGGATAATGACCGAGCCGATGACGATGTATTGGATGTCGTTGCCCGCGCTGAAGAGGTTGAGGCCGTTGCGGATGGTGGAGATCAGCAGCGCCCCCAGCATGGTGCCCCAGATGGTGCCCTTGCCGCCGCGGAATGAAGCGCCGCCAATGATGCAGGCGGCAATGGCGTCGGTATCATAGGTGGCGGCTGAGGCGGTGTTGGCTGTGTTGAGGCGCCCTGACAGCACAACGCCCGCGATGCCGCACATGATGCCGGATATGGTATAGACGATGGTCAGCACGTCTTTGGAGCGTATGCCGCTCATCCTGGCGGCTTCGGGATTGCCGCCCACGATGTAGATTTGACGGCCAAGCGCCGTATGGTTCAGGAAGACATGGAAGACAAGATAGACCAGGATGACCAGGATGAAGCTGACCGGAAAGCCTTCCAGCAGCTTGAGTCCGAAGATATCGATGTCAAAGGTCTGCCGGCCTATCCACAGCACCTCGTCGATGCCTTTGTTGGTAAAGCCGATGGTCTTGGACGAAGTGATGAGCAGGGCGACGCCCCAGAGCACGTTCTTCATGCCCAGGGTGGAAACAAAGGGGTGCGGCAGGTCCAGCCGTGTCAGCAGGGTGCCATTGACGAATCCGGCAAAGGATGACACCAGGATGGCCACTGGGATCAGGATCCAGGGGCTGGTGATGCCAAAGTTTTGCATCAGCACGCCGATGGTGCAGGTGGCCAGGATCGCGTTGTAACCCACCGACAGGTCAATGCCGGCCGTGATGAGCGCCAGCAGCATGCCGCTGCCAATCAGGCAGTTGACCGCGGTCTGCTTGAGGATGTTCATCTGGTTGGCCATTGTCATGAAACGCCCCGGCCGCGCGATGGAAAAAACAACAAACAAGATAGCCAGGACAAGCAGCGGCCCCAGTTTCATCATCAGGTCACCCAGGCCGTTCTTCTTTTTCACATTGCTCAGCGTCATGCGATTTCTCCTCCCCAGGCCGCTTTCATGATATCAAGCTGGTTAAAATGAGCGCTGTCCCGCGCGATGCGGGCCATGACGCGTCCCTCGCGCATCACGATCACTCGGTCTGCCATGCCCAGCACCTCGGGCAGTTCGGAAGATACCATGATGATGCACTTGCCTTCCTGCACAAGGCGGTTCATGACATTATACACCTCAACCTTGGCGCCCACGTCTATGCCGCGGGTCGGTTCGTCAAAAATATAGATTTCCGCGTCGCAGTTGGTCCACTTGCCGATGACGACCTTCTGCTGGTTGCCGCCCGACAGCTGGACCACGACCTCGTCGATGCTGGGCGTCTTGATGCGCAGCGATTTGACATTGCCCCGGCTTACCTCGCCGATACGCTTATGGTCAAGCAAAAAGCTGCGTCGATACTTCTTCATATTGGCCATCACCAGATTGGTGCGCACCGGCAGGGACAGTACCAATCCCTGCCCCTTACGGTCCTCCGTCAGGAAGGCAAGGCCTCGGCTGATCGCCTGGCCCGGGTTTTTTACGCTGACCTTCCTGCCTTTGATAAAAATGTCGCCGCTGTCCAGCTTGTCCGCGCCGAATATCGCCCGCATGGTTTCGGTGCGCCCTGCGCCCACCAGCCCCGCGAAGGCAAGGATCTCGCCGCCATAGGCTTCAAAGCTGACATCACGCAAAACGCCGATCTCGTTGAGCTTATCCACCTTCAAAAAACATTCGCTCCGCCGGCCGGGTACCTTGGGATACTGGTTTTCCAAGGTCCTGCCCACCATCGCCTGGATGAGGATGTCCTCGTTGACGTCCTTGATGTCATCTGTGCGCACATGCTCGCCGTCACGCATGACGGTCACCCGGTCGCACAGCTCAAAAAGCTCTTCCAGTTTGTGGGAGACAAAGAGGATGGCGATGCCCTGCGCTTTCAGGCCGCGCACGGTCTCCATCAGCTGCTTGACTTCCTGCTCGCCAAGCGAGCTGGTGGGCTCGTCCATGATGATCAGTTTGGCGTTCATGATGATCGCTTTGGCGATTTCCACCATTTGCTGAAGCCCGATGCCCAGCTTGCCGCACTCTGCTTTGGTGTCGATCTCGGGATGGCCCAGCACTTCCATCGCCCGGTGCGCCTGTGCGCGCATGCTTGGATAGTCCAGCAAACCCAGCTTATTGGTGATCTTGCGGCCCATGAAGACGTTATCTACCACCGGCAGCATCTTGACGATGTTCAGCTCCTGATACACGCAGGAAATGCCCGCCTGGCGGGCCTGCACGGGATTCCTGAAAGCGACCTTTTCCCCGCTGACATATATTTCGCCTTCTTCGGGGATGTAGACGCCGGTCAGCACCTTGATCAAGGTTGATTTACCCGCGCCATTTTCACCTATCAGGCCGTGGATCTCGCCGGGCCTGATTTGGATGTGCATATCGCGCATGGCGACGACACCGGGGAACTTCTTGGTCACATGCTTGAGTTCCACAACATACTCGGACATTCCATCACCTCTGTTTAAGAAAAAACCCCGTTCGCGGATGCCTGCATGTCCAGCAAACGACGGGTGATCCGGGCATCTTACTCCGGATCACCCGCTGCAGGTTCTTTTAGCGTCTTACTTCTTAAGGAAGTCCTGGAAATTCTTGCCGTCTATGATGACGGTGTCAACGACCACGTTAAGTTCCACGGCTTCGCCCTTGAGCGCCTTGAGGGCGGTCTCAACGGCGAGGTAACCCATCAGTTCCGGCTGCTGGGCAACGGTTCCGGCCAGTTCGCCGGTGGCGATCAATTCAATGGCTGACTGGTTTCCGTCAAAGCCCATGATGCTGATGCCTTGCTTGTTAGCAGCCTTGACAGCGTTCAGGGCTCCAATGGCGGTGTCATCGTTCATGCACAGCACCAGGTTGATTTCAGGATGGGCCACCAGCTGGTCTTCCATAACGCGGGTGGCGCCGTCGGTCGTGTTGTTGCCCGACAGCGCGGCGACGGCCTTCAGGCCGGCCTCTTCAAGGGCCTGCTCATAGCCGGCTTTGCGCAGGTTGGATGTGTTGTCGCCCTCCTGGCCGTAGATGATCAGCACCTGGGCCTTGTCCTTGCCTACTAGCTCAATGCCGTAGACGCCGCCGGAATGCGCGGCGACCTGGTTGGACGTGCCGACGAAGGCGACCTTCTTGTCATAGGCTGCGTCGGTGTCGCAAAAGATAACCTTGCCTTCAAAGCCGGTGTTGTTGATGGCGCCGATCACTGCATCGCCGTCCAGGGGCGCGATGATGATGGCGTCGGGCTTGGCGGCCATCTGGGTCTCCAGCTGCTGCACCTGCTCGGCAATCTCGGTCTCAGCCGCGGCACCCTGAACATCGATGGTCAGGCCGAATTCCGCAGCAGCGCGGTCGATACCGCCCTTGACTGTCTGCCAGTACTCACTGGAAAGCGTTTTCAGGTTCACCACGATGGTGAAGTCGTTGGTCTGGGCGAATACGGGGGTCAGGGATACGAGCAGCGCCAGGGTCAACAGAAGGGCCAGGGTTTTCCTCATGGTAGTTACCTCCATCACTATATTATTGAGCGGATGATCTCCGCTTCAATGACACAAATCATCAGCGCAGCCGGCATTCAACAGCATCCGGATACCAGTATCCGGGCAATTCACACATCCCTTGGGGCAATGGCTCTTTATGCGCACATGGTACTCAAAAAGCCGTCGGATGTCAAGTGGCAATCGGTTAAATATCGGCCATAGTGGAGAGAGTTCATGTGGTTTTCCTGCAGCTATGTGCCGAGTCTTTTCACCCGGATTAAGCGCTGATATAATAACCATCATGACGGATAAACCTTGATGAGGAGGATACATTGTGTCTGACATCGCGCTTTCTTTGATCATTGCCGCGGTCGCTGGCGTGACCGTCATCCTGGTATTCATGGCAGCAGCCCGGCACAGGCTGGCAAAGGAAAAAGAGATGGAGGCCTATTGCCGGGATCATGGCTTCGTTATTAGCAAGCGTACAGACGCGCTGAGCCGGGAGATCGTCATTGAAGGCGAAGGTTTCACCCTGAAAAGCAAAATGGTCTCCCATCGCCAGGAGGAAACGACCGGTTCGTCCTCCTGGGAAAAGGAGACCATTTGGGTAACGCGGGGTCTTCAGAGACCCCGGCCTGCCTTCGCATTGGGCAGCGTGTCAGCCTCGATGGATTGGCTCAATTTGCCGGATTTGGTCAAGAACGCGGATGCGCAGAAGTTCAATAAAGAAACAGGAAACAATTACTCCCCCGGTCACGGACGAATCGTCCACAAGAACCGGACAAGCGCTTTCCTGCTTTTTGAAGAAACGCCGGGAGCGGCCAACGATTTGCTTGACAAGGTCATCGCCTGGCTGGACGCCTGGCCCGGCGACCATCCGCTCATCATCCAAAGCTCGCCTGAAGAAGTCAGCATCCGCGTCACAGGGCTCTTCATCCGTGATACCCAACAGCTTGACAGGGTCATTCGCTTGGGTCAGGCATGCGCCGGGTAGTGACGCGGACACTGCTGCCGTCACATGTTCGCCTGCGCCTGTTTTGCTTCTTACCAGGTAATATTGTCCGGGTCGGCGTGCAGGCCAGCGACACCCTTCAGGCTGCCGATCAATTGCATATCTTCGGGAGACAGCTCAAAATCAAAAACGTCGGCGTTTTCACGGATGCGAAGGGGTGTAATGGACTTGGGAAGCGGCAGGAAGCCGTTTTGCAGGCTCCAGCGGATGGCGATCTGCGCGACGCTCTTGCCGTACTTTTCGGCCAGCGCCAGCATCTGCGGCACTCGAAGGACAGCGCCGACACCCAGGGGACTGTAAGCTTCCAGCAGCATGCCCTTGTCCCTG
Organism: uncultured Christensenella sp.; assembly: GCA_964584685.1. GTDB lineage: Bacteria > Bacillota > Clostridia > Christensenellales > Aristaeellaceae > UBA1038. The sequence goes on along the minus strand of CAZPBJ010000043.1, from coordinate 6,627 downwards.
CTGTAGGCAACGACCTCATCCTGTGTGTCGCCCGGGCAAAGGCGTATCTGGTTGACCACCGGCTTTACTTTGGCAGTCTTGAGCAGCTCATCCACATGTTTGCCGTGGAAGTTGCTCACGCCCAGGGCACGGATCTTCCCGGCCTGAAGATATTCCTCCATCGCGCGCCAGGACTGGGCGTTCATCTCTATCCAATTCTGCTTGAAATCAACGGGGATAGGCCAGTGCAGCAGGAAGAGGTCGATATAGCCTCCCAGCTTCTGAAGGCTTGCATCCAAAGCGGCCTTGGTCTTTTCATATCCCCGCACGGAGTTCACCAGCTTGGATGTGATGAAAACATCCTCCCGCTTCAAACCGCTTTCTTTCAATGCGCGGCCGACGCTCTCCTCGTTGCCGTAACCCTGAGCGGTGTCTATGTGACGGTATCCTGCAGCGAGGGCTGCCTTCACCGCGTCAACAGCCTGGCTGCCGTCTTCCACCTGCCAGGTCCCAAAGCCGATAACGGGGATCCTTACCCCGTTTGATAAAGTGTAGGTATCTGTCAAAGATTTCATGGTTTGTCTCCTTGCTTGTCATCCGGCCGAATCTCATCGGCTACATTAGGATGATAACCCGTTTAGACATCGCTTAGTCAACTGACGGGAAATACGCCTTATCGCTGATTCGTTTCATACCGCTGGAACACCTGTTGGGCAGACTGCACGTTATTTGGCCGGACGACTTGGGACAAGGCATATCTTATACTGCTTCACAAGCAAAAGAAAAGAACGAGCGTCGCGACAAAACACTCGTTCTTATGTGGTACGCCCGACAGGAGTCGAACCTGCGACCTTCAGAGTCGGAGTCTGACACTCTATCCAGCTGAGCTACGGGCGCATAGCCTGAAAAACATAGTGTTTTCAAGGCTTTTGGAGTTTACCACAAGTCATAAAAACTGTCAATTTGTGTGATGACAAGCTTTTGGGCAATAAGCTAACGCAGTTCTATTTCAAATATGCTGTTGGCCCTTGATAAATAAGGCGATTTGAACATCTATCCCTGCAATGAGTTCATAATGGCATTTCGAAACGACCGATCACTATTGGATTAATTTCCGGATTGGCTGTGCCTCAATATACAAATGAGCATAGAAGTGCATGGACTTTAGTTATTGAAAAACCTCACTCATTGTGATAGCATGCCACTCAGAGTTGAGCGTTTACATTTCCTGATGCTTGGCGCGTCAGAAACAACTTCCCAGTGATAATCGTTCATGATACAATTGATTTGATGCAATGACAATTTGGAGGCTGTAAATATGAGCTTCAACAAGAAAAGGACTTTGATGAGTGAACTTACTGCCGGCGGCATACTGGTAGGCATGCTGAAGTTCGCTGCGTTGATATGTCTGTTCATAGGATTCATCTTTGCTGTGGCAATGTTGGCAACAACTCGGGAGGGCTTTGGTTTCCGCGGTTTTTTGACGTACGCCGGGACCGGCCTGGTCAGTGGTATCCTAATATTCGAATTGGCCCAGATCGTCCGTTGTTTCAAGCAAGTTCATGAAAGGTTTGACCTTTACGACAAAATCGACGGATAGACAGGTTTCCTGAATTTTCACGGATTGTCAAACTTTGTTGCTGCATGATTCATGTGATTAAACAAACACTCTCTTCTGTGTGAATATTGACGATTTTCTCAAACCTGTTCAGTGGATGGAAGGAGCAACCTTGAAATGAATAAGGCGTTCAGGTTCATTTTAAAAGGCATCACCCTCGTGGTTTTTATTGCCTGCATGTTCCTGGCTGTTCCTGTTCATGCCAAAACAGTCAGTGAGTTTACTCATGGCTGGCTGGTTAAACAGACATGGGTGGATGAAAACGAAAAACGCATCATGAATGATGACGGCTACAGCTATTTTGTACGCAAGCTTGACGCCGCGTTTCGTCCTTTATCGGTCAGTTATTATGATACCCAAGGGAATCTGGTCAACAATAAAGACGGCTATGCCATTTTAAAGACCAAATTCAGCGGATACGGATGGGTGCTGGAGAAATCTTTCATCGATAAGGATCAGCTGCCGGTCGTACCGCCGGGCGCAGGCTATGCCAGGATGGTAAACACATATCAAGGCAGAAAGCTTGTTGCAATAGAGTATTTTGGCGCGGACGGCAAGTATATCGTGGCAAATGACCTGTTTGCCAAGAGGGTGGATACTTACAATAAAAGGCTTCTGCTAAAACGTCGCGAGTTCTTTGATGAGAACGGGAACCGCATGATCAGCAAGGATGGCTATGCCATCATGGAACGTGATCAACCATCCTCAAAAACCTTGTTGAGTGAACGTTACTTTGGGACAGATGAGCAGCCGATCGTTGCCAAGGCGGGATACGCTGCCATCATCAATACCTATAACCAGTATGGAACACGCTTGCTTTCCACTGAATATCATGACGCTTCCGGCCGGCTGCTGCTGCAGGACAAGCTCAATTACGCCAGGGTGGTCTACACGCGCATTGGTGACAACAAAATAAAAACCGCCTTCTACTACGGCGAAGATGGTCAACTGCGTCTGCAAAAAGGCGGTTATGCAGGCATTGAATATACTTATACAGACAAGGATCAAATCAATAGTGTCGCATACTACGGCACAGATGGCAATCCATGCCTGGCAGATGAGGGTTATGCAAAAAAAGTCACCACATATTCAGGACTGCGGATCGTCAGTGAGGAGTACTTTGGCATAGACGGTGAGCGTATTGTCGCCGCGGTCGGTTTCGCGTCACTTAAGCATGAATATGACAAGAATCGTTACTTAACGGCGGAATATTTCTATGACGCCAACGGCAGTCTAGTCATAGCAAAAGATAAAGGTTATGCGGGTATCCAGCGGACATACTACCGGGATGGAAAAATAAAGAACGAAACCTATGTGGATGAAGACAAAAATCCAGTCATGACAAGCGCCGGTTATGCGTCTATTGAGCGTACCTATGACAAGGCAGGCAACGTGACCGGAGAAACCTGCTTTGACGTCAACAAACAGCCGGTTTTAACTCCGGCAGGATATGCATCTTTTCAAAAGGAGTACTATGACGCGAAGAAACTGTTGTACGAAGCTTACTTTGGCCCGGATGGAAAGCCGGTGCTGCTCAGCGATGGATACGCGGCAATTCGCAGCTCCTATGACAAGAACGGAAACTTGACCCGCTCCTCTTGGTATGGCATCGAGGATACGCTCCTCATACAGAAAACCGGATATGCCGTCATTCTAAAGGAATACGATGAAGGTAACCGTGTTACGCAGGAGCGTTATCTGGACGATGCGGAACGGCCGGTTCTGCTGCCCGCAGGCTATGCGAGCCTGAGACGCACCTATAATGGCAAGAACCTGATCACCCGGGAGACATACTACGGCGTTGACGGAGAAAAGGTGACCAGCAGCAAAGGCTATGCTTCCTTTGAAAAAGAATACCTGGATAACAATCGTATTAAGTATGAAGCTTACCTCGGACCTGATGGAAAGCTTGTCCTGCTCAAGGATGGTTTCGCGATCATCAGAAGAGACTTTGACAGCAGGGGCAACCTGATCCGCACAGCATGGTATGGCGCTGACGATACGCTGTTAATGCAAAAGACCGGGTATGCCGTCCTCATGCGGGAATACGACAGACAGAACCGTGTTGTCCGGGAAAGTTATTTGGATCAAGCGAAACAGCCTGCGCTGCTGCCAACCGGGTATGCTAGCCTGACACGAGCATATGATGACAAAGATCTTGTTATATTGGAGTCATACTTTGGCGTTAACGGCGAACCTGTTCTAAATGACAAGGGATTCGCTTCGCTGAAGAAAGAATATCGCAATAAGGATCTGGTAGTTTTCGAGTGTTATCAGGGAACAGATGCAAAGCCTATCCTTACAAAAGACGGATTTGCGATTATCCACAGGGAATTTGATGATAAAGGCAATATGATCCGGTCATCATGGTGTGACGCAAATGACAGCCTCCTCAAGCAAAAAACCGGTTACGCCGTGCTTCTGCGGGAATATGACGAACAAAACCGCATCATCAAGGAAAGTTACCTGGATGAAGCAGAACAGCCTGTACTTTTGCCCTCTCAATATGCCGGCTTTACACGCGTGTATGATGATAAGGGCCTTGTCGCCATTGAGGCCTACTTTGGGGCGGACGGCAAGCCGGTTTCCAATCAAAAGGGTTTTGCTTCAATCCAAAGGGAATACCGCGACAAGGACAGGGTAACCCGGGAGGCTTACCTGGGGCCAGACGGCAAACCTGTCCTGCTCAGCGAAGGTTATGCCATTATCCGCAGGGTTTTTGACGATGAAGGAAACTTGACGCGCACGGGCTGGTATGGACCGGATGACACTTTGTTGATGCAGAAGGCAGGATACGCCGTCACACTGCGGGAGTATGACAAGCAGAACCGCATCATCAGGGAAAAATACCTGGACGAAACCGAGGCGCCTGTACTATTGCCTGCCAAATACGCGAGCCTGACGCGCGTGTATGATGAAAATGGCCTTGTCGCCCAGGAATCCTACTTTGGTGTTAATGACGAACCTGTCCTGTGTGACAAAGGTTTTGCTTCCGTCCGCAAGGAATATCCGGACAAGGACAGGGTGACTTATGAAGCATATCTGGGAGAAGATGGATCGCCAGTCCTGCACAGCGAGGGATATGCATTTGTCCGCAGGAATTTCGATGAAAAGGGCAACTTGACTCGCGCTGCCTGGTATGGGACAGACGACGCCCTGCTGATGCAGAAGGCAGGATATGCAGTCACTTTACGGGAATATGACGAACAAAACCGTGTCATCCGGGAAATCTATCTGGATGAAATGGAACTGCCTGTACTGCTGCCCGCCAAGTACGCGAGCCTTTCGCGGGTATATGACGATGAAGGCCGGGTCGCCCTGGAATCATACTTCGATACAGGGGATAATCCCGTTGCCAATGACAAGGGATATGCCTCCATCGGCAAAAGATATACAAATCAGAACAAAGTAAGCTATGAGGCCTACTTTGGTGTCGACAGCAAACCGGTCCTGCTCAAGGAAGGGTATGCAATCATCCGGCACGCCTATGATGAGCAAGGTAATGAGACACGCACTGCCTGGTATGGGATAAATGATGCCCTTCTTACGCAAAAGGCCGGTTACGCGGTCCTCCTGCGAAAATTTGATGAACAAAACCGCGTCATCATGGAAAGCTATCTGGACGAGTCGGAACACCTTGTCCAGGTGCCTGCCATGTATGCGAGCCTGACTCGCGTATACGATGAGAAGGGCCTGGTCGCCCTAGAGTCCTATTATGACATATATGGTGAGCCTGTCCTCAACGACAAGGGCTTCGCGTCCATACGCAGGGAATATAAAGAGAGGGACAGGGTAACCTATGAGGCCAGCCTGGGTGTGGATGGAAAGCCCATCCTGCTCAACGAGGGGTATGCCATCATCCGAAGAAGTTTTGATGAGAGCGGCAATCTGATACGGACCGCATGGTATGGAACTGACGACACCCTGCTGATGCAGAAAACCGGTTACGCGGTTGTACTTCGCGAGTATGACGGGCAAAACCACATCGTCCGGGAAAGCTATCTGGATGAATCGGAACGGATTGTCCTTTTGCCCGCCGGGTACGCAAGCCTGACACGCTCATACGATGATAAGAATTTGGTGGTTCAGGAATCCTACTTTGGACTTGATGGTGAGCCTGTGCTCAACGACAAAGGCTTCGCATCCATTCTCAGGGAATACCTGGACAGGGACAGGGTGACCTATGAAGCGTATTTGGGCGTGAAAGGCAAACCTGTCCTGCTCAGCGAGGGATACGCCATCATCCGAAGAAACTTTGATGAGAGCGGCAATCTGATCCGGACCGCATGGTTTGGAACAGGCGACTCCCTGCTGATGCAGAAAGCCGGTTACGCAATCCTCCTGCGGGATTATGACGAGCAGAACCGCATCATCAGGGAAAGTTATCTGAATGAAGCAGAACTGCCTATTCTGCTGCCTGCCGGATACGCGAGCCTGACTCGGACATATGACGATAAAAACCTTGTGGCTCGGGAGTCCTACGTTGGCATCAGCGGTGAGCCAGTGCTCAACGACAAAGGCTTTGCGTCCATTCGAAGGGAATACCTGGACAGGGATAGGGTAACCTATGAAGCCTATCTGGGTGTGGATGACAAGCCCATCCAGCTCAATGAGGGATATTCCATCATCCGCAGGGTCTTTGATAAAAAGGGCAATCAGGCCCGATCCGCATGGTATGGCACGGATGACGCTCTCCTGGTGCAGAAAGCGGGGTATGCCGTTCTGTTGCGGGAGTACGATGAGCAGAACCGGATCATCATGGAGCGTTACCTGGATGAAGCGGAGCGGCCCGTGTTGTTGCCTGCAGGCTATGCCGGTTTGAAGCGTGAATACAACGGCAAGAACCTCGTCACGCATGAAGCCTATTTTGACGCAAGCGGCGAACCTGTGCTGATCGGGGACGGATACGCCGCGATCCGCAAAGCATATGATGAAAGAGGCAACCAGCGCCGCATGGCCTGGTTCGGTACGGATGACAAGCTCCTGATGCAGAAAGCGGGGTATGCCGTCCTGCTCAGAGAGTATGATGA
>CAZPBJ010000042.1:0-24905 GCA_964584685.1 uncultured Christensenella sp. | reverse complement strand
TACGGCAAACAGCCTGCCATTGTGTACAGTTTTGATGCATATTGCGCGCACCGTCACCGCAGCAAGCCGTATCTGTGTTTGAAATAAGAGAAATCTTCTTGTCAGAGGAAGGCTTTGATCAGGAAGCCCGCCAGCCCGCCGGCGATGATCAGCCAAAATGAGCTGATCTTTGTCTTGACCATCAGGGCCAGGGCGATCAATGCCAGCACAAAAGCCGGTACATCCGGCAGGGAGGCCTGGGCCAGCTTGACGCTGACCGCGGCCATCAGGGCCAGCGAGGCGGCGTTCACCCCGTCCAGCGCCGCTGAGAACCAGACGGAGGCACGCATCTTGGGGATAAGCGGGTTCAGCAAAAAGACCAGCAGGAAGGATGGCAGGAAGATGCCCGCCGTGGCCGACAGGGCGCCCGGAAAGCCGTAAAGCAGATAGCCGATGAAGGTGGCGGTGGTAAAGACAGGCCCCGGGGTGAACTGGCCGACCGCGACCGCGTCCAGCAGCTGCCGCATGGTGATGGCACCCAGGCGGCCGACAAACTCCGTCTCCAAAAAGGCCAGCAGCACATATCCGCTGCCGTAGAGGACGGAGCCGATCTTGAGGAAGGTGAAGAAGATGCCGCTTGCCGACAGGCGTCCCACGGCCTGCGTCTGCTCAGGCAGGCTTGTCAGGGCCAGGGCGGCGTGCAGCGGGATAAAGGAAAACATCCTGTCCCTGAGGCGCCGCCAATTGCGGATCAGCATATAGGCCGCGCCTGCGCCAAGCAGCAGGGGAATCTCTGAAACTCCCAGGAAATAAAGCGCCATCACGGCTGCTACCAGCACCGCCGGCAGCGGCGCTTTGATGACGGATTTGCCCAGGCGAAGCAGCGCCTGCAGGATAACGGCCAGGATGACCGGCTTGACGCCGTACAGGACGCCCTCCACTTCCTGCACTTGGCCGTGGCGCACATACAGCACGGCGAAGACCAGCACGATGAGCATGGCGGGCAGGATGAAGGCAGCCCCGGCAATGAAGAGCCCGGCCAGCCCGCCGCGGGTGTAGCCAAGGTGGATGGCCATCTCGGTGGAGTTGGGCCCGGGGATGAGGTTTGTCGCGCCCAGCAGGTCCAGGAACTTTTCCCGGCTGAGCCAGCCGCGCTTCTTGACGATCTCCTCATCCATCATGGCGATATGCGCTGCTGGTCCCCCGAAGGCCACTGTCCCCAGCCGCAGGAAAACCAGGGCGATCTCCCTCAGCCGCGCCCGCTTCTCCGCCTTGCTTAACTGCCTGAAATCCGCCTGATCCATGTAATACCTCTCACATTAGGTGATTTGAAACCTATAATGAAGTATACCCGGTGAAGACCGGAGACTGCCGATGTGCGCCCGGTCTGCCGTCTTGCGGAAAATATTGCATAACGAAGCGATTATTCGCCCATAAAAGCTGCATTGTCATTCCATTATTCCCCGGTAAAAGATGCATCACAGTGTCGTTATTCCCCCTAAAAAGCTGCAATGGTCCTCTCAACACGAAGCAGGATATGAATATCTTACTGATAACATGATATTCCCCGCCCCCCTTGCATAAGATCCGTTATTCGGGTATATTGATTGTGCAAAATACAATTTTGCGAAATCTTTATGGAGGCAGGGAAATGTCAATTTACGATTATGAGTATACGTCAATCGAGGGCAAAATGGTCAGGATGTCGGATTACCGGGGCAAGGCTGTCCTGATTGTCAACACGGCCAGCAACTGTGGGTTCACGCCGCAGTACGAGGGGCTGGAGGAGCTTTACAAGCAGTACAAGGACAGGGGCCTGGTCGTGATCGGCTTTCCCTGCAACCAGTTCAAGGAGCAGGAACCCGGCGATGAGCATGCCATTTCGGAATTCTGTACCATCCGCTACGGGGTTACCTTTCCCCTGTCATCCAAAGTTGACGTGCGCGAGGACAGCGCCATCCCGCTGTACAAGTACCTCACCTCGCAAAAGGGTTTCACAGGCCTGGGCAAGGGCCTCAAGTCAAAGGCCTTTGAACTGGGGCTCAAGGCAAAATACAAAGACGGCTTTACGGACAATCAGATCAAGTGGAACTTCACGAAATTCCTGGTTGACCGTGATGGCGAAGTCGTCGCCCGCTACGAATCGCCCGTCGAACCCAAAGACATCGCCTCCGACATCGAGAAACTGCTGTAAGGCGGGCGTCAATATGGATGATCGCGCATTGCTGCTGGAAAACCAGCTGTGCTTCCCGCTTTACGCGGCAGCCAAGGCAGTTTTAGGCCGCTACAAGCCCCTGCTCGACGCTGTCGGCCTCACCTACACCCAGTACATCGCCATGATGGCGATGTGGGAGCATCAGCATCTGACCGTCAGCCAATTGGGCGAGCGGCTTTACCTTGATTCGGGCACGCTCACCCCGCTGCTCAGGCGCCTGGAGCACAGGGGTCTGATCCGCCGCGAGCGCTCCGCGCAGGATGAGCGCCGGGTGCTTGTCACCCTGACACCCGAAGGCGAGGCGCTCAAGGAAAAGGCCCTCAAGATCCCCGGCCAAATCAGCCGCTGCCTCAACCTTGACGGTGAAGAAGCGGCAGCCCTGTACCGCCTGGCGTACAAAGTGCTGGCCCCGTCCCAGTGTGACAACAAAGCTGAACCGCAGGGGCAGGCTCATGAAGGAGAATCCCTGTGAATATAGGCTTTTCAATGGAAGATGCCGTCAAAAAGCGTTACAGCGTCAGGAATTACGCGCCTCAGGAAATCGAAACGGACAAGATCGAAGCGCTTGAGCTTTTTGTGGACTCCCTGGACAACCCCTTTGGCAAAGAGGTGGGCTTCCACTACTTTGACGGCGGCATAAACGAGGAACAAACGCCCGGCACCTACGGCGTCATCAAAGGGGCGAAACGCTACATCGGCACAAGCATTAACCGGGAGCCGCTGGCCCTGGAAGCGCTTGGATATGAGCTTGAGGCTGCTATCCTCCATCTGGCCCATCTGGGCCTTGGCAGCTGCTGGCTGGGCGGGACATTCAAGCGCAAAGGTTTCGCCAAAGCCATGGCTATCGGGGAGGACAAGCTGTTCCCGGCCATCACCCCCTTTGGCTATGGCGCGCCCAGGATGCACATGACAGAAACCTTGATGCGCAAAATGATCCGGGCGGACCGGCGCAAGCCCTGGGACCAGTTGTTCTTTGATAGTGATTTCCGCACGCCCCTCCTAAAAGAAGCCGCGGGCGACCTGGCTTTCCCCCTGGAGATGCTCCGCCTGGGGCCTTCGGCCTCCAACAAACAGCCCTGGCGGGTGGTCCTCAAAAGCGAGGCCTGCCATTTCTACGAGTACAGGGAGCCGGGCTACAGCGCCGCTTTTTCCTATGACATCCAGAGGATCGACATGGGCATCGCGGCGGCGCATTTCGATTTATCGGCCGGTGAAAAGGGGATCATGGGTCATTTTGATACAGCCGGCGAGCCGGATTTGGCCTTACTGGAAAACATGGAATATGTCTTCTCCTGGATCAGGGAATAACTTAACAGAAAAGAGCAGCATATGAAGACCGCAGTCGTTTATTTCTCCCTGGAAGGCAACACCAAATACGCCGCGGAGCTTATCGGCAAGGCGCTGGGCGCCGACCTCATCGAGCTGATACCGTCCAAGGCATTCCCGACGGGCAAGGTCAGCAAGTATTTCTGGGGCGGCAAGAGCGCCACCTTCGGTGAAGCGCCAAAACTGGAGGCCTATCGGTTTGATCCGGACAAGTATGATCTGGTCATCCTGGGCACCCCCGTCTGGGCAGGCACCTTCACGCCTCCCCTGCGCACATTTATCAGGGCAAATAAGCTGACAGGCAAAAAAGTCGCCCTGTTTGCGAGCTGTTCGGGCGGTTCCGCGGACAAATGCTTTGAAGCGCTTGAAAAGCTGCTCCCCGGCTGCACCGTGGTTTCAACGCTCAGGCTGGTCGATCCGCTGAAGGCGGATAAACAGGAGCTCGACAAGAGCATCGCCGGTTTTTGTGAGAAACTGCTAAAAGAGTTCAAGAAACAGGGCTAAGGAGACCCAATCTCATGCCCCTCCTCAAATCACCGCCATCAGCACAATGAACACCGCCAGCGACACCAACAGGTGCAGCGCAATGAAGCCCATCACGTATTCCTTCTCCCTGCTCTCGCCTGTGATGGACAGCGGGATGATGAAGGAAGGCGGCAGCACGAACATCGTGTACAGCGCCGCCTGATACGATTTATCCATGCCAAGCCAGCCCGCGATGACCAGCTTGTTGAGCGCCAGCGCGATCAGCAGCATCAGCCCTATCCTCACCAGCACATCGGCCAGTGTCCTGCCAAATCCCTTAATCCCGGTGGGCAGTTCGTAGCCCACCAGCAGCAGCGACAGCGAAAACGCCCCTGACGCCGCAAGGTCCACTGTTTCCAGCGCCGCAGCCCCCGCGGGATGCCCCTGGATCGCCGGGGCGAACCCCGACAGTGACAGCGCGATGCCCGCCAGCATCCCGATGGTCATGGGCGATTTCATCATGCCCACCATCAGCGCCCCTGCGCTTTTTCCCCGGGCGCCTCCGCCTGTTTTCCCAACCGCACCCATATAAGCGATCAATACGGTAAAGAGAAAGATCGAATGCCCCGCGTCCAGGATGGCCAGCTTGTACAGATTTTCCTCACCGAAATAGGCGCTGAACAGCGGAAACCCGACCGGGCCCGTCAAGAACGTCGTAAACAGCGCCGGCAGATACGGATTGGCCGACCTGCGCTGCCTTTTCACCAGGAACCCCAGCCCGAACGCCGCCATGCACGCCGCAAACGTGACCGCCGCCAGGATCAGCAGTTCCCGCGTCACATCCGCCCTGAAGAACGTCAGGAACAGGATGGCCGGTATGGCTATGTTCAGCGTGATCTTTTTGATCCCGCCGATGACCTGCGCGCTGACGAAACTTTTCCTGCGCATCCATACGCCCAGCAGGAGCAGCAGGATGATCGGCAGCACCCTGAAAAACACAAGAATGATCTTTTCCATCCGTCAGCACCCCGGCTGTGCTTACATCATCTCCCGCATGAACCCCGCGATCAGCTCGGGGTCATTGCGCCTGCCGGCCAGCACCCGGCCGTCCTTGAGCGACCTGTTCTTCTCGTGAAAGGTGGGCAGCTGCTGTTCGTACAATACGCCGATGGGGATATGCTCATCCAGCTGCGCGGCCAGCGCCATCGCCTTGCCCAGGTCGCCGGTATCATGGCTTTGGTCCAGCTCATACACGCGGTTGTTGTACCAGGCGTAGGTGTTGAGCTTGTTGAAGGTGACGCAGTTTTGCAGGATATCAATGAGCGCGTAGCCCTTGTGGGTGATGGCGCGGCGCATCAGTTCCGCCAGGTGCTCGGGTCGGCCGCTGAAGCCGCGGGCCACAAAGCCCGCCCCTGCCGCCAGCGCCATCAGCAGCGGGTTGAAGGGAATGTTATTGCTGCCGTCCACCTGCACATCGGTCACCATGCCCGCCATGGTGGTGGGGGAAGCCTGGCCCTTGGTCAGGGCATACAGCTGGTTGTCGTGCACGAAGTGCGCCATGTCCACATTGCGGCGGATATTGTGGATGAAGTGGTTGCCGCCCTCGCCGTAGCTGTCGCCGTCGCCCGAGTCGATGATGACGGTTAATTTGGGGTTGACGATTTTGACAGCGGCGGCAGGCGGCACCGCGCGCCCGTGCAAGCCGCAGAAGCTGTTGGCATGGAAGTACTGCGGGGCCTTGGCCGCCTGCCCGATGCCGCCAACGAGCAGCACGTCATGGGGGTCCAGGTCCAGGGATTCCAGCGCGCTTTTCAATGCGCCCAGTATCCCGAAGTTGCCGCAGCCGGGGCACCAGGCCGTTTCCAGGGTGTCATACGTCCGCTTGTCCATCAGAATCCCTCCTTGACGACACGATCAGCGATCTCTTCGCCGCTCAGCTGCCTGCCGTCGTACTTCAGTACGCTCGCGTTCATCCCGATCCCGGTCACCTCGCTGATCAATGACGCCAGCTGGCCGGTATAGTTTTGCTCCACATTGATGACAGCCTTTGCCCGGGCGGCCTTTTCTTCCAGCAGGCGGCGGGGCAGCGGCCAGACATCGCCGAATACCAGTGCGCCGTACTTGTCGCCGCCGTCCCTGTTCAGCAGGCGCACTGCCTCATCCAGCGGGCCGTACATGGAGCCCCAGCCGATCAGCAGCACCCCGGGGTCCTGCTCACCCAGCATATCCGGCTCCTGCAGCTCATGCTTGAGCAGCTCCAGCTTGCCCATGCGCTTGCCCATCATACGCACGCGGGTTTCGGCGTCCTCGATGATGCGGCCAAACTCGTCATGCTCGTCGGAGTCCGCCGCGGCAAAGCCACGCTTGTCGCCGGGGAACAGGCGCGGTGAAATACCATTACTTGTATACCGATAGCGCGCGTATTCGCCCTGCGCCGGGGGCCCTTCGGGCGTATAGATGTCGGCCGCGTGCGGATCCGGCGCCGGGATGGTGGCGGTGGCGTCGGCCAGGTACTGGTCGCTGAGCAGGATGACGGGGATCTGGTACTTTTCCGCCATGTTGAAGGCGCGGATGGTCTGGTAATAGGCATCCTCATGGTGGCGCAGCGCGATGACCATGCGCGGGAATTCGCCCTGCGAGGCCGAGATGACGAATTTGAGGTCGCTTTGCTCCGTACGGGTGGGCAGGCCCGTCGTGGGCCCGGGCCGCTGTACATCCACCACGACCAGCGGAATCTCTGCCATGCCGGCCAGGCCCAGCGCCTCCACCATTAGGCTGAACCCGCCGCCCGAGGTGCCTGTCATCGCCCGCGCTCCGGCAAAGGACGCGCCGATGGCCAGGTTGATGGCGGCGATCTCATCTTCCGCCTGCTCCGCAACGATACCCAGCGCCGCCGCCTTTTGCGACAGATATTCAAGTATCGAAGTCGAGGGCGACATCGGGTAGGCGGCGTAGAACTGCAGCCCGGCCGCCATGGCGCCCAGCGCCAGCGCTTTGCTGCCCGATACGATCATGTGGCCTGCGGCCATGCCGGCGGGCGGGTCAAACTTCTGCGCCGCCTTCATATGGCCTGCCAGCGCCGCCTTGACATTGACGTCAACCAGCTCCGGCTTCAGCGAGGCCCTGAACACTTCCGACGCCTGCTGCGCCTCCAGCGGAAAGCCAAACAGCTTGAGCGCCGCGCCTATGGCCACGCTGCCCGCGGCGCGCGCGTTGCCCAGGGCCTTGGCGATGCCTGCCATGTCCAGGCTGACGGCGCGGGGATCATCCGTCCGGACGCCCGCGTCGCACAGGATGAAGCCCTCCGGCTGCAGGTCCTTCAGGTGGATCCCGATGGTCTCTTCATTGAGGGCGATGATGCCGTCCAGCCGCCGGCTGTGGCCCTTGGGCGTCGCGTCGCCAAAGCGGACGCGCGCGAAATTGTGCCCTCCCCGGATGCGGGACATCAGGTCGCGCATGGTGAATACGCCGCAGCCCGCCTGCTTGAAAAAGCGTTCAAGCGTCGCCACCGTGGTCTCCACGCCCTGCCCTGCCGCGCCGCCTACCAATAAATTGTACAAGCTGATTCCTCCTTCAACCGGTCATCCAAAGGATACTGCACATATCATACCCGATTGGCGAAGGAAAAACAGCGTTGCTTGTTCCTTCCGGGTGTGATAGGATTCTCAAGAAAAGCAAGGAGGCATCCGCATGAACATAGGCATTGTCGTTCATTCCCAGACAGGCCACACACGGCTGGCGGCAGAGAGGCTGCAGGAAGCTCTTTCCGCGGCCGGGCATCGGGTCTCCCTGCACAGCGTGGTGGCTGTCAATGACGCCGAGGCCGATTATCGCAGGGTCAAACTGAATGAGCGCCCCGACATCACCGCCTTTGACGCGCTGTTCTTTGGCGCGCCGGTGCGCGGCTTTTCGCTCTCGCCTGTCATGAAGGCCTACCTGCGCGGCATCGGGCCGCTTCACGGCAAGCAAGTCGCCTGCTTTGTGACGCAGTCGCTGCCCTATCCCTGGCTGGGCGGCAACCGCGCGGTCAGGCAGATGGGCGCGCTGTGCCATAACAAAGGCTCGGCCCCCTTTGGCAAGGGCATTATCAACTGGTCAAAGGCAGATGTGCGGGAAAAGCAGATGAAAGCGATGGCGCATGACCTGAGCAAGGCGCTTGGGGCAGCCGCGCCAATGCCGGGATCCCCGGCGCAAAAGGAGAGCAAACAGTGAAAAGCAGGCGGAAAAAGGTCCTTGTCATCGCGCTCATCGTCATCGCGGTCATCCTGGTCGGCGGCAGAATCGTGATGTCGCGGCTGGAGGCAAGCCTGAACGCGCTGGAAAGCATGCCCATCGCGAACATCGACCTGAACACCGTGGCGGACGGCAACTACGTCGGCAGCTATTCTGTATTCCCGGTCTCCGTTGAGGTCAGTGTGACGGTCAAGGACCACGCGATCATCGATATCCAGCTGGTGAAGCATTCAAACGGTCAGGGCAAGGCCGCCGAAGCGATACCGGGCCTGGTGATCGAGGCGCAGTCCCTGGCGGTGGATTCCGTTTCCGGCGCAACCTACAGCAGCAAGGTCATATTGAAAGCCATAGAAAAGGCCCTGCTGTCGTCTAAACAGTAACACTTATATACGAAGCGACAAAGGAGGGTCCGCCATGTACAAGATCCTGTTCATCGGCGAAAGCTGGATGGTTCATACCCAGGAGACCAAGGGCTTTGACGTGTTCACCTTTGACCGCTACGAGGAAGCGACCGAGTACATCAAGGCCGCGCTGACGGCCGGCGGGTTCGCGGATTTCCATCATATCCCCAGCCACCGCGTAGAGTACGACTTCCCTGCCAGCGCCGACGAACTGCTGGCCTATGACGCCGTGATGGTCAGCGACTGCGGCGCCAACACCTTCAACCTGCCCATGGCGACCTTCCTGCAGCTGAAGAAATCCCCCAACAAACTGCACATCATCCGCGACTATGTCGCCCGCGGGGGCGCCTTTTGTGATGATCGGCGGCTACCTGACTTTCCAGGGCATCGAGGCAAAAGGCGCCTACAGGGGCACCGCCATTGAGGAGATCCTGCCGGTCACCCTGCTGGCCGGGGACGACCGGCGCGAGAACTGCCAGGGCGTACGGCCTGTGGTCATCAACAAGGCCCATCCTGTCGCCGCGGGGCTTGCCGACGCTGATTGGCCCGAGCTGCTGGGCTACAACAAGCTGCTGCCCAAGGACGACGCCCAGGTGATTGCTGAAATCGACGGCGATCCGCTCATCGTGCTGGGTGAATACGGCCTGGGCAGGGTCTGCGCCTACGCGACGGACTGCGCGCCCCACTGGTCGCCGCTTGAATTTTGCCTGTGGAGCGGGTATCCGGCGCTGTGGCAGAACATCGTGAACTGGCTGAAGCACAGGGAATAGATATCATATAACGTACTTGTCGTAGCCCATTTTCACCAGCGCCTCATAGGAAGCCAGGATCCCGGGCGGAATATCCTGCGGGATCTGGTAGCCGAGCTTTGCGTATGCGTCCATCCGCAGGAAATCCCCCACCAGGCTGTTGATGATCTCCGCTTCCTCCACGCCGTCTGCCGTCATGGCGGCCAGATGGTCTGCGAGGGAGGGATTCCCGGGCGCCACAATGACCTCCACCTGCGGCCACTGCATTTTGAGGGCCGCGAAGACGCGGCGGGTCATGTATGGCTTGTGGACGGCAATGATCCTGCGCGGGGCCAGGCCCCTGTCTTCCATCAGCCTTCTGGCGAAGTGGATATTCTCGCTTGTATTGGTGGCCTTGGGCTCAATCAGGATCGCATCGGCGGGAACGCCTTCCTTTATGGCGATCTGGGCATAGATCTCCGCCTCGGGCTGCTGAAAGATCCCTAAAGTGCCCTTGCCCAGATAACCGGTAAACAGGATGACAGGCGCCCACCCCGCCTTATACAGCAGGGCGGCGCGGGTGGCGATGCTCAGGTCGTAGCTGCCAAAGCCAATGATGGCGTCAGCCGGCGCCAGGGGATGCGCTATATAAAGATAGTCCCACAGGTCCTGCAGACAGGCGTTTTTATCCATCATTATTTTTTCGCGTCCAGTCATGACAGGGTCCCGCCGCCGGCAGGCCGGTCCGCTTGGCGCCGGAACGCTTCCTCCTCAAAATCCTTCCAGGGAATGTTGACCTTCTGCCGGCCGTTAATGAGGGCGTCGCAGTGCAGCAGCAATGGGAACTGGCTTGCGTCCGCCTCCCCGAGTTCAATCTTCCTGCGGACAGCGGCGGCTGTGCGCGTCGAGATGACGATGGATTCCAGCGTGACATCCTGCAGCTGCCGCGCGGCTGACGCGAAATCCAGCCCCTGGCCAAGCAGGGTGCCGATTTTGCGCGTCCTGCCGCCAAAGACTGTCACATACAGATCTCCCGCGCCAAAGACGATGTTGTCGTCATCCACGCCCATCAGCTTGAGCAGCCTGCGCATCTCCTTGACGCTTTGCCCAAACAGCGCGGCCTGGGAATTGTAGTGCTCCCTGCCGCTTTGTCCCTCGCGCTTGTATGACAGCCCAATTGCCAGGGAAACACCCAGGGCATAGATGTTCTTGATGGCCACGGCGCACTCCAGCCCCAGGATATCGGTCGTGAGGCTGATGTAATAGAAGTCCGTGCGGAAGATCTCCCGAAGCTTCCGCAGCACGGTGATATCCTCCCCGCAAAAGCACACCGTGGTGGGATCAAGGTCCGCCAGCTCGTAGCTGGTGCAGGGCCCTCCCACGGCATTCAGCCGCAGCTGCCTGCTGCCAAGGCGCTGCCGGTAATAGTCCAGATAGGAGATCAGGGAGCCGTCGGGAAGGTTGATCAGGCCCTTGGTCACAGAAAGGATGGGCAGCTCTTGGGGCACCAGGGGCAGCACATGCTGCGCGAACCAATCCACGCCAAAGCTGCTGACACCGCTCACCAGCACATCCGCGCCCGACAGCGCCAAATCCAGCTCCTCGATCTGGTAGTACCTTAGGCCCGGAGGCAGCGTGCGTTTCAGGTTGTGGTGATAGCCGTCCAACCTCAGCCTGTCAATGATCTCCCGGTCCAAAGGCGTGCCCACCAGGCGGACCTCATGCCCGTTGTGCCGCGCCGGAAAACTCATCGCGGAGCCCATCTGGCCCGCGCCGACAATCGTGATAATGCCCATGGTGCGCTCCTTGCATTGATGTATGCCAAAGCCGACTCTACGATTGGTAGCTTGCCTTTGCCTGCGCCCCGGTGTATGGTTCGTACAAGGCCGCAAGCCATGTGAAAGAGGTACTGCCGCGATGGGAAACTACGTCAAAGGGGAAACAATCCGCGCTTTGCGCGAAAAGAAGGCTTATACGCAAAAGCAGCTGGCGGAGCTGCTGCTGGTCAGCGACAAGGCGGTGTCCAAGTGGGAGACAGGCCGGGGCCTGCCGGACATCACCCTGCTGGAGCCGCTGAGCGCCGCCCTGGGGGTTTCCGTGGCGGAGCTGATTTCGGGCGAAGCGGTGATAAACCGCAACCGCGCGGGAAACATGCTGCGGGGCGTCTTTTACGTATGCCCCATCTGCGGCAATGTTCTTTACTCCACCGGGCAGGGCGCCTTCTCCTGCTGCGGCGTCAGCCTGCCCGCTCTGGAGGCGGAGGAGGGGGAGGGAGAGCACTGCATTCACGTTGAGGCGGTGGAGGACGAACACTACGTGCGCCTGGATCATCCCATGGGCAAGGCGCACCACATCTCCTTCCTTGCGCTGGTTACCATTGACGCCGTGCGCATCGTCAAGCTTTACCCCGAAGGGGACGCGGCCGCGCGCTTCAACCTGGCCCGCGGGGGCAGGCTCTATGCCTTTTGCAGCCACCACGGCCTGTTTGTGAAGAAGCTGTAGGCTGCCCGCCATGTTTGCCTATCGGTTTTTCCACGCGAGGATCGCTTCCAGCCGCTGTTTTACGGCAGCTTCCAGGCCTTCATCGGTGGGCAGATAATAGCGGCGGTCCTTCAGGCTGGGCGGCAGGCACTGCATCTTGGCCATTTTTCCCGCCTGATCGTGCGCGTACAGGTAGCCCTTGCCGTAATCCAGCTCCTTCATCAGGGCGGTAGGCGCGTTGCGTATCTGCAGCGGCACGGGCTCTGCGGGCATATCGCGCACATCCTTCTTGGCCTCTTCGCAAGCCACATACAGCGCGTTGGATTTGGGCGCCATGGAAAGGTAGACGACGGCATGGGTCAGGTTGACGTCGCATTCGGGCATGCCCAAAAAGTGGCATGCCTGAAAAGCCGCCACCGCCGCCTGCAGCGCGTTTGGATCGGCCATCCCGATATCCTCGCTGGCAAAGCGCACCAGGCGTCTTGCGATATACAGCGGCTCCTCTCCCCCGTCAAGCATCCGGCACATCCAGTACACCGCCGCGTCCGGGTCGCTGTTGCGCATGGACTTGTGCAGGGCGGATATGAGGTCATAGTGCCCCTCGCCCTTTTTGTCATACAGCAGCGAGCGCCTGTTCATGCACTGGGACAGCACCTCGTCCTGGACATGCAGGGTTCCTTGGGCGTCCATCCTGCCGTTGAGGACCGCCATTTCCAGGGTATTCAGCGCCGTCCTGGCGTCACCGTTTGCGAACCGCGCGATGGCTTCCAGCTGCGCGCCGCTGACGACAGCCGGCGTATCGCCAAAGCCTCTGGGGTCATCCAGCGCGTGGCGAAGCAAGGTGAGCAGGTCTTCCTGCGTCAGCGGCTTTAAAATAAATACCTTGCTGCGGGAGAGCAGGGCCGAAATGATCTCAAAGGACGGATTTTCCGTTGTCGCGCCGATGAGGATAATGCTGCCTTTCTCCACAAACGGCAGGAAGGCGTCCTGCTGGGCCTTGTTGAAGCGGTGGATCTCATCGGCGAACAGCAGCGTGCGGACGCCCATGCGGCGGTTCTCCTCCGCCCGGTTCATCACTTCCTTAACCTCCTTGATGCCGCTGGTCACCGCGCTGAACTCGACGAATTCGGCTTTCGTCCGGCGCGCGATGATCCGCGCCAGCGTAGTTTTGCCAACGCCCGGCGGCCCCCAGAAGATCATCGAGGAGATCTGGTCCTTTTCAATCAGCCCCCGCAGTATTTTCCCCGGGCCCACCAAATGCTCCTGGCCGAAAAACTCGTCCAGGGTCTCCGGCCTGAGCCGGCTGGCCAGCGGTTCCGTTTGTTTGCGGTCATCGAACATATCGATCTGTTCCATCTGTTTCCATTTCCTTTGCTTCATGGCGGCGGGTGTCCGTCACGCCATTATAGCATAACAAGGGCATGGGGTTCCTTGCCGGGCTGCGCAGGGCTTCCGCGGAATAACACGCAAAAGAGGCTGTCTCCCGCGACAGCCCCGGGCTTAGGGGTTTATTGCTGCACGGCCGCCTTTGGCCCGCACTTGCTGCAGGGCTTTCGCTTGAGCAAGACGGCTTCCTCCCGGGTCATCGTCCGGACAGAATCGGCAAACCGCAGCCCGACGCACTGTCTGTCAAGGTGGAATTTGTCGCCTTTGTCCGAAACGAAAACCTGGGGTTCGTCCTGCAGGGCGGGCTGGGGAATCTCCTCGGAACTGTCCCCGGTTTGGGCCTGTCGGGGCGCCTCGACGGCCGTTTCCTCAGCCGGCGCTTTGGGCGAAGGACGGGGCGCGGGGGCGGTTTGCTTGGGCTTCAGCGAGATCCGCCTGCTTTCAACCATGACCCAGCAGTATCCCGCGGCGCCCAGGCCCAGCAGCAAAAACAGCAGTTTGAGGATCAGAGGCTTGAGCGTCAGGAGAAGAATGAAACACAGCGCGGCGAACGCCACAAACACGGCGATCCAAAGGGCGGCCTTGTCGGGAACGCGGATGCCTTTCACACGGTCCCACAGAGGAATGTCCCGTTTCATAGTTACCTCCCGCGGTTTTTTTGACTGTTGGGATGCTACGCAGAGAATAACAGAAAAACAGGAAGCCCGCAACGTTGACAGCATATTTCGATGGTTCGTTCATGACGATTTTTCCGGTGCGGCAGCGCTTGATTCACTGATATTGACAGGCGGACGCGGCGGTATATAATGACACTGAAACAAGTTCCACACCCACCAAACCGTCCGGCTTTGTTTCCGATACCGCTTGACATAAAATCCACGACTGACACATATCCTGACACTGACCGCTTCAGCTTTTCATGACGACCTGACAGGAGAAGTGAATAGGATGAAAAAGACCCTGTTGCTGTGCCTGACTGCGCTGCTGGTGTTTTCACTTGCCGCGCCCGCCTTCGCCAACGAGCTCAACTTCGCGCGGCTCTGTCCTGTTGCCGATGAATTCACGGTGGTCTGCCCCGCGGGGTGGAGAACCGGCGACTCCCCCAATACCCAAACAAGTTCGGGGAACTACGTTTGGCTGTACATACTCTGGAACGAGGATACCTACATCAATATCAACAAGGAGGACATGCGCAGGAAATACAAGGACGTCAGTTTCTCCGGCATGTCGCGCCGGCTGATGGACGAGGCATACAGGGAATATCTGCACACCCGTCCGGGCAAAGGAAAGTATAAATCGACCTACGTTGATCTCATTTACACCCAAAACGAGGACTTTATCCCGTTCATCATCAGCCGCTGCGTAGGGACTGAATACGCGGCAAACCCAAAGGACAACCGGCAGTACTACTACTATGAGGCATTTACCATCATCAACGGTTGGCGGATCTACCTGGAGGCACAGTCCAGTACCCAGAATCCAAAGTTTGACGTCGGTGAAGCGGACCTCGCGGCGCTTAAGGACATCGTCATAACGTTTGCGCTGATGTAATGCAATGTGAAAGGATGGTCGCATTATGAAAAAACTGCTTGCAATGCTGCTCATGTTTGTGTGCGTGACTGGTTTGTGCGCGGCGTCGGCAGATGCCGGCCCTCCCGGTGCCGACATGATCGCGATTGTACAAGGTACGTGGGAACACTCATGGTCCAGGACGGCGACTCCCCCGCCCGTTTCAGCGCATGCTGATACCTATGAACCGCCTTCATCTGACTATGTTGACCCTTCATCGCTTGATACACAAATGCCGGAGCCTGTCGTGACAAATAAACCGGAGTACAAATACCTGATTGGACCGCTCCAGAAGAAACCGCCGGCATTCAGAGCGCCTGACATAGTTATTGCTCTCCTTTCGGAAGAAGGCTTCCGGTTCATAAAAAATCCGGACACAACGGTTACGATCGTCGGGTATGAAAACAAGAACGCGAAAACCATTAACGTGCCCGGTATAATCAAAGGCCCGGATGGCCTTTGGTACCATGTATCAGCGATCGCACCCTACGCGTTCTCCGATCCAAATGGCGGTATCTCTCCATTTGGTCAGCTGACCAATGTAACGATCTCTGACACGGTCAAGGAAATCGGCGAAGGCGCGTTCAGGAACTGCCCTGCCCTGGAGGAGGTCAAGCTCCCGGAAAACCTGACCAAGCTCAGCAAGCTCACCTTTTACGGCTGCAAGAAGCTGAGGAAGATCAATATTCCCAAGCATGTCAAATCAATCGAAACCGCCGCGTTTGAAGGCTGCGATGCGCTCAAAGAACTCACTGTTCCTGACGGTGTGGAACGTATCGAAGCCGGTGTTTTCGCGAACTGCGGCCGTCTTGAGAAAGTCATCCTCCCTGCCGGCAACATTGCCATTGCAGACATCGCAATTGAAAACAGCCCCAAGGTGACAGTTTATGTATACAAAGACAGCAAGGCACACAAATACGCAATAAAGAACAAGATTCCCTTTGTGCTCATTGACGCCAAGGCAGCCGATGACAAGAAAACCGCAAAACCGGAGCCAGGCTCAGGCTGGCTGTATACGCTGGATGTAAATGGAAACGCCACGATTATCGGGCATGAAGACAAGGCAGCGCATTCCTTTGCAATCCCGTCCGAAATCAATCTTCACAGGGTTGTGGCAATCGGCGAATTCGCCTTCTCCTCACAGACATCCGCTAAATCCCCCTATTTCTATCTGGTTTCCGTTGTGATACCCGATTCGGTTGCGGATATATATGCCGGTGCGTTCAGCGGCTGCGGCAGCTTGAGAGAGGTCACCCTCCCCAGGAACCTTGGAAAGATCAGCGCGGACTTATTCAATGGCTGCGGGAAACTCAACGGGATCACCATTCCGCACCGTGTGAATGAAATTGGGGCAGCTGCGTTCAAAAACTGCGACAGCCTGACAGAGATCACACTCCCGGGCAGCATGAAAGTGATTGAACGGGAAGCTTTCGCGTCCTGCGACAATCTCTCAAAGGTCACCCTGCCTGCAAGTGCGGAACTGATCAGGACCGGGGCTTTTCGAGACTGCACCCGTCTTGAGACAGTGATCCTGAACACAGGCGGCGTTGACTTTGAAAACGATGTATTCACAAACTGCGGCAGACTCACCCTTCATGTCATCAAATACAGCAAAACTCACGATTACGCGGTGAATAACGATATCCCCTTCAAGTTCATCGAGGCCCAAATGTCTGATGAAACGCCTGAAGCGGAAACCGCCGGGGATGTACAGGCTGAGGATGATACACAGGAAGGGAGAACCATCTCATTCTATATTGAGCCTGAGGGCATGGGAGAAGCAGTGATCCGGGGCGCGGGCTTCACCGCCTACTACGTTGAAGACATGGGCTTTGACGATGACGCCCTGTCCAGCATCAGGATCAACGATGACGGCCTCTATGTGAGGCTGTATGAACACTCCGAACTCTCCGGCGCCTGCCTGGTCCTTCAGGGAGAAGGCTTGTACGACCTGAGGGAACTGCACTTTGACAGTATCGTTTCTTCCTATGTGATCTCCAAATAGGCGCAGCGGAACAAAGGTCGAAACCGATATGGGCACTTGTCCCTGTTCAGTGGTACTCCGCCGTCATGGCAGCTGCTGTCGCCCAATCGGGCACTTTGGGCGTATTTGGTTTCCCTGCCTTCGATTGGACGGTTGCCTTCCGCCCAGCCCTTCGCCTGACCTTGAAGTGATTGGGTCTCCGTTCACAAACGCCTTGCCTGCCCCCCGACAGGATGAGGGGGCTTTATTCCGACTCCCGGGTGGTGTATGATACCGCCGTATCGATGCATTTGCCTGTGTGAACCCTTCGGCCGGAGGCTGATGTGATGAAGAAGCGAATAATGGGAATCCTTGTCTTCCTGTGCGTTTCCCTGCTGGTCTTCCCTGCAGGTGCCCTTGACGCGAGCCTGACCGGCCGCTGGGTCAGCCTGCAGTACGGCGCGCTGACCTTTCATCAGGCCGGAAACAGCTTCACCGCGGTGTGGACGGGGGCAAACGCCTCGGGCACCGTCTCGGGCGGCCGGGCGTCGTTCCGTTTCTGGTCGGGCGCTTCATTCGAGGCATGCGATGACGCCAACCGCGGGTATGGCACGCTGGCCCTGTCCGCTGACGGCAATACGCTCAGCGGAAGCTGGGCGAACCTGTCCAAAAAAGAGCCGGAATCCGGCAGTTTCACCGCTTTGCGCCTGTCTTCCCTCGGCGGGCAGACCGCCCAGGACGCCGCCCCCGCGCCCGAAGAACCGACTGATGAACCGGCACCGGGGACGGAGTCACCGCCGCCCGGCACAAGTCCCACCCAGGGCGCAGGTTCCCAGCAAGCCGCTGCGGGGCCGCAGCCGTCCGCCGTCAAGCCGCCGGATGAGCTGAACCTGCTGCCGGGCGATATCCCCCCAGAGTATGCCGGCGCTGCCGCGGCGGTCATCTCGGACCTTGAGGCATCGGTCTTGAAGATATTCGGCGTATTTGACGACGATCCCGGCGATGTGACAAGCTCCGTCCCCCAGCCGCCTGGGGACACGGCCTTGCCGGAGGATCCCCCGCCGCAGGATAACGATGGCTTCTGGGATTTCTTTTCGGATCTGTGGACCTCGCTCTGGGGAGAATAAGGGGAGCATATCCATGCCTAAACAGCGGCTGCATACGAAACCCTTCATCACGGCGGGCGTTTTCCTGCTGGCAGGCGTCATCCTGATGGCCCTGGGCTTCCTCCGTAAAGGGGACCCGGGCATGAACAACTACGCCCTGGGCGCCTTCGGGCTGCTGTTCCTCATCGTCGCCGCCGTGACCTTCGCGATGTACGGGACGGTGGAGAAGCGATACCGCAGGCTGCTTCGCGAAGAGCTGCTGCTGCGCTATACCCTGCCGGAAGGCAGCCATCGGACCCAGACCGAGAAGAACATCGCTGAACTGCGGATGAAGAATAAAGCCCTGCTGGCGGTGATGCTGTTCTTCTGCGGGCTGTTCGCCATCATCCTGCCCTTCTTTGTGGAGGAGAAGCTTGTGATGGTCGCCATCTGCCTGGGGCTGGGCGGCTTCCTCACGCTCGCCGCGTGGATCATCACCTCCTACCGGGTGCGCAAGATGTTAAGAGGCGGCGAGGAAGTCATCCTGGGCAGGGGCGGCGCGTACCTGGAAGGCTCCTTCCACATCTGGGACATGCCCGAAACCGGCATCACAAGTCTCCTGTACGAACCGCCGGCTTCGGCCGGCATGCCCGGGCAGCTCAAAATCGGCTACACCGCGCAGTCCATCCCCGCCCCGCTGACGGAGACCATTGTCCTGCTCATCCCGCGCGAACTGGAGGACAAGATCCCCGGGGTACTGCGGGCGCTGGAGGAAGCATCAACATGAAGCGCACGGATGATTCGATACCGGCAAAGGCGACATGCGACCGCGCGGCCTTGTTTATCCGCCTGCTCCTGTGCTACCTGCTTTCCTTCCTTCTTCCCGGCACCTGCACCGCATGGGAACAGGATGAGCATGAGGCGATCAACCGGCTGGCATTTGAAAAGTTCATCCTGCTGTACGCGCATACGGACAAGTTTGACAGTTCGTCCCTGGATGTCAGCGCGGAATATCCCGGGCCGTATACGACCAGCGCGTCCTCCCTGGTCAGCGGAGACCTTGTGAACGCAATCATCCCCGAAGCGCAAATGGGCAGCTATCATGTCGAAAATCAGGCCCACACCGCCCTGGATTGGATCAGCCACGGGGGATTCTCCGCCGATGAGCCAGAAATCTACGCTTCCCTGCGCCACTTTTTTGATCCCACGGTCACTGACGGCCACGCCGAACTCACGGACCTTGAAAACCTGCATTTCCTTTATGACAACACAGTTTCAGCCTTCCAATGGGCCTATACGCATCCGGACAACGCGTTCAGCTTTATGAACGGCCTGGCTTACTACAAGGAATCCATGGAAATTGCCGAGGATGGCGGGGAACCGTCCATCATCCAAAGCAAAGGCGGTGACGGCAGTTTCAGGGACATGGCCTTCACGCCCGAAAGCCGTGAACAGGCGCGGCGCTTTTATCTTGGCAAGGCGTTCCGGGCCCTGGGCGAATCCATGCATATGATTTCGGACATGGCCATGCCCGCGCATGTCAGAAATGACGCGCATCCGCTGTTCGACAGCATTGAAACACCCCTGAAGCCGTCAATGATCCATGAAGCCGCTGTTTTTGACGCGCAGCCTGAGGTGAACCTAACCGGTACTCCCATGCAGAGCTTTGTTGAGCTGGCAAAATATACAAACGGGCATTTCTATTCAAATGAAACCATTTATGACAAAGAAAAGGGAGTGACGCCATGGAATGACGGGAAGAAATACCCAAAGCCCCAGCTGTCTGACTTTGAACGATCCGATTTTGTCAGGATCGACCACCGGGACAAAGCAACCTACTACCAGCTGTTCTCCCTTCCGCCCTATCGTGTGCCCATGGTCGTTGAAACAAGGAGCCCCGGATCCGCGATCCTGGGGGACGTATGGAGCCTGGAGCACACTGTCCCCGCCGAGTTTGGCCAGGATTACTGCAACAAACTGGTGCCGCTTGCCATCAAGGCAAACTATCGCACAATGTATGAATTTTTCCCGACAATGGCGTGCAGCGTCGAGGGCGAACATGAAATCGTCAGCCAAGACGAAGCTAAAACCGGCATGCTGGAGAAGATCGGGCTCAGTGCGGACCTGGTGCACGAGGTGAAGAAGGATCGGGCATGGATTGAGGCCGGGCTGGAGATCAGGTACTCGGGTCCGGGTGTCCTGTACAGGCAAAGCAAGGAGGGAAAAACCAGGATCGCGGATGTAATATTTGAAGACGGAAAGATGACAAAGATCAACACGTCGAAAACCGGGGACGCGTTCACCGCGGAGGTTGGCCCGGTCTATCTGTATGTATGGGACAGCGGCAGAAAAATATCCGCGCCGGATGACTTTCCAAAGGCCCTGGATATCAATGATTTTATCATCGGCAGCGGGGATCGCGTCATCCTCGAAATCCACGCTGGCGGAAGGGATTTCTCCGCGTCATATCTCCATGAAGACAAGGACATTGAGCTCTCGTTCTATCAGGATTCCTATGAGGGTGACGTATCCCAGTCCATCGCGCTGACAGCCGTCGCGAAAAACGCCCCCCGAAGCGTCCTCTATGCCTGGGACTTCGGCAACGGCCAAACAGGGAACACCGACATTGCCGGCGCAAACCCCGTATACGGGAAAGCCGGCCATTATACGGTCACCCTGGAGATGCGTGATCAAGACTCCTACAATACCGGGCCCCTTGCCCGCGCGACAGCGGAGGTCGCAGTCAGGGACAAGGGGACAAACCCCTGGATCGGCATATGGCAGAGGACCCAGACCGTGGAAGCGCTGACAGATGCCGGGATGAACGTCATGTTCGGCTGGCCGTCCGCGCCGGACGTCATCGCATGGGGTGACGAAGAAGAGGAGTCCGCATATGACGCGGCGTCCCCCTCCCCAGAGGAACCCGAGAGCGCGCCGACCCAAAGCGAGACGCGGGTCGAAACATTCGATATCAGCGCCTATGATACGGACGGCTACGCATACAAGGTCGTCTATTCACAAAGGCAATCCGGCGCAAACGGAGGCTGGGAGGAGGAATACGTGTATGTGGGGAACGCGTATCCAGCGTCCACGGTCACCCTCAATGAATCCATTGACTCAGCCGGCATACACACTTACCGGCAGGTTCTCAAGGATGTTGCCGGCACCCTGGTCCTGTGTACTTTTGACGAGGATCCTTCAAGGATCTACCCTTGGTCGGAGATCTACCTCATCAACGGGAACACCTTGTTTTACCAAAATTCCGGATACTGCTACACGCGGTAAGGCCGAAGCGCGCACTGCCGACGGAACGGGCTCTGCCGAATTTTCAGTCTCCTTCCGTAACAGCCTAGAAACCAAAGCGTTACGACAACGCCGGGAGGTCGATGGGTTTGCGGCCGGCGCATCGGGAAGAAAACGACGCCGGTATGATGGTCGGCGCGGCTTCTGTCTCCATCTCATCGCCTGCCTTGCGGATCTTGATGGCATTGCGAAGGAGCGTGCCGGGCCTGGTGGCGCTGATGCCATTGAGTTTCAGGCGGTCGCGCTCTGTTTTCAGGTATCGGTCAACTGTAGCCGCGCTCATGGTGAGCAATTCTTTGCGCACCGCCTCCGTCCAGCCGTTGCGGTTGGGCACCAGTTCTCCGTGTGCTTCCAATGACTCGATCCATTGGCTTCGGTCTTCGGCCAGATACTTCCCGCAGGGCATGCACATCATGCGCCACAACCAGACCAGCTTCTCCTTGGCAGCTGTACTGTACTTGGTTGCCCGGCCTTTTCTCCGGTCCATGCGCAGGACGTTCTTTACGCCCAACGATTGAGAAGTCAGATAGCGGCGGGCTGATGATCTGCCAAGACCTGTACTCTGGCAAAAATTGTCCAGTATACCTGATTTCTCGGCCTTCCCCGCCCGTCGGTACGCGATCTTCAGATGCTGGGTGATTTCGATTCGTGCTTTCATTGAGACTACATCCTTTTTCATGCCTTCAGCATACTCGTCTAGCGCTCAATTGTATCTGAGGCACGACTTTATTGTCGCGATCATTGTATGTAAGGTACACCGCCGCATTGACACCCGTGCATTCAAGTTTTATAATTGCCATGACAAGGCGAAATACAAACCGGACTCACGCAAAATGACCTCTCATCGCTAAGTGTGGAAATGACTGTCAATGCCAAGGCTTTATGACCCATCAGTATGGTCTGCCGATTGTTGCGAGGGAAGGATTATGAAAAGAACCATTGGCATCCTATTGTGCGGGGTGCTGCTTTTTGCGCTGCCGGGGCAGGCTGCTGCGCAAAGCGCGGAGCTGTCAGGCGGCGACTTTCAATACGAGGTGACAGCGGAGAATACGGCAAGGATCCTTCGCTACACAGGGTCCCAGGCCGAGCCGGACATTCCGGGCATGCTGGGCACTTATCCGGTCACAAAAATCGGGGAAGCCGCGTTCAGGGACTGCGGTTTCCTGGTGAAGGCGATGCTGCCCGAAAGCATCGAAGTGATCGGGGCGCAGGCTTTCTACAACTGCACGGCGCTGACCGATATCCTGCTGCCGCTGTCGCTGCGGGAGATCGGTGACCTTGCCTTCTCATATTGCACTGCGCTTGAAGTCATCAGCATCCCGCCAGGCTCGGTGAGCATCGGGGAGTTTGCCTTTAGCGACTGTGCTGCCCTGCGGCAGGCTGTCATCCCGGACAGTGTGTCCGCCATAGGTCCGGATGCTTTTGCAGGGTCAAGTTCTGAGTTGACAATATCCTGCAGCGCAGGCAGTTTTGCTTACAATTACGCGGTGGCAAACAGTATCGCCTTTGGGGATCCTGCCAATTCCTCTGAGGGGCAGGCGCCTCAGGCAGCCTACCTGGATGATGATCCCGGCTCCGGCCCGCAAACGATCGAACCGGACCGGACGGAAAATGATGCCCCCGCAAGCCCATGGCCGGCTGACATCGCCGCAGCCTATGATCTGGTTGCGGTCAACAAGGGGGATAAACGCGCGATGGCATACTGCGGGCCCGGCAAGGAATACCGTGAAGCAGGCGCATTCAAAACCAACAAGCTGACCAGGGTCAAAGGCATTTTTACCGAGGGTAACTATGTTTTAGCGGACCTGGATTATACCGGCGTGGGCAAGCGGCGGGTTTATTTCAGGAAAAGCGCTTTCAAGAATTCGGACAGTGTTCCTTCATGGGATCTTGCCGGGGTTGATGCCATCACGCTTGCGGGGCTGAAAATGTATTTCGGTCCCGGCGGGGAATATGATGACTTCGACGGCGAAGGTCTCCCCGCCGGCTCACAGATCAGGGTATTCTTCGAAGAAAGGGGATGGGTTTTCGCTGAATTCATGACCTCGCAGGGCATGGTCCGCGCCTGGGTTGAGGCAGGCGCGGTGCAGGCCGCAAACAAGTAAGCTGCCTATATTATAATAATCAACCGTAAATATGTAAGAGACTGTTTGACGTGTCAGCTGCCGGTGACTGTTCGTGAGGTAGAAACAAATGAAAAGAATAATCGGTGTTCTCTTGTGTTTGGTATTGCTCTTTGCGCTGCCGGCGCAGGCCACTTCGCAAAGCGCGGCGCTATCAAGCGGCGACTTCCAATATGAGGTAACGGCGGAGAATACGGCAACGATCCTCCGCTACACCGGGTCACAGGCCGAGCCGGAAATTCCGGGCATGCTGGGCGCTTATCAGGTCACAAAAATCGGGGAGAACGCATTCAGGGACTGCGGTTTCCTGGTGAAAGCCGGGATACCCGACGGCGTGGCAAGCATCGGGGCGCAGGCGTTCTACAACTGCACGGCGCTTGAGCGATTGGAACTGCCGCTGTCGCTAAAGGAAATCGGTGACCTGGCCTTCGCGTACTGCGCATCGCTCAGGAGCGTGATCATTCCCGAAGGCGTCGAGCGCATCGGGGAATTCGCGTTTGGAGACTGCTCAAAGCTCTCCACCGCAGCGGTCCCCAGGAGCGTGACGGAAATCGGCCCGGACGCGTTCCTCGGCATCGACCCGGGCCCAATGTCCGGGATCAACGGGTATGAGGGGAGTTACGCGCAGGAATACGCGCAGGCCAATGGCATCCCCTTCTTCCCGCACAAAGAGGGCAGCGCTGCCGCAACGGCCGCCCCTGAGGTGAAAACCGCATCGCAAGAGGCTTCCGGCAATCTGCCGCCGCCCGCCGCGGACGACCTGCCCCCGGAACCCACGCCGGCCCCCACGGTCACGGCGGAAATCACGGTGCGCTTCCCGCACGCGCAGCGGACGGGCACCTATACCGGTGAGATGAAGGACGGACTCCCGCAAGGCAAGGGGACTTTCACCTCCGCCAACGCCGAAGGCGTCGGCTGGACCTACGACGGCGCCTGGGAGAATGGGGCCATGAACGGTTATGGCACAACGGTATGGCCTTCCGACGGCCTGGAGTACCGCGGCCAGTATCGGGACAATCAGCCCTATGACGGCGAATGGTTCATCAACGGCGCATCCGTCTACACCGGGGGGTTCAGGAGCTGCCCCGACTGCGGTGTCTATACCTTCCACGGAAGCGGAAAACTGACCAACCGTCTGGGGCGGGTCATCTATGAGGGCCTCTTTGCCGACGGCCTGCTCAGCGAGACGGCGCAAGCCCGACAGGCGCGCGCGCAGGCGCTGGACCCGAACTGCGGGACGCTTTCAAGCGAGGGATACGCCGCCCTGATGAACACGCCCGGCGGCGGCGCCGGGACGCTGCTGCGCCTGGACGGCCGGGTCAGGGAACTGCTCAAGGACGAGCAGCACGGCTGGGGCGAGTTCATCTTCCTGAACAACGGGGACGCCGCCTGCCCCATCCGGGTCAACTACCGCTATGGTATCGGCGAGGAACGCGTGCAGGCCGGCCGGAGCGTGACGGTGTGGGGTACGGTGACCGGCCTGGACCGCGTCAAGGACAGACGTGGCCGGGAACAATCGCTGCTGCAGATAGACGCGGACGTGCTCCGGCTGAATGCCGACCAGGCGCAGCGCGGGCTCAGCGAGGTCGTCATCACGGCCGTCAAGGCCCTGGACGGCAGGGCGCTGAAGAACAGGGAGTTCACCTTC
>CAZPBJ010000041.1:0-25347 GCA_964584685.1 uncultured Christensenella sp. | reverse complement strand
GCTGACAGTGGCCACGATGTAATCAATGATGATGTGATTGGGCACCAGCAGCTGCGCGTTTTACTTGACGACGCGCTTGAGGTCTTCCTCCGGCACACCTTCGATGATCTGCAAAAGCGTGGGCAAATGGACCATTTCTAGTATGCCGCACTCCTTGGGATCAAAGGGCAGATATTCCCTGGCATCGGCGAAGTTATTGCCCAGCACCTTGTGCACGCGGTCTTCCAGCTGGATATTGACCGCGTTGATGCCGGCGTTTTGAATATCATGAGCGACGGCCGGTTTGATCACCGCGCCGGCTTTCACAAGCACTTCGCCCGTGCGCCCGTCAATCACATCCTGGGCGGCGATCCTGCCGGAGATTCGCGCGGCGACACTCAGCTTCTTGCTGTATTTATAGCGCCCGACGCGCATTAGGTCGTAACGCTTGGGATCAAAAAACAAGTTGTGCAGCAGAATGCGCGCGCCATCCTCAGTGGGTGGCTCGCCCGGTTTTTGACGGCGGTAGATCTCCAGAAGCGCATCGGTTTGGGATTTGATATTGATGTCGCTTTTGGCGATGGTAGCCATCAGGCGCTCGTCTTCACCCAGAAGATCGGTCAGCTGCTGATCGGTGCCGTATCCAAGGGCACGCAGGATGATGGTGATGGGCAGCTTGCGGGCGCGGTCGATACGCACCCACAGACAATCATTGGAGTCGGTTTCATATTCGATCCAGGCGCCGCGGTTGGGGATGACCTGGGATGAGAAAAGCTGTTTGCCGGCTTTGTCGATCTCTTTGGTGTAGTAGCACCCGGGGGAGCGGACGAGCTGGCTTACAATGACACGCTCAGCACCGTTGATGATGAAGGTGCCGTGTTCTGTCATCAAGGGGAAATCACCCATGAAGACGTCGGTTTCCTTGATCTCGCCTGTTTCTTTGTTCTTCAGGCGGACAAACACCTTCAGAGGCGCCGCGTAGGTCAGGTCCCGCTCTTTGCAGCGCTCCACTGTGTTTTTGGGTGTTTTGTCAAGGGAGTAATCAACGAACTCCAAGATCAGGTTTTCGCTGTAGTCAGTAATCGGAGATACGTCCGCCAAAACTTCCCGGAAGTCCTCTTCCAGGAACTTGCGATAGGAGTTCTTTTGAACCTCTATCAGGTTTGGCATGTCCAGTACCTCTTCGATGCGCGAGAAGCTCATGCGCTTGCGCAGCTTCCCCATTCGGACCTCGTGCACCATAAAAGCTATCACCCCTCCAATGCTGCCCGGCCAAGGACGCAATCAAATCAGCGGCAAAGTGTTCCGCAGCGGATTAACTGAACACAAACTGATCCTTGCATCTTTCGATACCGATGCAATCATAAAGTATAGCACTGCTCTTATGCCAAGTCAAGCGCAAATCGATGTATTTTACTATGAATCGCGAAATAGAGCAAGCAGAATTTTAAGTAACATATTGATGCATAATCGTCGCTATAATGTAATATTAGCGTAATATATTTGTGATGAATCGAGCGCGTTTCATTGAAAGGGGATGGGTAATGTGCTATGCTGAAAATGCTGCCGCAATAAGCCGCGTTAACAATGCATGGAAGGAGGGGGCATAGTGCGCAAGTTTATCTGCGTGATCCTGCTGATGGCTCTTTTGCCATTTCCTTCTGCCTTCGGAGCTGAGGCTTATCCGGAGCGTTCAAAAATGCGCGCGCTGCTTGTCGGGGCGGACCTGTTCAGGACACGTCCCAATACGGCGCCGGCGGCAGAAAACAACCTTCAGCACATGGCGATTGCTTTGAACATGGATATGCGCGGATACGAGAAGATCAGCATAAGTTACAATGACGCCTTTGACTCTGATGGCTTTGCGGCCTTGGTGGAAAAGAGTTATAAAGGCGCCAAAGAGGGGGACATATCCCTGTTTTACATCAGCACCCATGGCTTGTATGAGACGGGGATGCAGGCGATGGACTTTGGCATGCTGCTGTCTGACGGCAAAAGTGAGTACCGGCTCAGCGCGGGGGAGCTCTACAGGGTGCTGTCGCCCGTGCCAGGCATGAAGGTACTGATCATTGACACCTGCAATTCCGGCGCGCTTATTGACCGCGGCATGACCGGCAATGGACAGGGCTCCCTCTTTACAAACAGGGACTTCAAGGTCGTTACGGCATCGGGCGGCAATGAGCCAAGTTTCCTGTGGTCCACGGGACAGGGGATGGTGCGCGGGGGGAGCTACTTTGCGGATACCTTGACAGCGGGTATATCAGGTTTGGGCAATTATGCCGCTGATGAAAACATGGACGGCGATATTACCTTGCGGGAAATACACTGCTATCTCCTGCGCAGTTACGGTGTCGCCACGCCTCAGGTCTATCCAATTGCGGATGATACGGCGCTGCTGCGTTACGATGTCACCCAGGCGCCGAGGTTTCCCCGGGCGGTCAGCGACCTGGTGCTTGAGCAGAGCGCCTTGAGTTCAAGCAACGCTGATATGAGCTTTTCATTTACGCTCAACCAGCCTGCGCGTTTGGCCTATCAGCTGATCTATCACAAGGGTGGCCGGTGGCAGTTCGCCCAGGCTCAAGTGATCGCGGACATCAGGCAGTCAAGCGGCGATATCCTGCCCGGCAGGAAGGATGTATCACTGGGCCTGCGCTTGAGCGATCAGGCGATATCAGGCTATGTGCTCCTGTTTGTGACATCTGTACTTGAGGACAGTTCAACACCCCTGGCCCAAAGCCTGCTGCTGGTGGAACCGCTCCGTGGCGACCCCCGGCTGGCTGTGACAGCGCCGCAGGCTTTTACGCCAAAGGAAGGGCAGGAACTGCCGATATTCATAGGGCATGCATTTGCCCTCAGGATCAGTGTCCGGATCAAGGATCAGTCGGGGCTGACGGTTGCCGTCCTGGCGGCAGACCAGCCAACCCGGCCAGAAAACCTGCCCGGTGGAGGAAGCCTGCTGTATTGGAACGGGACAATGACCTCCGGTGAGCCGGCGCAGCCGGGGCTGTATCACGCGGAGGTGACAGCGTGGGTTGGAGAGACACTGCACAAGGTGCAAAGCATATCCTTTGCCTTGCGCTGACTACCACTCAATACCCTCGCGGGCAGGCAGGCCGTCATTGAAGGGGTGTTTTACGGCAGTGATAACGCTGACATAATCTGCCATCGCTTCCATGCGCGCGCCGCTGTAGCGGCCTGTGACTGCCACTTCTGCACAGCGCAGGCCGGTTTGGATCAGCCGCTGTGCGTCTTCAAAGCTGATAAGGTTCATTGCCAGGCACACGTTGAGCTCGTCAAGCACCAGCAGGCAGGGCTTGATCCTTTCAATTTCACGCTCCAATGACTGCACAGCGCTTTGATAGGACGCACGCGCCAAATCAATATCCTTGTCACTCATGCGCCAGGCGAAACCTTCCATTTTAAAGTCCTCAAAAATATGGCACATGGGAAAACGCCTGAGCGCCGTGATTTCGCCTGACTTGCCGTCTTTCATGAACTGAGCGATCAAAACCGGTTCTTCATGCCCCAGCATCCGAAGGGCCATTCCCATGGCTGCGGAGGTTTTCCCTTTGCCCTCGCCCGTGATAAGATGCAGCATATGCTTTTGATCCATGATAACCTCCAACTGTGATAATCGTGAAGTGGACAGCGTTCGCATGATAATGTATAATGGGCCATCAATGAAAAGGAACGAAAAGAATGAAGTGCCAATTCTGCAATTCAGAGGACAGCCGCGTCGTGGATTCAAGGCCTACTGAGGATGGGGCCAGTATCCGAAGGCGGCGGGAATGCATCACCTGCGGCCGCCGCTTCACCACCTATGAGAAGGTTGAAACCATTCAGCTGCTGGTGATCAAGAAGGATCACACCCGGGAGCTGTTTGACGCGGCAAAGATCCGTTCAGGCATCATCCACGCCTGTCACAAACGGCCTGTCGCCGCCAAGGATATTGACCAGATCGTTTCAAGCGTTGAACAGTTTGCCTATAACAGCATGCAGCAGGAAATCACGACCCAGCAGATAGGGGAGATGGTGATGGAGGCCCTGCGGCGCCTTGATGAGGTGGCCTATATCCGTTTCGCTTCAGTTTACCGTCAGTTTACGGACATCCCCACTTTCATGGATGAACTCAAGCAGCTGATGCAGGACAGTAAGGCGAAGCAGGCTTAGCGGGAGATCTGATCAAGCGTCATCGCGTAGCCCGGCACAAAATCCCGCATGAAGTCCTGCACTTCGGGCAAGTCGATGGCATAAATGCTGCTTTCAATACCGGTCTGCGCCTCCCTGAACTCCCGGTTGCCGACTTTGTTTTCTTCCAGACACTTGATATAGGCGCAGATACGGTCGGCGGCCTTGACAACACGTCCCTGTGCGGTGTCGCTTGCCTGCTCGATGAGGGGCTCGTAAGCAGGCCTCAGATCATCCGGCAGCATCGTCAGCAGCCGCCGTGCAGCAAGCGCCTCGATTTTTTTATACTCCGCCTTGATGGCGGGGTTATTGTTTTTTATGGGCGTTGGCAAGTCGCCCGTGATGACCTCGCTGGCATCGTGGTAAAGCGCCAGGGCCATCACGCGCTGTGCGTCATAGCCGCGCTGGTAGCGCGTGTTGCCGATGACCGCGATGGCATGGGCGATCATGGCGCACTGCATTGCGTGCTCCATATCATTCTCGGGCAGCGTGTTGCGCATCAGGCCCCAGCGCTGGATGAAGCGCATGCGGCTCAGGTAGGCAAAAAAGTGGAAAGCCATCTATTCTATCAACCCTTCTTTAATATGGATGAACTGTTCAAGACAAGGCGACCCCTGATGGCGGCAGGCTGTGCTTTCAATCACGTTCATTTGTATCCTCGAGGTTGATCAGCAGGCTCTTCCCATCCGTGCTGTAATGCCAGCGATGGGGAAGGTCCCGCAGGGCGCATTCGATGTGCAGGATGGCGATGCCAAAGTTAATGCTGTCAATGTGCCTGCCTGAAATACGAAGTGTATTGCCGAAAAATGAAAACCGCCATGGCTGCGAATTGCGTGCCGAAGGGGCGCCGCGCACGCTTTCGGCAGCCTGGAATGCCCACAGAGGCCAGGCCGCGGGATCGTCAAGGCAAAGGTTCCTGAGCGGTTTGCGTTTGCGCAAACTGGCGCCTTCAGCGTTTTGAGGCTGGCCAAATGGCATGACCGCGGCGATGCGTTCATGAGGCTCAAGCGGGATATCCACGGCTGACCTGTGAAAATTTCCTGACACCCAGCAGCTGCCCAGCTGCAGGCTGCTTATCTCAAGCGCCAGGGCTTGCCCGGCGATGCCCGCATGCAGCGCTGTCTTTGGAACCTTCTTGTCAATGATGACAGCGGCGTACTGGGAGGCATACTCAATGCGTTCAACAAATGGAAAAGGGAAAAAGAGCCTGTTGCAGTCGCAATCACCAAGCGTCAGCCGTATCCCGGGCAATCCCAATCTGGCCGCGGCGTAGTGCAGCGCGCTTTTTTGCTGGATATCTGCAGGCGCCTTGAATTTACGGCAGCTGAAACGCAGGTCGACGGCCTCGTTCCAGCGGTTCAGTTGTGCGGATGAATAAAAGGCTTCCCAAGGATAGGACACCGCGGGCAGTTCCTCCTTTATATAAAACCAGTGTACCATGCATGGAATGGCTATTCAAGACGAACTCAGCCTATCCTGTCCGTTCCCATATATGGCACAAGAGCGTCCGGCACCAAAATGCTGCCGTCCTCCTGCTGATAATTCTCCAGGATTGCCGCAAGTGTCCTGCCCACAGCCACGCCGGATCCGTTAAGCGTATGGCAGAGCTGCGGTTTGTCCTTAAGGGTCTCACGGTAGCGGATCTGTGCGCGCCTGGCCTGGAAATCCTCACAGTTGGAACAGCTGGAGATCTCCACATAACGTTGGTAACTGGGCATCCAGACCTCGATATCATAGGTTTTGGAGGCGGAAAAGCCCATGTCGCCCGTGCTAAGGCAGACAACACGATAAGGCAGATCAAGCAGCTGCAGCACTTTTTCCGCCTGCAGCGTCATGTGCTCCAGTTCATCATAGCTTTGTTCCGGCTTACAGACCTTGACCATCTCCACTTTGTTGAATTGATGCTGGCGGATGTATCCCCTTGTATCCCGTCCTGCGCTGCCCGCTTCCGAACGGAAACAAACGCTGTATGCCACATGGCGGATGGGCAGGCGGTCACCTTCGAGTATCATCTCACGGTACATATTGGTAACCGGCACTTCAGCGGTGGGAATAAGGAACAGGTCCTGACCCACCTTGTACGCATCCTCCTCAAACTTTGGCAGCTGCCCCGTTCCTGTCATCGTGGCGCGGCTGACCATATAGGGGGGATAGACTTCCAGGAACCCGTCCAGGGTATGAATATTAAGGTAGAAATTGATGATGCTGCGCTCCAGCCTCGCGCCCAATCCTTTGAGGAAGGTGAAACGGGCGCCCGAAACCTTGGCAGCTGTTTCGAAATCCATGATGTCAAGGGCGGTGCCGATATCCCAGTGGGCCTTGGGATCGAAGCTGAACACGCGGGGCTGCCCCCAACGGCGCACTTCGACGTTGTCCTTGTCATCCTTTCCCCGAGGAACGCTCCTGTGGGGGTAGTTTGGCAGACGCAGCAGGATGTCATTGAGCAGGGCGCTCTTCTCCCTGATCAGTTCGTCAAGGGCCGTGATCTTCTCACCCACCTGCTTCATCTCATCCATGATGGCGCCGGCATCGCCTTTGTCCCGCTTGATTTGGGCTATCCGCTTGCTGGTTTCATTGCGCAGGCTTTTAAGGCTTTCGCTTTGCGCCATCAGGGCCCGCTGTTCCTCATCAAGGGAGAGAATTTGCCCGGCATCGATGCTGCTGCTGCGGTCCTTGAGCGCCTGCTCCAGTTCCATTGGATTTTGCCTGATACGCCTGATGTCCAACATGCTATCATGCTCCTTTCAAATAAAAAAACACCGTCCCGCCTGGGGACGGAATCGATCCGCGTTGCCACCCCGATTGGCAATTGCTTGCCCTCTCGTACACGCGTTATGGGGCGTACCCCTGCGGCTCATCGCCGCCCGCTCCCGGGTGGAAAGATAAAAAGCTCGGCTGCCTCGCACCATCCGGCAACTCTCTTGCGCCGCAATTCATCCTGTCCCGTTCCTGGCGTTAAGGCATTATAGCAAGGCGGGCAGGGCAATACAAGCCCCGCCGCAAGGGAAACGCTTCCTTGCGGCAGGTTTTTACGCGCGTTTTTTATCCAGGACATCCATGGAGCGTTCTTCGCGAAACTGGTTGGTATAAAGTTGATAATAGGCGCCTTTTAGGCCAATGAGCTCGTGGTGGGTGCCGGATTCGGCGATGCGCCCGTCCTCTATGACCAGTATCCTGTCTGCGCTCCGTATCGTGGACAGTCTGTGGGCGATGATGAAGCTGGTCCTGCCCTCCAGTGTTTTCTCGATGGCATGCTGTATCATCACCTCTGTTTGGGTATCCACTGATGAGGTGGCCTCGTCAAGCACAAAGATCCGAGGGTTGTTGATGATGGCCCTGGCAAAGGAGATCAGCTGCTTCTCACCCGTAGACAAGCGGTTGCCGCCTTCGCCAACCTGGGTATTGTAGCCCAGCTCCAGCTTCAGGATGAAGCCTTCCGCGTTGACGAGCCTGGCTGCCTGTTCAACTTCGTCAATGCTCGCCTGCTTTGCCGCATAGCGGATATTGTCTGCGATAGTGCCGCTGAAGAGGTGCGGTTCCTGCAGGACATAACCCAAGTTGGACTGCAGCCAAAGCTGGCTGCGCTGCCTGTAGTCCGCGCCGTCTATCAGGATGCTGCCTTCCGTTGGCTCATAGAAACGGCAGATCAGGTTGACGATGGTGCTTTTTCCCGCGCCGGTTGGACCTACCAATGCGATGGTTTCCCCCGCCTTGACATGCAGGCTGAAATCCTTCAGCACTTCTTCTCCGTCCTTGTATTTGAAGCTGACGTTCTCAAAGCGAATATCACCCTGAATGGCAGGCCAGTTGTCATGCTTGGGGTGGAAGTTGTCGCCATAGACGGCTTCCACTTCCTTTGTATCCTGGATTTCAGGCGCGGTATCCAGCAGGCTCAGCACACGCTCAGCAGCGGCCTGCCTGCGCTGAAACTCAGCGAAGGTGCCTGCGATATCCTGAACAGGATGAAAGAAATCACTGATATAGCCAACGAATGCCGCGATGGTGCCAAGGCTCATCGCGCCCTGAAGCACCAAACCTGCGCCTTTTGTCAGCACATAGGCGGTCGCAATGGAGCCAATGGAAACCACGATGGGAAAAAACAAGGAGGAGAGCACGGCGGCCCGCACGGAACGCCTGTGCATTTCATCAGTCAGGATTCGAAATTCCCCGGTGTTCATCTCCTCGCGGACTAAGGTTTTCGTGGTCTTGGCTCCCATGATGCTCTCGTTGAAAGCACTGGTGATCTGACTGTTGACTCGCCGTACCTTGCGATGGTTGCTGATCATGCGTTTTTGGAAAAATGAGGATACAAGCAGCAGCAGGGGAATGGAGGCCAGTGCGATGAGCGCCAGCTGCCAGTTGATAATGAACATGGCGGTGAAGCTGGTCAGTAGGAAGAAAATTGCCCATACAAAGTCGACCAGGCCCCAGCCGAGCGCTTCCCCAATTTGAGAGGTGTCGCTGGTCAGACGGGTCAGCAGGTTGCCAACCGGCATACGGTCATAGTAGCTGAAAGGCAATTCCTGCAGTTTGCGAAACCCCAGGGCACGAATGTCGTAATTGATATTCCATTCAATATGCGCCGATAGAAGCAGAAAGGCGTAGACCGCAAAGAAGTCGACAATAATCAAGACGGCGTTGATCAGGACAAAGGGCATCAGCATCGCTGTATTGCCGGCAACAACGAATTCATCGATTGCGTAACGCGTCAGCAGCGGCTGCGCGGCTTCGCCAACGCCCAATATGATCAGCATCAGGAAACAAAGCCTTAATTTTTTCCAATGGGCGCGTCCCAGTATGAGCACCCGCTTCCATAAGTCAAAGCTGAGCGGTTTGGGTATTTCATGTTCAAGATCGTATTGCATACTATCCTTTCACCGGCAATGCGGCTGATGCCATGTCTTCAAGGCCGGTCTGGATGGCGTTGATGCGCGCGTACAGCCCGTCCTGTTTGATGAGCTGCTCATGACTGCCCATTGATGTGATGCGTCCGTCTTCAAGCACCAGGATCATATCCGCCCTGCTCAGCGTAGTGATGCGGTGGCTGATGATAAATGTGGTCGGCCGCTCAGAGCCTGAAAGCAGCGCATCGCGTATATGGGCGTCTGTCCTGGTATCCACGGCGGACAAAGAGTCGTCAAAGATGAGAATGTCATTATCCTTCATCAAAGTCCTGGCAATGGCAACGCGTTGCTTTTGCCCGCCGGAGAGTGTGACGCCCCGTTCACCCACCATTGTATCATAGCCCTTTTCGCTTGCCTTAATGAAATCATGAGCCAAGGCGGCCAGCGCCGCTTTCTCGATTTCTTCCTGCGCAGCGCTTTCCCTGGCGATGGCGACATTCTCGCGGATGGTCTTGGAGTACAGGAAACTGTCCTGCAGCACCAGGCCAACATGCCTGCGCAGGTATTTGCGGTCTATCCTGTTCAGTGGTACATCGCCAATGAGGATACGGCCGCTCTTTGGTTCATACAGCCGCTGCAGCAGATGTACAAGCGAGCTTTTGCCTGAGCCGGTGGGGCCCAGGATGGCAACGGTTTGACCGGCTTTGGCCCGAAAGCTGATATCATGCAGCACTTCATGGCCTGTGGCGTATGCGAAACTGACATGGTCAAAGATGATATCACCTCTCAGTGAAGGTGTCAGCGCGTCAGGCTGCGGCGGCTCGGGCTTAGTATGAAGAACTTCATTGATCCGCTCCAAAGCTACCATGCTCTTGCTGGAGTCAGTCAGGATGCGGCCAAGCTGGCGGATCGGCCAGATGAGCATGCCCACATAACCGGTGATGACCACCAGGTCGCCTACACTGATACGGCCTGCCAAAGCTTCAAAGATGCAAACAAACAGCGCTATCGCCATTTGGATGGTGCCAAGCGCGCTGGATATCCCCCAGTACAGTGCTTCCATGCGGGCGACCACGTAGCCTTTGTCCAGGATCCCTTTGCTGGCCCGGTCAAACTTGTCGGTTTCGCTTTGTGCCTGACCAAAGGCACGCACTACGCGCACGCCAGTCAGGTTTTCCTGCAGCACGGTGCTCATCTTGCTCTCTGCTTCTTCGCGCGCGCGGTACGACTTGGTTACAAGGCGGAAGAACAGCATGGAAAACAGGAAGATCAGCGGTGTGATGCACAGGCTGATCAGTGTGATCCTGACGCTGACAGGCAGCAGGAGCGACAGGGCGATGAATACCATCAGCAAAGCGTTGACGATGGCCAGAACCTGCTGGGACAGGAAACGGCGTACAGTGTCGATATCGGATGTACAGCGCTGCAGCAAGTCTCCAGTTTCCACTTTTACATGGTAGTCAAAGGGCAAGGTCTGTATATGGTCAAACACTGTCTCCCTCAAGTAGCGTGCCGCGTTTTCAGAGCCCTGCGCGCTGAGTTTGCCTTTGAAGAAGGAACATACGCCGGACAAGAGATTAACCAGCACCAGCGCCGCCCCGAATACCCACAGGTTCTGACGCAAAAAATCCGCGCCAAAGCTTGCGGCCATCCAGCTGTTGATGAAGGCAGGCAGACGGGAAGGGCCGTCGGAGAGGTAATGGTCCATCAGTTCCGCCAGCAGTGCAGGCGCCAAAAAGCCTATCAACGCGGTCAGTGCGGTCAGAATAAAGGCGGTCAGGAAGTAGGGCGTGTTTTGCTTGAGCAGCAAGCCCATCAGCCGCTTTCTTTGTGTGTTCATACTTACTCCATCCATCGCAATAAAAAAGCCTCCGCGTTTCGCGCCGAAGGCTGCTCAAGTATCTGATATCCCTGCTCAGGATACTTTCGGGCAGCCGCGCAACAACAATTGAGCATCGATGTAACAATACGCCATTCTGGCCGCCCCCTTTCGTCTTGATAAGCAATCCTACACCGGACTTTACGGACTTGTCAAGGCATGCAGGCGAAATACTGATAAAAAGGAACCGTGCTGCCGCACGGTCCCGGTACTGGTGGAGATGTAATTACCAGCTTGTGTTCATAGCGATCTCAACGGCGTTTTGATGTGTGGCATCCACCCGGTTGGTATCATGCGTGCGGCTTTTGTAGAAATGAATACAGAAGTGGCCATCGAAATCATTGCCGTCCACCGTATCCGTACCATGGGGCATCCCGTTGATGGAACCGGCGTAGACGTGATCATTGTATTTGACCAGGACCGAGCGCCTTGCCCAGGACCAGCCGCCGCCGAAGATATCCTTGATCGTGTCGGAATCCTTCGCGTTGAGCGGCTCAGCGTCGATGTGATTGACCCCGCTCCAGCGCTTGGCAGTGAATGTCCTGCCGGTGTAAACATCCTTGATGGTGAAAATCGCACCTTTGGGGATAAGGTTCGCGTCTCCGCCAAACCAGTCAAGGCGCTCTGTCTTGATGGTATAATTGGCGGCATTGCTGCCAAACAGTTTTCGGATTGTTCCGTTGCCTGCCACGCCGTCTGCCGACAGGCCGACGCGCTTCTGGTAAGCCTTGACAGCTTCCACTGTCTTGTCACCATATCTGGAGTCTATGGGAATCTTGAAGTATCCCTTGATCTTGAGGGCTTGCTGAAGCGCTTTGACATGCTTGCCCGAGTCACCTTTTTCAGTCGTGTTGGGGACACTGATCTGTGAGACGGACTTTATGCCGTCCATGGCCGGATCGTTTGCCGCTGTTGTCTGCGCGGCTCGGCCAAAGAGCTTGCTGATCGTAGCGATGTCCGCTCTGCCTGTGATGGGCAGATTGTTCTTCTTTTGATAGGCGTTGAGCGCATCGCGGGTCTTATTGCCAAAGCCCCCATCGATAGCGCCGCTGTAATACTTCTTTATCTGCAGGGCGCGCTGGAGTTTTTCCACGTCTTCACCATGGGCACCGTAGCGAAGCGTATCGGGCGGGTCTCCCAAACCGCTGATTGTGGCCACTTTGGCGTATTTACTGGTCGATACGGGTTCAAGGTCAGCCTTCAGCTTATTCAGGGCAGCGGAGGATACGGTGATGAATTTCCGCATCATGTAGCCGGTTCTGCCATCATAGCGGATCTTGTAGAAATCATCCGCGATGCCAAGCAGCGCAACCTGGGCGCCCTTGTTCAGTTTGTTGATATAGTCGCTTGACGCCGTGCTTGGCTGAGGACGCATCAAAACTTTGTCAGCGTTCACTGTCCCCAAGTAGGATTGAGCAAGTGCAAGCCCTGATTGAGTCAACAGCAGCAGCGCCACAAGAATAAACGATAGCAGGCGCAGTCTTCTTTTTGATGTGTTCATACGGATCCTCCCGCGCATTTGCGCTGTTTTCACGGTTTACAGGCATCGAGGACACCTTTGCACACCCAATATATTACAGATCTATTAAAAATGCAAGAGGATAATGAAACAATTTAAATTCACTCATCCGCACCGGTGTTTTATCGTGTGGACGGCATTTGGCTTGCATGATATACTCTGCGAGGTGATTCAACCGCATTGAAGAGACAAGAGGTCTGAAAATGTATGATGTCATAGTGATCGGTGGAGGCGTGATTGGCTGCGCGGTAGCCA
The DNA here is from genome assembly GCA_964584685.1 of uncultured Christensenella sp. Taxonomy (GTDB): domain Bacteria; phylum Bacillota; class Clostridia; order Christensenellales; family Aristaeellaceae; genus UBA1038. The sequence continues at coordinate 12,683 of CAZPBJ010000041.1, read as the reverse complement.
GGCAGCTGTCCCGATACGTGGGGAACATGGCCTTGCTGGAAAGGTCGCAGGATGTATCCGAAGGCGCCAGCAAAGCAAACAGCGGCATCATCCACGCGGGATTCGATGCCGAGCCGGGGAGTGACAAAGCGCGTCTCAACGTGAAAGGCGCGCGGATGTATCCTGCATTGTGCAGGGAGTTGGGCGTGCCCTACGGGCAGCCGGGTGCTTTGGTATTGGGCTTCGATGAGGCTGACAGGGTAAAAATTATGAAACTCCATCAACAATCCCTGCAAAACGGCGTGGATGGGTGCCGGATTATCGGCAAGGAAGAGATCCTTGCCCTGGAGCCCAATATCAATCCTGATGTTTTGGCCGCGCTGCATGTGCCGGGTTCAGGCCTGGCAAGCCCATACGAGGTGACACACGCCCTGGCCAATGCCGCCTGCGAAAACGGCGTCAGTTTCATCATGGAAACCGAGGTGCTGGATATGAAGCCTGTAAGCGGCGGCTGGCAAATCATATCTGACAAAGGCAGCTTGGAGACACGCGCTTTTGTCAACTGCGCCGGCATATACGGGGCTTACCTTCATAACAAGATATCCCCCCGCAAGTTCACCATGATCCCCCGCAGAGGTCAGTACTATCTGATGGACCGGGAAAACACGCTGGGGTTCACATTGACGATCTTTCAAGTGCCCACCGCGATGGGCAAGGGCGTCCTGATATCGCCCACAACCCATGGCAACCTGCTGATCGGGCCTACCGCTGAGGATATAGACGATCCCGAGGATGCCGGCACCACGGCCGAAGGTTTGGCGGATGTTCTGAAGAAGGCGGCTAAAACCTGGCCGGGCATCAGTGTGCGCAGCGTGATCACCAATTTCTCCGGTATCCGCGCGCATGAGGCAGGCGGTGACTTTGTGATTGGCGCAGTTGAAGGCGCTGCCGAGGGGGCATTTGAAGCCATCGGCATCGAAAGCCCCGGCCTTTCCGCTGCACCCGCCATCGGTGAGGAACTGGGGGATTGGGTCGCCTATTCCCTGCAGCTGCCCAAGAAGGCATACATGCCGCCAATCCGGCCAAAGCCAAAGGCCTTCAGCCATATGAGCAAGACGGAGAGGCAGGAGGCATACAATCAGGACCCTGATTATGGGCGCATCGTATGCCGGTGTGAAACGGTCACTGAAGCCGAAGTCAGGGCCGCCATCAGGGAGCCTGTGGGCGCCAGAAACCTCGATGGTATCAAGCGACGCACCCGTGCGGGCATGGGACGCTGTCAGGGAGGCTTTTGCAGTCCAAGGGTAGTCCAGCTCCTATGTGAAGAATTAAAGCTCAAACCCGATCAGGTAACCAAGTTTGGCGGCGGGAGCAACATTTTGCAGGGCACGCTTGCGGATGCCTGGAATGAGGAGAGATCATGAGCCTTCAAAGCATTCCCATTGACATCCTCATCATTGGCGCGGGCCCTGCCGGGCTGGCTGCCGCCATTTCGGCGCGCGAGGCCGGCATTGAGAGCATTCTTGTCCTGGAACGCGAAGCGTGGCAGGGCGGCATTCTCAGGCAGTGTATCCACAACGGCTTTGGCCTGCACCGCTTTCAAGTTGAGCTGACCGGTCCGGAATATGCCCAGCGCGACATTAAAATGGTCAATAAACTGGCACTTGATATCCGAACCGGGGTGACTGTGCTTGAGGTCAGCGCTGACAAAAAGGTCACTGCCATCAGCCGTGAGAACGGCCTGCAGGTATTTGCTGCAAAGGCTGTTATATTGGCAATGGGCTGCCGTGAACGGCCCCGCGGGGCGCTGGCCATCCCCGGTACGCGATGTGCCGGCATCTTCAGCGCCGGCACCGCCCAGCGTTATGTCAACCTGGAAGGCTATATGCCGGGGAAACGGGTCGTCATCCTGGGTTCTGGCGATATTGGCCTGATCATGGCAAGGCGCATGACCCTGCAGGGCGCAAAAGTGCTGGCCTGTGTGGAACTGATGCCTTATTCCAGCGGGCTCAACCGCAATATCGTGCAGTGTCTGCAGGACTATGATATCCCGCTGTACTTGAGTCACACCGTCGTTGATATCATTGGCCGGGAGCGCCTGGAGGCGGTCACGGTGGCGCAGGTGGACGCGCAGCGCAAGCCTGTAGCCGGCACGGAAAAGCGTTTTGACTGCGATACCTTGCTGCTGTCGGTCGGGCTTATCCCGGAAAATGAATTATCCCTTGGCGCCGGTGTTGCGCTCAGCCCTGCCACCAGCGGGGCGGTCGTCGATAATTCACTGCAGACAAATATACCCGGAATCTTTGCCTGCGGTAATGTGCTGCATGTGCATGATCTCGTGGACCATGTATCCGAAGAAAGTTTTGTTGCCGGCCGGGCTGCCGCTGCCTATGTGCGCGGCAACGCATGGCAGGGGAGGCCGATACCTGTCAAGGATGGCGCGGGGGTGCGCGGCATTGTGCCGCAAAATGTCATCCTGCCCGACGTGGCCATTGATTTTTCCATCAGTTTCATGTTCAGGCCCGACCAGGTGTACAGAAACCATTATGTGGTGGTCAAAGCGGATGATCAGGTGCTGTCCTGCAAAAAGGCGCTTATCCTGACGCCCGGCGAAATGGCTTCATCCCTTTTGCCGCCAAAGCTGCTGGAACAGTGCCGTCAGGCAAAATCGCTGAGCATCGAAATCAGCTCGGAAAAGCAGGTTTAGTATCAAACACAAATGTACAAGGCCGCCCGCGCGTTAACGCAGGCGGTCTTGTTCGCACTTCCGGCATCAAGCGCCGGCATAGCCCTGCGGGTTCATGCCCTGCCAGCGCCAGGAGTCGCGGCACATGTCCTCAAGCGTCTTTTCCGCTTTCCAGTGCAGCAGTTCTTTGGCCAAATCGGGTTTTGCATATACTTCAGCCACATCGCCCGCGCGCCGTGCGCCAATGATGTAGGGGATTGGATGCCCGATCACTTTTTCAAACGTATGAACGATATCCAGCACGCTGTAACCAATGCCTGTGCCCAGGTTGATCGCCTGACTGCCCCTGTGTGCGGACGTGTAGTCAACCGCCAGCACATGGCCGCGCGCAAGGTCCGTCACGTGGATGTAGTCACGCACGCCTGTGCCGTCGGACGTATCATAGTCATTGCCATGAACCACCAGCTGCTTCAGGCGGCCCAGCGCGGTTTGGGTGATATAAGGCACCAGATTGTTGGGGATGCCGGCGGGATCTTCGCCGATGAGACCGGAGGCATCCGCACCGATGGGATTAAAGTACCGCAGCAATACCACGGACCAGTCCGGGTCCGCTGAAGCGACATCCCGCAGTATCTGCTCGCACATGAACTTCGTCCACCCGTAGGGGTTGGTGCAGCCCAAGGGGGCTGACTCCTCCACCGGCATGGGCACTCCGGCCAGATAGACAGTGGCCGAAGAGGAAAAGATGATCTTCTTGACTGAGTGCTTGGCCATGACGCGGCATAGGGTGAGGGTGCTGTTGATGTTGTTGGCATAATAGCGCAGGGGAATGCTGACTGACTCGCCCACGGCTTTCAAGCCTGCAAAATGGATGACGCAGTCGATTTGGTGCTCCTCAAAGACATGGTCAAGATTCTCTTCATCGCAAACATCCAGCCGATAAAAAGGGAATGACGTACCTGCCAGCTGCTGCACCCGTTTGATGGCCTTTTCATGTGAGTTGACCAGGTTATCAACCACCACCACACGATGCCCGGCTTTGATAAGCTCCAGGCAAGTGTGTGAACCGATATACCCCGCTCCGCCCGTTACCAAAATCGTCATTTGGAAGCCTCCTCATGAATGATGGACTGCATCTGAACAAATTTGTCTTCCATGTCGGCCACCAGCTTGAACTGCGTGCGGCAGCGGTCCAGGTTGTGGTCAGGATAATCTGTGTGAAAATAGGTATCCCCTGCCAGGTAGTCTGCCAGAAATCGCAGGCCGCATTCAAAGGTCATCAGTTTGGCTGCCAGCGGCAGCGTATCGATTTCAGTTTGGGTCAGGTTATCTTTGCAGGCTCCCAGGAAGCCTCCGGCGAAGGCTCTGTACAGCTCAAGGGACATGCTGACACGGCTCAGGTCTTTCTCGTCCTCAGCTGCCGTGGAAGCGCCAAAGCGTATTGCGTCGCCAAAGTCATTGCCGCTCAGCCCCGGCATTACGGTATCCAGGTCGATAACGCACAGCGCGCGGCGGGTCTTTGCGTCCAGCATGACATTGTTGAGCTTCGCGTCATTGTGAGTCACGCGCAGGGGCAATTTGCCCGCTTTTTGCATATCTGTCATGACAGCGGCATCCGTCTGCCTGGCCTTCGCGAAGGCTATCTCTTCGCGCGCATGCTTGGAACGGTCCAAAATATTCCGGTCAAGCGCAGCAATAAACTGCTGATAACGCGCGGGTGTGTCGTGGAAATGCCCAATGGTTTCAAAAAGCGTTTCGGCCCGGTAATCGGCCAACTGGTTTTGAAAACGCCCAAAAGCCGCACCGCTGTGCAGGCAGTCAGCCACAGTTTCAACACGGTCAAGGCAGATGGAATCAGTGATAAAATCATACAGGCGCCAATAGCCTGAATCGTCATGAAGGTAGTCTTCATCTGACAAAGTCCTGACCAGTGTCAGCACATGGCGCGGGTCGGGATCCTTGGCAGCCAGGTGTCGGGTGACACCGGCGATATTCGCCATCAGCCGCGGCACATCACGAAAAACACCGTGGTTGATCTTCTGCAGGATGTAGTCGATACCGGCGTCGGTCTTGACCAGATATGTTTCATTGATATGCCCGTTGCCATAACGTAGGCAGCTGACAGCGTCCCCTTTGATCCGAAAGCTTGCGTAGGGCTGCGTCATGCGTTCACCCCTCTTGAGGATTTGTTATCCAAGTATAAAGCGGGCGCTTGTTTTGTCAAGCGGCAGGCAGTTTTCGGGCTGCCATTATGGCAAAACATTCTCCATGAAATCATTCTTCAGGACGTCCGGGCCTACTGCGCTGAATTTTAAGCCAAACTCGTAACAGCTGTAGGGGCTGCTGCGGGGTTCCACCTTGTACTGCTCATAGCGGTGCTGGGACAGATGATGATCACTGTAACCCGCAAGTGCCAATTCAATGCCGGTCTTGCCGCCAAACGCGGATAGCGGCATATCCCAGTCCATCACCAGCCCAAGGTCTGCGCCGGGTTTGTCGTACAGGTGAAGATAGAGCTTTTTCACTTGAAACAAACCATAGTCTCCCAAAGAGTCAGGTGAGCGCGATGGGTCATTTGCATAGGCGACAGCCTTTTCCGCCGCGTCTGCGCACATCCTGTGCATGCCGTGCCCATATTCACCGCCGAGGTCATGGGTTACCACGACCTCGGGCCTATATCTGCGGTACAGCCCTGTGATGAAATCACTGACCTTCCTGCGCCCTGCCAGGGCATAGGCCTTTTCCAGACTGAATGAATAACGATCCTCAAAGGGACCGAGAACCGGGTAGTTTTTTATGCCAAGGCTCCACAGGCAGTTGAGCAATTCGCTGCGCCGCAGGGGATTGGCGTAACTGAGGGAAACTGCCAGCACCTTGAGTTGCCTTTGTGCGGCATAGTAGGGCAGCAATCCGCCAAAGTATAGCACTTCATCATCAGGATGCGCAAAAAGCAGCATCAGGTCCACGTCTTCCGCCGTGGGTTCCCAGCGCTGAACCCAGGCAGGCACTTCACCTTGGCCCAGCAATGATATTTCCGATATGCCAAAGCTCTTGCCGTCATCGCGATCCGGCACCAGTCGCAGCGCAGTCAAACCGTCAAGGGGGTAATACTGATGGACAAAGGCAGATGCTTCGAAACGCTGATAAGGCACCCATTCGGTTCCGCGTTGTGCTTGGATGGCAAAGGACTGGGGCTGCTGTGTCCAACTGATGTACAGGCCATAGCAGGGGGTCGGGCTGAGTATCTCCAGGGTGCCTTCTCCCCGTTCGCCCTGCCAGGCTGTGTCAGACAGGCCGTCGCTTAGGTGCTTGAGGTTCCAGGCTTTGCTGCTGCCCGTGAAGACAGCCTGCGCGGAGATATTGGGCGCTTCCTCGGCCATGGTGATCAATCCGGCCAACAGCAAAGAAAGGAAAAGCAGACCGGAAAACGCCTTCTTCATGTTCCATCCCCTTCATCATGATTGCGTTCAAGTATAATTTGCGTGACGCGCAGTGTCAATGAAGAACCCACCGGCTGCTTCAGCGAAAACCGCCGCGCGCTTTACAAGCAGCTGTGGATTGACTATACTGCAATGTGTTCATATCAAGGAGGAGACGACATGTTTTCTGCGCCCTACCAACCGGAGGCCATCGAGAAGAAATGGCAGCAGATCTGGGATGAGCGGCATGCCTTTGAAGCGAAGGATGACTATACTTTACCAAAGTATTTCTGCCTGATAGAGTTTCCTTATCCTTCGGGGGCAGGGCTGCATGTGGGGCATCCGCGCAGCAATACCGCCCTTGACATCATTGCCCGCAAGCGCCGGATGGAAGGTTATAACGTGCTTTACCCCATCGGCTGGGACGCCTTTGGGTTGCCCACAGAGAATTATGCCATTCAGCACCATGTGCATCCCGCCAGGGTTACAGGGCAAAACGTTGATCATTTCAGCCGTCAGCTCAAGCGCATCGGCTTCAGCTTTGACTACAGCCGCGAGGTCAATACGACCGATCCCGGGTATTATCGCTGGACACAATGGATTTTCTTAAAGCTGTTCGAACATGGGCTGGCCTATAAGGCGGAGATGCCAATCAATTGGTGCACCAGCTGCAAGGTTGGCCTGGCCAATGAAGAGGTCGTTAACGGCGTCTGCGAGCGCTGCGGCAGCGCGGTGATCCGAAAAGTCAAGAACCAATGGATGCTGCGTATCACTTCTTACGCGCAAAAGCTGCTCGATGGCCTGAATGACCTGGATTTCATAGACCGCGTCAAGGCGCAGCAGCGCAACTGGATAGGCCGCAGCGAAGGCGTTGAGCTGGATTTTGCCATCAAGGACAGCTCCCGGATGCTGCGCGTTTACACTACAAGACCCGATACGCTCTTTGGCGCTACCTATATGGTCATATCCCCGGAGCATCCCCTGATCGAACAATTCGCTGAGCGCATCACCAATATGGACGCGCTTTTGGCTTATCGCGCTCAGGCAGCCAAGAAAAGCGACTTTGAGCGCACTGAGATTGCCACAGACAAAACCGGTGTTCCCATTGAAGGCCTCAGCGCTGTCAATCCTGCCAATGGCGAGAATATCCCGGTTTGGGTCTCCGACTATGTGCTGATGAGCTACGGCACGGGCGCTATCATGGCCGTGCCAGGGCACGATACCAGGGACTGGGAGTTCGCCAGAACCTTTGGCTTGCCCATTGTGGAAGTTGTCGCGGGCGGCAATGTGCAGGAAGCAGCCTATGTCGACATTGATCAGGGAACCCTGGTCAACTCCGGCTTCCTTGATGGCCTGGATGTGGCGCAGGCCAAGGCAAGGATGAGTGATTTCCTTGTCAGCAAGGGCTTGGGCCAGAGCAAAGTCAACTTCAAGCTGCGCGACTGGGTTTTCAGCCGCCAGCGTTATTGGGGCGAACCGATCCCGATCGTTCACTGCACCGTGTGCGGTGCGGTACCCCTCAAAGAGAGCGATTTGCCGCTGCTGCTGCCCGAAGTGGAACGCTACGAGATGACTGACTCCGGAGAGAGCCCGCTGGCTAAAATCGAGGATTGGGTCAATGTGCCCTGCCCCCGCTGCGGAAAGCCCGCCCGCCGCGAGACCGACACGATGCCCCAGTGGGCAGGATCCAGCTGGTATTTCCTGCGCTACTGTGACCCGGCCAATGAGCAGGCATTCGCTTCACAAAAGGCGCTTGACTACTGGATGCCCGTTGACTGGTACAACGGCGGCATGGAGCATACGACGCTGCATTTGCTGTACAGCCGTTTCTGGCACCTGTTTCTTCACGATATCGGCCTGGTGAAGGCGCCAGAACCATATCAAAAGCGCACCAGCCACGGCATGATATTAGGTGAAAATGGCGAGAAGATGTCCAAGTCCCGCGGCAATGTCATTAACCCGGATGATATGATCGATGAAATCGGCGCCGATGCCTTCCGGATGTATGAGATGTTCATGGGCGCCTTTGACCAGGCCATCCCGTGGAACACCAACGGTGCCCGCGGCTGCAGGCGTTTCCTGGACCGGGTTTGGCGCCTGCAGAGCATGGTTGACGATAAGGCTCAAGGCTTAAGCAAGGCATTGCGGGTGAATGTCAACAGCTGCATCAAAAAGGTGACGGAGGATTTTGAACGAATGAAGTTCAACACCGCCATCGCAGCCCTGATGACATTGGTCAATGATTTCTACCTGCAGGGCACAATCACTGCAGGAGACCTCAAGGCCTTGCTGCTCTTGCTCAGCCCCGTATCCCCGCACATCTGCGAGGAGATATGGCAGCTGCAGGGTTATGGCGATCCGCTGTATCAGCAGCCCTGGCCCTCTTATGATGAGGCGTTCCTGGTAGAGGACCAGGTAGAGATCGCGGTGCAGATCAATGGCAGGATCCGCGGCAAGCTATTCGTATCAAGCAGCCTTGGCGCGCAGGAAGGGCAAGAAAGCCTTGCCGGCAATGACCAGGTGCGTAAACTGCTGGGTGATATGGCCGTTGTAAAAATGTTCTATGTACCCGGGCGTTTGCTCAACATTGTCGCCAGGTAAACACCCGAGTCAGACTTACCGGTATCCATATTCTGCTGCAGGGGGAAGCGCCGTGACAATCGAACAACTTTCCGGCCTGACAGATATTCGGTCCCGGCGCACGCATGGAGCGCTTGTGGAAAGTGACAGGCTATGGCAAGCGTGAACGTTCTTCGCCGGACATTTGTCCAAATATCCACCGACAGCTTTCGCCATAACATACGCTTTCTCAAGGGACTGCTGGCACCGCAGGTCAAGCTGATGGCTGTTGTTAAGGCCGATGCCTACGGCCATGGCTTGATCCCCATGGCGCGTGCAGCGGCGGCAGCCGGCGCTGATTACCTGGGGATTGCAATAGCGGAAGAAGGAGTCTCCCTGCGCCAAGCTGGCATTTACCTGCCGATACTCATCTTTGGCGCGCTCAATCAGGATGGGATGCTTGCGGCTGCGCGCCATGGGCTGATTATCTCCGTGTTCTCACCGGCCGATATCCAAAGCGCCCGGCAGGCTGCCATCCAGACAGGCAAGCCGCTTGAGATACACATCAAGATCGATACCGGCATGTCGCGCATAGGATTGCGCACCCAGGAAGAGCTGCAGCAGGTATTGCAGGCCATCGATACTTGCCCTCAGCTGCATTTGACCGGGGTTTATACCCACTTTGCCGATGCCCAGAACCCGGATCAAAGCTATACGCAGATGCAGATTGATCGATTCAAGGGTCTTCTGCGTTTTCTGCCATCAGGCCTGCTAGTGCACGCGGCGGCATCGGCGGCGATTCTCATGAGACAGGACACTCACTTTGGCATGGTGCGAAGCGGCATCGCGCTGTATGGCTACCCGCCTTCACCGCTTAATCCGGGTTTCAAACCCTGCCTCAGTTTTATCGCGGAAGTCACCTGTGTCAAACAAATCGGCGCGGGGGAAAGCGTCAGTTACGGCTGCACCTATCATGCTGCGGAGCCGATTATTGTTGCCACGCTGGCGGTCGGCTACGCTGACGGATATCCCCGCGCGCTGTCCAATAAAGGGCGTGTGCTGATCAGGGATCACGCCTGCCCCGTCATCGGCCGCGTATGCATGGACCAGTTGATGGTGGACGCCAGTGCTGTCCCGGGGGTGCAGGCGGGCGACCGGGCTGTGCTCATTGGGGCGCAGGGGGATGGCTTTATCGGCGCGGAGGAACTGGCGCAGGCCATTGATACCATCCCTTACGAGATACTGGTGCTGCCCAGCCAGCGGGTACCCAGGGTATATGCAGATGTGGAGGAACAGGATGCAGACTAAAACCAAAGGCAAACAGAAACAGACTTTGGTCTATAAACCATTTTTATTGGGAAATTGGGGAAGTACCCTGGCTGTAAAGCGAGGGCTGAAGCTTCTGGCTTATCAGCTTGTTTTTGTGTTTGTTTACCTTTTTATCGGTCAGGCACTGCTTTTTGATCAGCCATTGCTGCGCGTATTGATCAATCTGCTGATCGTGCTTGGATTTGGTGGCCTGCTTTATAATGACGGCGCAAAGCAAGGGTTGGATGACGTTACTTTTGCCGAGATTGCCCTGCAGCGCCGGCAGGGCGGCAAGCCGGCAGACAAGCTGGAACTGGACCGTTGCTTCCACCCTGCCAAGGGATTCTTCAGCGTGCTGGCAGGCACGCTTCCCCTGATTCTCTTCTGCCTGGTATTCGCCTTGTTTGCCAAATTACAGGTTTATCGCTTGGGCGGTTTACCTGATTGGGTTCAAAGCTATGAGCGCCGTGCTGATGTCGGGCTTGCCCTCAGTTACTATCATCAGGGCAACGCCTTCGGTTTGCTGGACGGCATGCGGGTCGCGGTACGGCTGCTCATCTTTCCCTTCATCAATATGGCCGGTACCGGCTCGAATCAAGCCCTGCTGTGGCTGGAGCGTTTGAGCCCCCTGCTTGTGTGCGTCATACCTGCCGGTTATGCCCTTGGTTATATTCAGGGTAAGCGGCTGCGCGCAGGCGTGCACGGCGCCATCGTCAGCGACAAGGCAAAGCGCTTACGAAGGGAAAGGCGTGAACGCAAAAGCCGCCAGCGCCGGGAACCCAACAGCCTGGTTTAGGGGGATGCGCATCATATCGGGTGAATTTGGCTCCAGGCGTATTCTGACGCCTTCCGGCCAAGATACGCGTCCCACGCTTGACAAGACGCGCGAATCCCTATTCAGTATCCTGACAGGCCGGTTGCCTGGCGCAACGGTTCTCGATTTGTTTGCGGGAAGCGGGGCGCTGGGGCTGGAGGCGTTAAGCAGAGGTGCTGATCATGCGGTGTTTTGCGACATAAGCGGGCAGGCCGTCAGAGTAATCGCAGACAACATCGCTGCCCTGCACCTTGAGGACAGGGCGAAGCTGATACATGCGGATTGGGAGCAGGCATTGCGCAGACTGGCTGGTGACCATCTCGCTTTTGACCTGATTTTTCTTGACCCGCCCTATCGGATGGACAGTGCGCCTGCTCTGAAATGCATAACAGACTATGGTATGCTAACAGAGGATGGTATGATTATTGCCGAACACTTCAGCAAGACAGCGCTGTTATTGCCCAAGGGGTTGGTCAGCGTGAGGCAAAAGGAGTACCGGGACACACACGTCGATTTCATCCAGAAAGAAAGGCCATTAGCATGAAGACAGCCATCTTTCCCGGCAGTTTTGACCCGGTGACAATGGGGCATCTGGATTTGATCAACAGATCTATGGTATTATGTGATCGCTTGATCGTTGCCGTGCTTGTCAATCCTGAAAAGCAGGGGTACTTTCCGGTGCAGCGGCGGATTGCCATGATAGAGGCGGCGCTTACCCCGCGCATTGGGCTTGAAGTCATTGGTTTCTCCGGGCTTTTGGTTGATTTGGCTCAGCAAGTCAAGGCGGATTTTGTTATTCGGGGCGTTCGCGGTGTTGTTGACCTTGAAAACGAGACCGCCATGGCTTTTACCAATGCCCGGCTGCGTCCCGGAACGGAAACCATTTTTCTGCCCGCAAGACCTGAGTATGCCACCCTCAGTTCTTCCCTTGTGCGGCAGATCGCCGGCTTTCACGGCGATATTTCTTTCTTTGTTCCAGCAGCTGCTGTTGACGAAATCCGCAGCCGCTTCTACAATATGGACAAGAACACCTGAAAAAGTAAAGGAGGATTCAGCCATGCCCAGGAACGAGGTTTTCGCCCTGATCGATGAACTGACCCTGCAGCTTCAAAACGCCAAGAAGATGCCCTTCACAGACTCGGTGCTGGTCAATCAATCACATACGGTTGACGCGCTCAAGCGCATTGTCACCAGTTACGATCCATCCCTTGAAAAGGCCGACAAGATCATCCAAAACGAAGAAAGTATCCTTGCCGACGCGACGGCCGCCGCCAACCAGACCATGACAAGTTCCCAGGCTCAGGCGCAGGGGATGGTATCAGAGGCCAACACGTACGCGCAGAAAACCAAGGCATACGCAGACAATTACGCAAAAGACACCACCCATCAGGCAGACGAGCAGGCAAAGGCAATTCTGGCGGACGCGCAAACGCGCGCGCATAATATGGTTGAGGACGCAAAGGCGCAAGCCGATGAATTGGTCAGCCAGACAACCGTTCTTGCCCGCGCCGAGGCCCAGGCCAGGGAACTGCTTGAAAACGCGAACCAGCACGCGGAAGGCCTTCGCCAGCAAACCCAGCATGATCTTGCCAACCTGCTGGATCATGTGGACGCCTCAATATCCGTGCAGCTCAACGATATTCGCATCATCAAGCAGAATCTCAGCGCCGGCGGTAATTACGATGATGGGGATGCAAACAACTGATACAGGCTTCGCAGCTTGTCCGGACAGCCGTTTGAATGCCGAAAACCGCCGTTTGAATACCGAAAATTTCGGTTGACAGGCGGCGGTCATTTTGTTATTCTAATCAAGCGCTTCTTTTGGATATGGCGCAACCGTGGAGAGATGGCCGAGCGGTTTAAGGCGCCAGTCTTGAAAACTGGTGATGCTGAAAGGCACCGGGGGTTCGAATCCCTC
>CAZPBJ010000040.1:0-25536 GCA_964584685.1 uncultured Christensenella sp. | reverse complement strand
GCGGTTGGTGTACCAGTTGTTGTTGACATTGTTTTCATACTCATTGGGCCCGGTTACGCCGTGGATCATATACAAACCTGTTTCCTGGTGCTGATGAACGCGGTCAGCCCAGAATCGCGCGATGCCAAGCAGCACTTCCAGACCCTTGTTCATCAGATAGTCCGCGTCACCGGTATAGCTGGTATAGTTGAAGATGGCATATGCGACGGCGGCGTTGCGGTGAATCTCCTCAAAGGTGATCTCCCATTCATTGTGGCACTCGATGCCATTGAAGGTGACCATGGGATAAAGCGCGCCTTTCAAGCCTTGCTGAGCCGCGTTGTGGTAAGCGCCCTCCAGCTGCCGGTGGCGATACACCAGCAGCTGCCTTGCCACATCCGGGCCTGCGATAGCCATGTACACGCTGAAGCAATAGGCTTCGGTGTCCCAATAGGTGGCGCCGCCGTATTTTTCGCCGGTGAAGCCCTTGGGCCCGATGTTGAGCCTGGGGTCCTCCCCCGTATAGGTCGACAGCAGCTGGAAGAGGTTGAACCGGATGCCCTGCTGAGCTTCGTCATCCCCCATGATCTGCACGTCAGCTGTCAGCCACTTCGTTGCCCAGGCATCCCGGTGCGCTCCCAACAGGGTCTCAAAACCGCGCCGGGCTGCTTGGCTGCACAGGTCAGCCGCGATACCGGACAAGTCATCGGCCTTGTGATCCCTGTCAGTGGCGATGCATATGAATTTACTCAGTTCAGCCGTTTCACCTGCCTTCAGGTCCCCTTCATAGGTCAAACAGGCGGAGCCGTCTGCCGATGCGGATCCGGCTATGGCAAGCGTGCTTTGACATCTGCAGGCTGCCGCCACCGTGAACCGCGGCGTTCCGAAGGGATTCTCCTTGGTGCGGCAAAGGATTCCCATTGCCTGCTCCCTTTCATCCGCCATGGAATCAAGCTGCTGCCAGAAACTCTCCCGGTAGTTGCTGTCCGCGTTGTGCACATTGCCATCCAGATATGCTTCAATCGTCAAATGGGCGGCGAATGCGGCTTTCACGCTGACAGATTGCGCCATCAGGGCCTTGGTTTCCATGGAGACAAAGCGTATGCTGCGCAATGTAACGATGCCTTCGGGCAATTGATAGGCAATCTCGCGTGAGAGCGTGCCCGCCTGCATATCCAGTTCCCTGCGGAAGGACAAGACGGGCAGCTCTGCAGCGTCCAGCAGGGCAGCATTCACCTTCATGCGCAGGCCGATCAGGCTGGGCGCGTTGATGACCTTGCCAAAGTACTGCGGATAGCCGTTCTTCCACCAGCCCACGCGCGTTTTGTCGGGGAACCATACGCCGCCGATATAGGTGCCCTGATGGGTTTTCCCGGAATAATCCTCCTCAAAATTGCCCCGCAGGCCCATTGCGCCATTGCCCAGGGAAAACAGGCTTTCGGAGAAAAGCAGATCACTTGGCTCAAAGGCGGTCTCAATCACCTTCCAGGGATGGATACTGAAACGGTCTTTCATAAGATGATTCCTTTCAGCCTATAAGGGCAGCTCGCGCTTGGAAAAAACACGCAGGCCGGCCAGCATAAACACCAGCGTAACTGCAGGCATGACTAAACCGCGAAAATCCGTCCTGCCCTGTGCCAGGCCGGCAAAGTCATAGAGTGAATAGAAGCTCAGATACTGCATATAATAGGGCATTTGATGCGGTCTGCCCAGCATGCACAGCAGGCCAAACAGGGCGGCAGCCAGAAGCGCGGCACGGTTGGCGTGCCTGCGTTCGTCCGCGCGGAAGTTGACCAGCATCGCAAGAGCGCCTGTCATCGACAAGGCCAGACAAAGCCCCAGGTTGATCAAAAAGTACGGACCTGTCTGCAGCCTTCCCGGGGCAATGACAGCGCAAGCGGCGGTTCCGGCAAGAAAAAGCAGGGCGGTCAGCATGAATAAACCCGTCAGAAGCACCAGACATTGCGTCAGCGCGAAACCTGCGCGCCCCATAGGCAAAGCAAGGTAGTAAGCCATCTCCCCCGTTTCCACTTTATCCGCGACAAGCCGTGAAGACAGGAAGACGGCATAGAGCCCGCCCAGCAGCGGAAGCAGAAAACCATAGAGCAAAGAGCTCAGGTGTTGTGCCAATGTCGCGCTGCCCTGAACGCCCAGCGCCTGAAAGAAGAAGGGGGCCTTTGCGCGTGCCTCGCTGAGCGCCTGGATGTTTGCCTCGCTGAAGAGCAAGGCAGCGCCAACCGTCAGCAGAAGCGCCATAAGCGCAAAGAACAGCGTCACAGGCAGGAGGCGCTTGAGCTCAAAACGAAAAATCTTTATCATAGCATATCGTCCCCGTGATAGCGCAGGAAGCTTTCCTCTCCCTCCTGGCGGCCGCCGACCAGGTCAAGCACCTCGTACTTACTCAGCGTTTTGAGCAGCACCTGGGGAGAGGCGGGGATGGCAACGATAACACGGTTGCGCAGCAATTCCGCGCCGGTTTCCCACTCCTGCTGAAAGGCAGCTGCCTGCGGGATATCGGCGAAAGTGATGTGGTAAACCTTTTGCCTGGTGTAGGTGAGCGCCTGGGCTGACTGAACTGTCACAAGCCTGCCGGCGCGGATGATGCCCACCCTGTCGCAGCAGCGCTGGGCCTCTTCAAATACATGGGAACACATGAAGACTGTCTTGCCGGCCTTGCGCTCTTCATCTATCAAGCCAAGCACTTCATTGCGCGCACCGGGGTCAAGCCCCGCGCAAGGCTCGTCCAGCAGATAGACTTTGGGGCTGTGCAAAAAACCAAGCATCAGCACTGCCTTGCGCTGCTGATCCGCCGGCATGTAGCGCCATTCACCCAAAGGATTGCAGTCCAGGCGTTCCATCAGTTCCTGCGTGCGCTTGCGCGACACATCGCCGCGTACCGAGCTGATGAGGCGAATGAACTGGTCGCCCGTGCAGCCGCGGGGCAGATGGGCATCCCTTGGCACATAACCGATATCCTTGCCCAGTGTACGCCGCTTGTTAAAAGGATCCTGCCCCATGATGCGGCAGGTGCCGCTGTCAGGCAGCAGGAAGCCCATCAACAGGCTCAGCGCGGTCGATTTACCCGCGGCAGCCGGACCGATCAACCCGAAGGCACTGCCTTTTTCCACGCTCAGGCTGAAATCAAACAACCCCTTGTCGTCATCAAAGGCCTTGGTGACCTGGCTAAAAACGATCTCAGGCATCTTTGCCCACCGGCACCCGCCTGCTTATATTGCGTTCATCGGTCGCTCTTGCAAGCAAACGGTAGACAATAGCAACCAGCGGAATAAACAGCAGCATGCCCGCGATGCCCATGACACCGCCGCCCAGGGTCACTGCCACCAATACCCATATCGAAGGGATATCAATGGCGTTGGATACGATGCGCGGATAGATCAGACTGCCCTCCAACTGCTGAACTAGAAAGTAAACAAGTAAAAACCACAGCGCCTGATCGGGTGCTGCAGTGTAAACGAGCAGCGTTCCAAGCGCGCCGGAGACATAAGGGCCAAATATCGGGATGAAAGCGCAGATAAATGTTACAAGCGCAACAAGCACCGCATAGGGGAAGCCAATGATCAGCATGGTCAGCCATATCAGCAGGGCAGACAGCAGGCTCTGCAGACACTGGCCGGCGATGAAATTGGAATAGGTGGTGATGCTCATCTGCACGATCCCCAACAGCCTCTTGCTGTGCTTTGCGGGGATGTAGGCTGTAATCAAACGGCTGAGCTGCCCTTTGATGCGTTCCTTGGAGTAGAGCAGGTAGACGGCAAAGACAAGCCCGACAAACACATTGATTACCATCTGAGCGGCCGACATGACCACGGTGGAGGAATAATTGATGCCTCCCAGCAGGAAGTTGGAGGCCCGCTGAAACAAGTCACGGATGCTTGATTCGTCCGTGCCGCCTATGCCAAGTATTGAACGGATGTTGGTGTTGTAGGTGGCCAGCCAGTCTTCCAGCTGTTTTAACAGCTCGGGGATACGGCCGATCAGCCGCTCAACCGCCACAACAACTTCAGGAATGATGACAACCAGCAGCAAAACAATGACGGCAAGCACAAACAATACCACAAGCGTCAGGCAGATGGCACGCTTTGCCCGCCTCAAAGACCGACGATCCAGAAAGCGCAGGCGCCGCTCCAGAAAACGCATCGGCAGGTTGATGACCATCGCCGTCAGTCCCCCTACGATGAACGCAGATATGATCGTAAAAAAACGCATGATCAGACTGTAAAAAAGATCGATGCGGAAAAGAAAAAAGCCAAAGAGCATCAAGACCACAATGGATCTTGTCCGCTTGTTTTTCGATCCCAGGCTTTCCTGCATAACGATCACCTCAGCGCAGGCAGTATAGCAAATTGAGCCGGACGTGACAAGGAAATTCCCGCATTCTTTCCATACAATCCCCCTTGACAGCCAAAGCGGCGATGTTATAATGATTATAGGTCAAAGATGGTCAGATTCTTTGTCCGTGAGGAGGAAAGCCATGAACCAGAACCAGTACACGCAAAAGAGCATGGAAGTCATCCAGCGCGCCCAGGCGACTGCGAATGAATATAGTCACCAGACACTTGAACAGGCGCATCTGCTCTTTGCCCTGACTGAGCATTCTGACGGTCTCATCCCGCAACTGCTTACGCGCATGGGCGTGGACGCACAGCAGGTAAGCCGGGCCGCGCTGCAGGATGTGGAGAAACTGCCGGGAGTCCGGGGCACAGTGCGCGAGCAGGGCAAGACCTATGTCAGCCAGGACATGGACAAGGCATTGATGGAGGCAAGCAAGGCAGCCGAGCGGATGAAGGATGAGTACATCTCTGTCGAGCATCTCTTCATGGCCCTGCTGTCTGCACCTGACCGCAGTGTCAAGGCGCTTGTGAACCGTTTCCAAATCAAGGAAGACGCGTTCCTTAAGGCGCTCAATGAGGTGCGGGGCGCCACCCGCGTAACCGGAGACAATCCTGAGGATACCTATGACGCGCTGGCAAAGTACGGCAGTGACCTGACAGATCTGGCGCGCAGGCAAAAATTGGACCCCGTCATCGGCCGTGACGCGGAGATACGGGATGTGATCCGTATCCTGTCCAGAAAAACCAAGAACAATCCGGTGCTGATAGGCGAGCCGGGCGTAGGCAAGACAGCCATTGCGGAGGGTTTGGCTCAGCGCATCGTTGCAGGCGATGTGCCCGACAACCTGCAGGACCGCACGATCTTCTCCCTGGACATGGGCGCCTTGATCGCGGGGGCGAAGTTTCGCGGTGAGTTTGAGGAGCGGCTGAAAGCCGTTTTGGCCGAGGTCAAAAAGGCGGAAGGAAAAATCCTGCTCTTCATTGATGAACTGCACACGATCGTCGGCGCAGGCAAAGCGGAAGGAAGCATGGATGCCGGCAACTTACTCAAGCCCATGCTGGCGAGGGGAGAACTGCACTGCATTGGCGCGACCACCCTGGATGAATACCGCAAGCATATCGAAAAGGACGCGGCGCTGGAACGCCGCTTCCAGCCCGTGCAGGTGGATGAACCCACGGTAGAAGACACGGTTTCCATTTTGCGCGGCCTGCGTGAGCGGTATGAGGTCTTCCACGGTGTCAAGATACAGGACAACGCCCTGATAGCGGCGGCTAAATTAAGCCACCGATACATAAGCGACCGTTTCCTGCCCGACAAGGCCATTGACCTGGTGGACGAGGCCTGCGCGATGATCAGGACGGAGATGGACAGCCTGCCTCAGGAACTTGATGAACTCCGCCGCCAGATCATGCAGCTGGAGATAGAAGAGACCGCGCTCAAGATGGAGACAGACAAACTGTCCCAGGGCCGCCTGGAGTCACTGCAAAAGGAACTGTCTGAAAAACGCGGGGAATTCGCCGTCATGAAGGCCCGCTGGGAGAATGAAAAGGACGATGTGGGCAAACTGCAGAAACTGCGTGAAGATATAGAACGAACGGGCGCGGAAATTGCCAAGGCCGAGCGCAGCTACGACCTCAACCGGGCAGCGGAGCTCAAATACGGTGAGCTGCCCAGGCTGCAGCAGCAGCTTGCGGCGGCAGAAGCCGACGAACTGCCGCAGGAAAAGAGCGGCATGGTGCGCGATAAAGTCACCCAGGAGGAGATCGCACGCATTGTCGGCAGATGGACAGGCATCCCGGTGAATAAATTGATGGAGTCAGACCGTGAGAAACTGCTGCGCCTGCCTGAAGAGCTTCACATGCGTGTCGTGGGACAGGACGAGGCAGTCCAGTTAGTGTCGGATGCCATTTTGCGTTCCAGGGCAGGCATAGCAGACGAGGCGCGGCCCATTGGCAGCTTCCTCTTCCTCGGTCCGACTGGCGTTGGCAAGACCGAACTGGCCAAAGCGCTGGCAGAAAACTTGTTTGACGACGAGAAGAACCTGATACGTATCGACATGACCGAATACATGGAGAAATTTTCTGTCAGCCGCCTTATCGGCGCGCCGCCGGGCTATGTGGGTTATGAAGAGGGCGGGCAGCTGACCGAGGCCGTTCGCCGCAGGCCTTACAGCGTGATCCTGTTTGATGAGATGGAAAAGGCGCATCCGGATGTATTCAATGTGCTGCTTCAGATACTGGATGACGGCCGCGTCACTGACAGCCAGGGCCGCACGGTGGACTTTAAAAACACAGTCCTGATCATGACCAGCAACCTGGGCAGCCCCCAAATCCTGGAGGGCATCAACGAAGAGGGGCAGCTGCTGGAATCCGCAAAACAGCGCGTGAGCAGCCTGCTGCGCAGCCATTTCAAGCCGGAGTTCCTCAACCGTATCGACGACACGGTTTTCTTTACCCCGCTCACGCGCGAACAAGTGCGCCTGATTATCGGCCTGTTGCTGCAGCGTCTGGAAAAGCGCCTTGAAGAAAAGGAACTGCATCTGCAATTATCGGAGGCTGCCATTGACCGTATGATGGCCCTGGGTTATGACGCCGTCTACGGCGCCCGCCCCATGAAGCGCCTGCTGCAATCAAGGATTGAGACGCTGGTGGCCAGAACGATGGTGGAAGGCAATGTGGACAGCGGCAGCACATTGATTGTTGATGCGGATGCCGGCGGGGGCTTTGATGTCGCTGTGCTGCCTGCGGATACACAGGCCGCCGGTTATGTAGTATAGACTGGATCATGATCGGCCCCGTTTGCGCATGGCGAACGGGGCCTTTTCATTTGTGCATTACGTCTACAGAACATACACTGATGAATGTTCCAGACCTGAGCATATCCAAATGATTGACAATTTCTCATAGTATGAGTACACTTTTAGCGAATAAGTATTGTTTCATCGGGGAAATACGTGATAAGGATGAATCACGCGCAAAATTCCAAACACGCTGTACAATCGTTTATGCCAAATCTCTATGAATAGAGGTCGTCATATGATAAACAGGAAGCAGGACAGAAATGGGTTACTGACAGCAGGGAATGTGATCCTGTCCAGCTTAGCATTTGCGTGGTTGTCAGGATACTATGCGGCCAATATCATGACGCTCGGAGCCCTTATTGTATTCTCATTGCTGTTTACACGAACACACGCTTCAATTAATGCCCGGGTGAGAAAGGCCGCAAGCATATTATCATTTTGTTTGTCGGTGATCTATGTCGCTTATCAATATCGCGTTATATCTCAACTTATTCAGGAACGCATACTCAAATATGTATCCAATGTATCCATGTTGCTGATTCCCATCATCATCATATGCATCATTGGTTTATACTGCCTGATGAACAGAATCATGAATCTGCTTTTCGATTGGCTAATATCTACAAAACCGAATACCGGTCTTTTGCATCAGCGTTCAAAAATCAGCGATTTTTGGAAGTACTGCGCACTCTTTGTGATTTGCAGGATCCCCTACTACCTATCCTACTTCCCCGGTGTATTGAGTCAAGACTCCATCACACAGGTATACGAAATGTCAGGATTGGTTCCTTTGTCGAATTTGAGTCCTGCGGCGCATACACTTTTAATCAAACTTATTTATGACATTGGCATGTTCGTCTTTGGAAGTCCGCAGATGGCCATCGCCTTATGGACCTTTGTACAGCTGCTCATTATGTCCGCAATGTGCGCTTTCGCTGTCGTCTTCCTGGACAAACTGAGGGTTGCAAGGGCATTTCGCCTCATTTGCATTTTGTTTTATGCTTTCATGCCATTCAATTCCTTCTACTCCATTACGCTATGGAAAGATATAATATTCGCTGCCTTTATACTCCTATTTACTGTAAACCTTTGGACCTTCAGCAAAAAGATCAATAGTGGTGAACCGGTGACCCTAAAGCAGCTTGCAGTATTCTCCTTTGTGTCGTTTGGTATATGCACGATGAAAAGCAATGGCTACTATGCGTTTCTTCTGTGTATACCATTCATTGTGATTGCATTTCGGAAACACTGGCTCAAATTCCTCATCGCATCGCTTTGCCCGTTCATGATTGCTTTTTTAATCAACGAAACCATGTATGGATCGATTGGTGTAGTAAATTCCGATACCGTTGAAAAGCTGAGTATCCCCATACAGCAAGTAGCCCGTGTAATCGTTGACGGACGGGTCCTTGAGGAAGATGAAAAGGCGCTTTTAAGCGAAGTTGTTGATACCAGAGAAATAATCGCGGAGTATAAACCGACTATATCGGATCCGATAAAGGCGCTCATCCGACACTCGGGTAATATGGGAAAACTGACAAGCGAGGGTTCCAAATACACAAAACTCTACCTGGATCTGGGCCTCAAGTATCCTGTCTCCTACATAAAAGCATGGATTGATCAGACGAGAGGCTATTTGGAACCAAATACATATTGGGTCGTTGCCATCTTTGGAAGCGGCAATACCATCATTGACAATGATGCCGGAATAAAAATGACACCTTTGCTGGGTAAAGGGTTCAACTCATTTCTAACCTACCTGAGTTTCGCCTATGAAGCAATCCCCGTATATAATCTGCTATGGACAGTAGGGCTTTATATGCTGCTAATGCTGTTTGCTTTCGCATTGTCTTGGATTAGAAAGATCCCTTGCGTTTGTTTTGTCCCTCATATCATTTTATTGGTTGGGATGCTGCTCCTCAGCCCTGTCTACAGTGAATTTCGATATGGATATCAGACCGTTATAAGTGTTCCCTTGCTGCTGGGCATAGGCATTTATAGCATGAAGAAACCTGACGGCATTTTGTGATCGTGACAAAGTATACTTTTAGGTAATTTGTCAATATTTCCACTTGCTTGTATGCTTTGTTTACGCATGCTATAATGTCGCAAGTCATGAAAGGAGCAGCCGAGATGCTAATAGATAAGCAGAAGATCTTCAATGCTCCCAATGCTTTGACTTTGCTGCGTCTTCTGCTGATTCCCGTATACTGGGTTTTAATGATGGGGCGCAATGATGAAATGTCCGCGCTGCTTGTGTTTGTCATTGCTTCTTTGACGGACCTGTTGGATGGCTATATCGCCCGCAAATACAACCTGATCACAGATTTCGGAAAGCTTTTTGACCCTCTTGCCGATAAGCTGATGGTGCTTTCGGTGCTGCTGACACTGGTTCTCAAGGGTATCGCGCCGCTTGCTGTCATGCTGATACTGCTGGTGAAGGAACTGATCATGATGATCGGCGGTTACCTGATGCTGCGCCGCAAGGTGGTGGTCTACTCAAGGCCCATCGGCAAGACCGCGCAGTTTGTCATCGTGCTAGCCCTACTGGCTTGCTTCTTCCGCAAAGATTTTTCCGGCTTCCCGCTGCATCTGGGGCTCTTGTGGACAGGTGTCGCACTGACAATAGCCGCGCTTTGCTACTATACAAGGGCCTGCCTGGCTGCGCTCAGGACCGGGAATACAAAGACGAGTGACATGAAGGAGATTAGTGATGTTGAATGACAGTATCCGCCAGGGGCTGACCTTTGACGATGTGCTGCTGGTGCCCCGCAGGAGTGAGGTTCTGCCACGTGAAGTGGACCTCAGTGTTCAGCTGACCAGGAAGATACGCCTGAATATTCCCTTGATATCCGCCGCGATGGATACCGTCACCGACAGCCGTATGGGCATCGCGATGGCGCGGGAAGGCGGCCTGGGTGTCATCCACAAGTCCATGACAATCGAAGATCAGGCGGCGCAGGTGGACAAGGTCAAGCGTTCAGAGCACGGCGTGATCACCGATCCCTTTTACCTTTCCCCCCATCACCTGATCGCCGATGCCAAAGCGCTGATGGCGCGTTACCACATTTCAGGCGTCCCCATTACGGATGAGAACAATAAACTGGTGGGTATCCTCACCAACCGTGACCTGCGCTTCGAGGAGGATGACAGCCGCTCCATCGGTGAGGTGATGACAACCCGCAACCTGGTAACAGCGCCTGAAGGCACAACGCTGGAGGATGCCAAAAAACTGCTGGCCGCCCACCGCATCGAGAAACTGCCCATCGTTGACAGTGAATATCACCTGCGCGGGCTCATTACCATCAAGGACATTGAGAAGAACATCAAATATCCGCTCAGCGCCAAGGACGCCAACGGCCGCCTGCTGTGCGCTGCGGCGGTCGGGATCAGCCAGGATACGATGGACCGCGTCAAGACGCTGGCCCAGGCCAAATGCGATGTGATTTCCATCGATACAGCGCACGGACATTCAAGCGGCGTGCTTGAGACAATAGAGAAGATCCGCCGGATTTATCCGGATATTACGCTGTTTGCCGGCAATGTCGCCACGGCCTCTGCCACGCGCGACCTCATCCTGGCAGGCGTTGACTGCGTCAAGGTAGGCATCGGCCCTGGATCCATCTGCACCACGCGCGTGGTCTCCGGCGTTGGCGTGCCGCAGATCACCGCTGTGGCCGATTGCGCTGAGGAAGCGGCTAAACACGGCGTCAGCGTCATCGCCGACGGCGGCGTCAAGTATTCAGGCGATATTGCCAAAGCCATTGGCGCAGGCGCTTCGGCGGTAATGCTGGGAAGCCTGCTGGCAGGCACCGAGGAAAGCCCGGGTCAAACGGAGATCTTTCAGGGCCGAAGCTTCAAGGTCTACCGCGGCATGGGCTCAATTGGCGCCATGGAACAGGCACAGGGATCATCGGACCGCTATTTCCAGGAAGGAGCCAAGAAACTGGTTCCCGAAGGCGTGGAGGGCCGCGTCCCCTTTAAAGGTCCGCTGTCGGATACCGTCTTCCAATTGATGGGCGGCCTCAGGAGCAGCATGGGTTACTGCGGTACGCGCACCATAGAAGAGTTGAAGCGGGACAGCGAGTTTATGCGCATCACTTCCGCAGGCCTAACCGAAAGCCATCCCCACGACATCTTCATCACCAAGGAATCACCCAACTACTCCAGGATGGAGTAAGAAGCAAAAGGGCCGCCCAAAGGCGGGCCTTATACTGTTTGCGTTTTTATGCCCGCTATTTTGCGTTCTTCACCTGTGCCCACAGGGTATTGTAGATGGTGATGTAATCCTGTATGTCGTGGAAGAACTCGCAGGAGTCGCTGGTCTCCCTGCTAGGGTTGAGATTAGGATTGTTCAGGTAGTCTTCCCCCATCAGATCGATGGCTCCCTGGTTGGGGCTGGAATATTCAATGTACTCCGTGTTCATCTGCGCCACATCCGGGCGGCTGAGGAAATCGATGAGTTTATGCGCGTTTTCGGGGTTCTTGGCCGCCTTGGGAATGACCATGCCGTCCACCCAGACATTGGAGCCTTCCTTGGGTACAACGTAGGCAAGGTTCTCATTGAGGTTAATTGCATACTGCGCATCGCCTGACCAGACTACGCCCATGATACCCTCGCCGGCAACCATCTTGTCCTTTGTTTCGTCCACCTGATAGGCTTTGACGATACCGTCCTGCTTTTGCTTGATCAGCAGCTGCGTGGCTGCCTGCAGTTCCGCGGGGTTGCGGGTATTCATGGAATAGCCCAGGTACTTCAGCGCCAGGCCCATTGAATCACGAAAAGAGTCCAGCATGAAAACTTCGCCCTTGTAGGTGTCTTCGAAGAGGGCTCCCCAGCTGTCAATGGGCGCCTCCACGCGGGTGCTGTCATACAGGATGCCCACTGTGCCCCACATATAGGGTACGGAGTATGTGCTGTCGGGGTCATAGCTGGGGCTTTTCAGCCAGTCAACGATATTTGCCGCATTGGGCAGCAAGGCATGATCCAGGGGCATCAGCAGGTCTTCCTGAACAAAGCGCTCAATGGCGTAATCCGATGGGAAGATCACGTCAAACGCGGAGGGATTGGTGCGAACCTGCACCAGCATGTCTTCATTGGTGGTGAACCGCATGTAGTTGACCTTGATGCCGGTCTCCTCTTCAAAGAGCGTGAGGGCGTCGGGGTTGATGTAGTCTTCCCAGTTGAAGACATTGACCACACCCTCAGCCAGTGCAGCAGGCATAAGGCACAGGCAGAGCAGGGAAGCCAGGGTAAGGGCAAGCAGTTTTTTCATTCAGGTTTCCTCCTATTAGTTTGTTGCGCGGCTGGTTCTATGGTTGACCGTTACCAAGAGGATGAGCAGGGCCACGAACATCAATGCTGACAATGCGTTCATGGTGGGTTTGATGCCCTTGCGCGCCTCGGAATAAATCAGGGTGGAGAGGTTTTGCACAAGGGGGCTGGTCGTAAAGTAGCTGATGGTAAAATCATCAAGCGATAAGGTGAAGGCAAGCAGCGCGCCCGTGATGATGCCCGGGCGGATGGCGGGCAGGATCACCCTGCGCATGGCATAGCCAGGGGTGGCGCCCAAATCAAGCGCTGCTTCATAACTGTGCCTGTTCATCTGCCTCAGCTTGGGCAGCACCGACAGAACAACATAGGGGGTATCAAAGGTGATGTGCGCCAGCAGCATGGTGAAGTAGCCGCGTTCCACCCTGCTGAAGATAAAAAGCAGCATCAGTGAGATGCCCGTTACGATGTCGGGCATGGTCATGGGGATATTGGTCAGCATCATCATGGTGCTTTGCGGGCGCCTGCCCATGGCATTGATACCCACCGCTGCGGCTGTGCCGATGATGGTGGATGCCGCTGCCGCAAGCAGGGCGATGGTTACCGTGACATACAGCGCCTGCATAATGGCGGGGCTTTTGAAAAGCTCCTGATACCACCTGAAGCTAAAGCCCTCCCACTTAGCCCGGCTGACACCCGCGTTGAAACTTTGGATGATAAGCACAGCGATGGGCACGTAGAGAAACAAGAGGATGAGACCCAGGTAACCGCGTTTGAGCGCCTTCATCAGATCATGCTCCCCCCTTCGCCTTCAGGGTCCACGCGCCTGAGCAAGCTCAGGCTGAAGAGTATCAGCACCATCATGATCAAACTCAGCGCGCTGCCTACGTTCCAGTCATCCGCGGAGAGGAAAGTGCGCTCGATCAGGTCGCCGAACATCTCCGTATTGCCCCCGCCCAGCACCCTTGGGATGAAGAAAGTTGTTACGGAGGGCATGAAAACCATCGTAATGCCGGAAATGACGCCTGGCATGCTGATTGGGAATGTCACTTTCCAAAAAGTGGTCCATTTGTTTGCGCCCAAATCCATCGCGGCTTCCGACCAGCGCTGATCCTGCTTGTTGAGCGCGTTGTAGATGGGAAAGACCATGAACGGCAGAAAGTTGTAGATCATGCCCAGCAGCACAGCCCGGGAGTTGTACATCAGCTGCACTTTGCCAAAGCCAAGCGCTTTAAGCAGGCTGTTGATCAGGCCGCTGTCCTCCAGCAGGCTCATCCATGCCACCGTACGCAACAGAAAGTTCATCCACATGGGAATGACAAACAGCACCACGATGGCGGCCCCCATCTTGAACGAGCGGTCGGCCATGATAAGCGCCGTGGGATAGCCCAGGACCAGCGATACAAGCGTGCATATCAAGGCCATCCAAAGCGAATAGATCAGGGTGCTCACATTCACCATGCCTCTGGCGTCCATCCCCAGCGCGGCCGGGTCAAAGCCCTGGGCAATCAGCTCGCGCTTCATGCCGCGGTTTGAATCCCAGAAATTGGCAAAATTCTCAAGCGTGAAAGCACCGGACTTGTCCGTAAAAGCGTAATAGCCTATCAGCAGCAGCGGTACCACCGTAAAGATGACCATCCACAGCCCGTAGGGCCAGGCATACAGCGAGCGGTGAACGCCGCGGTACTTCTTGAGGCTGTGCAGCACCATCCCCACAAAGCCCGCAAGGCACAGGCCCATCAGCCAGTATCCCCAGACCGGGATGGCTAGATTGCTCATGTGGCGGCGTCCTCCTCCATCGGCTGCATGATATGGATATTGAAGGGGACTACCGACAGGCCCACCGGAGAATCCTCCGGCTGCATGGTGGTGGAGTGCACCTTCCACATGAAACCGCCGGCTTCGATGATCATTTCATAGTGCACGCCTTTGAACAGCACAGATCTGACAATGCCTGTGAGCTGACCCACATCTTCACCTACGATGACAATGTCCTCCGGCCGGATGAGCACATCCACCGGCGCGTTTTTGGCAAAGCCGAAGTCCACGCAGGTGAAGTTGGCGCCGCAGAAGTTCACCAGTTCATCGCGGGTCATGCGGCCTGGGATGATGTTGCTCTCACCTATAAAATTGGCTACAAAAGCGGATTTGGGCTCGTCATAGATATGCTTTGGCGTGCCTATCTGCTGGATACAGCCGTCCTTCATCACCACGATTGTGTCCGACATCGTCAGCGCCTCTTCCTGGTCATGGGTGACGAAGATGAAGGTGATGCCCAGATGCTGCTGCATCCGCTTGAGCTCAAGCTGCATTTCCTTGCGCAGCTTAAGGTCAAGTGCGCCAAGCGGCTCATCCAGCAGCAGCACCTCGGGCTCGTTGATCAAGGCACGGGCAATCGCCACTCGCTGCTGCTGTCCGCCGGAAAGCGAATCCACGCTTCGCTTGCCGTATTCCCGAAGATTCACAAGCTCCAGCATATCATTGACGCGCTTGGCGACTTCGTCCTGGGGTCGCTTGGCGACCCGCAGGCCAAAGGCGATATTCTCAAAGACATTCAAATGCGGAAAGAGAGCGTATTTTTGAAATACGGTATTGACCCGTCGTTTGTATGGCGGCAGATCAGTGATGTCCAGGTTGTCAAAGATGACCTTGCCCGAAGTTGGCTTCTCAAAACCGCCGATAATGCGCAGCGTGGTGGTCTTGCCACAGCCCGAAGGGCCCAGCAGCGTCAAAAACTCATTCTTGCGCACATAGAGGTTGATGTCCCTGAGGACTTCTACACTGTCGTATTCCTTGCTGATATGCTCCAGGTTGATCAGTCGGGGTTGCTCCTGCATGGCTGCCTCCAGCATCAAAATGACGGCGGTGTCGAGACCCAGATAAAGCGCGCCGCACGCTTGAACGTGTTGATGATATAGTGGGGCTCCCCGGGATGCAGGCAGAAACTCTCGCCTGTCTGAACCCTGAGGCGCTTGCCGCCTGTGACCAGGGTAATGACGCCGCTGAGCACATAACCCACTTCTTCCCCCTCGTGGGGAGGTATCAGCTGCGTTTGGCCGCCCTGGCGCAGCGTGACCAGGATGGGCTCCATCCGGTTCTTCTGCGCGTTGGGCACAAGCCAGGTGATGACGCCCTTCAGGTCTTCCTCATCGCTTTTTTGAAACAAATCGTCCTGTGAAAAAACGATCTTCTCATCCGCCGTCTCTGAAAAAAAGGACTTCAGGCTGCTGCCCAGACATTCCAGCAAATCCATCAGTGTGGCGATGGATGGCGAGGTAAGGTTGTGCTCGACCTGGGAGATGAAGCCTTTGCTCAGCTCCGCGCGATCGGCCAGTTCCTCCTGTGTCAGGTTGAGCGACAACCGCAGCCGCCGCAGATTTGCGCCAATATCCATCAGACCCTCCAATTTGGATGCTCCGCACCTCCCCGCCCCGGGGTTTAGAAATGCTAAACTTCCAAACAGGTATTATTAAACCACAGCCTATGTTCACTGTCAATGCGCCGCGATGCAAATTCCGCTTGTGCCGGCGGCTTGGATAGCATAGTATATTGGGCGTGAGGTGATGAAGGTGGACAGGATCCTTGAATGTGTACCAAACTACTCGGAGGGCCGCGATCCGGACATTGTGGAGAAAATTGTCTCCCCGTTCCGGGGCAGGCAGGGCGTCAAACTGCTTGATTACAGCAGCGATCCCGACCATAACCGGTCGGTGGTCACAGCAGTGGGTGAGCCGGAGGCACTGCGGGATGCGGTGATACAAAGCATCGGCCTGGCTGTCCAGCTGATCGACCTTACAAAACACAAAGGACAGCACCCGCGCATGGGCTGCGTGGATGTTGTGCCCTTTATTCCTATCAGGAACTGTACGCTTGCCCTGGCTGACGAGATCGCAAAGGAAGTGGCTGAAACCTGCGCAGAGCGCTTCGGACAGCCATTCTTCCTGTATGAGCATTCGGCAAGCTCTCCCCTGCGGACCAACCTGGCCGACATCCGTCGCGGCGAATTTGAGGGCATGGCAGGGAAGATGCTGAGCCCTGACTGGCAGCCGGATTTTGGTCCGCGCACCATCCATCCGACAGGCGGCGTTACGGCCATCGGCGCACGGCTGCCGCTGATCGCATTCAATGTCAACTTAAGCACGGCGGATGTCACCGTCGCCTCCGCCATCGCGGCAAAAGTGCGCCATTCAGGCGGCGGCCTGCGCTTCGTCAAGGCGCTGGGCATATATCTGGCGCACAGAAACCTGGCCCAGGTATCGATGAACATGACTGACTATACGCACACAGCGCTGTATCAGGCCTTTGAGATGGTCAAATTGGAAGCGAAGCGCTATGGCGTCGGCATACTCGGCAGCGAACTGGTTGGCCTGAGCCCCATGGAGGCGTTGGCGCAAAGCGCTGCCTACTATCTGCAAATTGAGGATTTCTCGATGGACAAGGTGCTGGAGCACCGCATGACGGAGTGAGAAGATGGACTTGAAAGAATACAGTGCAGAGGCCTTGTCATCCTATATATCACAGCCGCTGCCTTCCCCGGGAGGCGGAAGCGTCTGTGCCCTGACAGCAGCCTTCGCGGCATCCCTGACAGCCATGGTCGCCGGCTTGGGCAAGGCGGGGCTAAGCCTTGATGCCCGCGCCAGGGTCGAGCAGGCACAGGCTTTGCGTGTGACGCTGCTTGACGATATGCAGCGTGACAGCCAAAGCTATGCAGCCTATATCGCGGCGCGGCGCCTGCCCGGCGGCGAAGGACGGGATCAGGCAGTGGAAGCCGCTCTCAGGCAAGCCATCGAAGTGCCGCTGGAAATCGCCACCAAGGCCCTGTCCCTGCTGCCAATCCTGGACGCTGCCCTGTCCGGTTGTCCCACAAGCGCGCTGCCGGACGCTCAGGTGGCAGACCTGCTGGCCCGTGCCGCCGCCAAGGGCAGTTTGCTTAACGCACGTATAAACTTGTCTCTGGCCAAGTCAGATGCGTACCGATCGGAAAAACTGGCCTTCGCTGATACCCTTGCCCTTGAGGCAAAGTCTGAGAAGTAAGGTCCGGACTGCCCTCTTATACGCATATAAAAAAACCACCCGCTTGCGCGGATGGAATCTGGCAGGGGCAGAAGGACTCGAACCCTCAACAAAGGTTTTGGAGACCCACGTGTTACCATTACACCATGCCCCTACGGGGTTACGGTGAGAGTATACAGGTTTGCCGACAGCATTGTCAAGCTGAAAATGCGTGCCGGGCTGCCGTGATGGGGTAGAATCTCCTCATGAAATGAGGTGTTTGGATGAACATGTACGCAGTGATGCTCAGAGGTGTCAATATCGGCGGCGTCAAGCTGGCAATGTCTGATTTGCGCAATCTGGCTGAGAACCTGGGCTACGCGGGAGCGAAGACTGTTCTGGCTTCCGGTAACCTGCTGGTCAAAACCGAAGACAGCGCGGATACAGTCAAGCGGCGTGTCACGGAAAGCTTGAGCGAGTTTATGCATAGACACATGCACTGCGTGGTGCGCAGCCGGGTACAGATTGAGCGTCTGTTGGAGCAAACACCTGACGCACCGGAAGGCTTTCACCACTATATCCTGTTCAGCGATGCGCCGGTTGCGGATGAATTGATTGCGCTTTACTCAGGCTATCCCCTGGGCGAGGGAGAGAGGCTCTTTGCTTTATTAGAAGACCTGCACTGGATCGTCAAAAAGGGTGATACCCTGAAAGGCTTTGGCAGCACCGCGCTGGGGAACAAAAAGTACCAGGCCTTCCTCACCTCCCGCAACCTCAACACGGTGCAGAAGATCATGCATGGTCTACAGGCTCTGTAAAGCGTCAGCCTGATGAAAGGCCTCAAAACGCGCGAGGCAGGCATCAACGGACGCCTGCAGCGTGTTGTCCTGCCCGGCGCCTTCTTCAAACCAGATGTTCTTGAGCTGCAGTTTCCGCACTTTCTTGTCAAAGACGCATTCCACCCTGGCGGCGAAGCGATCACCACACAGCAGGGGCAGTACATAATACCCATACTTCCGTTTGGCGGCAGGGGCGTAGATCTCCCATGAATAGTTAAAGGCGAAAAGGGCCTGCAGCAGCGCACGGTCCCAGATGAGGTTGTCAAGCGGGGCAATCAGCTCGCAGCGGGCCTCCAATGACGGATCCTGAAGGATGAACTCCGCCAGTTCCCTATCCGTGCTCAGGCAATACAGCGTATCCCGCAGCCCTGTTACCTGCACGGGAACAATTTTGTTCTCTTCCAGCAGCTGCGCAAAAACTTGTTTTCTGCGTTCGGCCTTAAAGTCACCCAAACCCAGCCAAGCCGGGGATGCACGGTTCCACAATAATCCAACCGCACCGATGCGGCGCATGACCAGCCACTTCTGATGGTCGATCAGCTGTTCGTGCGGGTCAGGCTGAGCCAGTATTTCTGGCGGCAGGCAGCGCCGTGTCAAATCATAGTGCTTGGCAGTACCCCGTTTGTGATGAATCGCCAGGTCGCCCTGGAAATAGAGATGCTCAAGGGCCGCGCGGGAGAGGCGGCTGGGACCCCAATACCAGTGCACCTTATCATGCATCTCCAGATCCTTTGAGGAAAGCGGCCCGCGCTCCTCAACAGCAAGAAGCACCGCGTCAAGGGCGTCCTTTATCTCCTCATGGCTGCGTACATACTGCCGGTGATATTGGCGGGTACGCTCAAAACAAGGCCAATCCTCCACAGGGAAGATGCACAGTTCCTTGTCAAAGTAATCTGTCAGGACACGCTCCTCATAGAGCAGCTTCTCCAGCATCTGTTTTTGATATCCTTTGACGCGTGACTGAAGGACGAGGTCCGGGTTCCTTCCGCAGACGTCGATTGGGTCAAACTGAATACTGCCGGCTTGACGGATGAAGTCCAGAATACCCGCCTTGCCCTCAAAACGGCGTTCGCCTAAAAGGCCCTGCCGATGCAGCAGAAACCGGCGGGCCTGTTCATTGCTGAATTGTATCATTCCCACTCAATGCTGGCCGGCGGTTTGGTGGTGATGTCATACAGCACCCGGTTGATGCCCGGCACCTCATTGACGAATCTGCGGCTGACCTTGGCCAGCACCTCATGGGGAATGCGTGCCCAGTCAGCCGTCATGAAGTCGTCGGTGGTGACCGCGCGGATGGCAACGGCATGGTCGTAACTGCGCTCATCGCCCATCACGCCCACCGAGTGAACGCCCGTCAGTACGGTGAAATATTGATTGATGTCGTTTTCCAGGCCTGCAAGCATAATCTCTTCGCGCAAGATGGCGTCACTGTCTCGCACAAGCCGCATCTTTTCATCCGACAGATCCCCCATCACACGGATGGCAAGGCCAGGTCCCGGGAAAGGCTGGCGCATGACCATTTCCCGCGGCAATCCCAGCACCAGGCCCAACTCGCGCACCTCATCCTTGAACAACATGCGCAAAGGTTCAATGAGGCTGGTGAACCCAAGTTCCCTGGGAAGACCCCCTACGTTGTGGTGGCTCTTGATCACAGTGGAACCCACAACAGCGCCGGATTCTATGACATCGGGGTAAATAGTGCCCTGGGCAAAGTGATCCAGGGGGCCGATCTTCGCGGCTTCCTCACGAAAAACGGCAATAAACTCAGCGCCTATGATCTTGCGCTTGCTTTCCGGATCGTCAACGCCCCTGAGTTTCTCCATGAAGCGCCGGGACGCGTCAACAGCGGTCAGGCTGACGGGGAATGTTCGGCCAAAGACTGCCTTAACCATCTCAGGTTCATCCTTGCGCATAAAACCGTGATCCACAAAAACGCAGTGCAGCCTGTCGCCGATGGCCCTGTAGAGCAGCGCGGCAACGACTGAGGAATCCACACCGCCCGAAAGTCCCAGCAGGACAGTGCCGCCTGCGACTGCTGCTTGGATATCCTCTACCGCGCGCTTGGCAAAGTCCGCCATCTCCCAATCGCCGCTGCAGCCGCAGATGTCGTAAAGGAATGCGCGCAGCATCGCCATGCCCTGCCGGGTGTGGGTCACCTCAGGGTGGAACTGCAGGCCGTACAGCCTGCGCGCTTCATCCGCCATTGCCGCGTTGCGGCAGGTATCCGTGGAAGCTTTGGCGCTGAATCCCTCCGGAAGTCCCTCCACTTGATAGGTATGGCTCATCCAGCAGCCCTGCCGGGCCTCAAGCCCATAGAACAGGATGAAGCCATTATCCAGCTGCACGTCCTGCAGTCCGTACTCCCGCTTGACCGCGGGGGCAACGATTCCGCCAAGCATCACGCCCATCAGCTGCATGCCATAACAGATCCCCAGCACCGGAATACCCAGCGCAAACACCCGCGGATCACAGCGCGGCGCGCCTTCCTCCAGTACAGAGGCAGGACCCCCTGAGAGGATGACGCCGCAAGGTTTCAGCGCAAGGATATCCTCAGCGCTCGTTTCAAATGGCAGCACCTGCGAGAGCACCTTTGCCTGGCGCACACGGCGCGCGATCAACTGGGTGTATTGGCCGCCAAAGTCCAGGATGACGATGGTATCGTTCAAATTAACCCCCTTACTTTTCTGTGCCGTCAGGGTTGAACAGCGGCAAATGCTCAAGATACAGGATATCGTCCCGGTCTTTGGCTGAACCTTCTGCCAGGATGGCCATCTTGCCTACCACCTGTCCGCCGGCGTAGGATACCAGCTTTTCAACCGCTTTGAGGGATTCGCCTGTTGAGATGACGTCGTCAACAATCAGCACGCGCTTGCCGCGCATATAGTCCGCGTCGTTTTGATCGATAAACAACATTTGGCGGTTGACAGTGGTAATGGAGGTGACCTCAATGGAAAAGACATTCTTCATATAGAGCTTGGGAGCTTTGCGGGCAATGAGGTATTTGTTGACGCCATGCTGGCGCGCCATCTCATAGACCAGCGGAATGCCCTTTGACTCCGCGGTAATGAGGACATCATGTTCCGGCGCGATCTTGAGCAGGTCGCGCGCGCTTGCGACAGTCAGTTCCACATCGCCAAAGATAACAAAAGCCGCGATTGACAGTTCATCATTGACCCTGCAGATGGGCAGATCGCGCTGCAATCCCGCGACGTTGATCCTGTAATCCATAACCAGACCCGCTTTCTGTCGTGCCCGTGGTGTCAGCACAGACACGTTAATGAGAGAATATTAATTGCCCCCATGGGCTTTGTCAATCGGCAGCAGGGGCCAGCATAAAAGAAGCCAGGGCCTGTTTTACCTGTTCAAGCGATTCCATAACGTTGAGTTCCCTTCTGAGTGCCGCCGCGCCATGCATTCCCTTGAGATACCATGCAAAGTGCTTGCGCATCTCGACCACCGCGCAGTGCTCGCCCTTCCAGTCCGCCATCAGCCGGGCGTGGCGCAAAGCCAAGGCCAGAACCGTTTCCCGGGTGGGTTTTTCAGGCGATTGGCCCAGAAAAGCCTGCTTGATCTGACTGAACAGCCAAGGGTTGCCCAAAGCACCCCTCCCTATCGCTACGCCGTCACAAGCGGTCACGCTCAGGATCTCCAGCGCGTCCTGCGCGGAAAAAACATCCCCGTTGGCGATGACCGGTATGGTGAGCGCCTGCTTGACCCGGGCGATTCCCTGCCAATCCGCCTTGCCAGCGTATTGCTGGCTGCGTGTCCTGCCGTGCACTGTGATCAGGTCAACGCCCTCATCCTGCAGCATCAGCGCAAATGGGACGGCATTGACGCTGTTTTCATCCCAGCCCAGCCGCATCTTGACGCTAAGCGGCAGCGCAGTGCCAAGGCGGGCTGCCCTGACCACTGCCCTTGCGATATCCGGCGCCTTCATCAGGGCTGCTCCGGAACCGGAGGTACATACCTTGGGGGCGGGACATCCCATGTTGATATCAATGCCAACATAGTATCCGGTATTGGTGACGCGCTGCACCGCCGCATGGATGTAAGCAGGGTCATGGCCAAACACCTGAGCCACCAGCGGCCCTTCATTGGGGCTTGGCTGCATCAGATGCACATAGGCATAGCTGTCCTTTGGCGCTGTCAGATAGCCCTGGGCGCTGATCATTTCAGTGCAGCTGATATCCGCGCCCAGCTCATCGCACAGCAGGCGATAAGGCCAGTCGCTGATGCCTGCCATGGGCGCCAGATACAGCAGAGGCCTTCCCTTGACCTCAGCCATGCAAAACCGGATGGGTAATCAAGAAATGATTCAAGGCGTTTGCGCCGCCGCGCCGGCATAGCTCATATTTTTAATATGCCACTGGCCGTTTTCACGCGTCAGGACTACATTGTACCTGGCGCTTTCCCAGCGCGGCACAGGCCACTGTTCCTGGGGCGTGACCTCTTTGTAAGCTGAGATGATCTTGCCGTCTATGGCGGGAATGTGTTCGGTGATCGTCGCCCGAGCGGTGTCATCCCAGGGCCAGCACCACATCCAGTCCATGGACAGCCGATGATCAAAGCCTTTCACACTGTAACGGGCATAGGGGTTGGTCCCGGATTTGATGCTGGTGAGCACGTTATCGCGGTCAATGTATGTCTTGGCAAAATACTTTTCCAGCTGCGCCTTGTCTTCCTCCATCATGACTGTCTGGGCGCGCTGCGCCATGCCGTCCTTCAGGATGACATAAATGTTGGCCGCGTTCATCGAAAAGTAGAAAGCCACTGTCATCAAACCCAGCACACATGCCAGCGCCAGCAGGCGCGTAGCCAGGTACCATATAAGTCGGCGAAGGTATTTCATCCCGGTTATCCTCAGGGATGCAGCAGGGTTCCCATGGGGTCCCCCGCCAGAACCTTGAATATATTCCCGGGTTCAGACAAGCCAAATACGCGGATGAAGGGCACCCCGTGATCCCTGCACAATAAAAGCGCGGCCAGGTCCATCACGCCAAGCTGACGTTTGATGGCTTCATCATAGGTAATGTCACTGATCAGCTGCGCTTCCGGATTGCTTCGCGGATCGTCCGTGTAGACGCCATCGATATTTTTGGCCAGCAGAATGGCATCCGCCCCCACTTCGCAGGCGCGCAGGGCGACTGCCGAATCGGTCGTAAAGAAGGGATTGCCCAAACCGCCGCCAAAAAGAACGACATGACCTTGCGACATATACGCGACAGCCAGGTCGCTGCGGTAGGATTCCGCGATGCGGGGCATGTCAATGGCGCTTAACAGCCGGGCGCTTTGTCCCTGCCTGGTCAGCGCGTCCTTCATGTACAGGCAGTTAAGAATAGTGCCCAACATACCCATCTGGTCAGCCGTGACGGCATCCATGCCCCTGCCCTGGCGGCCGCGCCAAAGATTGCCGCCCCCGATCACAACGCCCAACTGGATGCCGCTTGAGGCCACTTGCGACAATACGCCCGCAACCTTGTCGATCATGGCATGGTCAAACAGCCAGCCGTCCCGGCCAAGGGCTTCGCCCGAAAGTTTGAGGAGGATCCGCTTGTAAGGTGTGCCCATTATATACCTCTCTCCTGCGCAAAGCACAAGGGGCCGTAAGCTGATCTTGCGGCCCCTTGTGTAGACATTATGCCAAGGCGGCCGATTAGGCCTTCCTGGTCAGCTCTTCTACTTCACTGGCCAGGTCTGCGACTTTCTTCTGGATGCCTTCGCCCAGCTCATAACGGCTGAAACGGCGCACGGCGATCTTTTCGCCGCTGGCCATGGTGGCTTCGTTGATAATAGCCTGCACATTGATATCAGGGTTCTTGACGAATGCCTGCTCCAGGAGGCAGACCTCCTTGTAGTACTTTTCGATGCGCCCTTCCACCATGCGGTCTACGATCTTTTCGGGCTTTCCCTCATTGAGCGCCTGGGCGCGCAAAATCTCGCGCTCTTTTTCCAGGTTGTCCTGGGGCACTTCTTCCTTTGAGATGAAAAGCGGGTTTGCGGCGGCGATCTGCAGGGCAATATCATGCACCAGCTGCTTGAAGGTATCCGTCTTGGCCACAAAGTCGGTTTCGCAGTTGACCTCAACCAGTACGCCGATCTTGCCGCCCATATGGATGTAACTGTCTACCATGCCTTCAGAGGCAATGCGGCCAGCCTTCTTGG
The DNA here is from genome assembly GCA_964584685.1 of uncultured Christensenella sp. GTDB lineage: Bacteria > Bacillota > Clostridia > Christensenellales > Aristaeellaceae > UBA1038. The sequence continues at coordinate 1,139 of CAZPBJ010000040.1, read as the reverse complement.
CAGCCTGGGACAAGCCCTTTTCACGCAAATATTCTATGGCCTTCTCAAGGTCGCCGTCAACGGCGACGAGCGCCTTCTTGCAATCCATCATGCCGGCCTGGGTGCGCTCGCGCAGCTCCTTGACCATTGCGGTAGTGACTTCCATAAATACTCCTCCTAATGCTTATAAAAGGTGTGGTCAGGCCTGCGCGGCCTCTTCGTCATCCTTGCCGGCGTCAGAAGCGTCTTCAGACTGCACGCCCTGCTTGCCTTCCAAAACGGCGTCGGCCAATTTGCCCGCGATCAGCTTGACTGCGCGGATGGCGTCGTCGTTGCCGGGGATTACGTAATCAACCTCATCGGGATCGCAGTTGGTATCCACGATCGCCACAATGGGGATATGCAGCGCACGGGCTTCCATAATGGCAATGTGTTCTTTTTTGGGGTCAACCACAAACAGCGCGCCGGGCAGGCCTTTCATGGTGCGGATGCCGCCGAGGTTTGCCTGCAGCTTTTCGCGCTCGTGCTGAAGCTTGATGACTTCCTTTTTGGGCAGGAGGTCAAACTGGCCGTTGGTTTCCATCTTGTCGATATCATTGAGACGGTCCACGCGGGTGCGGATGGTGCGGAAGTTGGTCAGCATGCCGCCCAGCCAGCGGTTGTTGACGTAGAACATATTGCAGCGTTTGGCCTCCTGCTCAATGCTCTCCTGCGCCTGCTTCTTGGTGCCCACGAAGAGAATGTTCTTGCCCTCCATGGCCAGGTTGCGCACGAACATGTACGCCTCATCCATCTTGCGCACGGTCTTTTGCAGGTCGATGATGTAGATGCCGTTGCGTTCGGTGAAGATGTAGGGGGCCATTTTGGGGTTCCAGCGGCGTGTTTGATGGCCAAAGTGTACGCCTGCTTCCAGCAGATGTTTCATGGAGATGACAGCCATTGACAGATCCTCCTTGTTTTTCCCTCCGCGGGTTTCATCCCTGAGCTGACCGCCTTTCGGCACAAGCAGCCGGTCCGCCCGCGTGCGTTATCTGGGGTAGTATAACATCACGGCAGGAGCGGTGCAAGCCCTTGAGAGCGGGTTTTCAGCGGTTTTCAGCGGCAGTTGTTACTATTCAGCCTTACCCGTCGGCAGCCCAAACTCTCTTTCCTTGCAAAAC
>CAZPBJ010000039.1:0-25988 GCA_964584685.1 uncultured Christensenella sp. | reverse complement strand
TGCGCTCCTCCTGCGGGCCTTCGATGCTGTTGTCCGAGACGATTTTCCAGTCGCGGCCCTGGGCGTCCGGCACCAGCCGGGTGTCGTAGGTCCCGCCGGTGTGCTGGACCCGGGTGCCGAAGTGGTCTGCCAGGACCTGGGCGGCGGCGGCGCGGGTGATGCGGTTCATTTCGATCTCGATGCCAAAGGTCTGGGTTTTCATGGGGTGGGCCTCCTTTCAGGCTTCTCGCGACCGCCCAGGCGGGCGGTTTCGGCCGGGTGCTGCCCGGCACTCCTCAGGCGAGTTTGGCGGCCTGGTCGGCGGCCTGGAGGGCGACCCGGGTGGCGGTGTCCAGGGCCATGTGTGCGCCGATGACGGCCTCCCAGGTCGGGCCGGCGCCGTCGGGGTTTGGGGTGTACTCGTCCAGGAGCGCCTCGGCGCGGGCGGCGACCTCGCGGGCGGCCTGGGCGGCGCGGGCGGCCTCAGCCTTGGTCTCCCGGAAGGGGACCTCGGCAGCGTGGCGGGCGGCCTTGCGGGCGGCGACCCCGGCGGCGCGGACCTCGGTGGTCAAGGCAGCGGCGGCGGCACAAAACGCGGCGGCGGCTTTTTCGGCGGCGGTAGTTTTCATGGTGGTCCTTTCGCCCGGCGGCTTTTCCCGCCCGCGGCCCCGGGGTGTGCCCGGCGCAACCATAAATCACTCCGCGCGGCGGGGTTATCAACAACGAAACCCTTATCTTTCCCTTATGTTTTTCTTATCTTTTTGCGTCTTTTTCGTCACAAGTCGGGGCCCGAAAAAGGGCTTCCTATAACACGCGCGTAGGACCCGGGCGAGCGCCCCGGCCGCGCCGCCAATCCCGGCTGAAAAACCGGGCGGGCTCCGGCGCGAAACCCGGCCGGCAAAACCTCCGGGCGCACAGACCCCCGGCGCGGGCACCGACCGGCACCCCCCCCTCGGCGGTGGACCCCGGCGCGGGCGACCCCGGCGGCGGACCTCCGGGCCCGGCACCCCCCCCCTCGGCGGCGGACCCCGGGCGCGGCACACCCCGGCCGGCGAAACCACAAGGCGCGGCATCCCGGCCGGCAAAACGAGCCAGCCACCGGTGCCCGGCACCTCACCCGCCCGACCCGGCCGGCTCGCCCCGCCAGCCAGATTGCCTGGGGGGAGGGGGGATCTGATCTCTGGGAACCTATTTTTTGAGACCGCGCCTCCCTCTAGCGTGAATTTTCGCGAAATTGAGGGGGTGGGGGTATGCAGCCCAAAACGCAGAAACCGCCCTATTGAGCGGTTTTTCAAGTAATTCCAGTGAATAATGAGGAGGTTTCGATGGTTGTAAGATTTGATTGTGAAACGTGTGGTACTCCTCACAAGAGATCTTATGCACAAGGTAAGGTACCTTCACATTTCTTCTGCTCTCTCCCCTGCCAACATGAGTGGCAGAAAACCAGGGAGGATATTATCGCAAAGAACAAAGATCCAGAGTTCCGAAAAAAGGTGAGTGAGGGGCTGAAACGCAGAAAACGTTTGCTTGGGAATGATTATCATTCGTCTTCAACGAAACGCAAAATCGGCGATGCGACGATCAAGCACTGGAATGAGTATTCTGAAGGAAAAAGGCAGAAGTTGATAAATCTTCTCTATAATAATGCTCAACAATCACGCGTACCAGGAAAAATCTACAACCGCGATTGGTATTTACTGAGCCAAAGGCACATCCGAGATAACAAGTGCACTTACTGTGGGAAGACAGGATTTCTTCATATGCACCATATCAAGCCGACACGTATGGGTGGAACCCATGATGAATCCAACCTATGTGTCTTATGCGCCGGATGCCACAAACGTATCGAGACGATGACCATTCACCTGATTCGACTTTTCGAAGACCTTGAAATGGCTGTGGAATTCAGTCTTGAAATCATTACCGCCGGTATCTCGGAATATCCCAGTATCAGGAAAATTATTGCTGACTCAATAAAGTACAAATCACATTCTGAAGGAGAAACGAATGCAAAATTCGCGCGCTAACAATGCTTTGGCTGTCGATAAAATGCAGAATAGCCCATTGATCTTTGTTCGCCTTGAAGAACTCAAGCCTTATGAAAAGAATCCGCGTAAGCACCCCCTAGCCCTGATTAATGGATTGAAATCCAATATTTCTGAGTTTGGCTTTACCAATCCAATCCTCATCACCCCGGACAAGACGATCCTTGCGGGGCATGCACGCTACAAGGCCGCCAGCGAAATGGGCCTTGAAGAAATCCCGGCTCGTGTTTTTGATGGCGACACCGTACGAGCTGCTGCGCTCGTCATTGCTGACAACCGCCTTGCTGAACTGTCCGAATGGGATGACGATGTGCTGGCTGACCTTATCACAATGATACAAGCCGCTGACTTCGATATTGGTTTCACCGGTTTTGATGCTGCATCTATTGATGAGCTCTTTTCAAAAGTCCACGATAAAGACGTCAAGGATGATGAGTGCGACATCGATCCTGATGCAGTAACCCCCTTTGTTCAGCCTGGTGACATGTGGACCTTGGGTAGGCATCGGATGGTATGCGGCGACTCCACAAACGCGGCGGAAGTTGCACTGCTCATGGATAGTCATAAAGCCAACCTAGTCGTGACCGATCCCCCTTATAACGTCTCATACGAGAGTGCCGATGGGAAAACCATCCAGAACGACAGCATGGCTGATGGCAAGTTCTATAAATTTCTGCTGGCAGCCTTTCAGAACATGGCGGCACACATGGCGGAGGGCGGCTCGGCTTACATCTTCCATGCTGATACCGAGGGACTGAACTTCAGGCGCGCGTTCAGGGAGGCCGGCTTTCACATCTCCGGTGTATGCATCTGGGCGAAGAACTCCCTGGTGCTGGGGCGATCCCCTTACCAGTGGCAGCACGAGCCTGTGCTCTTTGGCTGGCTTCCCAACGGCAAGCACAGGTGGTTTGCGGACCGGAAGCAGACGACCATCTGGAACTTCGACAAACCCAAGCACAGCGCGCAGCACCCGACCATGAAGCCCATCCCGCTGCTGGCCTATCCCATCAAGAACAGCTCAGCCCCCAACGGGATTGTTCTTGACCTGTTCGGTGGTTCCGGCTCAACGCTCATCGCCTGTGAGCAAACGGATCGCATCTGCCGGATGATGGAGCTGGACCCAAAGTATGCCACGGTGATTGTTCAGCGATATGTAGATCTGATAGGAACCACTGCTGATATTCATGTGCTGCGTAATGGCTTTGAGATGAACTTTGAGGAAGCGACTGCCAGGGACTAGGGTGTTGAAAATGATAAGGAAAGGAGGTGTGCCAGTTGGCGACCCGCGGCAGAAAACCCAAACCTACAGCGATGAAAATCCTGGAAGGCAACCCGGGCAAACGTCCGCTCAACGAAAACGAGCCGGTTCCCCCCAAGGGAAACATTAAGTGCCCGGCCTGGCTTCTACCCGAGGCCAAGAAGGAATGGAAGCGGCTGGCACCTTCCCTTGAAGCCCTGGGTGTGCTGACGCTGGTTGACCTGACAGCCTTTGAGGGGTACTGCCAAGCTTATGCCCGGTGGAAGGAAGCCGAAACTTTCATCACCCAGCACGGTTCCATCTTCAAGACGCCAAGCGGTTATGTGCAGCAGGTTCCCCAGGTCAGCATTGCCCAGCAGAACCTGAAAATTATGCAATCACTCTGCTCGGAGTTTGGCCTAACGCCCGCCACTCGCGCCCGCATCATCGCCGCGGGCGGCGGCAAGGACGATGTTTTTTCAGACGATCCCATGGAAAAGCTGCTGAAGGGCGGATGGAATGGTGGCTTATGACGAACAGAAAGCCGACCGGGTCACCAGTTTCATCGAGTGCCTGAAGCATACCAAAGGTGAGTTCCATGGGAAGCCCTTCGACCTCCTGCCTTGGCAAAAGAAGATCATCCGAGATGTGTTCGGCACGGTAAGGGAAGATGATCCCACCATGCGGCAGTACACAACAGCTTACATTGAAATACCCAAGAAGCAAGGGAAGTCTGAGCTGGGTGCGGCTATCGCCCTGAACATGCTGACAAATGATGATGAATGGAAGGCCGAGGTTTACTCCTGCGCCTCCGACCGCCAGCAAGCGGCCATTGTGTTTGACGTCGCTGTCGATATGGTGAAACAGTCACCTGCGCTATTGAAGCGAATCAAGATTATCCCCTCAATGAAGCGCATGGTATATCAACCCACCGGCAGCATCTATCAGGTGCTGTCCAGCGAGGTGGCAACCAAGCATGGCCTGAATGTATCGGCCTGCATATTTGATGAGCTGCATACCCAACCTACCCGTGCGCTGTATGATGTCATGACGCAGGGTTCCGGCGACGCTCGCAAGCAGCCTCTCTGGTTTCTGCTGACGACTGCCGGCACAGACCGTAACTCCATCTGTTGGGAAGTGCATCAGAAGGCCCTGGACATCCTGGAAGGCCGGAAAGCTGACCCACGCTTTTACCCCGTCATCTTCGGCTTGCCCGATGATGCCGACTGGACGGACGAGCAGAATTGGTACAAGGCGAACCCATCCATCGGTCACACGATTTCCATTGATAAGGTGCGGGACGCTTTCCACAATGCAAAGGAGACGCCAGCTGATGAAAACATGTTCAGGCAACTGCGCCTGAATCAATGGGTTAAGCAATCGATCCGCTGGATGCCAATGGATCGTTGGGATGAATGCAGCAGCGTGGTCAATCCGGTTGAGTTGGAGGGCCGGTTGTGTTATGCGGGTCTGGATCTCTCGTCAACGGGAGACCTGACCACCTTTGTGCTGGTATTCCCACCAGCTGAAGAAGAGGAGCCATACATCGTGCTCCCCTTTTTCTGGCTGCCGGAGGAAACGCTTCAACTGCGCGTTCGACGCGATCATGTGATGTACGACCAGTGGGAGAAACAGGGCTACATCCTTACCACGGAAGGTAACGTCGTGCATTATGGTTTCATTGAGAAGTTCATCTGCGACCTGGGCGAGCGCTACAACATCCGGGAGATCGCATACGACCGGTGGAACGCAACCATGATGGTGCAGTCCCTTGAAGACGCCGGATTCACAATGGTCCCCTTTGGCCAGGGCTTTCGCGACATGAGCCCGCCCACCAAGGAGCTCATGCGCATCGTGCTGGAGCGCAAGCTCAACCACGGCGGGCATCCAGTGCTGCGCTGGAACATGGACAATGTTTACGTTCGTATGGATCCTGCTGGAAACCTGAAAATTGACAAACAAAAATCCACTGAGAAGGTGGATGGCGCTGTGGCGCTGGTAATGGCCCTGGACAGGGCAATGAAGAATCCGGATACAGGCAGCGTGTATGACAGCGACCGTGGATTATTGATCATTTAGCAGGAGGAATATGCCAAGAAAGCCACTGCGCCCTTGTAGGCATCCAAGGTGCCCCAATTTGTCCGAAGGCGTCTACTGCAAAGAGCATCAAGCTTCATTTGCCAGGGAAGGTTCCGCGCAAAGGGGATACGGCGCAAAATGGCGGTTCATGCGCCTCCTCTACCTCAGGAAGCACCCCCTGTGTATGGAGTGCATGAAAAGAAATCGGCTCACGCCTGCTACCGTCGTTGATCACATTGTGCCGCACCGTGGGGATGAGCATTTGTTCTGGAATGAGGATAACTGGCAAGGACTATGCAAGCGCTGCCATGACAGGAAAACGGGTCAGGGGATGTAACGATTCTTTTAAAATTCGCTCCATCACTAATAAAGGTGTTTACTATTATTAGAATTACACCTATAATGTAAACAGATGGGAGAGGATGAATGTGTTTAGCAAGAATTTGAAGTACCAAAGACTGAAGGCTGATATTTCCAAGAAGGAACTTGCTGCAAAAGTAGGCATAAGTCCGATGGCGATTACTCATTACGAAAGAGGTGATCGCACGCCAAACATGGCGATCATTGAAAGGCTTGCCAATGCATTGCAGGTAAGACCTGTAGAGTTCTTGCACGCCAGAAATGCGCAGATGCAGTTCACTCATGGTGATTTCCGCAAGAGAAGTACTTTCTCAAAAGCAAATCAGGAGTATATTCGTGCGGAAGTTGAAGATCACTTCGACCGATTTTACAACGTTATAGAAGTGCTTGGAGACAAGGTACTGGTTCAGGCACCCCAAATGAATGCCCTGGAACTGCTGGATGATGACAACGAAAACGCAGTACGTTTGAGAGTACATCTTGGATTTGCTAAAGAAGGCCCAATATGCAATTTCATAGGCTTCTTGGAAAACGTCGGAATTTTAATTCATCAGCTGGATATTGAGGACGATCGCTTTGATGGTATGAGCGGCACTGTTGAATACCGTCCATATATAATCCTTAGTGAAAGAATGACCCCTGAGCGGCAACGCTCGACCCTTGCACATGAGCTTGCGCATATGTTCTTCCAGTGGCCTGAAAATGAAGATCAACAGCAAATTGAAAAACGCGCAATGGCTATTGGCGGGGCGTTTCTGTTTCCCAAGGATGATGTGATTCGTGAGCTGGGCGTGAAGCGTCAGTCAATTTCCCGAGATATGATCCTTGTTGCAAAAGAGTATGGCATATCGATGCAGCTGCTTGCTGTTCGCGCCAAGATCTGCAGAGTAATCAGCGATGCCTCGTACAAAACTTTCATGATAGGTGCATCAAAAGCAGGATGGAAGAAACACGAGCCAACTCGCATAGAAAATGAGAAACCGATCTTGTTTGAACAGTTGGTATATCGAGCAATCAATGAGGAAGAGATCTCAATTCAGAAAGGAGCGGAGCTGCTCCGTGAAAGCTATGATAATATAGCGAAGAATTGTGGCTTCAACCTCGACAATGCAATTAATCTCTAGTGATACAAGTATCTGGGTTGATTTTGAGAAACTGCATCATATTGATTGGCCATTCCGGCTGAAATATTCCTTTATCATGTCAAAAATGGCCATTGATGATGAAGTATTATCGCCTGCTGACTTAAGCGAGAAACTCATCCGTGCTGGTTTAACAGCTGTTGACTTGACAGAAGTTGAGTTGGCCCTCTTGGAGAAATACACTTCAAAGTATCGCAGAATCTCAACTTATGACGCTATTGCTATGACGATATCTAAGATCAGGGGAATAATTTTGCTGACCGGAGACAAAGCGCTCAGGAGTGCCGCTGAAGCTGAGAAGATAGAGGTTCACGGATTGTTGTGGATAACCGATCAATTGCTTGAGTCAAGTCTGATTACAAGGAAGGATCATGACTTGTGCATGAGCGATCTCAAGAATCGATTAGGGACAGACTTCAGACTGCCTCTTGATGAGCTCGAGAAGCGAATAATGGGCAAATAACAAAATTACCAATAGCGTTAAGCAAAAGCACCTCAAACGAGGTGCTTTCGTGTTTGAATGTGTACTAAACGAATTATCAGTTTATCAGGCAGCAGAATAAACTGGAGATGCATTCTGGAAATGCATTCTTGAGTTTCCTCAGGAATGCTCTTCATTGAACGATGCAATCACAGGGGCGTAATACTTCTCTTCGCCTTCCTTGCGCGCTTGCTTGGCTTCTTCCAATGTGTCGTAAACGCCCAGAAATATCTGCCGCTTCTGCAAGGTTAAATACGCCCGATAGCGGCCTGTACGGTGACGCGCTACACCCCTTACGCCTGTGGTGGAGTTAACACTCAGTTTGCTGCTCTTTATCATGCTGATAATCGTGCCTTGATGACGCATAGCATATCTTGCTTTAAGGGCAAGCAAATAAACGTCAGGTCTGGCGCGGAGGTTTTCAAGATTGATGCAGCCACAGGAGTTTGTGACGCCCTCTCGCAGATGGCGGGTTAGGACACGCCTTGTGCCGCCGCAGTCACAGCGGCATAACCAGCGGCCATCCTCCTTGGAAACAGCTACCAGCCGCCCAAACCTCTGACTGGTCAAATCAAGCGCTCGCCCCATGCCTGAACCTCATTACATGCCTGTCATCCCGTATGCCTATATCGTATCCAGCACTCCGGCCAATGTCAACCATCACACGGGAAACGGCCATTATCCAATACAGAAGGGAAGTGAAAAGTTGAAGAATCCGCTTGTTTCGCTCTTCCGGGCACGTGACAAGCCCAGCAATGCCGTGAGCGCCGCTCCGGCATTTTTCTTTGGCTCCAGTGTCGCCGGCAAGCCGGTCACCGCGCGTACTGCCATCCAGGTATCGACCGTATATGCCTGCGTCAGGGTGATCGCGGAAACCGTCGCAAGCCTTCCCCTGCATCTGTTTGAAGTGAAAGAGACTGGAAGCGATAAGGCGACGAAACATCCGCTCTATCGCCTGCTGCATGATGAGCCGAATCCCGAAATGACCTCCTTTGTGTTCAGGGAAACGCTGCTCTCCCATCTGCTCCTGTGGGGAAACGCCTACTGCCAGATTGTCAGGAACGGCAGGGGGCAGATCACGGCGCTGTATCCGCTGCTGCCGGACAGAATGTCTGTCGACAGGGACCCCAATGGCAACCTGACCTACGCCTACACGACCACAGATGGCAAAACAATCCAGATCCATCCGGTGAACATCTTGCACATCCCCGGCATGGGGTTTGACGGGATCGTGGGCTATAGCCCGGTGGCCATGGAGCGAAATGCCATCGGCCTTGGCATGGCAGCGGAAGAATACGGCAGCCGCTTCTTTTCAAACGGCGCGACACCGTCGGGCGTTTTGACCCATCCCAACACCGTCAAGAACCCGGCAGCACTTCGGCAAAGCTGGAACGCGGCGTACGGCGGCAACGCGAACTCAGGCAGGGTGGCCATTCTCGAGGAAGGGCTCAAGTTCGAGCGCATCTCCATGCCCAATAACGAGGCGCAGTTCCTGGAGACAAGGAAGTTCCAGGTCTCTGAAATCTGCCGCATCTTTCGCGTCCCGCCTCATCTGGTGGGCGACCTGGAACATGCCACCTTCTCCAACATCGAGCACCAGTCCATCTCCTTTGGCATGCATACAATCCGACCCTGGCTGGTGCGCCTGGAACAGGGTATGAACCGCGCGCTGCTGTCAGAAAGCGAGAAGGGTCGTTTCTATGTGCGCTTCAATATGGACGGTCTCTTGCGCGGCGCATACAAGGAGCGCATGGAAGGCTATGCCATCGCGCGGCAGAACGGCTGGATGAGCGCAAACGATATCCGGGAACTGGAGAGCATGAACCCCATATCGGATTCAGAAGGCGGGAACGCCTACCTGGTCAACGGCAACATGATCAGGATAGCCATTGCCTTAAAACAAACAGAGGAGGACATAGATGAAAAAGTTCTGGAACTGGGTGCGCAATACAGATGAAAGCCGCGCCCTTCACCTGGAAGGCGTCATCGCCGAGAACAGCTGGTTTGAGGACGAGGTGACGCCGGCCGTGTTCAAAAAGGAACTCATGGCCGGGAGCGGACCGATCACAGTCTGGGTCAACTCCCCGGGCGGGGACTGCGTGGCAGCCTCGCAGATCTATAATATGCTCATGGACTACCCAGACGATGTCACCGTAAAGGTGGACGGCATCGCAGCCTCCGCCGCCTCAGTAATCGCCATGGCTGGCAGCCGGGTGCTCATGTCGCCCACCAGCCTGATGATGATTCATAACCCGCTCACATTCGCCATGGGCGACAGCGAGGAGATGAAGAAGGCAATCCATCTGCTTGACGAGGTGAAGGAAAGCATCATCAACGCCTATGAGATCAAAACAAGCCTGCCGCGCAACAAGCTGTCGCAGCTGATGGACGCGGAAACCTGGATGAACGCCAACAAGGCAAAGGAATACGGCTTCTGCGACGATATCATGTTTACCGCACCGGAACAGGCGCAGGATCACGCTTCCCCAACCTATGCCTTCTCCCGGCGCGCAGTGACCAACAGCCTGCTGGATAAACTAAAGACCAAAGTGAAGCCCCCGGAACCCCGAGTGAAAGCGGCAGACCTTGAAAAAAGGCTGTCGCTTTTGAAATAAAAGGAGGAGCATTATGAAACAGATACTGGATTTGCGTGAAAAGCGCGCGAAAGCCTGGGACGGCGCAAAGGCTTTCCTGGATACCAAACGCAGCGAGGACGGCACCCTGTCCGCAGAAGACGCGGCGACCTATGACAAAATGGAGGCCAATGTCGTCAGCCTGGGCCGGGAGATAGAACGCCTGGAGCGCCAGACAGCCATGGACATGGAGATGAACGGTCCGACCACAAGTCCCCTGGTGGGCAGTCCGCAGATGGAGAAACCCGACGGCAAGAAAGGCCGGAGCACTGAGGCGTACAATAACGCCTTCTGGCGGGTCATACGGCAAAAATCCGTCCCTCACGAAGTGTATAACGCCCTTCAAATCGGCGTTGAGAGCGAGGGCGGATATACCGTGCCTGATGAGTTTGAGCGCACGCTTGTTGAAGCGCTGCAGGAAGAGAACATCATGCGTGGCCTGGTGCATGTGATCACCACGTCTTCAGGCGACCGGAAAATCCCGCTGGTGACCAGCAAGGGCAGCGCTTTCTGGGTCGAGGAGGAAGCAGCCATCTCCGAATCGGACGACGCCTTTGGCCAGATCACCTTGTCTGCGCATAAGGTGGGCAGCATGATCCGCATCAGCGAAGAGCTGCTGCACGATTCCGCCTTTGACCTGGCAGCCTATATCATCCGTGAGTTTGCCCGGCGTGTTGGCGCGGCTGAGGAAGAGGCCATCCTGAGCGGAGACGGCAGCCACAAGCCCACCGGCCTGCTGCACGCCACCCTTGGCGCTGAACTGGGCGTCACCACGGCTGCCGCAACTGCCATCACGGCAGACGAGCTCATTGACCTGCAGCATTCCCTGAAAGCGGGATATCGCCGAAGGGCCAGCTATATCATGAACGACGCGACGATCAAGCTGCTCAGGAAACTCAAGGACGGAAACGGGCAGTACCTGTGGCAGCCCGGTCTGCTGTACGGACAGCCCGACACCCTGCTCAACCAGAAGGTGCTGACCTCCAACTATATGCCCCTGCCGGCTGCAGGCAACGCGGCCATCCTGTACGGCGATTTCAGCTATTACTGGCTGGCAGACCGTGAGGGCCATGCGCTCCAGCGCCTGAACGAGCTGTACGCGGCAACAGACCAGGTCGGTTTCAAGATCACCCAGCGCGTGGACGGCCGCCTGATCCTGCGTGAGGCTGTCAAAACACTCGCCTTGAAGACAGTATAAAGAGCGGATTGAGGAGGATGCACCATGAGTGAATCAACGCGTAACTACCATGCCCACGGGGGCAATGAATGGGTGGTCGGCGGAAAGCTGACCTTCCTGCCCGGAGCAACGGTCGAAGGAGCCGAAGGGCTGTTTGACCTGCCTCAGGCTGCAGCCGCTCAGCTGCCTTACCAGCCCCCCAGCACGGCTGGCACAGTTTCCGCACTGAGGGAGGACTTCAACCTTCTCCTCACTGCCCTGCAGGGTGCCGGCCTGACGGCTTCAGCACCTGAAGTTATCTAAAAAGGAGGCCTGCGCATGGTGATCACGATGGAGGAAGCAAAGGCGCATCTGCGCTTGCAGTATGACGAAGAGGACGCGTTCCTGGCTTCCCTGATCCAGCAGGCGCAGGCAGCAGCCGAGGACTATTGCCGGGTGCTCTTTGATGAGAACGCGCCGCATACAGTCCGGCTTGCTGTCCTGCTCATGGTTGCGCACTACTATGAAAACCGCGACAACCCTGACAAACAGACCTATCTCACCATGCGCATGGCCTTTGAAAACCTGCTCTACCCGCACAGGGACATTGAGAAAATGTTCTAGCCAATATAAAGGAGGTGAATGGGTATGCGCGGTTATAAGAACTTCGAGGCGGCGCCACATCCCGGAGATCTCCGGCACTTGGTGGAGATTGGACTGACTGAGAATGAGATCACAGAAAACGGCTATGCCCAGCCCATTGACCAGATCATCTGCAAGGTATGGGCATCCGCTACGGACGCGGGCAACCAGCACTTCAGGGCGGCGGACAGCGACAACGCGGAAGCGGTCATCAACTTTACCATCCGGCATCGCCCGGACATCAAGCCCGGCATGTGGGTACGCTTCCTGAACGAAAAATGGCGCATTACCACCCTGGGTGAGTATGATTTCAAACGCCGCTACCTGGGTCTGAAGGCGTCCGTGGTGAAGGGGATCAACTGATGAAAAGGGTGCAGGACGCGCTCAGGGACATTGGCATCCCCGTGTTTGCTGGTATCTGGAAGCCAACCTCTGGTCAGCAGAATCCGCCGTCACAGTACCTGGTTTACTCCTCCACCGCCAGGGAAGAAACACACTTTGACGACCATGTGATCGGAATGAAAACCTTTGTGTACCTAAACCTCTGGAGCATAGGCGACCCCACCCAGGCATCGGCCCTGGTGAGAAACGCCATGTATGCCGCCGGCTTTGGGATGGTGGAAGAAACGGACCAGGGATATAACCAGCCAGCCTACGATGCCGCTACCCGGCTGTACTCCGTCAATTGGACCTGGAGCCTGTATGAGGAGCTGAGGTAATGGCCATTGAGCTGCGTGGATTCACCGACCTTCAGGATGATCTGATCAACATGGCGGCAGCCTTGGATCAGGGACCCGGGGTGACACGCGCCTTGCAGGCAGGCGCAGCGCCAATCGAGGAGCAAATGCTTCATAACGTGTCCACTGACCCCAGGATAATATCCGGCGACCTGCATGACTCCATTCAGACGGGGAATGTGAAGAAGAAACGGGATGGCGGGAAACGCATCACCATTGGCGTGCACCATAATGAACGCGGTGCATTTTATGCTAACCCTGTCGAGTTTGGGCACGGAGGACCGGCGCCTGCGCCCGCCCACCCTTTTGTCCGGCCGGCCTTTGACGGAAAGGCGCCCCTTGCTTTTGAGGAAATGAAGCGCGTCCTGAGGGACGAAATAACCAATAGATAGAGGAGAATACCTATGCCAGCAACAGCATCGCCTATCGTGTCCAGCACGGTAGGCCTCAAAAACATGGTCATCGCGCCGCTGACCGCGGACACTGAAGCGGCTGTCACCTACGGTGCCCTGCAACTGGTCGCGGGCGCGATTGAAGCGTCCATTACCCCGGAGAACACGGATCCCGAGATCCAGTATGCAGACGATATCGAGTTTGATGTGCTGTATCCGGATCCAGAACTGTCTTTCAAGACAAAGATGGCGGACATCCCCCTGCAGATCCAGGAGATGGTGTTTGGCAACCGGATTGATGAAAACGGCGTGCTGGTCCGCGCGGCTGCGGACAAACCCCCGTACTTTGCAGTGGGTTTCATGTCGGAGAAGTCCAACCAGAAATTCCGCTATATCTGGCTTTACAAAGTCAGGGCGAAGCCGGTGACGGAGAGCTATGCCACCAAGGAAGGCGGCACCATTAACCGCCAGACCGGCGAGGTTGAGTGGACCGCCATCAAGCGAACCAAGGATGGGCTTTATCAGGCCGTAGCGGATGAAGGCGAGAATGGTTTCACCGCTGCGATGGGAGCAACCTTCCTGGCAACGGTCTATGAGCCGACCTGGCCTGTGATTCCGTAATACGCAAAAGCACAGCCGCCGCTGAACATATGCTCTGCGGCGGCTGTGTAATAACTGATTCATAGCTTGTTCTGTTCGATGCGTTTATTCGCCTCTTCGTATACCGCATCATCTGCACGTGCTCCGATGATGATGACAAGCATTTCGCTATCGTTTCGTGCAACTTTGTACACAATGCGAAGACCTGAGGCGCGCAGTTTAACCTTCAAGAATCCTGTAAGATTTGTTGTTGCTGCACTTCCAAGGGGCTTCCCATATCCACCTTCATTAACAGGAAGCGGATTTTGAGATACTTTCGCAATTGCTTTTCGAACCTGAAGCCTCTGGGTTCCGTCCAAATTTCGAAGGTCATCGCGAGCTTCAGGCAAATAATCTATGCGCCAGTTCACTCGAACTCGACCTCGTCAGTATCCGATACGTCTTCAGCTGTGAATCCAAACTCATGATCAATCTGTTCCTGCGTAATGGAGAGAGATGGATTAAAATGATTCATTCTGTCTGTTGCCAATGTCAACAGCCGGGCATCATTTACCTCGTCGATGAGCTGGACATACTCCTGCGGAGACAGCAAAACGCATTCGGCAGCATTGTTTTTCATCACTACTTTCGCACCGGTGCGTTTCACGTCACTAAAAATCTTACCAGCCAGCCCCCGGTTAAAGCTGGAAATCGAAACAGTACGCTCAATAGCACTGCGAACCGTACTCATACAATCACCTCAGCTGTTATTGTACAGCATGATGAAACGTCAGTCAATAAATATATCAGCGTATTAATTGGTGAATCAACTGTTGTTGAATATTGCTGCCGACGCGTATCAGAGAAAGGATATCATAGTGGTTACCTGTATCTTGGGTGAAAAACGATTTGCAGTGGACTTTGTTTCCGGGCGTGCTTTACGGGAGATGGAGCCTGCATCGAAGATGTACGGAAAACTGCTTGCCCTGTCGAAAGCCGCTGTGGATGGACAGGACGTCTCGGGCGAAAAGCTAACGATCCCTGAAGCGCTGGATACAATGGTCAAATGGTTCTGCATTCTGTTTGGAAATCAGTTTTCGCCGGATGACGTCTATGACCATTACCCGGCTGATCGCCTGATGCATGACATCGCCCTGGCAATTATGGCAGTGCAGACGCAGACGACAGAGGTGCTGGACTCTTTTCCTACCAAGCCGGTGACGATGGAAGCGGATCAGCTGACGATGGAGACAGCGGCGAATCCCTGACGTTACCGGATTATGTCTATACCACCTACAACACCCTGCTCAAGGCAGGCTGGCGGATGCAGGAGATTGACGGAATGGACATGCTTGGCTTTCTTCAAATCAGGGCTTGGGACGCAAAGAAGGAAGAACATGGAAAGAGACCAAAGCCTGCCTATATTGATGAAGCTTGGCCTATGCAAAAACCTGGATAAAGGCGATTACTATCCTTGTGTGGTTACATAGCTTTCCAGCGCCTTTTCAACCAAGCTGTTTAGCGAAACACCCTTGGTGCTTGCAGAAATTACCGCTTGCTTATGGAGCTGAGGTGAAACACGTACATTAAAGCTGCCTTTGTATGCTTTCTCGGGCACCTCGCTTCTCTGTGCACATAGCGCCAGGTAATCATCTACTGCCTCATGAAAGTTTTTGATCAGCGTTTTTGCAGTTGTTCCCTCATAGGAGATCAGGCTTCGAACGCCTGTTACCTTGCCGTAGAACAACCCATCATCTTCGGAGAATTCTACACTTCCTATATAGCCTTTGTATTCCATTGTGTTACTCACAGTAATCCCTCCTGTTCCAGCATCTCAATGAGCTGCTTGATCTGGTACATCAATAGTTCTTTTCTCGGGTGTGGTTTATGCAGCAATATAGGTGGATGGTCATCGCTTACAAACATGACACGTGAGCCACTTGTTCTACCTTTGTTTGTGCGTTGATATGACAGAAAACGCAGCAAGGTCTCCACTTCATCAAATGTGAAGTCCTTGGGTCTGGATCTCAAGCGCTCGATTAGCTTCTCTTTCTGTCCCATAATCACCCTCCAGCATCGATAGAATAACATGAGTAGAGTAGAATTGCAACTATAAATAGTTGCAATTATCTGACGAGAGGTGTTTTCATGAGCGAAGTCCTGCGCGAGTTAGTGGTCGCGCTGTCGCTGGACAGCGATAACTTCAGCCGCAACCTGCGGACCATTAACCAGCAGATCAAGGAAGCGGAGAGCAGCTTCAAGCTGGCCGGCGCAGGCGTATCACACTTTGAAAAGTCCATCAAAGGGACTGAAGCCGGTCTGGCCCTTGCCAGTGCCAAGCAGAAGGAACAGAACCGGGCTGTCGAGCAGTATTCCCGCGCACTCATCGGGGCCAACCAGAAGCTGACGGACTCCTTTGCCCGCCAGGAAAAGATGAAGGCCTCCCTTGAACAGGCACGCGCGGAGTACGACAGGCTGAAGGGCGAGGTGAATGCCGCAGGCCATGAATTCAATCGCCTGAAGGGCTCCCTGGGCGCAGCCGACTCCGCGACGATCGCGGCCAAGGCGAACCTCGAGCGTTTCAAGACAGAGTGCCTGGAGGCGCGGGACAAGGTCAAGCTGCTGGAAGGCCAGATCAAGTCCAACAGCAAGACCCTGCAGAACAATGCGGACGCTGTGTCGAAGGCGCAGACAAACCTGAACACGGCCAAGGCTGAGCTCAAGTCAACAGAAGCCGAGCTGAAGCGGCTGACGAATGAGCTTTACCGGATGCAGTCCGCCTGGACCAAAGCTGGAGACGGCCTGATCGCCTTTGCCAAGAAGAGCGAGCAGCTGTCCAAGACGCTGGTAGACGCCGGACGCGGGTACTCCCGCACGATTACCGCGCCTATCCTCGCGCTGGGCACGACAGCGCTCAAGGCATCCATTGACTACGAGAGCGCTTTCACGTCAGTCCGCAAGACCGTAGACGCAACGGAGACGGAATTCACCGCCCTGTCCAGTGCCATCAAGGAGATGTCCACACAGGTGGCAACCTCCGGCGCGGAGATCGCCGAGGTCACCGCTGTGGCAGGCCAGCTGGGTATCGTCAATGAGCATCTCATGGGTTTCACCCGCACCATGATCGACCTGGGGAACACAACGGACATCACAGCCTCGGAAGCAGCGGCCACTCTGGCGAAGTTCGCCAATATCACGGAAATGAACCAGGCCCAGTTTCAAAACCTGGGCTCCACCCTGGTGGACCTGGGCAACAATTACGCCGCAACAGAATCCCAGATCCTGGAGATGTCCCTCCGCCTGGCCGGCGCCGGGCATCAGGTGGGGCTGAGCGAAGCACAGATACTGGGCTTTGCGACGGCCCTTTCCGCTGTCGGCATTGAAGCGCAGATGGGCGGCTCCGCTTTTTCCAAGGCGCTGGTCAAAATGGAGGTCGCATCGGAAACCGGAAGTAAAGCCCTGGATGATTTCGCCCAGGTGTCTGGCATGACCGCCAGGCAGTTCAAACTGCTCTGGGACAGCAATCCGGCCGAAGCCTTCCAGGCTTTCATCGGCGGGCTGTCGAAGCTGGACGATGAAGGCGCCAGCGCGATCGCTACGCTGGCCGAGATCGGCATCAGCGAGGTACGCCTACGGGATACCCTGATGCGCGCAACCAACGCAACGGCGTTGTTCCGCAACACCCAGCAGACAGCCAATAAAGCGTGGGGAGAAAACAGCGCGCTGGTGAACGAGGCGAACAAACGGTACGGCACCACAAAAAGCCGGCTGATCAACCTGAAAAACACCGCCATGCTTTTTGCCCAGAAGATCGGCGACGACATGAACCCTTCCCTGCAGAGCATGATCGACAAGGCCAATGAGATGCTGGCCGCCTTCCTGGGGATGGATGAAGGCCAGCGGATGGCGATCATCAAGTTTGCAAGCATCGCGGCTGCTATCGGGCCGGCGCTCCTGGTCATGGGGAAGACCATCGGGACGGTGGGTAAACTGTCCTCCGAGTTTGGCAAGTTCAGCTTAGGGATGGGCAAATTCTTTGCCAGCGTGAAAAGCGCCGGGGGCGGCCTGTCAGGCTTCGCAAAAGTCGTGGGGTCTTCCCCGCTTGCCATCGCCGCCCTCAGCGCGGCACTGGTATATGGCGCGGCGCTGCTGGTCGACTATGCGTCGGGCGCCCGCAAAGCCCGGGAAGCGCTGCAGGGGATGGAGAAGACCGCAAGCGAGTGGAAAACCACCGCCGCGGAGACCTTCTATTCCAAGGGCGGACTGTCCCTGTTTGGCATGAGCGCGGCTGATTTCTCACGCGATAAGAAAAGCGCCGCCGAGTGGATGAACGGCGTGCTGGCCGTCTGGCAAGCCGGGAAGACCAGGCAGAATGCCGTTGTCAAGGAATGGACAGATTCCTTTAAAGAAATCACCGCAGGCACGCGGGACGCGCTCAAGGAGCTGCAGACAGGCGCGAAAGAGTCGGGATATACGTCGCTGGCCGATCAGATGGAACAGGATATCAAGACCCTGGACGCATTGGATAAGGAAGTCAGCATGCTGCTCAAGCGCAGGCAGTCCGGGAAATTCACTGACAAGGATAAAGTCCGCCTGCAGGAACTCATCGACACGCGGGAAGCCATTGAGCTCAGGTACAAGCTGACCGCCGCGGATACAGAGGGCTTTGAGGCCATCCGGGCCAAGCTTGAGGCAGAGCTGGCCAAGGCGCAGGCAAAAGGTCAAACGGGCATCGCCGCCTCAACTTATGCAGCGGCCATTGTGGCGTCAGCCGAAGGCATGGCGGCTGTGAA
This sequence comes from uncultured Christensenella sp., assembly GCA_964584685.1. Taxonomy (GTDB): domain Bacteria; phylum Bacillota; class Clostridia; order Christensenellales; family Aristaeellaceae; genus UBA1038. The sequence goes on along the minus strand of CAZPBJ010000039.1, from coordinate 7,733 downwards.
CGCACAGCTGGACGCACGCTATGAGAAGGAATACCTGCTCATTCAGCTGATGCAAAACGGCGCTGAGCAAGAAAAGGCGCTCAATGCGCTGAATGCGCAGTACCTCCAGGACCGCAAGGCTGCGGCGATGGAATACGCGGTTCTATTGGCTGATCTCGTGCTGCCTGTGTGGAATCAGGCGGAGATCCAGAAGGTAGACCAGGATATTGACGCTTTGTACAGCAAGCTCAGCGCGTACAGCCTGGCAGCATCCAACGGGGATCAGCTGGGCATGGCCAAGGCGCTGGACGACATCAACAAGCTGACAGCGGGCATGGATGAGGCGAAACTGACGGAGTACCTAGGCCTGCTGACCCAGATCCAGTCCCTGCTGGACAGCGGGATGAGCGAAGAGGAAGTGCAGGCACTATTCCCTGATATCGACGTATCCAAGCAAATGGAGCAGGTCGCGTCGATCACTCAGTATGTGAAGGACCAGAAGGCGAGCCTGTCGGGCTTGTCGGGAATCTTCACTGAAGCGATCCCCGAAGAGGTGCTGAAGCTTTCAACGGATCTTGACATGACGGGCGCCAAGACCAGGTGGGAGGAATTCGCCGCTAATCCCGGCGCCATTACGACCCAGGCTGTGATTGACGGGTACACAGAGGCTGAGACAGCGCTCCAATTGGAGCCCAAAGTGACCGCCTTTGTCGAGAAATACACGGAAACTGCGGAAGGCGCCGACACAGCCTCCCTGACGCCTCAGGGGCTCGTCGCCTATGTCTCCCATTACGCTGAGTCGGTGCTGGGCGCGGATGTCAGCGGCCTGACCCCTCAAAACATCACCGCGATGGTGGCTGCCTATCAGGAGCTGGCCAAGGGGGCGGACATTTCTGCGCTGAAGCCCGGGGAGATCACAGCCTATGTGAGCAAATACCTGCAGGACAAGAAGAGTGATACGTCAAGCCTTTCGCCTGACGGGATCACGGCTTTCGTCCTGGCATATGAAGAAGCCACAGGCGGCGCTTCCACCGCGGCGCTCACCCCCGGCGGCATAGCGGCCATGGTGACAGGTTTCCTTCAGGCTGAAGGGATTGACACCAGCAAGCTGTCCTCCCCTCAAATCGACGCCATCGTAAATGCCTATGCCGAGGCCGCGCATGTGGACAAATCCCAGCTCAAAGTTGAACTGACTGCATTGATCACGGCTTATAAGGACAAACAAGGCGTAACGAAGCCCTCCTATATCGAAAGCCGGATCGCCATCACCGGCTATGACCTGACAGCCTATAACGCGTTTGTAGACGCCCATCCGGTCACGCTCAATGGTGTCGTCCGGCTGTCGGAATTGTATGAAAACCCCGGCGACATACTCAATGACCCCAAGGCTAGCTTCTGGGAAAACGGCAAGGAGATTCCGGTCAATCTGGTGCCGGCAAACAAGATCAGCGCGGAAACCCTCATCGCCTATGAGGCGGACGGGACGTTGCATGTCCTGATCTCCCCGCAGGTGACCGGCACGCAGGAAGCGATAGAAGAGGCGGCTCAGGACGTGACCACCCCCAAGGTCCCCGTCAAGTTTGGCTGGCAGCCAACCGCGACCCAGGAAGACTGGGGAGAAACATTCAACGCCATCTTTGGTACCAGCACGATCAACCACGTCAGCAGGCTGACCCGGGAGGTTGAAAACTTCGGCAGGAACAAAGACACACTGTTTGGCCTGTTCAACGTATTCAATATCGGAAAGAACAGCGTTGAAGGCGCGCTGAAGACCTACCTGAGCGGGGACGCGCTAGCCGGGCTGGAGACCTATGTGGCTGAGGTCATTGCCGCGATCAAGGCCGGCAAGGCGGTCAGTGAAGAGGACATCGCCAACCTGCAAACTATCCTGGGCTTCGTGTCCGCGCTGGAAGTGGAAGGCGTGGGCACCAATATCGTGGCTGGCATCAGCGGCGCGATGGCGCAGGCGGGCTGGGAGACCGATGCAAAGACCACAGCCGGCAACCTGGAAAAGGCCATTAACAGCGCGCTGGGCATCCAGTCCCCCAGCACACGCATGATCCCCGTCGGCATGAACGCTGCAGCCGGCATTGGCCTGGGCCTTTCCTTGTACCCCATGGCGGGAGAAGCGCTGAGCCTGGCAGCTTCGCTGCAACGCGTGACGGGACTCATCTTTGGCCCGGCCTTGCTTCTCCCTTATGGGCAGCTGGCCGCCCTGGGGCTGGGCATCGGAATCCGGAGCGTCAATCTGTCCTCATCCGCACAGGCGATGGCAAGTCAATTGAAAAACACGCTGACAAGCGAACTGAGCTTTACCGGCATGATGGGCATTGGGCTGCAGGCCATGGCTGGCCTGAGCGCGGGTATCCAGTCCGGGGAAGGCGGCGTGATCGCCACCATGCTCAGGGCTGCGCGATCCGCGGTGAACGCAGCCAAGCGTGCCCTGCAAATCGAATCGCCCTCGCGCGTGTTCCGGGATGAAGTGGGCCGTATGACCATGAAGGGCTGGGGCCAGGGCATCTCTCTGGAAAGCCGGGAACAGGCAAAGGTGGTCGCCAATGCGGCCAGATACCTGACCGACTCCGCCAAGGAGAGTTCAGTCGCATACACGTCCAGCGATAACCGAAAGACATACAACCAATCAAGCTCTGTGAGCTTGACAGGCAACACCTTCTACGTACGCGACGACAAGGACATCCAGTCGCTGGCGATAGAGATCGCGGCGCTGACCCGGCGCCAGCATCAGGGGCGCGGCTTGAGAATGGCATAAAGAAATAGCTTGATATTATCTCCCACCAGAGGGATAGATGACAGGCAAAAGGAGGAAGCAACCATGTTCAATGAATTCCCGGATCAGAAGACCGTAGACTGGCTACGGAAAATGTACCCGACGGGCACGAGGGTCGTGCTTGAGAAGATGGAGGATCCCTATACGCGACTTAAGCCAGGGGATTGCGGGAAAGTAGTTCACGTCGATGACGCGGGCAGTGTCCATGTCCAGTGGAGCAACGGTTCCAGTCTGGCTGCTATCTATGGGGTAGACGTCATCCGCAAGCTATAGCCAGCAGACTTGAAATAGCACGATGGCCCTTGCCAGATGGTAAGGGCTTTTTGATTGGAGGTGACATATGGCATATGACTGGTTTGAATGGAAGGGGACGCGCTGCACGGATTATGGCATCCGTGTCGTCCAGCAGCCCGAGATCATGCGGCCTTCCGAACGCCTGACCTTCACCCCAGTCCCCGGGCGGAGCGGGTCGCTGACGACCCTGGAGGGACAGGATGTGTACGATGACTTCCTCCTGTCAGTGGACTGCCGGATATCGGACACTTCCCGCCTGGATGAGATGAACAAATGGCTCAAGGGCAGCGGGAAAGTCACCTTCGCCAACCGGCAGGGTGGTTTTTACTATGCGCACATCGTCAACCAGATCCCCTTTGAGCAGATCCTGCGCGGGCATCCCCACAGGCGCTTCCTGGTGAACTTCCGCTGCCAGCCCTTTTTCTACCTGGATGGCGTGGCAGACATTACGGTGACAGCTTCCGGCACCTATGTGAACAATCCGGGCAGCGTGTTTTCCGAGCCGGTGCTGAAGATCACGCTGACCGGGGATGCCCAGATCACGGTAGGCGGGAGCTATTTCGAGTTTTCCGGCATCACGGGCGTGATCACCGTCGATACCCCGCTCATGGAAACCTACAAAAGCTACACGTCCTATAACAGCAAAATGTCCGGGGATTACCCAACGCTGCTGACAGGGCAGAACATCATCACCTGGACGGGCGGCGTCACGCAGATCGTGATCACACCCAACTGGCGCATGCTGTAAGAGAGGAGGGCCGGCATGGTATCCATCTACCCATTAAATTCTACGGATTTCAGCGCAAACGGCCAGTGCGTTCTTTCCCCCTCCTCCTGCATTGTGACAGAGACCCTCAACGGCGACTGGGAGCTCAGCCTCACCCATCCCATGGACGATCAGGGAAAGTATGCCTGGCTGCAGGTGGGGAGCATCCTCAAGGCGCCTGTGCCTGCCGGCACCTCTCCCCGCACCCGGATACTCGCTACATCTGAAGGGAAGGAGATCTACCGCGTCAACACCGGCAGCGCCAGGCTGAAGCTCTACAGCAAGCCCAGCGGCAGTTCTGTCTGTCTGGACAAATACGCCAACGCTACAGAGGTGCAGGTTCTCAGCAAATCCAACCCCACTTATTATGAAGTAGTTGTCCCCGACGGCAAGCGCGGCTACCTGGCCAGCGCAAGCCTGCTGTATATCAGGACAGCCGCAAGCAATGCCCTGGCGACAAAAGAGGTCGTCACGCCGGGGCAGCATCGGGACCAGCCTTTCCGCATCTACCGGATTGTGCCTGAGCTCACGCAGGTAAGCGCGTATGCGCGGCATCTGTCCTATGACCTCATGGACAATATGATCTACTCGTACAAACCCGCAAACGGCACAAGCGGCGCAGCTGCCGCGGCCGGCATCCTGGGCAGCTGCCAGACAAGCCACCCCTTCTCCATGTTCTCCAACATCACGCAGGGTATTGAGGACCTGGCCATTGAAAACGGCAACCCCCTGGACGCCCTGTTGGGCGAAGGCGGGCTGGCGGATAAAGCCGGCGGTGAGCTGGTGCGCGACTGGTACGACCTCTACCTGCTTCAGCGCGTGGGCAGGGATACCGACCTGCAAATCCGCCAGGGCAAGAACCTGCTGGGGATCCGTTATGACATGGATGACGCCAATGTCACGACCCGCATCGTGCCCACCGGTGAGACCGAAGAAGGCGCCATCCTGTACCTGGACGAGAAATACCTCGACAGCGCGAATATCGGCGCCTACCCGCACCCGCGCTGGGCGCACCTGCCTGTCAGCGAGGCCCGCGTCAGCGACGACATGACGCTTGCCCAGGTGAGCACAAAGCTCAGGCAAGCTGCCCAGGCTGAGTATTCGAAGGGCTGCGACCTGCCGGATATCAGCATAGACGTCAGCTTCATTAATCTCGACGACACGCTGGAGTACGCGCAGTACCGTCCGCTCATCCATATCTTTCTGGGCGATGGGGTGCGCGTCGTCGTCAAAACGCTGGGTCTGGAAGTCGGGCTGCGCATGACGGAGTACAGCTTTGACTGTGTGCTCAGGCGGTACATCAAGATGACCCTGGGCACAGCATCAAAGACCATGGCAGGCAGTATGATCTCCCCGCGCCAGCTCCCTGCTGGGGGCATCAAGGGCATGAAGCTGGCCATGGGCGCCATCGGGACAGGCCATCTGCAAACGGCTTCCATCGGCTCATTGCAGGTGAAAACGGCAGCGATAGGCGCAGCGCACATTCAGCAGGCTGCGATAGGGGAGGCCCACATTGAGAATGCCGCCATCACCAGCGCCAAAATTATCGATGCTGCCATCACCACTGCCAAGATACAGGACGGTACCATTGTCAATGCGAAAATCTACAGCGGTGAAGCCAATGAACTGAAGATCCTCAGCGCTAACATCGCCCAGGGCGCTATCCAGACAGCCAATATCGATGATGCCGCGGTCACTAACGCTAAGATCGGGACAGCGGCTATCACCAGCGCAAAGATCGATGCCCTGGCCGTGCAGACTGCGCATATCGCCGACTTGAATGTCACCACGGGCAAGATTGCAGATGCGGCGATCAGCAGCGCCAAGATTGACGATCTGGCCGTTACAAACGCCAAGATCGGGCAGGCGGCCATTGATACGGCAAACATCGTCAACGGCGCCATCACCAATGCGCAGATCTACAGCGGCACCGCCAATGAGCTGAAGATACTGTCGGCCAATATCGCCGACGCGGCGATCACTGACGCAAAAATCGCAGACGCCGCTATCACCAGCGCAAAGATAGCCGACGCAACAATTACGTCTGTCAACATCCAAAACGGCGCGATCGAAGCCATCGATATTAAGGACGCGGCCATAGAATCGGCAAAGATACGGGATCTCGCCGTCACAACGGGCAAGATCGCCAATCTAGCGGTAGACGGCGCAAAGATTGCCGACCTGGCAGTAAACAATGCAAAGATTGCGGACTTGGCCGTTACCAACGCGAAGATATACAGCGGCGATGCGGAAGAGCTCAAGATCGAGGAAGCCAACATTGCGATTGCGGCCATAAAAACCGCGCATATCATGGACGGCGTGATTACAAGCGCAAAAATCTACAGCGGCGCGATTGAGGAGCTGAAAGTAGGCAGCGCCAATATTTCAAGCGCGGCAATCGGTGAGACCCACATACAGGACGGGGTAATCACCAATGTCAAGATATATAGCGGAGACGCTGAGAACCTAAAAATCCAAAGCGCCAATATTTCAAATGGCTCAATCACAAACGCGCTGATTGCTGCCGGTGCGGTAGGCACAGCCCAGATAGCAGACGGCAGTATCACGGACGCAAAGATAGTCGAATTGACTGCCAACAAGATCAACGCAGGCGAGCTGTCGGTCGAGCGCCTTGTGATCTCAGGCAATGACCAATCTATCGTTTACGCGCTGAATAATATGGGCATGCTCACCTCCCAGAGCATTGACAGCCTGGACGGCGACACACTGACCCCTCGGTCCATTACGGCAGACAAGATCGTTGCCGACAGCATCACAGGTAATGAAATCGCAGCAAGAAGCATTACGGGCAATGAAATCCTCGCCAATAGCATCACGGGTGATGAAATTGCCGCAGGCTCGATTACGGCAAGCAATATCCAGGCTGGAGCGATCACAACAAGCAAGATATCCGCTGACTTTGCATCGTCTCTGGATTTGTCCAGCAACAATAGCATTAACACAAAGGTGACAAGCCTGCAGGCTGTCATTGACGGCAAAGCAGATAACACCGCCTTAAGCGAATACATCAAGAGCGATGACATCGTGGGCCTTGTCCAGTCAGAGATCAATCAGACAGCTAGCTCCATATCCAGCCGATTCACCACACTGGAAAGAACAGTCAATGGCATTGATGCAGGCGAGGGAAATCTTGTCGGCGGCATCTTGAATGATTTCAACGCGTTCAGGACAAAGGTTGAAAGCTGGCAGGAGTTTTCTCCTGACGGCATGAGGATCGGACGGTCTGACTCACCCTACCAGGTCTTGCTGACAAACACAGAATTGCAATTTCTGCAGGATGGGTCGAAGATTGCCTACATATCAAACAATAAACTGTATATCACCGCTTCGGAAATCGTAAACCAGTTTGTGATCGGCAACGATGCGGAAGGGTTCATCACGCTGGACGTGATGGACGGAGGACTGACGGCGACCTGGAGGAGTGAGGGATAATGCCAATATTGACTTCAACATATCAATCGCTTGAACTGTCAAGCAGAATAACGGTTTCATATGATTCTGATATTCAGTGGTACACCCGGTCATCTGCCGCCGCAACGGACAGCCGCACGTTTTCCGTATCAATTCCCTCGGGAGCTCTGGTAAGCGCCTGTACATTCAGCTGCGACTACTCAGGGGGAACCTTATACGGCGGCACGACCAAGATTAACAGCACAACCGTATCGTCCGGCAATTCCAGCTACTCGCAGGCATTGGGCGCCATCGCGTCGGTTACTATCCCTTTTTACTTCAAGTCCGCCGCGTCGTCCGGAAATGTGGGCACTAACCCTACGAGCAGCTATACACAGACGCGTACCTTCTCCAACTGCCGCATTGAGGTTGACTATTACTATCCCTACTCAGCCTGTACAGCCCCTTCTGCTGTCAGCACCCCAACCAATGTGG
>CAZPBJ010000038.1:0-26789 GCA_964584685.1 uncultured Christensenella sp. | reverse complement strand
GCTCGCCGTCGGAAATCTCTTCCAGGCCGGCAACCATGCGCAGGGTGGTGGACTTTCCGCAGCCTGAAGGGCCGACCAGCACGACAAACTCCTTGTCTTCGATATCCAGGGAAAAGTCGCTGACGGCAGTGACGCCGCCGGGATAAACCTTGTAGATATGCTTGAGCGTTACGCCGGACATGGTATACCTCCTTTTATTGTGCGGGCGCCCTTACTTAACGCGGCTGTGTCGCCCATTCACCTTGCCTGCATTATACGCAGCATTTGCCTATGTGAACAGTCTTGAAAATAAACAAAGATTCGAAGATATATTTGTGCACTTTCCTGTCCGCCCTGGCAGATCTTTGGACAGATCTTTGCCACGCCGGGTCTCACGCGCTGTTAATCAGAAACTGAAAAGTGAAAATCATCCCTGGAAGCGGCCTCGTCCTGAAAAACCAATAACAGCTTCCGGCCATATGCCCCAAGACTGTTCAGCATGGCCTGCTGATAGCGCAGCGCTACCCGGACATCCTTCAGTTCTCCCAGGCAGTCATGCAGCGCATCCAAATTGTTGCCATAGTCCTCAGTGAAACTGAAGGCATCCCGCAGCTGCCGATGCAGCGCATCCCTTGAATCCATGGCACGCCCGTCCAACTCAATGCGCCGCATTCAGTCCCCTCCCGATATTCTCGTAAAACTGGCGTAGTGGTCGTCAGTATAGTATATCAACCCGTCATTTGAAAAAACGATGCGTTTGGCGCCCCGCGCGTCCGCCTGATAGGTGCCGATGTCACACTCCTTGTAGCTGCGGCCTTTCTTGTCCGGCAGCAGGCCCTCGTAATTGCCAAAGCGGTCACCGCCGATGAGGCGCCCTGGCGCGTAAGGCTCCAGGCTGCCGCCTGTCCAGCCCTTGGCGCGCGCCGCGTCTTTTGTGATGTAATAATCCGGCAGCGCGCCATGTTCCCTGATATAGGCTGCCACCTCGTCCTTTTCTCCCGGCGTGGCCGCAGCCGCCGGCGCCTCTGCCTTTTGCGCAGTCGGTGCGGCATCAGTCTTTACGTTGCCCGTATTTAACCTGCCGCCTCCCAGAAAAAAGGCAAGCGTCAGCGCGGCGAGGATGATCAGGGGCAGCATCTGGATCTTCTTCTTGTTCATCATAACCTCCTGCTGAAAGGCAGTATAGCATGCTTCCCGACGGGACAAAAGAGGCCTCTGCGCTTTGAGCATACCGCGATGCGCTTTGAGCATACCGCGATGTGTGGTATAATCCGACAATATTGGAGGTGTCGGCATGCAGATTGACTTAAGCGGAAAGCTGGCCTTGGTTACGGGTTCGACGGGGCAGCTCGGCCGCGTCATCGCCCTGACCCTGGCCCGATGCGGCGCGGATATCGTGCTTCATTATCACCAAAATGAGAAAAAAGCGCTGGAACTGAAGCTGCTCATTGAACAGGAAGGCCGCCTGACCCTGCCTGTGCAGGCCGATATTACCGATAAAGCCGGCGTGGACGCGATGGCCAGCTTCGTCAAGGGTGTATACAAGGCTCCCGAAATCATTGTTGACTGCGCGGTAAGCCAGTACAAGTGGCTTCCCCTGCTTGAGCAGGACATCAGCTGCTATGAGGATCAGTTCCGCAGCTGCGTCATGCAAAACGTCCTGATGGCCAAGGCTTTCATACCGGACATGATAGAGCGGGCCTACGGGCGCTTCATCGGCATCAATACCGAGTGCGCCATGCAGTGCCTGCCCACGCAGTCAGCCTACGTTTCAGGCAAGCGCGGCATGGACGGCGTGCTGCGCGTGCTTGCCCGTGAAGTGGGAGAGCATGGCATCACCGTCAATCAGGTGGCCCCCGGCTGGACCATCAGCGATAATGACCGTGAACAGGGCACGCAAAGCAATCTGGCTTATGAGGCGCATACCGCCCTCAAGCGGCGGGGAACCGATCAGGAGATCGCCAATGCCGTTGCCTTCCTGGCCTCCGATCTGGCCGGTTTCATCACGGGTGTTTACCTGCCCGTTTGCGGCGGCTATGTGATGCCCGCTATCTGACCCGAAAGGATACTCATGGCACAAAGCTATACGACAGGGAACCTTCAGGTATTGGACGGCCTTGACGCCGTCAGGATGCGGCCGGGCATGTACATCGGCTCTACGGGCGCGCGGGGCCTGCATCATTTATTGTGGGAGATCGTTGATAACGCGATCGACGAAGTCGCTAATGACTTCGCCACCCAGGTAAGCGTCACTTTGCACAAGGACGGCTCCTGCAGCGTATGGGACAACGGCCGCGGCGTCCCCGTGGACTTGCACCCGGTGCTTGGCATATCGGGCGTGGAACTGATCTATACCAAACTGCACGCGGGCGGCAAGTTTGACGGCAAAAACTACACCTTTTCTGGCGGCCTGCACGGCGTAGGCGCGTCAGTCGTCAACGCCTTGTCCAAATGGCTGACGGTTGACAGTTTCCGCGACTGGGAACACTGGCAGATGCGCTTTGAAAGCGTCTGGGACAACAAGGAAAAGAAACTGCTGCCCGGCCATCCGGTAAGCGGTTTGATAAAGATGGGCAATACCCGCAAGCGTGGCACGCTGGTGCGTTTCCTGCCCGACAGCGCGGTCTTTGAAGAAACGCACTGGAACGCGGAGCAGATCGCCCGCAGGCTGCGTGAATTGGCTTACCTCAACAAGCGGGCGCAGATCAGCCTGACAGACGAACGCCAGGAAAGCAGCGACCGCGCAACGGCAGAATTTTACTATGAAGGCGGCATCGCCGACTATGTCCGCTACCTTGACAACGACAAGACTCCGCTGCACTTGAACCCCATTGTCTTTGACGCCAGGAAAGACGGCATTGAGCTTGAAGTCGCCATGCAGTACACCGACGCCTATACCGAGTCCATCTTCAGCTATGTCAACAACATCCCCACCGCAGAAGGCGGCACGCATGAGACGGGTTTTCGCGCCGCCCTCACCAAAGCCTTCAACGACTATGCCCGCAGGATCGGCGCGCTCAAGGACAAGGACCTGGGGCTGTCGGGTGAGGATTTCCGCGAGGGGCTGACCGCGCTGCTTTCCATTAAGGTGAGAAACCCTCAGTTCGAGGGGCAGACCAAAGGACGCCTTGGCAATACGGAGGTCCGTCCTGCCGTGGAGGCCATGGTTGGGCAAAAGCTGCAGGAATTCCTGGAAGACCTGAAAAACGCCGAGCTTGGCCAGCAGATCATCGAAAAATCATTGCGGGCGGCCCGTGTGCGCGAGGCGTCCCGAAAGGCGCGGGAGGTAGCCCGTGCCAAAAACGCGCTGGAAGCCGCACCGCTGGTGGGCAAGCTATCCAGCTGCACGGGCCGTAACCCCGTGGAAAACGAGCTTCTGATCGTTGAAGGAGACTCCGCTGGCGGCAGCGCCAAGCAGGGCCGCGACCGCCGTTTCCAGGCAATTCTCCCCCTTCGCGGCAAGCCGCTCAACGTGGAGAAAAAACGTTTGGACCAGGTGCTTGCTAACGAAGAGTTCCGCTCGGTCATCACAGCGCTTGGCACCAATATCGATGAGGATTTTACCCTGGCCACCCTGAAATACCACAAGGTCATCATCCTGTCCGACGCGGATCAGGACGGCGCCCATATCCGGGCTATCCTGCTCACCTTTTTCTTTCGATATATGCGTGATCTGATCGCAAACGGCCACGTATACATCGGCATGCCGCCCCTTTACCAGGTCAGGCACTCGGGGGACTCCCACTACGCATACGATGACAAAGCGCTGACCGTGCTGACCAAAGGGCTGAAAAACTATACCCTGCAGCGCTACAAGGGCCTGGGCGAGATGAACCCCGAGCAGCTGTGGGAAACCACCATGGACCCAGCCCGGCGCAAGCTGATGCAGGTCACGATGGAAGACGGCGCGGAAGCCGACAGGCTGATCACCCTGCTGATGGGCGACAAGGTGGAACCCCGAAGGGAATACATCAGCAAATACGCCGACTTCAACAAGCCTGACACGTTCAGCCAAAGAAGCCAGCCCCAGCATGCCCCCATCCCCCCGCTAAAGGAGCCGCTTGATGCCTAAGAATACGCCGCCTGCCGGCACCGCCGAAATCATCCAGACACCCCTTGAGGAAGTGCTGCACCGCAGCATGATGCCTTATGCCGAGCATGTGATCCTGGAACGCGCCATCCCCCGTGTTGAGGATGGATTGAAGCCGGTCCAGAGGCGCGTGCTGTTCACCCTGCACGAGCTTGGCATGACGCCTGACAAGCCGCATCGCAAGTGCGCCCGCATCGTCGGGGATTGTCTGGGCAAGTACCACCCCCATGGCGACAGCAGCGTCTATGACGCCCTGGTGCGTATGGCTCAGCCCTTTTCACTGCGCGGCATGCTGGTGGACGGCCATGGCAACTTTGGTTCCATCGATGGTGATTCGCCGGCCGCGATGCGCTACACCGAGGCCCGCATGGCCCCGCTGGCGCTTGAGATGCTGCGCGACATCCAAAAGGACACCGTCCCCTACCGCTTCAATTTTGACGATACACTCAGGGAGCCCGACCTGCTGCCCTCACGCTATCCCAACCTCCTGGTAAACGGCGCGTCTGGCATCGCGGTCGGGCTTGCCACCAATATCCCGCCCCACAACCTGGGGGAAGCTATCGCGGCGGTCATTCTGGTCATCGACAAACCGGATGCCGGCGTTGAGGATATCATGCGGGTGATGCCGGCGCCCGACTTCCCTACGGGAGGTGTCCTGCTCAACACGCCGGAACTGCGGGAAGCCTATGAAACAGGGCGGGGCAAACTGACACTGCGCGCCAAGGTGCACATCGAGCAGGGCCGCGCGGGGCGCAGCCTGATTTGCATCACGGAAGTGCCCTATCAGGTCAACAAGGCGCAAATGCTGGAGCGCATCCTGAAGGTATCCGAGGAGAAAAAGGCTGCCCTGGGCGGTATATACGATATCCGCGATGAGTCGGACCGCACCGGCCTGCGCGCCGTTATCGAGCTGAAAAAAGAAGCCGATGCCCAGCAGGTGCTTGGCTACCTGTACAAGTACTCGGACATGCAGGTCACCTTTGGCGTCAATATGGTCGCTATCGCTGGCGGCAAGCCCGTGCAGATGGCCATCACTGAGGTCATCCGCCACTACATCGGCCATCAGAAGACCGTACTGACCAAACGCACGCAGTATGACCTGGAACAGGCAAAAGCACGCGCCCATATCCTGGAGGGACTGATCCGCGCTGTGGACAGCCTGGATGAGATCCTTCAGCTAATCCGCTCCTCCAAAAACGGCAAGGAAGCAAAAGAGAGGCTGATTGAGCGCTTTTCCTTCACCGACATACAGGCCCAGGCCATCCTCGACTTGCGGCTGCAGCGCCTGACCGGACTGGAGATACTGACCCTGCGCCAGGAAAATGATGAGGTGGCGCGCAGGATCGCGGATTTGGAGGGCATTCTGTCCAGTGAGCGCAGGCTGCTGCGCCTGCTGAAGAAAGAACTGCAGGAGATATCCGACAAGTACGCGGACACGCGCAGGACTGAGATCATCCAGGAGCACGAGGCCATCGCCGCGGTGCCGGCGGATATGACACCCGAAGCGGAAGAAGCCGTTGTCTTCTTTACCCGCGGCGGTCAGCTGAAGCGCATGCATCCGCGCCAGTATGACAAGATGGAACTGCCGGCCGATGAAAAGGAAATGGCCCGCAGCACTTTCCGCTGCATGAGCGACCATACATTGCTTATCTTCACCAATATCGGCAACTGCTATACCTTGCCGGTCAGTAAACTGGAAGAAAGCAGCAGACCAAAGGACAGGGGTCTCCTCCTTTCGGGCGTTTTGAGCGGACTGGAAGCAAACGAGCAGTGTGTGGCCATGTTCTGCGCTGCCCCCGGCGAATTGCAGGGAATGCCGGACTTCGTCTTCTACACATCCCAGGGCCTGGTCAAGCGTACGCAGGCGGGCGAATACGATGTGCGCCGAAGCAAATTCGCCGCCATCGGCCTGAAGGATGATACGCTTCTAAGCGTTTGCGCGTTGGAGGAAGGCGCTGATCAGTTCTGCCTGAGCAGGCTGGGCATGATGATCCGTTTTTCAGGCGACGACGTCCCCGCCACGGGGCGCGCTTCGCGCGGCGTAAAAGCCATCAAGCTTTCGCCCGACGACAGCCTGGCATGGGCAGGCAGCCTTTCAAACACCGACCAGCTCATCCTGATGAGTGAACGCGGTTACGCCAAGCGTGTGCTGGGAAGCATGGCTGACGCGCAAAACCGGGGAGGCAGGGGCGTGCACGCCTTTGGATTCAACCGCTCAGGCAGCAACGGCGGCTATATCGCCGCATTTGCGCGGCTGGCGGCGCCGCGCGGTTTTTCCGTCTTGCAGCTGCAGGGCGAACTGACTCCCTTCTTCAGCGACGACATCGTCGTGCAGACACTGGCTGACCGCGGCAAACCCTATGTGATGGCCTTGCTTGACAATGTGGTGACGGATATCATCCTATGACTAAGCGGGACTTTGGCTTGCTTGACAAAGCAATGGGCTGCCCATACAATGAACCGACAAAAAGGCACAGAAAGGAAAGGCATGCGTAAATACAGACTCCTGCTCAGCTCACGCTCCGCAATCACCGCCGTCCTGGCGTGCCTGACCATGGCGTGGGTGCTGGGCAATGTGCCGCTGGCAGCCTTTTACCTGTTTTCGGCTGTCATCTTCATCTATCCTTTCATATTGCTGGTGACTGCCTCCACAACAGGCGTCCTGCCTTCGCTTGTCTGCCTGCTGATCATGCTTGGCGGCACGCGGCAGGTGCTGGGCAATGAGGCTGCCCTGGCGGCATCGGCCTATCTGGCGCTGCCGCTGATAAGTATGCTGATTTGCCTGCATCTAAAGCTTTCCTGGCAAAAGACAGTCATATCATTACTAAGCGTATATGTGCTGTCGGTCATGTTCATTTACCTTGTCATGCAGCGGCGTGCAGACAATGACTTGTTTGCCCTCATCGCGCAGCGCGTGATAGACGGTATAAACGGCATGGCGGAGCGCGACAGCCTTCTCAACACATTCTACCAGTTCGGCCTTCTGGGCCTGCCGCAGGAAGTGGCGGCGCAGCCTCTGGTGGAAGCGGTACAGGGCTGGACCTACTCACCCCAGGCACTGCAGGAGTTCTACAAGCAGATCGCAAGCCGTGTGGACCTCTGGCTGCGCGCCTTATTGCCAACGCTTATCAGCTCATACAGTCTGCTCCTGTGTATCCCCGGTTTCTTTGCCGCCCAGTTTTACGGGCTTCGTCACGCGCAGCGCCTGGCCTTCCGGCTTGGCACAGACGTGCAGGCGGAAGAATTCTGCCCAAAGCTTGAAATGCCCGTCTTCTCAAGCCTTTTCATGCCAAAGGCAGCGGGACAGGCGCTTCTTATCCTGGCGCTGGGCTATCTACTCGCGCGTCTCAGCGGCAATGCCACGCTGGCTCTGGCAGGGCAGATGATGTATAATGTGTTTGCGGCGCTTTATGTGATACAAGGATTGAGTTATATCAACTTTATGCAGAAGAAGCGCAATACCAGGCCGGGGTTTCGCGCGTTTACGCTCGTTATGCTGTTTGTATTGCTTCAGCCCGCCCTGGTTTTCGCCGGGCTGATAGACCAATTCATGGATCCGCGCAAGCTGCGCCAGCCTGATCATGATGCCGATAAAGGAGAAACCGCATGAAAGTCATATTGCTGCAGGATGTGCCGGGCACCGGAAAACGCAATCAGGTATTGACGGTGAGCGATGGTTTTGCCCGAAATTATCTTTTGCCCCGCAAGTGGGCAAAGGAAGCAAGCGACGCCGCAGTCAAGGATATCGAGCGCCATAACGAAGCGGAGAAAAAAAAGGAAGCCCATCTGCGCGCCCAGGCTGAAGAAATGGGCCGCGCGCTTGAGGGCAAGGTCATTACCGTCCGCGCGAAGAGCGGCGACAAGGGCAGGCTTTACGGCAGCGTGACGGCGCAGGAAATCGCCGATGCGCTGGAACAGCAGCACGGAATTCAGCTTGACAAGCGAAAGCTTGAACTGAGCGGAGCCATCCGCAACCTTGGCGAAACGCAAGTGCAGGCGACTGTCCATGCGGGCATCAAAGTGACCATGAAGGTCATTATCGTCCCGCTTGATTAAGGATATCGGCACAGTGGAAGCATCGCAGGGCTACAGCGCCGAATTCGCCCCGACACCGCCGCAAAGCCTGGAGGCCGAGCGGTCTGTTTTAGGCGCGCTGATGCAGGATTACAACGCCCTGACACAGGCGATGGAGATCCTGAAGCCCGATGACTTCTACCACCCGCAAAACGCTGTCATCTACAAGGCGATGCAGGCGCTTTTCCAGGCGGCCAGGGCAGTTGACCTGGTTACCATGGATGAGGAGCTCAGCCGCGCCGGCGCGCTGGCGGGTGTGGGCGGCACCGAGTACCTGATTGATCTCATCCAGTTTGTTCCCACCACCGCGCACATCAAGCATTACATTGACATCGTGCTGGAAAAGGCAACGCTGCGCCGCTTGATACAAGCCGCCGGCATCATCACCAAAAACAGCTACTCCCAGCAGATGCCCCTTGAAGATATCCTGCTGCAGGCGGAAAAGGTCATCTTTGACATCGTCATGCAGCGCACGGGCGGTGAGCAGCTGGAGCCTATCAGCGAAGTCCTTAAGCGCACCTACGCGCTGATGGAGGAGCTGGACAGGCACAAAGGCCAGATCATCGGCGTTCCCACCGGCTTCAGCAAGCTGGACAGGCTGCTGACGGGCCTTCATGGCGGCGAACTGATCCTGGTGGGCGCCCGCCCCAGTATGGGCAAGACCAGCTTTGCCATCAATATCGCGACGCATGCCGCGCACAAGGGCAAGAGCGTGGCGGTGTTCAGCCTGGAGATGCCCCGCGAGCAGATCGCCATGCGCGCGCTTTGCGGCGACGCCAGGGTCAATATGCAGCGCGCTCGCTCCGGTTCACTCAAAGCCGATGACTGGGTCCGCCTGGCAAAGGCGCTGGCGCCGATGTCGCAGATGCGAATGTACATCGACGATACCTCCAGCCTTACCCCCGCGCAGCTGCGCAGCCGCTGCCGCAGGCTGATGATGGAAAAGGGGCTGGACCTTGTGGTCATAGACTACATGCAGCTCATGAGCGCCGACGGCAGGACCGAGAACCGTCAGCTGGAGGTCAGCGAGATTTCACGCAAGCTCAAAGGCATATCCCTGGAACTGAAAGTGCCCGTGATGGCATGTGCGCAGCTCAGCCGCGCCAACATGCAGCGCGCCAGCAAGAAACCCATGCTCTCTGACCTGCGTGATTCAGGCTCCATCGAACAGGACGCCGATGTGGTGATGTTCCTGCACCGCGAAAGTTACTATGATGAAACAAGCGAGGACACCAACACCGCGGAAGTCATTGTGGCCAAGCAGAGAAACGGGCCCCTTGACACCATCCTGCTTAATTGGCTGGATGAGTTTGTGCTGTTTGAAGATCGCTGGGAGCAAGGAGAGTAGGATGAATCAGGTACAGGTATCCGATTTTGCAAAAGGCCTCACATTTGAGGGTTATCTGTTGGTGCGCATGTCGCAAAAGCGCAAGTCCAACAATGGCAACGACTATTTGGATATGACCCTGGCTGACAAGTCAGGCGATATCAACGCCAAGGTATGGGATCCGTCGGCTGAACCGCCCCAGCAGGGCAGTGTCATCAAGGCGCGCGGCGCGGTAACCGAATACAACGGCCGCCTGCAGATGAGGGTAGATAAGTATCGTTCAGCCACATCACAAGACGATGTCGATATGTCCTTCCTGGTACCTTCCGCGCCGGAATCTCCCCAGGCCATGCGCAGGGAGATCGATGATACTTATGCCGCCTTCGCCAATCCGGTGCTCCGCGCGCTGTGCAGGGCAATGATAGGCGGCGTCAGCGAGGAACTGATGTACTACCCCGCGGGCCAGCGCATGCACCACGCGGAAAGGTCGGGCCTTTTGCATCACATGACAAGCATGCTGCGCGCAGCCAACGCCATCCTCCCCTGCTATCCCTCATTGGACGCTGAGCTGGTGCGTGCCGGCGTGCTGGTGCATGATTTGAGCAAGATCACCGAAATGAACTCCGACACGATGGGCAATGTAAGTGAATATACTTCCGAGGGCCTGCTCTTGGGCCATTTGGTGGTCGGCGTATCGGCGCTGAGGGAAGCTGCGCGGGAAAACGACATAGCCCTTGACAACGAATACTTGCTGCTGCTTGAACATATGATCATCAGCCACCACGGCGAGGCCGCCTTTGGCAGCCCCCGGCCGCCCATGTTCCCCGAGGCTGAACTGCTGCATACGCTGGATGTGCTGGATGCCAGGATGAATGAAATGGACGGCGTGCTGCGCCGTACACCGCAGGGTGTTTTCTCCGAAAAGATATGGTCGCTGGACAGGCGAATCTACCACCCGCGGTACTTTGGCCATGAAGATGAGGCGCAGGGGTTCGAAACCCTCCCCTTTGAACAGGAGAAGCCCGACGCGGACGCGGCCTATCTGGGTTTGCTGTGATACATGACCGCAAAGCAAATGGGGCTTGACGCAAGACCGCAAGATTGTTACAATAGTGTAAAGTTATTGTTTTGACTTGGCGCCTGCAAAATACAGGATGGAGGATACAATGAAAAAGAGCTGCTTGATCCTATGCCTGATCATCTCGGCAGTGCTCCTGACGGGCTGCACAGGCAGTACGCCTGACCAGTCTGCCACTGTGCTTCCCGCTGTACTGACACAGGCCCCTGCAATGACGGTCCCAACCTCAGCTCCCCTGCCCGAAGGCATCGATCCCTCGGCTGAAGAGGATGTAAACCCCGAATATGTCGATGAACTGACCGAATCGGCGGAAGCAGCGGCTGTGTCGCAATACGCCGGGGCTACCCCCATCCTGCTTGATCCCATCGACCTGCCTACGCCCACCCCTCAGCCGCCCATGGTCTTCACCTATCAAACCTACACTGCCACCAACTTAGGGCTCAGCTTTGAGTCGGTCGCCGGTTACGATGTGGATCAGTCACAGCCTGACAGCTACATTCTGACTGAGCCCGCGGCCCAGCAAAAGGACAACTACAGCGTCCAGATATCCTTGATCATGAC
This sequence comes from uncultured Christensenella sp., assembly GCA_964584685.1. Taxonomy (GTDB): domain Bacteria; phylum Bacillota; class Clostridia; order Christensenellales; family Aristaeellaceae; genus UBA1038. The sequence continues at coordinate 15,680 of CAZPBJ010000038.1, read as the reverse complement.
CACAGTGCCAGGCACTTACAAGGCCGCCGATATCAGGGCAGACCTGCGCACAAAAATGGATGATCTGGGCAAGCTGAATTATCAGCAATGGCAGCCCAGCGAACCTGCCCAGCGCACGCTGCTTGACGCTTCGGGCTATTACGCCAACTACCGCGGCGTCAGGACAGACGGCACCATCATCAGGGGACGTGTCCATATGGCCTTGCTGCCCAACAACCGCCTGCTCACCCTGCACATCACAAACCCGGCTGCCTACAATACCGATTACATCAGCGTCTTCACCCAGATCCGCAATACGCTGAAGACGCTGTAAAAAGAAAGCGAAACAAAGCTCCCGGGTCAACCGGGAGTTTTTGTTATACAATGGGGAAAACTGACTCCGCCTCTTCTTCGGGTTTATCGGGCGGTACGGGCAGATCCTGCAAGGTTCGCAGCCCAAAGTGCGACAGGAAGGCATCCGTTGTGCCATACAGATGGGGGTGCCCTATGGTGTCCTTATGACCCTGTTGGCAGATCAGGCCTTTGTTTATCAAGGATTGCAAAGAGTAATCGCACTTGACACCGCGCACAGCCTCCACATCCAGGCGCGTGACAGGCTGTCGATAAGCCACTACAGCCAGGGTCTCCAGTGCTGCCTGGGAGAGGGATTGCTTCTGCACAGGCTGCAGCAGGCGCTGGATATAAGGCGCGTATTCACCGCGCGTCGCCAGCTGCACAAGACGGCCAAAGCGCTTGAGGCGCAAGCCCCGCCGCTGGTTGTCATACTGCGTTTCAAGGTAAGTGACGGCGTCCGTCACCTCCTGTTCAGGATGCTCCAGCGCGCGCACAAGGTCCTCCTGAGCGACCGGCTCGCCGGCTACATAGAGGATCGCTTCAATGATGTTCGCCAGGTCCTGCGTGTTCATGATGTGAATCCTTGCCTTTGCTTAACACTATATCGCCATAATTGTCACCCTGCGCCGCGCGGACGCGCCCCAGACGCAATAGCTCAAGCAGCGCCAGGAAGTAGGTCACCACTTCTTCCCTGCCCGGCTGCTTGCTCAGCAGATCTTCAAATGACAGGCTGCCCCGCTTGAGGCGGTGCATGATGGACAGCATGCACTCAGGCACGCGGTGCTCATCCCGCATGATATGCCGGCTGAGCGCTTCAGGGCTGCCGGTGTCCTCCTGGGGCGTACGAGACAAGATCCTCCGGAAAGCTGCCGCGAGGCCTTCCAGGGTGAGGCCGGATATCTCAAAGCTGGGGGGAGGCAAGGGATACTCCTCGGGCAGTTTCTCATACACCAGAGCCGCCGCCTTCTCAAAACCCTGCATGTCCAGGGCAATCTGCTTGAAGACGGCATATTCTTCCAATTGGCGGATGAGCAGGGTCTGCGGGTCCTCTTCATCGGGCGGCGGCGGCTTTGGCAGCATCGAGCGGGATTTGATCTCCAGCAGGGTCGCCGCCATCTGAATGAAAGCGGAAGCGTCCTCCATATCAAGCTGCTGCGCGCTTTGGACAAAGCGTATATACTGGTCGGTGATCTGAGAAACAAAAATGTCCTTGATATCGATTTTCGCCTTGCCAACCATATACAGCAGGAGATCCAGCGGACCGGAAAAATCCTGCAGCTGCAGTTCCAGTGCCATATCAGCCCCTACAAGCCAAAAAGCCGCAGGATACCGCCCAGCACGGTGTCCTGTACGAAGTTGATGCCGGTGCCTACGACTTTGCTGATGATGTTGGTAGCGAACATCAGCACCAGCAGCGCTGCCTGCGTGATCTGAAAGACCCGCCGGTTAAGGCGCAGGCGGCCTTTGAGGATGATGTCATTGAATACATGAAAGCCATCCAGCGGCGGGATGGGCAAGAGGTTGAACAGGCAAAGGCCCAGGTTGATCATGCAAAAATTTAGCAGGAAACGCTGTATGTGCAGCAGCCAGGGATTCTGCAGCACCTGTGAAAGCTGCGAAGCATATTCAGGATATAACTGGATGACAAAACCATTTTGCCTAAAGCCGAGGAAGAACCTAAAACCGCCGACGGATGCCAGGACGTTTTTATCATATAAAAATGTCCCGATGACCACTGCCAAAAGCGTCCCCAGCACAAAAAGGATGAAGTTTGTCGTCACGCCCGCCAGTGACACCAGGGCGTCGTCACGTCTGCCTCTCCTGAAGTTGTTGGGATTGACCGGCACCGGCTTGGCCCAGCCAAAGCCCAGGAGGAAGAGGAAAATGGTGCCGACAGGGTCAAGGTGCTTGAGCGGGTTGAGTGAGAGCCTGCCCAAATCGCGCGCGGTTGGGTCGCCGGATCTCAGCGCAACATAGCCATGCGCCACTTCATGCAGGGTAAGCGCCAGCAGCACCGCAGGCGCGCGATAAAGCATAAAGAGCAGGAAACCACGTGGGTTTTGCTGGAGATATTCAAGCATGCGCGTCTCCTTTTGCTATTTTGCCGTTCAAAACGGCATACAAGCGGTGAATGGCATATATAAAGCAAATGCCGCACAGCGCGCCAAACGTATCAAGCAGGGCATCCTGCACGCGGGGCGCCCGCAGGCTGATAAACTGCAGCATCTCATCAATACCCGCAAACAGCAGCGCAAGCAGCAGGATCGTACGCTTTCGGATGGTCTTCAGCGGTCTGAGCAGAATGGACAGCGCCATCAATTCCGCACCCAACAGGAAGAATTCACTGTAGTGCGCCAGCTTGCGCACGGCGATGGACAAAGCTTCCTTCGTATGCAGCTGCTCATAGGGCAGTGCCCGCAGTATCGGCTCGACATAGCGTTCAAACCTGGCGCTGGCGGCAGAGGAAGTCTCCCTGTCCTCAAGTGAGTTGCCAAAGATGAAACCAAGCGTCAGGAGGATGACCAGGCAGAGGATGATGACGGCCGGCCTTCGCCTGCCGGTCAGCAAGCGCAGCTGTTCAATCATCCTGCTTCAGGCGGTCGATCTCCAGGCGCACCTGCTCCTGCGATACAAAGTTGAGCGGTGAGAATCGGCCTTCCAATGCTGTTTCCAGCTTATTGACTGCCGCTTGCTTTTCCCCCGATTCCAGATCATAGCGCGATAGGAACCACAGCGTATCTATCTGCCCTGGCTTAAGGGCGTGCGCCTTTTCAAAATAGGGCTTCGCCTGCGCCTTGTCGCCGGTTATGCGGTAGTAATACTGACCCATGTTGTCAAGGACGACAGGATCTTGGTCGTCATAGTCAAGCGCCTCGGTGTTGAAGCTGAGCGCTTTCTCCTGCCCCGCGTCCACATACAGGAAGCCCAGCGTTTGGTAGGTCAGGCCGCAGGGACGCTCGCGGTGGGAGGCTTCCAGCAGATCGATTGCTTTTTGTTTGTTGCCGAGTTTCCAATCAGCCACGGCAAAATTCATCAGCAGCTGCGATCTGTCCTCTTTGGAAAGCTCCGGCGATTTTTGAATCTTGGCAAGCATTTTCTTGACCTTTTGATAATTCTCTTCACCGCCGTCACGAAGAAGCAGGACACTGTAGGGCAGCAGATAATTCGGTTTGTACACGCCTTCGGCCAAAAGCGCCTCGTAATCGCGCCTGGCGCCCTCGATATCGCCCTTTTGGTGCTTGACCAGGGCATTGCGCACTTTCAAGCCGCTTAACAGTGCCATGTCATTTTCCTCCCGTTTTCTTCAGCAGCCGCTCAGCGCGGTGCTGAAGGTTTTCATACTCGGGGCTTGCCGCCGCCCCATTGTCAAAGCGTTCCAGACAATATACCATGCCTTGGCGCGCGATGGCAAGCGCGCGCTCAGGCTGCCGGAAACGGTGCTCATAAAGCTTTGCCAGGGCGATAAACACCCTGGCTCCGCCTTTGCCTGATACTTTTAAAGCTTCATAGGCGGTGGCCGCCTGCTGATGCTCGCCTGAGCGGCGCATCATATCGGCAAGGCGCAGCTGCGCCAGCTCCTTGACCGAGGCTCCGTCGCAGGCGCGGTAGCATACAGCTGCGCGCTCCTTTTCCCCGCGCTTCTCATAGACTCTGCCCAAACTGAACAGATCGCGCTGGTCCTGCGCGCAAAGAGGCTGTTCATGCAGCCCGGCCAAAGCATAGAGCAGCCGCGCCAGCGAAACGATGTCCAGCGCGTTATGCTCCAGGATATCGTCAAGCAGCGCCGGTTCCTTTGTCTTGAGGTATTGAAAATAGCGCTCGGGAACCTGGGCGCCCGGCAAGTCGTCCGTACGCGGCAAGCCGAAAACTTCACTTTCCAGCCTTTGAAGCGAACATTTCTGCAGGCGCAGTTTGTACACACGCCTTGCGATGTGCAATAGGTCAACGTGCCGGGGCAAGGCGGCATCCATGCGCATATGGTTCATGGTAAATCTGCTCTCCAGCAGCGGTATGTCAAAGGCTGCCCCATTGAAGGTGATGAGCGCCTGCGCCAGGTGCAGGCGTTCCAGCACCGGGGCCAGCACAAACACCTCTTCGTCATAATCACGCATCAGGAACTGGGTGACCACAAACTCATCGCCTTGAAAAGCGCCCAGCCCTATCAGGAAGGCAAGGGTTCCCGCGCCGCCTTGCAGTCCCGTGGTTTCGGTATCCAAAAACAGCAGCTGTCCCGGCTGCAGGGCTTCCTCTGCCTGCAGTCCCGTCATCATGCGCAGGGTGGATGGCGCGATGGGTTTCAGCGGGAACTCATGGCAGGGGTAACGCGTTTCTTTGACGAGGCAATCCTCCGCCTTTGGCCGGGGCGCCTGCTTTTGAGGATGCGCGGCGCGCAGCTTGTCAATCAGAGAGGCCATCGCCAAGCCTTTGCGAAGTGAATACACTGGTTTCCACATCGGTTTCCACGCGCGGGCCGGCAGTCGGCTTGGGCGTGGGATAAATGGCCCACAGGACCGACTCATAACTCTGGGCATCCTCCAAAAATGGCAGCGTGGCGCTGCGCAGCGCCTGCGCCTGCGTTTCAGGCTGGGCGCTGAGCAATTGGGCGGGCAAGGACGCCGTCTCATCTGCCAGCAGGGGCGCAAGCAATCCAATCAGCAGTTTGTCCGTTGCGCCGCGCAGCACATACTCAGGCAGTTTCATTGCCTGCCCGACATAGGTCTCCAGCGGGATATCCAGCGCGAAAATCGCTTTGGCATGAGCAAGGCCTATATAGCGAACATGCCAGGGTTCATAAAGATAGCCGGTGACCTGGCTCCATTCCCGTTTGTAGCGCACGATGAAGCCAAAGCGATGGGCATTTTCAGCCACCCATTTGCCTTCAAGCGTATCACCGAAGCTGCGGTTCAAGTTGAGCTGCGAAGGCGCCTGAAGGTCCATTGCCAGACCCAGCTGATGCTCGCTGGCGCCCGCGGGGGCGACTGTCTTTTGCGCCTTGTCGCGGCTGCCGGCTGTTTCCACCTTTTGATTGAAAAGGATCTGTTGAATGCCATAGCTGCGGTAGCCGGAGGCGGCATAGAGGGTATGGTTCCCTTCCATTTTCGCCGCTGAAAACATGGCTTCAAGGGCTTTGGCTGCTTCGGCGCGCATGAGGATGCTCTCCTGCAGGCTCTTTTTGCGCGTTGCGACGCGGGGTGTCACCAAATCAGCAGGAACATATGCCTTGGTAATCCGCTGATCTCGGTTGACCAGCTGAAGGATACCGGCCTGTGACAGCATCGGCGCATTGGGCAATGGGGTTGGCGCGGCATGCGCTGCCGGCTGCGGCGCGTCTGTAGATGCCGGCATGACGATATCCGGCGGTTCTTCGGCCAAGGCTGATAAAGACAGGCAAACAATGCCGCATATGATCAGCAGACGACAGGTCCTGCGCATTGCCCCTCCTTTGCCTTAAGGCTCTTTCCTGTAGAACAGGGATACTTCGCCGTCCCCTTCAGTGTCAGTCTCCCCCAGGGATATCAGAGGTGGCAGCGCTTCAAGCTGCTTGACATAGGCCGGAAAATCCCCGCCTGCCTGTTCATAGGCGGCTATGGCATCCAGCGCCTGCCGGTCAAATTCCTCCAGGCTCAGCCATTGGCTCATGATGTAGCGCGCTGCCTCCGGCCCCACATAGCGGAAATGCCAGGGTTCATAGATGATGCCGGTGATATCCTGCTTATCGGGCATGTATCGCAGGATAAAACCAAACTCCGCGCAATGCGCTTCCATCCATTGCGCCTCAGCCGTGCCGCCAAAGGCCGGCGTCATGCCCTCCCTGAGCGTCCACTCGTAGTTGAGGATGTCCACGCCAAGGCCGGTCTGATGATCGGAGGAGCCCGGGTAGGCCACAACGCCGTCATCGCCGCTGTTCTTCTCCAAACGCTTGTGGTACATGGTGTTTTGCGTCTGATAGCTGCGGTAGGCACTTTTAATATACAGCTTGTGGCCCGCCAGCTCTGCCGCGGCAAACATGCCGTTCAGCGCCTGCGCCGCTTCTTTGCGCAGCTCGACATCCCCGTTGACTGTGCGCAGCTTAACCGTGACCAGGTCATGGGGAACGTAATCTTCCTCAAGAAGCTGCCGGCGGTTGACGCACTGCAAAAATCCACCCTTGTCCTGCAGCAGGTTGGCGGCCAGTGGAAACTGCCAGGTCACTTCCTGTGCGCCGGCCCAAATCGTCTGTAAAACCAGCAGCAGGATTACATAACGCTTTCGCATCAAAGACCGTCCTTTGATATGTATTCGCCAAAGCTCGCCAGGCTCAGCTGCTCCACATAGCTCTCAAGCGGGATATCCATCTCAAACAACCTCGCTGCATGCTCAGGACCGACATAGCGGATGTGCCATGGCTCGTAGGCATAACCGGTGATCCCTGTCCACTCCGCCTTGTATCGGATGATGAAGCCAAAGCGGTGCGCGTTTTGCGCCACCCATCGGCCTTCGGGGGTGTTGCCAAAGTCAGGGATCAGATGGGCATTGCTTTTACGCCCGATATCCATTGCCAGACCCAGCTGATGTTCGCTGGTGCCGGGAAGGGCAACGATCAGGGACGCCTTCTTCTCTCCCACGGATGCCGCTTTGCGCGCGTAGATCGCGCTCTGTTTGGAAAAGCTCCGGTAGCCTGAAACCGCCACTAAAGCAAAACCTTCCTGCTTTGCGGCCGCGAACATGCGCTCAAGCGCCTGAGAGGCTTCGGGTTTCAGGGTTATGCCGCTGAGTTGGCTTGCAACCTGCGGCCGCACGAGGTCACCTGGCACGAAGTCAGCGGTGAGGGCGTAGTCCTTGTTGACAAGGTAAAGCAGCCCCCCCAGATTTGTCTGCTGCACATAGCCGGAAAGCGAAGCCTGACCCAGGCTGAGGAAGATTGCCAGCAGCGACAGCAGCCTGGCTGCCATCAAACCGGCATATCCTTGCCCGGCATGACCAGGCTGCCGTATTTGGCTTCCAATTTGCCAAGGGAAGGTCTGTCCAGCATCACGGAAACAAGGCTGCCCTCGGGCTGATGCTCTTCGCCCAGGATACGGCCAAGGGTACGCATATCGCTCAGCAGGCTGTACTGGGAGAAGGGGACAAAAATGTCATATGAGCGTTCTTTCACCCTCAGGAGTTTTGCGACCGCATCGAGCAGCCGGTCAAGGCCCTGTCCGGTTTTTGCGGAAATCGGGATAGCGCCGGCGATCAGCGGAAATGCGTCAAGCGGCGCGGCATCAGCCTTGTTGAGCGCTTCGATGCGCGGTTGATGAAGCGCTCCCAGTTTGGCCAGCACCTCCTCCACCACCTTGTGCTGCGCCGGATAGTCCGGCGACGCGAAATCAGAGACAACGACCAGGATGTCGGCCAGCGTCGCCTCTTCCAGTGTGGAGTGAAAGGCTTCAATCAGCTCTGTAGGCAGTTTGTTGATGAAGCCGACAGTATCCACCAATATGAAGCTGTCGCCGTCGGGTAAAGTCATCTTGCGGTTGACGGCGTCCAGTGTCGCAAACAGCTTGTCTTCCACATATACGTCCGCGTCCGAGAGCTTGTTCAGCAAGGTCGATTTGCCGGTATTGGTATACCCTACCAGGGCGACGACAGGGATCGCGCTTTTTTGCCTGCCCTTGCGGCGGATGTCGCGCTGGCGCTCCATCTTGTCAAGCTCGCTGCTCAGGATGCGCATGCGCTCGCGGATCAGGCGGCGGTCTATCTCCAGCTTGGTCTCGCCCGGGCCGCGCCTTGTGCCGATGCCGCCCGCCTGCTGGGAAAGAATCATACCGGCACCGCGCAGGTGCCTGGAGCGGTACTTCAGCTGGGCAAGCTCCACCTGCAGCTTGCCTTCGCTTGACTTGGCGCGCTGGGCAAATATGTCCAGTATCAGGGTTGTCCTGTCCACCACGCGCACGCCGCACAGCTCTTCCAGCTTGCTGTGCTGCGAACTGGTCAGCTCATCATCGGTGATCAGGATGTCCGCGCCCAGTGCCTGCGCCTCAAGCGCCAGTTCCCCCGCCTTGCCGCTGCCTACATAGCTTGAGGGGTCAGGATGGCTTTTGATTTGCAGGAAACGGCCGACAACCGTTGCCCCGGCTGTGTCGCACAGCGCTTCCAGTTCATCCAGTGACTTCTGTGAGTCCGTGGATACCAGCAGCGCGCGCTCCGCCGTCGCCAACAGCTTGTCTTCACCGCCCATGACCTCTTCATCGCTGATGAGTATCTGCCGCACCCAGGTTTCCTGCGGCAGATCTTCAAGCCGGACCACCGGCATCAGGAGAGGCTGCGGTACGCCGGCTACCCGGCCGGCAAGAAAGCCCGCGCTGACGCCCGTGATGGCGCCGCTTGCGTCAACGCCGATTGCGCACATGGCATCAAGCCACAAGGTTTTCAGCGCGGTGATATCCACATCAGACAGTTCCGCGCTGCCGCCTGGATGCGTATGGATGCAGCGCACCATGGACAGGCGCTCCCGGCTGCGGCGCTGGCGCATATCCTGGAGCGCGACATTGTCAAGATAACCGATCGTGATGTCGATGATCCGTCCATCACGGGAGATATAGACGGCGATTTCACGGTTGATCCTGGCGCTGAATTCTGCCAGAGTGCGCGCCAAATCAGGGGGCAGGAAAACATCGCTGTCCAGCGTGTAATCGTAAAGCGTCTCCAGCTGCTTGAGGTAAGTATCCCGGATACCGCTGATGTTGCCTTGAATATCGGGCATGGACGCTCCTACTCTTTGGGATGCTTCTTTTGATAGTCCTGGATGGCCGCGTGAATGGCCTCCTCAGCCAGCAGGGAGCAGTGAATCTTCTGCGTGGGCAGGCCGTCCAGGGCCTCGGCCACCGCCTTGTTTGTCAGCTGCAGCGCTTCTTCAATAGTCTTTCCCTTGACCATCTCGGTAGCCATGGAACTGGTCGCTATCGCGGCGCCGCAGCCGAATGTCTTGAACTTCACATCGGTGATGACGTCATTGTCCACTTTAAGGTACATCTGCATGATGTCGCCGCACTTGGCATTGCCCACGGTGCCCACGCCGTCAGCAGTGGTGATCTCGCCCACATTGCGCGGATTGGCGAAGTGATCCAATACTTTGTCTGAATACATATCTATGCCTCTTTCTTGAGATAAATTGGGGACATGTCGCGAAGCGTCTGCACAATGCCCGGAAGCGCCGATAGCACAGCGTCAACATCCGATTCCCGGTTGTCATCCGAGAAACTGAAGCGCAGGCTGCCATGGGCGATCTCATGGGGCAGACCGATTGCCAGCAGCACATGGGAGGGATCCAGGGAACCGGAGGTGCAGGCCGATCCCGAACTTGCAGCAATGCCGGCCAGGTCGAGCCGCAGCAGCATGGCCTCCCCTTCAATATAGCGGATGGATACATTGGCGTTGCCGGGCAGGCGCAGCGTGGGATGGCCATTGAGCCTGACATCGGGGATGCTTTCACGGATACCATTGATGAGCTTGTCGCGCAAAGCGGCCATGCGCGCAGCGTTCTCGGGCTGATGCGCGACGGCAAGCTCGAGGGCTTCCGCCATGCCCACGATGCCTGCCAGGTTCTCGGTGCCGGCGCGCTTGCCGCGCTCCTGCGCGCCGCCATGGATGATGCTGTCAACGCGTACGCCCGTACGGATATAAAGCAGGCCGACGCCCTTTGGCCCATGGAACTTGTGCGCCGACAGGGACAGCAGGTCAACGCCCCAATCCTCCACATCAACGGGAATTGCGCCCAGCGCCTGGACAGCGTCGGTGTGGAACAGTATCTTGCGGGCACGGGCAACCTGAGCAATCTCCCTGATGGGTTCCAGGGTGCCTATCTCATTGTTTGCGGCCATCACGGTGATCAGGATGGTCTCCGGCGTAATCGCCTCTTCCACCTGGGCTGCGGTGACCAGCCCATACTCATCCACAGGCAGATAGGTGACGGTAAAACCCTGCTTCTCAAGCCACTGGCAGGTGTGCAGCACAGCGTGATGCTCAATGGCCGTTGTGATGATATGGCTGCCCTTCCTGCGCTGCATGAAGGCAGCGCCCTTGATTGCCCAGTTGTCGCTTTCCGAGCCGCCGGCGGTGAAGTAGATTTCATTTGCTTTGGCATTGATGGCCAGTGCCGCTTGCCTGCGCGCAGCGTCAATGGCCTTGCGCGCGTCGCGCCCTGTGCCGTATATGCTGGAGGCATTGCCGTAATGCTCGCGAAAGTAAGGCAGCATTTTATCCAGTACAGCCTGGGATACGGGGGTCGTCGCGGCGTTATCGAGATACACTGGATTCATGGCATGAAATCTCCTTTGTTCCATAGGGCTTGTTGAGCAGCACATCCTGCAGGGTGATCCCCTGCATCAGGGTGTTGATATTATCTGTCAGGTATCGCCAAACGTCGCGCGTGGCACAGGCGCTGCTTTTGGGGCAGGTGGCTTCATCCCCCGCGCATTGGGACAGGTTGATGGGCCCTTCGGTGGATTCAAGGATACTGCCCACCGTGATTTGACTGGGCGGCCGGGCGATGCTGTAACCGCCCTGTGCGCCGCGTACGGTCACTACCAGGCCATGACGCCTGAGCGCGCCAAGGAGCTGCTCAAGGTATTGTTCAGGCAGCCCGTCGTCAGCGATCGTCTTCAGGGGCTGGGGGCCTTCATCCGCTTTCCTGGCCAGAAACACCATGGCGTGCAGGGCGTATTGCCCCCTGGTTGACAACTTCAACAGCTCTTCCCCCTTTCAGGCGCAATCCCGATTGATTCAATCGGGTTTATCGGCATATTAGCACCCATCAGGGACCTTGTCAACAATCCCGCGCCTCTTGCGCAAGAAATATCTATATAAAATTAAGATTTCGTCAGGTTCAGTGCAGGGCGATCCCCGCCATTGCCCCGGCGTATTTCTCAATAGCCCTGGCGCTGAGCGCTTGCTCTTCTCCGGCGAATTCCACCGAGTGCGTCAGTTCATGGACAGCCGCCCTGCTTTCTTCGATGAGCTTCACATCACCGATGCCGTAGGCGTCCGGCAGGATTCGGCCATGCTGCCGTGTGCCAAGGAAATCCCCGGGACCGCGCAGCTCCAGATCTTTTTGCGCGATCATAAAACCGTCATGCGTTGCGCACAGCGTCGTCAGGCGTTCATTGGGCTTACCCATGAGGAAACACCAGCTCTCCTGCGCGCCGCGGCCTACTCGCCCGCGCAGCTGGTGCAGCTGGCTCAAACCAAAGCGATCTGCGTTTTCTATGACCATTGTGGTCGCCCCGGGCACATTGACGCCAACCTCAATGACGGTGGTCGCGACCAGCACATCGATATCCCCGGCAGAAAAGGCGCCAATCACGCTTTCTTTTTCCTGCGGCGGCTGACTCCCGTATGTCAGGCCCAGGCGCAGGCCCTTAAGGGGCCCGCGGCGCAGCTGCTCATACATGGCCTGGGCATCCTTGGCCTCCACCTGCTCGCTTTCCTCCACCAGGGGGCAGACAAGGTAGCTCTGCTCACCCGCAAGCGCCTTGCCGCGGATGAACTCATACATCTGCGCGCGCTTGGCCTCAGGCACGATTCGGGCTTGGACCGGCAGCCTGCCCGGCGGCATCTCATCCAGGACAGAGACATCCAAGTCACCGTAGAGGATAAGCGCCAGGGTGCGAGGGATGGGTGTCGCGGACATGACCAGTACGTGAACTGCCTGCTCGCCCTGCGCCTTCATGCTGAGCTTCTGCCTCTGCCTGACGCCAAAGCGGTGCTGTTCGTCCGTAATGACCAAGCCAAGGCCGGCATAATCCACACCCTGGCTGAACAATGCATGGGTGCCGATGACCAGCTGCCAATCCCCCGTCCGGATATGCTGCAGCGCCTGCCTGCGCTCATCCGCCTTCATGCCGCCAAGCAGGAGCCCGCATGTGATGCCAAGCGGCTCAAGCAGTTTACTGGCGCTCTCATAATGCTGGTGCGCCAGGATTTCGGTAGGCACCATCAGGGCAGTCTGATATCCCCCACGTGCAGCGACACAGACAGCGCCAAAGGCTACAGCCGTTTTGCCGCTGCCCACATCTCCCTGTATCAGTCTGCGCATGGCGCGGCCCGAACCCATATCGCTCAGCACCTGATCAAGCACCTTGCGCTGTGCACGCGTCGGTTCAAACCCTGTTTGACACCAGAAGCGTTCAATCAGGCCGTCATCCACCAAAAGCCTGATGCCCTCACGGGCACTGTCCTGCAGCGCGCGAAGCGCCAGCTGGTAGAGCAGCAGATTTTCAAAAGCGACGCGGCGTTTGGCCTCGTTCAAGCTTTGAGCGCTCTCAGGCCGATGCGCCTGCGTCAGGGCGAAGGCGATGCCGCACAGCGCGTGGCGCAGACGGAACGATTCAGGCAGCGTCTCGGGCACAAGCTGACAGACATCAGCCAACGCCTGCCTGATATAGTCCGCCAGCGTCTTGCCGGCCACGCTGCCAATAGGGCTGTACTGCGGGACAAGCCCCCGCTCTTTGACAATCTGCGGGTTTTGCATACTGAGTTTGCCCTTGAATTCTTCGGCGCGCCCGTAAAACATGGCACGGTCGCCCTGCCTGTAGTTATTGGCGTTCCAGGGCTGGTTGAACCAAATCAGCTGTATGGCCCCTGTTTCATCCGCGGCCTGAGCGCGCACAATGCTCAAGCCCCCGGCGTACCTGATCCCGGGCTTGTCCAATAAACTGACTTCTATGCAGCAAAAACGCCCGCTTTGCGCTTGGGCAAGTGGCAGGCATTGAGTTGTATCCCGATAGCCTGTGGGTAAATACCACAGCAGATCCGCAGGCGAGCATATTCCCGCCGCGCCTAAAATCTCCAGGCGCTTGGGTCCAAGACCCTTCAGGTCACTCAGTTTCATATGGATTTATCCTGCACACGAGTGCAAAACCGAAAACTGCCTTACTCGACCGAAATCAGGTAATAATAAAACGGCTGACCGCCCCGGTGCACTTCGACATCGCACAAGGGATACATGTCGGCGATCACGGCGCCCAAAGCCTGTGCGTCCTCTTCCTTTGTATCCTGGCCATAGTAGAGGGTGATGAGGCCGTCGTCATCGGTGACGATATCCTTCATCAGCTGCAGCGCCGTATCCACCACCGAGTCCATGCTGACAGTCACCTGGCCGTTGTTGAGGCCAATGATGTTGCCTTCTTTGATCTGCAATCCATCGATCTGGGTATCGCGCACCGCGAAGGTGACAGTGCCGGTGCGCACACGCTCTGCCGCTTCTTCCATGCGCTGCACATTATCGTCGCGGGAAAAATCGGGCTGGAAGGCTACAACCGCGGCAATGCCCATCGCCACGTTTTTGGTTGGCAGCACGACGACATCCTTTTGTGACATCTCCGCCACCTGGCGGGCAGCCAGGATGATATTGCCGTTATTGGGCAGCACAAAGACCGTCTTGGCGCGAATGGACTCCACCGCGCGGGCGAGGTCCTCGATGCTGGGATTCATCGTCTGTCCGCCGTCAACGACGGCGTCAACGCCCAGATCCTTGAATATCTGCGAAAATCCCTCGCCCAGCGAAACGGAAACCATACCGAATTCCTTGGGCGGCAGCTTGCCGTTGGCCTGCGTATTCTTTTCGGTATTGTCACGGCGCTGCTGCAGCATGTTCTCTATCTTGAGGTTGACCAGCTCCCCTATCTGGATGCCATACTGCAAAGCCTTGCCGGGCTCATTGGTGTGCAAATGAACCTTGACCATGCCGGGATCGCCGACAACCAGCACACAGTCTCCCAGGCGGCTGAGCTTGCGGCGGAAAGCGGCGATATCCGCCTCCTGCATTGCGTCCTGGGCGTCCTGCACAAAGAATTCGGTGCAGTAGGCAAACTTGATCTCTTCAAGGCTGTCGTGATCATCGACGAAGACTTCCTCAGGGCTGGCATCGGCGGACATGTCCACCTTTACCTCCTCGACACGTTCCCCGTTGAGCACAGCGGAATAACCCATGTATATCAGCAGAAGCCCGCGGCCTCCGGCATCCACCACGCCGGCCTGTTTCAACGCCGGAAGCATATCCTGCGTTTTCTTGAGGATGTTCTCTCCAGAAGCCAGCATCACCTTGAACAGCTGTTCGAAACTGTCCGGCGTCATTTCCGCCTGTTTGACGGCATCATCTGCAATAATCCGCGATACCGTCAGGATGGTGCCCTCCTTGGGCTTCATCACTGCCTTGTATGCGGTATCGCTGCCTGCTTTCAAAGCGGCAGCGAACTGCTGGGGCGTGATGACCTGGGCGTCTTCCAGGGATTTGGAAAAACCGCGGTACAGCTGAGACAGAATAACCCCGCTGTTGCCCCGCGCCCCGCGCAGGGCGCCCTTGGCAAGCGCCTGTACGGCGTCCCCGCAGTTGTTTATTTCTTTGTTGTTGATTTCCTTGCAGGCCGAGATCATGGTCATTGACATGTTGGTGCCCGTATCGCCGTCTGGTACCGGGAAAACATTGAGCTGATTGACAGCCTCACGGTTTTTTTCCAGAAGGGCGGCACCAGCGTTGATCATTTCTCGAAGTGTAAAAGCGTCTATAGCTTTTTTGTCAGCCAAAGTACTCTCCTCCGATCATGCCGCGTTCAGACGCGGATGCCTTCAACCGTTATATTGACATTGCGCACCTTGATGCCTGTCATGCTTTCAAGCTTGTACTTGACCACTTCCTTGATGGATGTGCATACAGCCGTCACCGAGATGCCGTACTCCACCACAATGAAAAGGTCAACATCCACCATGTCATCAACAGATTTGATCTGCACGCCCTTGGAGAGATTCTCGCGGCCCAGCCATTCGACAATCCCGTCCTTGGCACGCTTGGATGACATGGCGACAATGCCGTAGCATTCAAGGGCAGCAAAGCCAATCACCTTGAGCATGACATCTTCGGATATGTAGATGGTGCCGACATCGTTTTTAATCTTATATTCCATCAGGACTCCCTCCCTTGCCTGAACTCACGCTATGGTTCACTCATAGTATACAGGTTTTTCACATCACATGCAACCGCTATTCAACCGGGAGAATTCATCTGCAACCTTAGATGTTTAACTAAAAACCGTTGTCGGCGTTGATCTTGTCTATCTGCGCTTTGCGCAGGGGCGGGTTGCAGGATTTGCAGGGCTTCAGGTTCTGGTGATCCGCATCGTCCAGCTCCGCGTAGGTAAAGCTGCCTTTCAGCGGCAGGAAGCGGTCACGGATGCTGGCGCAATTCTGATCCAGATGATAGTACTGGCCGTTATCCGGATTGTTGAAAAGCATCAGGTCATCCGCCGGATACTCGTAATACCTGCCGGGGAAATCGTCCCAGACAAGCACCTTGGTGTTGACTTTGATATTGTTCCAAAGCCAGGACATGT
>CAZPBJ010000037.1:0-27559 GCA_964584685.1 uncultured Christensenella sp. | reverse complement strand
CGAGGGCGGCCACACGGTTGGCTCCGGCGCCGTTGCCCGCGTGATAGAAGACTAACAGCAATCAGGAAAGAGGTGTTCCAAAGTGGCAGTGAAGGAAGCACGCGCTAACATTGTCCTGGCTTGCACGGACTGCAAGCAGCGCAACTACAACACCAAGAAGAACAAAAAGAATACCCCTGATCGCGTCGAGCTCAGCAAGTATTGCCGCTTCTGCAAAAAGCATACAGCGCATCGCGAGACGAGGTAAGGGTGATGTCAGAGAAAAAGAAGGTTGCAGTGGCCGAGAAGAAACCGTCCGTCATCACCAAGGTGATCGGCTTCTTCAGGCATCTGCCAAAGCGCATCGCCCAGCCGTTCAAGAACATGTGGCGTGAGCTGAAGAAGGTCACCTGGCCCACACGCAAGGACCTTCTGAATTACACGCTGATCGTCCTGACGTTCATGGCCTTCATGGGTGCGGTGATCGGCCTGCTGGACCTTGGCTCCAGCAAGCTCATCTCACTGATGATAGGCTGATGAAGGCATAGGAGTAGAATGATGCCCGAACAGGAAATCACCCAAAGCGCGCAAGGTGCGCAGTGGTATGTTGTCCACACTTATTCAGGCTATGAAAACAAGGTGAAGGACAACCTTGAAAAGGCGGCTGAGAACAACCGCATGCAGCACCTGATACAGGAAGTTGCGGTCCCCACCGAAGAAGTGGCGGAGATCAAGGCGGGCAAGCGCCTCATCAGCCAGCACAAGACCTTCCCGGGTTATGTATTGGTCAAGATGATCATCACCAGCGAAAGCTGGTATGTGGTGCGCAACACCCGCGGAGTGACCGGTTTTGTGGGACCGGAGTCAAAGCCTGTGGCGCTGACCGAGGCGGAAGTTGAGTTCATGCTTTCCTCCAAGCCGCAGGCTGAGGCAACCCGCTTGGTGGTGGGTGAAGAGATCCGCATACTGTCCGGGCCGCTGGAAAACTTCACAGGCGTTATCGAAGCGGTGGACGTCCAGCATGGCAAGCTGCAGGTCAAGGTCAAGATGTTCCTGGGCCGTGAGATGCAAGTTGAGATCGATATCGATCAAGCTGAAAAGATGTAAGAGGCGGGGCCTCTTCCCCTCGTGGGAGGCGCATACGCGCCGGCATGACCACATTTGTTAGGAGGTGCCATACCTTATGGCAAAGAAAGTATCGGCAATTATCAAGCTTCAGGTAAACGCAGCCAAGGCTACGCCCGCTCCCCCCATCGGACCGGCGCTGGGCCAGCACGGGGTCAACATCCCCGGCTTCTGCAAAGAGTTTAACGAACGCACTGCCAAACAGGCAGGGCTGGTGATCCCGGTCGTGATCACCGTTTACTCTGACCGTTCCTTCACCTTCATCACCAAGACGCCGCCGGTGGCTATCTTGATCAAGAAGGCGCTCAACATCGAACACGGCAGCGACAAGCCCAACAAGACCAAGGTTGCCAAGCTGACCAAGGATCAGGTGCGTGAGATCGCCACCACCAAGATGCCCGACATCAACGCAGCCAGCCTCGAAGCGGCCATGAGCATGGTGGTAGGGACTGCCCGCAGCATGGGCGTCACTATCGAAGAGTAAGGAGATTGTGGGAGGACATTGTGCCGTTAGCACCACAAGGAGGATAAGAGCATGAAACACGGTAAGAAATACAGTGATTCCAAGAAGCTGATTGAGCCAAACAAGCTCTATGACCCCGCTGAGGCAATTGCCCTGGTCAAACAGACCGGTAAGGCCAAGTTTGATGAGACGGTGGAACTCTCCATCCGTTTGGGCGTCGATCCCCGTCATGCGGACCAGCAGGTGCGCGGCGCGGTGGTTTTACCCCATGGCACTGGTAAAAAGATACGCGTTCTGGTCTTTGCCAAGGCCGACAAGGCTGATGAAGCCAGGGCTGCAGGCGCCGATTACGTTGGCGATGTTGATTTGGTGGACAAGATCAAGAATGAGAACTGGTTTGATTTCGATGTGGCTGTCGCCACGCCTGACATGATGGGCGTCGTTGGCCGCATCGGCCGTATCCTGGGTCCCAAGGGGCTGATGCCCAACCCCAAGTCCGGTACCGTCACCATGGATATCACCAGAGCCATCGGGGACATCAAAGGCGGCAAGGTGGAATACCGCGTGGACAAGACCGCTATCGCCCATTGCCCCATCGGCAAGGTGAGCTTTGAAGAAGAGAAGCTGGTTGAGAACTTGCGCGCGCTCATGGAAGCGGTCATCAAGGCCAAACCCTCAAGCGCAAAAGGTATCTACCTTCGCAGCCTGTATCTCTCAACAACCATGGGACCGTCCATCAAACTCAATGGAGCCAAATTCTGATCGGTATATCATCAAGCTGACAAGGAGCTGCCGCAAGGCAGCCCCTTTGCTATATTCTTTGAACATAAAAAAGCACAACAAAAAAGGCGCCGCACTGACCGCGCGGCGCCTTTTGACGTAATGGCCTATTCGTCGCTCAGCTGGACATTGGCTTCTTCAGCCGTTTGGGCAATCTCTTGGGTCAAAGAGACTTCCTCAGCCTGCGGATTCTCTTCCGCCCGGACCGCTTCTTCCTCAGGCGCCTGAGCCGGCGCGGTCACATTGTCATGATGGGCAAAAGCGGCGTCATAGCCCGGAATCTCAGCGCTGTAGTCATACGCGCCTTCCTCCAGGGCTTCACGGATGGACAAGCTGATGCGTTTGGCCTCCGGGTCAACGGAGAGAACTTTGACATGCACTTCCTGACCGGCCTGAAGCACATCCTCAACCTTGTTGATACGGGTCAGCGCAACTTGGCTGATATGGACCAGACCGTCTACGCCGGGTTCAAGCTCGACAAAGGCACCGAAGGGACGGATGCGGACGACCTTGCGGGTCAGCACGGTACCGACGGGATACTTTTCTTCGATGTTATCCCAGGGACGGGCCTGCAGCTGCTTGTAACCCAGCTGGATACGCTCGCGCTCACGGTCAAGGGAGAGGATCTTGACATCGATCTCCTGATTGATCTTGAGGATATCCTGCGGCTGTGCGGAGCGGTTCCAGGACAGGTCGGTGATATGGATGAGCCCGTCCATGCCGCCGATGTCAACAAATGCGCCAAAGCTTGCGAACCTGCGCACGACGCCCTTGACGACGCTGCCTTCGACCAAGTTGGACCAGGCGCCTTCCTTTTTTGCCGCGAATTCGGCGATGATGACTTCCTTGCGGCTGGCCACCACGCGTTTCTTTGCGGTATCCACTTCAATGATCTTCAGGCGCATGGGCTGACCGGAGAACTGGGAGATTTTTTCAACATAACGCTGCGAGAGCTGTGAAGCGGGAATGAAGGCACGAATGCCATCGATAGAGGCTATCAGGCCGCCCTTGACCGCTTCCTTGCCCACTGCCTCAACATACTCACCCGCGTTGTACTTTGCCATCAGGTCGTCCCAGACCTTGCGGTTGACAATGTTGCGCTGTGACAGGATTACATTGCCTTCGCCGTCGTTGACTTTGACAATTTCGACATCGATGTCATCACCCAGTTTGACATCCTGATCAACCAGATCGGAGCGCTTGATCAAGCCGTCGGACTTGTACCCGATGTTGACGCAGACCTCATCATCGGTGACCTGGACGACTTTGCCGGTGATGGTTTGTCCCGTACGGATGCGCGTCATGCTGGCCGCCACTTCATCCATGAAACTGGCAGGCTTTACAGCGGGTTTGAATGCCTCAACGGGTTTCGATGCTTCTGCCTTGACCGCCGGGGCTTCCGTAGCCGCGGGTGTTTCGTCTGCCGGCGCTGCCGCGGACGGGGTTTCCTCAGCGGGTGCGTCTTTTTCCAAAGCGGGGGCAACGGCAGGGGTATCCTCAGGCGTTGTGAAGGTTTGAGCCTTTTCAATCACCTGGGAATCCGCCTGGTCTGTTTCAGGCAAGAGGACCTGATCTTTGCGTTCCATGTCGTTCATACTGTCGATAACCTCCTTAAGTGACCATTCCGGTGTGGATGCTCCGGCGGTTACACCTATGCGTAGTTCAGGTTTATTCCTTAAGTGCAGCGGGATATCCCTTGCACATTCCACCAAATAACTTTCCGGGCAGACTGTCTTGCATGTATCCAGCAGTTTGCGTGTGTTGGCGCTGCTGCGTCCTCCTACGACGATCATCGCGTCAACCGTTGCAGCCAGCCGCTCCGCTTCCTGCTGGCGCATG
The DNA here is from genome assembly GCA_964584685.1 of uncultured Christensenella sp. GTDB lineage: Bacteria > Bacillota > Clostridia > Christensenellales > Aristaeellaceae > UBA1038. Next base: position 23,373 of record CAZPBJ010000037.1, on the reverse strand, counting down.
GATGTGGCGGCGCAGATTGTGTGCTTGACCGTTAAGCCGGGAAAACGGCTGAGCAGGCTTTGGGAAATGATCTGCCACAACTGCGGGGGAAAGGTTGTCTGCGATACCAACAGGGCGAATTCTGCCTCCTGGGGCAGCTGATCAACCTCTTCAGGGGTGGAAACCACCCAAACAGGTCCCTTGCAGTGGCCGGCAGTGCCTTCAACTTCAGGATGTCCAGCGTCTCCCACCAGGATAACAGGGGCGCCATTGCGGCTGAAAGCGCTGACCACCTCATGCAGGTGCCTGACAAAGGGGCAGGTGCAATCCACAACCCGAGCCGCGCGGATCCTGGCTTCCTGCTCAAGCGCCGGCGTAACGCCGTGGCTTCTGAGCACCAGCAGCCCGCCCTGGGCTTCCATTGGACTGCTGACAGGCCGCATGCCCTGTTTGGACAGCGATTCCACCACCTGGGGATTATGGATCAGTTCCCCCAGGGTAAAGGCGGGTAAACCGGAGACCTGTGCCTGCGTGAGGGCAAGAAGCGCCTGGTCAACTGCCTGCCGGACACCTACACAAAAGCCGGCGTGTTTGGCAACAATGATCGGCAACTGAACCTCCTACCTACACATCTCATATGAATTCTACACAATTCGCCCATTTCCTGCAAGGGGAAAAAATTATCTTGCGGACAGCGACTGCTGAGCGGATAACCTGGCTTGCATCAAGGTGGAAATCAGCAATTGGGTCAGTTCATCACACACATCCTTGCCAACACCGCGAACAACAAGATGCCTGTAATGAAGTGGTGGCAGAAAATAGACATGCGTGGTGCGAAATGGACGCACACGGCCGTGAATATATACAGGCATCACAGGCACGCGGTTGCGAAGCGCGATGAGGCTCAGCCCGCTTTCCACATTTTTCATGAGGTCTTCAGGAGGGACCCTTGTGCCCTCCGGAAAGAGGCCCAGGACCTGTTTATTTTTTAGCACCTCGTTGCAGGCGCGCATGGCGGCCATATCCGTCATATGGCGGGAGACAAAAATGGTATGCAGTTTTTCCAGAAAGAACTTCAGCAGCGCGTTGGCGCCAAGTTCTCGCTTGCCAAGGTAATGCGCCTCGTAACGCTTGATGGCAAGGGCGATGAATATGGGATCCAGCATGCTGGTGTGGTTTGCCATGACGATATAAGGCGCATCGGCGCTGTCGATCCAGTGCCGGTCATGGTAGCATACGGGATATATGACTGTGCAAAGGATACGTCCCAGGACGCGCGCAAAGCTGTACCAGAATGTACGCTTGTCCCGGGTATGCTCACGATTGCCTTGCATAGGCTTCCTCCACAATCCGCACGATAGCTGCTACGGATTCGTCGAAGCTAAGGTTTGTCGTATCCAGAAGCACAGCGTCATCGGCCATGCGCAGGGGGTCCGCCTGGCGCTCCTGATCCTGCCGGTCGCGCGTCTGCAGTTCTTTCAGTACGCCTTCGAGGCTGGCGCCCGGCTCTTTATGCTTGATTTGTGCATAGCGGCGCTGTGCCCGCAATTCGGGCGACGCAGTCACAAAGACCTTTACACGCGCCTTGGGCAATACCACTGTGCCGATGTCGCGGCCATCGATGATCATGCTTTGCTTTCGTGCCAACTCCTGCTGCAGGCTGACCAGATACCTTCTGACACCGCGGTATCTTGATACGGTGGACGCGGCTGAGCCGACCGCCTGGCTGCGGATGGATTCATCAACATTGGCCCCATTCAGCCAGGTACTTTGCCGATTGTCGGCAAAATGCACCTCCACCTGCGCCCTGCCTTGCAGGCAGAGGGTCTCCAGCGCTTGCTCGTCGCGCACATCTATGCCAAGCTGCAGCGCTGCGAGCGCCACCGCGCGGTACATTGCCCCAGTGTCAAGATGCAGGATATTCAGTTCTTTGGCGACAGCGTCAGCAAGGCTCGACTTGCCTGCGCCGACGGGTCCGTCCAGGGCAATCAGGATTGGCTGCAAGGGCATATGGCGCGGTCTTTCCTTGTTCATTATTTAATACGCTTGTTCAGCGTATCATGCTTTGAGTTAAATCCCAGCCAGCCAATATGGCATTTTGATGCAGGACGGCATAGTCGCCTGTGGCCACTGCATCCGCCATATCACGGGGGAAGTGGATGCAGATGTGGCCGGTCAGCCCATTATTGGCGTTGTGATCGACTTCGTGGCCATGGCTGTGCGTAGAGGCCATGTACACCCGCCCGTCTGAAAAGATGACCCAGACCGGACGGGGTGTCCAGTTGTTGTAGCCCAGGGTCTTCTCCATGATGTCGGTATCCTGCTTTGTGGGCGGTTCGCCATCGGCATGTTTGCCGACGCTGAAAACCTTGATGCTGTAGTGCACCCCGCTCATGAAGTCATAGATGACCACATTGGGCATGGACCTGATGCGTGAGCGGATCTCGGCATACCAGTCGGCATTGCGTACCTCGGCGGCGCGGGGAGCGGTGAAACCACTTTGAACAGGAGCTTGGGTTACTGATGGCGACGCAGTGGGCACCGGTGTTGGCAGCGTGCCGGTCAAGCCGTTGGCGGCTACCGCTTTGGCATCGTTCAGTTTGGCGAGGGTTTGCTTGCCCGCGATGCCGTCAGCGGCCAGCTTGTTGTTGCTCTGGAAAGCCTGCAGGGCCAGGAAAGATTTGGGGCCAAAGATGCCGTCGGCGCTGCCTGTCAGATACTTCAGGGCGATCAGCCTTTGCTGCATGGCCTTGACCTGGATGCCGCTGTCACCGATGCGCAGGCTTGAAACGCTTGTGCTGCCGGGAACGGTTGATGTGCCGCTTGCTGTATAATCATTGGCTTTGGCAGCCGCGCTGTAAAGCGCGTTAAGCGTCTGCGCGCCTGCCAAACCGTCGGCTGACAGGTTGTTCTTTCTTTGGAACGCAGTAACAGCCAGCGCGGTTTGGGTACCAAAGGCGCCGTCAGCCTTTCCGCTTAGGTAGCGCAGGGCAATCAGGCGGCTTTGCAGCGCCATGACCGCCTCACCTGCTGAACCGATGCTCAGGGTGGTGCCGGCAGGTGGATTGACGGGCAAGTCCCCGGGAACAGGCGTCTGGACGGCTTGCGCGGTTTCTGTCGGCTGCTGTGGTTTATTCAGCAGCGTATTGATTGCCAGCATTGTGAAACTGTCCGCCTTGCCGGTGACCTTGATGCTGTGGTCTTTTTGGAAAGCGCGCACGGCGGCTGAAGTTTCGCTGGTGAAGGTATCGGCGATCGGGCCCTTGTAAAGACCCAGGGACCGAAGCGCGCTGTGCAATTCCAGTACCGGGTCGCCCTTGTCGCCTTGCTGCATGGTATAGCCGGCTATCGGCGGCAAAGTGGCCAGGTAAACCAGGCTGCCCTTTGCGTTGCGCGGCCTTTTTTCATAGAGCAGTTCCTGCAGTTCAGGAAGCGCAATGCCTGTTGGGCGCAGATTGTTTTTTCCCTGGAAGGCTTTCAGCGATGCCAGCGTGCCCGGGCCAAAGCTTGCGTCGACAGTGCCCTGGTAGAAACCCAGTTCCGTCAATGCCTGCTGCAATGACCTGACCTTGCTGCCTGTGGCGCCGACTGCCAGGGTCTCATAGTTTTGCCTGGCAGTGATCGTGATGGGCAGAACCCTGCCTTCCAGATACTGTTCCGGGATGTTGACATACAAGGCCAGCACGTAGCCGGTATAGTCCTTATACCGCGCCTTGAGAAAATCGCCGCTTGTCGAGAGAACCTGGATTGACGCGCCCTCAGGTACCGTGAGCAGGCGCATCGCGGACAGCGAGGCTGACTTACGCATATTGATCGAGGCGGAGGTCGTTGTCTGGTAGGGGTAGACGGCCTCAGCTTCTGTACTGCCGGCGTTGAAGGCTGGGGACTCGGTCGGCTCCGTTTCAGGTATCACTGTGGGCTGCGGGACGCTTTGCGCGTCAAGGCCGGCGAATAGCAGGGACTGAGTGATCAGGCCGGCAATGCCGTCTGCCTTGATACCCTTTTCACGCTGAAAGGCAGTCACGGCGGCCTGGGTTCCTTCACCGTAGTCAGCATCGACGCTGCCCTTATAATATCCACGTTCTTTCAGGCGCTGCTGAAGCAGCGCGATCGCGTCGCCGCGGTCACCAGGGCGCAGGATCAATCCGGCAACGGCGGGCAATGTCTTGACTTCCTGTGCGCGGCCGGACGCATTTTTGGGCCTGCCTTCAAATAACCTCTGCTGTGTCAGGGTATCCGCAATGCCGGTCTGCGTGACGGCGTTCATCTTTTGAAACGCGATGACCGCATTTTGCGTTCCCGGACCGAACTTGCTGTCAAGCTCACCCGCATAGAAACCGAGTTCTGTCAGCGCGCCCTGGAGCGCCTTGACCTTTGGGCCTTGTGAACCGTTCCCTAAAAGGGGATACTGCAGTTCCGGTTCCGCAGGGACTGCAGCTGCGCTTGCCCTGGGCATCGTCGTGACGAGGAGGGCAGCGCAAAGGACCATTATAAGTAAACGCCTTGATCTTTTTGTGTTCATGGCTTACCTCCGCGAATCATTTTCTTGGTCCATTCTATGCGTTCAATTGCCAAGTGTCAATAAAACTCTTGAATATTGTAACAATATACAAGGAAATCCGTAACAAATACCTGACAGATCATACGCGCTCGGCGTCACGGCTCAGGCGCAGCATATAAGGCTCGTCATGCAAAGGTTGACCAAAGACATCATTGCCGTCCACTGTCGGTCCGCGGTAGATCAGCAAGGTGTCGCTGCCGTCGCTGGCAATGTCAAGCGTGCCGACCTGCAGGATAGGACGACGCTGACGAATGCTGAGCGCATGTTTGAAAAAGGCCAGGATCTCCTGATCCTCCCTGCCCCAGGGAAAAGTCCCGCGGCAAAAGGGATCGCTCGCGCCTTCCATGCCAGCCTCATCACCATAGTAGATGCTGGGCATCCCCGGCAAGGCAAGGATCAAGATCAGCAGTTTCTTGAGCCGCTCCTTGGCAAGCGCGCGCTGTTTATCGTCCAGCCGCAGCTGGCCCCTGTCTTTCTTGGGGAGGTGCTGGTACTGCTGCTTGACGAGCACATTAAGCAGACGCGCGCGGTCATGGCTGCCCATCAGGTTCATCAGGGAATAGAAAAACTTGGGCGGATAATTCTCCTGCAGGGAGCGGATGACGCGAACAACCTGCGGAGCATCGATATCCCCTGTCAAAAAGTTGATAAGCGTTTCCCGCAGGGGATAGTTCATCACCGTATCCACCGTATCCCCCAAAGCATAATTGCGCATCTCGCCGTAGGCGACCTTGTTGCTGGCATCCTCCCATACCTCTCCCAAAATGGCGGCATCGGGGCGCTGATCCTTGACACTGCGGCGCAGCACGCGCAAGAAATCCATGGGCAGTTCATCCGCGACATCCAAGCGCCAGCCGCAGGCGCCCAGCTTGATCCAGCGGCGGGCGATACCCTTTCTGCCAAGAATGAATTCCCTGAAATTCGGATCCTGCTTGTTTACCTGGGGCAGCGTGGGGATGTTCCACCAGCAGGCGTATTTTTCTGGATAGCTGGTGAAGGAATACCAGGGGAAGTACGGGGAATGCCTGGAGTTGTACGCGCCCCGGTTTGGATAACGGCCATACTTGTTAAAATAGATGCTGTCCTCGCCTGTGTGGCTGAACACGCCGTCCAGCATGACGCGTATCCCCATCCTTTCCGCTGTCAGGCAAAGCTGTTCAAAGTCTGCCTGAGTGCCCAGCATCGGGTCGATACGTTCATAATCACCCGTATCATAGCGATGATTTGAACGGGCCTTGAAGATTGGGTTGAGATAAATTACCGTGATGCCAAGATCCTTGAGATAGGGCAGCTTCTCCCGGATACCGACAAGATCCCCTCCAAAGAAGTCCACCGGCTGCTGGTCGCCATCGGGCCCGTCGAAATCCGCGAGCGGCAGATCATCCCAGTTTTCATGCAGGATCACATCAGTCCTGGTGCTGGCGGGAAGTTTTGAGCGCATAAAGCGGTCCGGGAAAATCTGGTACATGACCCCGCGGCGCAAATACTCTGGCGGGTCAAAGGCCGGGTCGTAGACGCTGATCTGGAATGAGGGAGGACCATCCAAATAGCTGGCGCCAACGCCTCCCAGGCGGTCATGGGCGTTGCCGCAGTAAAGCCTGCGTCCGCGTTCATCTTCGGTAATGAAGTCATACCACAGGTTGCAGGGCTCATCGGGCAGGGTAATGCTTACTTCCCATCCTGTGATGCCATAGGGCTGCATGGGGTAGGCCTTCTCCTTGCCGTTCCAGGTGCGCAAAGTGACGGTCCTTGCGCCGCCCTGCACGAAAAGCCTCAGTCGCACGGCGCTTCCCTGGGGCAATGCCCCCAGCGGTGACCGGCAGTCCGGGCTTTGTGAATTGTGGTAAAGCTCCATGTCGTATCCTTTCTCAGGCGGCAATATGCAAAACGCGCCGGGCAAGCAGGCTGAGCGCGTAAAAGGCAGCGGCGCACAGCACTACGGCAGCGCCGACGCTGGTGCCCAGATGATAGGCGGCAATCAAACCGATCACGCCGGACAGCATGCTGATCAGTACGCTCAGCAGCGCGTGCTGGGGCGTGCTGCGGGAAATGTTGCGCGCAGCCGCGGCAGGCAGTATCAACAGCGCGTTGATCAGCAAAACACCCACCCAGCGGATGGACAGCATCACGGCGATCGCCACCAGGCAAACAAAGGCGTCTTCCACCAGCCTTGTCTTGATGCCGCGGCTGTGCGCCAGCTGAGGGTTGACTGCGCTGAGCAGCAAATGGTTAAACAGCAGCAGCCAGCACAGCAGCCCCAACAGCAGTGAAACAAGAAGCCAAAGCAGATCGCCTGGCGCTATCGCCAGCACATCGCCCACCAAAAGAGAGGAATACTTGCTGAAACTGCCGCTTTGGCTCAGCAGGACCAGGCCCATGGCAATGCCTGTTGAGGAAAACACACTGATATTTGTATCGGCGGACGCTCCGCCCTTGCGGTTGATCTGGCTTATCAAAAGCGCCCACAGAAGGCCAAACACGATAAGGGATATCTGCAGCGTGCCGATGCCAAGCAGCATGCCAAGGCCCGCTCCGGCCAGCGCCGAATGCCCGAGGGCATCTGAAAAGAAGGCCATGCGCTGATTGACCGCCATGGTGCCAAAAAGCGCCAGCAGCGGAGTCAGGAGCAGCAGCGCCAGCAGCGCGTTTTTCATGAACTGCATGCTGAACAGGGGAAAAGGGAGCAAGGCATCCATTGCTTTATATATGGCTTCCATCAGCTTGCCTTTTCGCCGCCGTGGGTGTGCGGGAATGCTGCCGCAAAGGCTGATGAGCCGAATACCTCCGCCGCGCTGCCCACGAACAGGGCGGTTTTGTCGATCAGCGCCACCTGATCGGCATATTCCTGCACCAGTGTCCAATCATGTGAGACCATCAGGATCGCCAGGTGTTTCTGACGGCGCAGCGCGCTGACCGTATCAAGGAAGAGCGCCTGTCCGTTGTGATCCACGCCTGAGACAGGCTCGTCAAGTATCAGCAGATCGGGTGTGGGCGACAAGGCAAGGGCCAGCAGCACGCGCTGAAGCTCTCCTCCCGAAAGCGCGCCAAGCCGCTTGTCAATCAGGCTTTCAGCCTGTGCCAGGCTGAGCGCATCCATCACCTGCTGCCTGGTTTTCGCGCTGACCCCGGTCCACACGGGACGCTTGCTCAATGCGCTTGATATCAGGTCACGCACTGTCAGGGGCATTTGTTTGTCAAAGTGCAGCTGCTGGGGGACATACCCTGTGCGCATGGTGGAAAAAGGTTTGCCGTGCTCATCCAGATGGAGGATTTTGCCTTCAAAAGGCACCTGGCGCAGCATTGCCCGCAGCAGCGTGGTCTTTCCGCCGCCGTTTGGGCCGACAAGCACGGTCAGGTCCCCGCAGTGAATGTGCAGGCTGACGTCTGACAGCAGTGTTTCGTTGTCCAGCCTGACCTTTACGTTTTGCAGCTCGATATGGCAAAGGCCGCAGCTGTGGTTGATCTCACCCGTTGCTTGCACTTGTCTGTTCCTCTCCGTAATAGACGCAAAGCGCCTGCAGCGCGCAGCTTTCACACAAAGGGCGCCGCGCTTTGCATACGCGCCGCCCATGGTAAATAAGCCAGTGATGCGCTTGATTCCAGTCCTGCCGGGGGATTACCCGCATCAGTTCCTGTTCCGTCTTTTCCACTGTGCTGCCTTTGGCCAGCCCTAAACGGCGGCTGACGCGAAAGACGTGCGTATCCACCGGCATCGCGGGGATGCCAAAGGCATTGGCCAGCACCACGCTGGCAGTCTTGCGTCCTACGCCGGGCAAACGGATGAGGTCAGCCATGGCGGAAGGCACTTGACCGCCAAAGTCAGTCACGACAAGCCGGCACGCGGCCACGATATTGCCCGCCTTGGAGGCAAAGCCGCAGCTTTTTACATAGGGGTACAGCGTTTCGGGCGTCGCGGCAGCCATGGCCCGGACATCGGGAAATACGCTGAAAACCAGGGGAGTAACCTTGTTGACCTGCTTATCCGTGCACTGGGCGGACAGCATCGTAGCTACAAGCAGTTGATAAGGGTTTGAAAAGTCAAGCTGGGATCTGGTATCCGGGTACAGGTCCGCGAGCATGGCCAAGATCTGCCGCGCATCGTCTCTTTGGCATTGGGTTGTGTTCATCGGGTCAGCCTGAGGAAGACATCGCGGTACTGCGATAATTTGATGAGGGTGAACACTTCGATGGGGAAGAACATCACGTTCTTCAGGACGCGCAGAGGCAGGGCGCCAAATGCCCCCTTGTTGTAGAACAGATAAAGCAGCACGGTGTTGGCCAGAATATGCAATAAGACGTCAATCAGCGCCTGCACAAAGAAAATCTGCCGCCGGCCGGGAATTCTGCCAAACAGCAGCATCCCGTACAGTAAACCTTTGAGCATGGGGATCAAGGAGTAAAGGGGATTGAAGCCGAAGCCCCTCAGCAGAGCGTCCAGTTCGTTTGACAAGAAGCCCACAGCCGCGCCGGCAGCCGGGCCAAAGAGCATCCCTGTCAAGGCAATGGGCAGGTAGGTAAGCGATATGTTGACATAGGGCAGGGTAATGCTGAAGCGCATCAGAAGCACCGTAAGCGCCAGCATCAGCGCCAGCTGAACCAGGCCCTTCGTGCTTAACAGACGCTTTGTGCTGACAGTTTCGGTCATGGCTGAAATCCTCCCGGAGTGATTAATCATTCAGAAACGATGTAAACCTGTTCGAACAGGAAATCCTTGAGGGCTTTGCGGTTGGCCTCAAAATCCATCAGCTGGCTGTCTCCGCCAAAGTACACGAAAAGATTGTAAGTGTCGTCAATGGGCAGGCGAAACTGCTCCAGCTTGATGCCGCGCATGGAGAAGGCGATGTTGAAGGCTTCCAGCATATCCGATGCCGTCAGGTTGGTTGAGAGGATGTTATCCATCACGCTGTCCAAAATAGCGCGCGCCTTCTCGTAAGTGACATTCCTGAGGCTGTCGGCGATGGAACTGAGCACGAGCCTGGTCCGATAAGTGCGCCCGATATCGTGCGGATCGCCATTGATGGCGCTGACACGCCTGGTGCGCATATAAATGACCGCCGCATGCCCGGTGAAGTGATAGGTGCCGCCTGAAGCCATGGAGGGCTTTGTGCTGTTTGGGGAAATGGCATAGCGCCTCAGGTAGCTTGCTTCACCGTCGGTGACGGTCAGTGTAACGCCGCCCACCGCGTCCACAATGGACTGAACCTGGCTCCAGTCCATGAGGATGTATTTCTCGATTTTGATGCCAAAGTGGCGGTTGATGGTGTCAACCAGGCCCTGTACGCCGTATTCCTTGACAATGTAGGTGAGCCGGCCGGGCAGGCCGTCAGGGTGCAGCACCAGCATATCTCGGATGAAAGAAGTGGTGATGATGCGGCCCGCCACCTCGTCTATCGTTACCAGGACCATACCGTCGGAGTAGCCCAGCCTGTCCAGGTTCGCGTTCCAGGAGTCCATGCAGATTAGCAGATAGTGGTGCATGCCGCTGGGCGTCGCGGGGATCTCCCCGGGCGCGAGTACGCTGATCTGGGGAATTTCCTGTCCGGCCTGCGCAAAGGGCATGAGTGAAAGCAGGAGAGCAAATAGGAGAAGGGCTATGCGTTTCTTCATCGGAAGGCTGCCTTTCAAAGTGTTTGCCCGCCGGGAACAGGAACAGGCTCTTCCCAGCGTTCCAGGGTGACCCCTGTCTCCCGGAAAAACTCAAGGGAAAAGGCATCGGGATATCCCTGTTCATATACCACGCGCTTTATGCCGGCGTTGACCATGATCCTGGCGCATACCGAGCAGGGCTGATGGGTGCAGTACAGCGTGCCGCCCTCAATGGACACGCCAAGCTTGGCTGCCTGGATGACGGCGTTTTGTTCGGCATGGATGGCATAACAGACTTCAGTGTGCGTGCCTGAGGGAATGTTCAGCTGGCGCCTAAGGCAAAAACCCCGCTCCTTGCAGGTGCGCATACCTGCGGGCGCGCCGTTGTAGCCCGTGGTCATCACGCGCTTGTCCTTGACGATCACGGCACCTATCGCCCGCCCGGGCTGATAGCAGCTGGACCAGGTGGCTACCAGCCGCGCCATCTGCATGAACCGCAGGTCCCATTTATCCAAAGGCCGCACCTCCGTTGATTCATTCATTATATACGTGGGAACACGGAGTGTCAATTTGCGGCTGCGCCACCAGTTGGACAAGCCTGTATCCATATGCTATGATGACTGCTGGATTTTACGCTTGGGGGATGGACTTTGGACGCAAGCAAACTGGCACGGTTGGAGGAGCTTTTACCCTCGGTTGAGAAGCCGGCCCGCTATATCGGCGGGGAAATGAACACCCAAATCAAGCGGAGACTGCAAGACACAGCCGCGTTCGCTTTCTGCTTTCCCGATATTTACGAGGTGGCCATGAGCCATCATGGCATGAAGATACTTTACTACATCCTCAACAAAGAAAACGATATGCTTTGCGAGCGGGTCATGATGCCCTGGACCGACATGGCCAATCACCTGAGGCGGGAACGGATCCCTTTGTTCTCGCTGGAAACAAGAACAGCCCTGAGTGATTTTGACGTGGTAGGCTTCACCTTGCAGTATGAAATGAGCTTTACCAACATTCTGGAGATGCTCGACTTGGGCGGCATAGCCGTTAGGTCGGCCGAGCGCGCGGAGACGGCCCCCATCGTGATCGCCGGCGGCCCTTGCGCCTTCAATCCGGAGCCGCTGGCTTCCTTCATCGATTGCTTTGTCATTGGCGACGGGGAGACCGCCATCGTGGAAGTTACGCGCCTGATCAAGCAGCTGCGGCTTGCGGGCAGCCCGCGCGCGGATATCCTCCTGGCGCTCAGCCGGATCGAGGGCTGTTATGTGCCTTCATTGTATGAGGTTTGCTACAAGGCCGATGGCAGGCTTCTGTCATTTGAGCCACTGAAGGCTGATGTGCCTGCCATGGTGCGCAAGCGTGTTGAGCTTGACTTGAACGCAGCCGCATTCCCTGACGAGATTCCTGTGCCGTATACTGAAATAGTGCACGATCGCATCGCCATTGAGATCATGCGCGGCTGCACGCGCGGCTGCCGCTTCTGCCAGGCAGGCATGCTCTACCGCCCTGTGCGGGAGCGCAGCCTTGATACGCTGTACGCTTTGGCCGAGCGCCTTGTCAAGGCAACGGGTTATGAGGAAATGTCGCTGTCTTCCCTGTCGTCGGGTGACTTTGGCCAATTGGCCGAGTTGATTCGCGGCCTGATGGACCGATTCGCCTCCCAGCGGGTTTCGGTTTCCCTTCCTTCCATGCGCATAGACAGCCTGGTGAAGCAATCGCTTGAGGAGACGCGCGAGGTGCGAAAGACCGGACTGACCCTGGCGCCTGAAGCCGGCACTCAGCGCTTGCGCGATGTGATCAACAAGGGTGTTACCCAGGATGACCTGCTGCGCTCGGTAAGCGATGCCTTCCAAAGCGGGTGGAACAGCGTCAAGCTGTATTTCATGATCGGGCTGCCCACCGAGACAGACGCGGACCTCGCCGGTATCGGGCAGACCGCCAGGTCAGTGCTTGACGCTTATTACGCCCTGCCCAAAGACAAACGAGCGCCGGGGCTCAAGGTCACCCTGAGCGCCTCAACCTTTGTGCCCAAAGCCTTCACGCCTTTCCAGTGGGAGGCCCAGGACAGCATCGGGGAGATGAAACGCAAGCAGCTGCTCTTGCGCGGCATCCTCAGCATGAAGGGCGTATTCTTCAGCTGGCATGAGGCTGAGCTGAGCGTCATCGAGGCTTGCGTTGCCCGCGGTGACCGCAGGCTGGGCAATGTGATTTACACGGCATGGCAGCGTGGCTGCCGATTGGATGGATGGCGGGAGCATTTTAAATACGATGAGTGGCTGAAGGCATTCATGGCAAACGGGCTTGATCCCGCTTTCTATGCCGGGAGAACCCGTGACAAGGATGAATTGCTGCCCTGGGCTTTCATAGATGCCGGCGTATCACAGCAGTACCTGTGGCTGGAGCGGGAACGCGCCGTTGAGGGCGTCGTGACGCCTGACTGCAGGGGAGGCTGCCAGGGCTGCGGGCTGAGCCGCTTTGAGGGGGCATGCATCGCATGAAGATGCTTGTGGTGTTCTCCCAGACTGAAGGGCTGAAATACATCGGCCACCTGGACCTGATGCGCGCCATGCAGCGCGCCCTGCGCCGCAGCGGCCTGCCGGTCAAGTACTCACAGGGTTTTAACCCGCATATCATCCTGGGTTTCGCCGCGCCGCTTTCAGTCGGCACAGAAGGCCTTCGCGAGGTCATGGAGGTGCCCCTTGAAAAGGAAGCAGGCGCTCAGCATTTCCTTGAGATGCTCAACCAATCGCTGCCGCCGCTGATACGCTGCGTTTCTGCAAGGCCGGTGGAGGACAGTCACCCGGCTCCCATGGCGCTGTGCGCAGCCGCGCGTTTCTCGATCACACCCTTGGAAGAGCGGCAGAAGCTTCTTGCCGCGGTGCCGGGTTTCATGGAACAAGCGAGCATACCTGCCATGCGCAAGTCCAAAAAGGGCATGATCGAGACCGACATCAGGCCGCTTATCTATAATCTGATTGCCAGGGACGATCATCTGGACGCTGTGCTGGCATTGGCTGAATCGGGCACCTGCAAGCCAGAACTTCTGGTCCATGCGCTGGGCCAATTCGCGGACGTATCTTCGCCTCGCTGCAGGGTCGTACGCACCGGCCTGCTCAGCGCGCAGTTTGCTCCCCTGGAGGACGCATGAGCCTGCTTCTGATCGAATGCCACGGCGCGCAGCGGGAGATCGCGCTGCTTGAAGAAGGCCGCCTGGTGGAGTATGTCATGGACAGCCACCAGGCCGGGCTGAGCGCTGAAGACATTTACATGGGTCAGGTGGGCAGGGTTATGAAAAGCCTATCTGCTGTCTTTGTGCGCTTATCCGGGGACACGGAGGGTTTCCTGCCTTTTCATGAAATACCGGGCGGCAAGGCGCCCAGACCCGGCGACCGGCTGCTGGTGCAGGTAAAGCGTCCGCCGCAGGGAAGCAAGGCGGCCTACCTGACCTGCGATATTTCCTTGCCTGGTTCCCAGGTGCTTTTAATGCCGATGAGCCAGGCTTTGCGAGTTTCCAAACGCGTCATGGACGAAGATGAACGCCGTCGCCTGCTGCTGATGGCCAAAGCATTGGCGCCGGCGGGATGCGGGCTGGTCATGCGCCAGGAAAGCATCGGCAAAGAGGCGGATGACATCCGCCCGGAGCTGGACCGGCTGTTTGCGCGCTGGCAGGATATCCAGGCTGAAGCGGCAGGCCGCACAGCCCCATGCCCGATTGCCCAGGCGCCCGACGCCCTGACTAAGCTGCTGCGTGAACTTCGTGAGAAGCCGGAGCGCATGGTGTCAAACCAGGCTGAACTGCTGCCTGACCTGGGTATTGCCGTCACCCACGCGGATAATCCCATGCAGCTGTATGATGTGCGTCATCAGCTGGCAAAGGCGCTGCGCCGCAAGATCAACCTTAAATCAGGCGCAACGCTGGTCATTGATCCCTGTGAGGCAATGACGGTCATTGACGTCAACACGGCAAAAAGTGCGCTGGGCCGCGACCGTGACAAGTCGCTGCGGGATACCAACACGGAAGCCGCCCGTGAGATAGCGCGCCTGATGCGCCTGCGACGTATCGGGGGCATTGTGCTGATCGATTTTATTGACATGGATGCCGCGGAGAGCCGCGCACAGGTGCTGGAAGCATTAAAAACAGCGCTGGCGGGCGATCCTGTCAAAACGGCGGTGCACGGCTTCACCAGCCTTGGTTTGGTGGAAATGACACGCAAGAAGGCTGACGCGCCCCTGGCAGCAGCGAATCTGCGGATCTGCCCTGCCTGCAGGGGGACGGGCTATATGCCTGACGAGGCGTTTGAAGATGAGTTGATTCCGGAGATGCCAAGAGATGATGCGTGATGAGATAATACATATTGACCGGGAGGCCCTGGCTGCCCAACAGCGATTCTCGGCCCTGGTCAAAAGCCATTCGGACAGGCCTATGAGCTATCATCTGGTGACCTTTGGCTGCCAGATGAACGCGCATGATTCGCAGACGCTGGCAGGCCTTCTGGAAGGGATGGGCATGAGTCGGGCAGGCAGCCGCGAGACAGCCGACCTGGTACTGTTCAACACCTGCTGCATCCGTGACAACGCCGAGCGCAAAGCACTGGGCAATATTACATGGCTCAAGGAGATCAAACGCGAGCGGCCGCATATGCTCATCGGTATCTGCGGGTGCATGATGCAGCAAAAGGGCATGGCCGATACTGTGCTCAGGAAGTACCCATTTGTCGACATCGCCTTTGGCACCGGCAATCTTTACCGCCTTCCGGAGTATCTCTATCAGGTGGTGGATGAAAAGCGCCGTGTGATCGATATCTCAAAAGAGGAGTCCAGCATTGCCGAGGGACTGCCGGTCCTGCGCGAAAGCCCCTTCAAGGCTTATGTCAATATTATGTACGGCTGCGACAATTTCTGTTCCTATTGCATCGTGCCCTATGTTCGCGGGCGCGAACGCAGCCGCAAATCCGACGACATCCTGCGCGAGGCGGAAGCGCTGGTCTGCGAGGGCGTGCAGGAGATCACTCTGCTTGGCCAGAATGTCAACAGTTACGGCAAGGCATCGGGGGAGATCAGTTTCCCCCGGCTGCTTGACCGCCTGCAGGCGACCGGCATTCCCAGGCTGCGTTTTATGACCTCGCATCCCAAGGACCTGTCCGATGAGCTGATCGCGCAATACGCGGGCAACACAGCCCTTGCTCCGCACCTTCACCTGCCTGTGCAATCCGGCAGTGACCGCATCCTCGCTGCCATGCGCAGGGGCTACACAGTGGAAAGCTATCTTGACAAGGTCAAAGCCCTTCGCCAAGCCCGCCCTGATATTGGCCTGACCACCGACCTCATCGTTGCTTTTCCCGGCGAGACGGAGGAGGATTTTGAAGGGACCCTTGAATTGGTCAGGCGCGTACGCTTTGACAGCGCCTTCACCTTCATATACAGCCCCCGGGCCGGTACGCAGGCAGCTGGGCTGCCCGGGCGCATCGACGCCGCCGGGGCCAAAGCGCGCATCGAGCGCCTGATCGCCGTGCAGGACAGCATGAGCTGTGAGATCCTTGACAGCCTTGCGGGTCAAAGGATGGGTATATTGGTTGAGGGGATGTCAGCCCGCAGGCAGAGCCAGTTCAGCGGCAAGTGCGGTCGGAACATCTCTGTCAATTTCAGCGGGGGCGACGAAACCCTTATCGGGCAGATCGTCCCGGTCAGCATTACAGGCCGCGGCAGCAACACGCTGCGCGGCGAATACAGAAAGGAAATCACCCCATGAACGAACAGATCAGACAGGCAGCCCAGCAACTGGCGGAATTGATCGCGCAAAGCGCGCAGTACACACTGATGCAGGAATGTGAGCAGGAAGCCCTGCAGGATGAAGCCCTGCAGGCCGAGTATCGGGAATATGTCCTGTTGCGTCAGCAAATGCAGGAGATGACGCAGGAAGAGAACGCACAGCCCGACGCCATGGTCGATCTGGACGCGCAGGTCAAGGAACTGGAAGCGAAACTGCAGAACATGGACAACATGAGCCGGCTCAATGACGCCAGGGAAGCCTTTAGCAGCCTTATGGATGAAGTCAACATGGAATTGCAGGGCATCCTCGCCCCGGAGGAGGAGATGGAAGGGTCTGCCTGCGGCAGCGGCGGCTGTGCGGGCTGTCAGGGCTGCGGTTCACCCGAAAGGTAAACGCTGACTGTATGCCCCAGCTTACGCCCATGATGCAGCAATATATGGAGGTCAAGCAGAATTACCCTGACGCGATCGTATTCTATCGCCTCGGGGACTTCTACGAGATGTTCTTTGATGACGCGCTTGTGGCCAGCCGTGAGTTGGAATTGACTTTGACGGGGCGGGACTGCGGCCTGGAGGAACGCGCCCCCATGTGCGGCGTTCCCTACCACGCGGCTGACAGTTACATCGCCCGTCTGATCGCGGGCGGGCACAGGGTGGCTATCTGCGAGCAGATGGAGGACCCCTCCGTGGCCAAGGGGCTCGTGCGCCGCGAGGTGGTCCGCGTGGTGACGCCGGGTACGGTTTCCGATTTCAGCAGCCTGCGGGAAAAGGCCAATAATTTCATTGCGGCTGTTTTTATCAGCGGCAAGCAGGCGGGCCTTGCGCTGTGCGATGTCACAACAGGTGAGTTTTATGTGCGCAGCATGGCGGATGGCGCCCGTGAGATGAAAAGCGCGCTGTCAGCCTGGCGGCCCAGCGAGGTCATCACCAACGCACCGGATACCCTGAGGGAGTATAGCGACGCCTTTATGCAGGCCTATGCGCCTTCCGCGTTTTCCCAGGGCAATGCCAAAGAGACGCTGCTTTCCCACTTCGCGGTCGCCAGTCCGGCGGCTTTGGGACTGGACCGCGGCATGCAGGCGGGCATGGCCGCCGCGGGCGCGTTGCTGCGTTATTTGCACGAGACGCAAAAGCTTTCGCTCAGCCATATCATCTCCCTGCGGGTTTTGGGCGCTGAGCAAACCATGCCACTGGACGCGTCCACCCGGCGCAATCTGGAATTGACGCAGGGCATCGCCAGCCAGGGAGCTTACGGGTCCCTGCTGTGGCTGCTGGACAGGACAGCGACCGCCATGGGGGGCCGCTTGCTGCGAAGCTGGGTGGAACAGCCGCTGACGGTGGCAAATACCATCCGGGAGCGGCTGGATGCCGTGCAGGCGCTGTTTGATGAGCCGGTTCTTTCACAAGCCCTGTACGACCATCTGCAACAGGTTTATGACATGGAACGCCTGCTGAGCAAGATTGCCTATCGCAGCCTCAACGCCAGGGACTGCTTAAGCTTGCTTCGCGGGCTTGCGCAAGTGCCGGGCACTCTGTCGCTGCTTGACATGGTCAGCGCGCAGGGCCTGCGCGCGGCAGCGCAGCTGCTGGATCCCCTGCCCGAGATCGTACGCCTGCTGGAAACCGCCATAGATCCGGATGCTCCGCTTGCCTTGACAGAGGGCGGCGTCATCCGTGCAGGCTACAGCGCCCGCTTGGATGGTTTTCGGGCGGCAGCCGTACAGGGCAGGCAGTGGCTGCTGGATCTGGAAGCGCGTGAGCGCGAGATGACCGGCATCAAGAACCTTAAGGTGCAGTACAACCGGGTCTTTGGCTATTTCCTCGAGGTTACCAAGTCCAACTACCTCATGGTGCCCGATCACTACATCAGGCGCCAGACCCTTGCCAATGCCGAACGCTACACAACGCCGGAACTCAAAGAGCTTGAAAGCAAGGTGACCGGAGCCCAGGGCGAGGCCCAGAGGCTGGAAACTGAGATCTTTGAAGAGGTGCGTCAAAGCCTCGCTGATGCTTTGCCGGTCCTGCAGCGTACCGCCGGGGGGTTCAAGACCCTGGACGCGCTTGTGTCGTTGGCGCGCGTAGCCCGTGAGAACAATTATGTCTGTCCGGCCATCAATGAGGAAGGCCGCCTGCTTATCCGCGAAGGCCGCCACCCGGTGGTGGAAAAGACACTGCGCGAGCAGGGCTTTGTGCCCAATGACACCGATATGGACAATGACGCCAAGCGCATGCTCATCCTGACCGGGCCCAATATGGCGGGTAAATCCACCTATATGCGTCAGACGGCCCTGATCCTCCTGATGGCGCACATGGGCAGCTTTGTGCCGGCAAGCAGCGCAGATATCCCGCTGAGCGATAATGTCTATACGCGTATCGGCGCTTCCGACGACCTGGCTGGCGGCCAGTCCACTTTCATGGTGGAGATGAGCGAGCTGGCTTACATCCTGCGCAGCGCAACGCCACGTTCGCTTGTGATACTTGATGAGATCGGCCGGGGCACGGGCACTTTTGACGGTTTGTCCATTGCCTGGGCTGCGGTGGAGTACCTGACAGACAAGAAGAAGTCAGGCGCCTTGACCTTGTTTGCCACGCACTATCATGAGTTGTCGGAGCTTGAAGGCAGCTTGCCGGGCGTGCAGAATTACTGTGTTTCCGTGCGCGAAATGGGTAACGAGGTCATTTTCCTGCGCAAGATCGTCAAAGGCGGCGCGGACAAATCCTTTGGCACCTATGTGGCGCATTTAGCCGGCGTGCCGCGACAGGTCGTTGCACGCGCAATGGAAATTCAGGCGCGCCTTGAGGCAAACGATTTCAACCAAAACGCCATAGGCAAGGGTATTTTGGAGAAGGGCAGGGGCAAAAAGCAGCAGCAAATGCAGCTGTCGCTTGTTGGCCAGGCGAATCTGATTGAAGAGCTTGCCAATACCGATCCACTGACCATGAGCCCTATGGATGCCCTCAACCTTCTCTTCCTGTTAAGGGAAAAGGCGCGCAGATTATGAAGATACAAGAACTTTCCCCCGAAGTCGTTGGCCGGATCGCGGCAGGCGAAGTGGTGGAGCGGCCCTCGGCCGCAGTCAAGGAACTGGTGGAGAACAGTATGGATGCCGGCGCCACCGCAGTCACCGTGGACATCAAGGAAGGCGGGCTGCAGAGCCTGCGCGTGGTGGACAACGGCTCAGGCATACCCGCAGGCGAACTGAAAATGGCCTTCCTGCGCCATGCCACCAGCAAGCTGAGGTCGAGCGAAGACCTGGCGCATATCGCTACCCTGGGTTTCCGCGGGGAAGCGCTGGCTTCTATCGCGGCTGTTGCCAAAGTAAGCCTGCAAAGCCGTACCGGTGAAGATGAAACGGGTATGCAGATCATCAACGAGGGCGGGCAGATCATTGACATCCGCCCTGCCGCCTGTGCCCAGGGCACGGCGGTCACAGTCAGGGAACTTTTCTACAACGCGCCTGTTCGCCGCAAATTCATGAAAAAACCTGCCGTTGAGGCACAGCAGGTCGCGGACCTGATGGCGCGGCTCATCCTGTCCCACCCTGAGATATCCTTCCGTTTTTTGGTTGACGGGAAGTCCGTTTACTTCAGCCCGGGTGACGGCAGGCAGGAAACAGCTTTGATGAGCGTATATGGCATCAGCGCGCTGCGCCAGGCCATCCGTGTGGATGGGGGTGAGCAGGGTTTGCTCCTGTCGGGCTTTGTGGGCGTTGGTGAGGCTTCACGCGGCAACAGGGGGCAGCAGCACTTTTTTATCAACGGGCGCGCGATGCGCAGCCCATTATTATCCTCTGCCCTGGAAGAGGCATGCCGCCAGCGCGTGATGGTGGGGCGATTTCCCACCTGCGTACTTTATCTGGTGATGCCGTTTGAAGCTGTGGATGTCAACGTGCATCCCAACAAGTGGGAAGTCCGCTTTCAGGATGAGCGCGCGCTTTGCGATGCCCTGCGCAATATTGTTTCGGATGCCCTGTCGCCCGGCGCGGCGCAGGTTCAGCCGCCGCCCCTGTATCCCCAGGCTGCCGCGCTCCCTGGTGTTCCCGCGCAGATTAGCCGCCAGACCATCGGGCAGGGCGGGGAGGTGTTTGAAACATCGCCTGCCTTTCCACAGCGGATGGCTATGCGCAGCCCGGGATGGGAGCAAGCGCAGCAGCTGGTTTACAGCCACCGGGAACCAGAGGATTACAAGCAGCTGGATGCCGGCGATCATTTACCGGAACTGGCGCTGCGGCCGGTACGGCTGATCGGCGCTGCCTTCAACACCTACATTCTCTATGAATCCGGTGATAACATTTGTATATGCGATCAGCACGCCATGCATGAGCGCCTGCTGTTTGACCGCCTGATGCAGGCATATCAGGGCGGCAGCGTGGCGCAGACACTGCTCCTGCCCCAGGCGGTACAGCTGAGTTATCGCGAATACGGCACCTTCCTGGAGCATCAGGCCCTGCTGGCCTCCGCAGGCTTTGACGCTGAAGATTTTGGACAGCAGACAGTCAAACTGCACACGGTCCCCGTCAGCTTGGGTCAGCCTGAGGCGCCCGGCGCCTTTCAGGAAGCGCTGGAGGATCTGGCCAGCGCAGGGAGCCTGTCAGACGTAAAGCGGGTTGAGAAGGTCATGCAGGCTGCCTGCAAGCACGCGGTCAAAGGAGGCGAGCGCCTGCCTGATGAAACGCTTCTGGCGCTTGTCAGGGACGTCCTGGATGGCAATGTCACGCCTACTTGCCCCCATGGCAGGCCGCTGATGCTTCAGATGACGCGAAACGAGCTTGAAAAGCGCTTCCAGAGGATACCTGGCTGATGACAGGCAAGCAAAAGGTCATAGGCATCGTCGGCCCAACCGCCAGCGGCAAGACAGCCCTGTCAATGGCGCTTGCCGATGCCTTTCCAATTGAGATCCTTTGCATGGACTCCATGCAGGTCTACCGAGGCATGGATATCGGCACTGCCAAACCCACTGCGCAGGAGAGGGCTTTAGTACCCCATCATCTGCTTGATATCAGGGAGCCGGAGGAAGCTTTCAGCGTAGCGGAGTACTCCGCCCTTGCGAGGGATGCCGTCAGCGGCGTCACCTCGCGCGGCCATATGCCTGTGCTGACAGGTGGAACGGGTCTTTATCTGCGTGCCTTGTCCCTGCCGCTTGGCTTGGGCGGCGTTCCCGGGAATGATGCCATTCGGGCGCGATATCAAGCCCTGCTTGAAGAAAAGGGCCCGCAAGTCTTGCACGGCATGCTGTCGCAGGTTGATGCGCTGACGGCCGCGCGCCTGCATCCCAATGATACCAGGCGGGTGGTCAGGGCGCTGGAGGTATATGCCCAGACAGGCCGTCCCTTCTCGCAGCAGGTGATGCCGTCCTATGATGATTCCCGATATAGTATGCTGCTCTACGCCCGTGACTGGCCCAGGGAAGCGCTCTATGCCCGCATCGACGCGCGGGTCGATGAAATGATGCTGCAAGGCCTGTTTGAAGAGGTTCGGCAATTGCACAAGCGGGGTTTGCCGCGAAATACGCAGAGCATGCAGGGCCTTGGTTACAAGGAACTGCTTTCCTGTTTGCTGGGTGAAATCGACTTGGCGCAGGCGGTTGAGTTGATCAAGCGCCATACCCGAAACTATGCAAAACGGCAGCTTACCTGGTTCAGGGCCGATCCGCGGGTGAAGTGGCTCAATGTCTTGACGGATGAAGATGGTTTTATTGATATTGTCAGGCAGGATTTGAGGGAATATGAAGATTGACGAGTTGATCCGGCAGGCGGAAGCAGCCTGCGGAAATGTTCTGGCGGCCATCGACGCGCGTGAAGTGGAGAACACCCGCCGCGTGCTGGCGGCTTTTCAAAAGCACAAGGTAGCCGTCAGGCATTTTGCGGGCAGCAGCGGTTATGGTTATGATGACATTGGCCGGGATACCCTTGAGGCCATCGTGGCTGAGATTTTTCAAACTGAGACAGCCATTGTGCGCCCGCAGATCGCAAGCGGCACCCATGCGCTCTCACTGTGCTTGTTTGGCCTTCTGTTGCCGGGTGATCACCTGCTGAGCGCCTGCGGAGAACCTTATGACACCATGGCCGGTGTGATCGGCCTGAAGGGCCCCACGCCGGGCTCACTGGCTGAGATGGGCGTCAGCTTTGACAAGGTGGACCCGGGTCAGAACGGCGGCATCGATGTACCGGGCGTGCTTGACGCAATCAAGCCCTGGACGAAGGTCATCCTGGTGCAGCGCAGCCGCGGCTACGCGTGGCGCAAAGCACTGCTGCCGGCGGATATGGCGCCGCTCTTTGCGGCTGTCAAGGCTGTGCGGCCGGACATTTACCTGTTTGTGGATAACTGTTATGGCGCGTTTGTGACGTCTGATGAGCCAACTTTCCATGGCGCTGATGTGGTGGCAGGCAGCATGATCAAAAATATGGGCGGCGGCCTGGCGCCAACGGGCGGCTATATCGCCGGGACCAGGCGGGCAATTGACCGCATCGCAGCCCGCCTCACCGCGCCTGGCATCGGGTTGGAAGTCGGCAGCTATGACACGGGTTACCGCTTATTCTATCAAGGCATATTTATGGCGCCGCACACTGTCGCCCAGGCGCTCAAGACCGCAGTTCTGGCGGCCAGGCTTTTTGAGGATCTTGGGATGAGGACCACCCCGGGCTATCAGGAGCCGCGATCGGATATCATTCAGGCTATTCAGATGGGAAGCCCTGAAAAGCTCATTGCTTTTTGCCGCGGCATCCAGGCGGCTTCCCCTGTAGACAGCTTTGTCACACCTGAGCCCTGGGCCATGCCCGGATACAGCGACCGGGTGATCATGGCCGCCGGCACCTTTGTTGCCGGGGCTTCCATCGAGCTGAGCTGTGACGCACCGCTGCGGCCGCCCTACACCGCCTATCTGCAGGGTTCCCTAACCTATGCTCACGGTAAAACAGCGCTTCGGGAAGCGCTGGAACAAATAATGCACATTTAGCCTTTGATCAAAACGCAGCCGCCTGCTGCACCGCTTCGATCAAATCCATCACGCTTTGCGTTCCATCAGCGGGAGGCGCCTTTTCAAGCGCCGCACGCAGCTGGGGCGCGTTTTGCTGCAGGCGTTTCAGCGCTCCAACCAATGCATCCACGTTCAGGTTTTCCTGCGGCAGGACATGGGCCAGACCACGCGCTTCATAGCTTTTTGCGTTGAGTATCTGGTCGCCGCGGCTGGAGGATCGTGGCAGCGGGATCAGCAGCATGGGCTTTTTGAGCGCCTGAAACTCGCACAGCGCATTGGCGCCTGCGCGGCTCAGCACCAGGTCCGCGCAGGCAAGCGCATGGGGCAGATCCTCATTCATGAACTCAATTTGAAAGTAACCCGGTTTGCCCTCAAGTTGGGGATCAAGGTTGCCCTTGCCGCACAGGTGAAAGACATCCATCAGCGGCAAAATGCCGTCAAGCGCGCCGCGCAGGCATTTGTTGACGCTTTGAGCGCCCTGGCTGCCGCCCATCATCAAAAG
>CAZPBJ010000036.1:0-27670 GCA_964584685.1 uncultured Christensenella sp. | reverse complement strand
CGTCGAGGCGTTTGTTGAATCTGATTTTGTCGTCCGTGGCGTGCTGATCGTTGTACTGATTGTTTATTTCAATCCCATTTTCAAGAGTAGGAAGTTCAAGAACTATTTCCTTCTTCTCGCCAGCCTAGGCTTCTATGGATGGGGCGAGCCTTTGTTTGTTTTTATCATGTTGCTATCCATCATCATCAACTGGTTCTTTGCCCTTCTAATTAATCAGCAAGAAGACAAGAAAAAACGAAAGAATCTGCTGATACCGCCAATCGTGTTTGATGTGCTGCTGATGTTCTTGTTCAAGTATCTTTCCTTCACAGCAAGGAACATCGGCTTGCTTCTTGGCAAGAGCATCAGTATGGAGATTGCCTTGCCTATCGGAATATCTTTTTTTACTTTTCAGATAATGTCCTATGTTTTCGATGTGTACTACAAAAAGGCCAAGGTACAGCGTAATGTCCTGAACGTAGGATTGTATATTACACTTTTTCCTCAATTGATTGCGGGCCCGATTGTTCGGTATGAAACCGTGGCCGATGAAATTGAAGACAGGCATGACACGATCAATGACGACGGCTTTGCCCACCGTTTTCTGGGCAGCGATCCCTGGGCAGCCGTGGAACCATTCATCCCTTTTATCCGTCAGGAAGCGGAGGCATTTTGCCTGGACCTCTACACTATCTTTTCAAGCGGTTTGGAACCTTTCGCAGACCATCCGGATACGGACTATTTCGCCTTTTACGGCCTGAACGCATTCTTTGTGGTCGGCGCGGCGATCACGCTCAAGGCGCTTGGGTATCAGGGGACATCCCCGGATGAAAGCGCCTGCCCAAACCAAGACACAGTACCTGCCGCGGCGCAAGTCGTCCCACAAGGGAGTTCCGAGGCGAATCTCCTGGAAACCCCTAACGTGCAGAGGTCGACCATGACAAGGGCCATCATGGGTAAACCCACGCAGCCGGACTCGCCGGAGAATTTCTGGGTAGTTCTGTTGTATCAATTTATCCTGGCCGCCAAGCAAAGGGGCTATATTGACGATGACATCCCCATGGTAAGGGAACTTATCCAGCCCGGCGTCGAATTCGCCTATGCGCTGATGAAGAGCAAGCCCTATTATGACAGCAACAAGGACGACGTGAAGCGCTACCATTTCAAGATGGCCCGGCACTGTTTCTATGCCGGCGCGTACTACACCTGGCTGTGGAAAAAGAAATCAAAAGGCTACCTGAAAGAGGATTTCCACCTGAGGACCCTGCGGGCAAACCTGCCGGCCACCATTGCCCCCCTGCTGCCCTTCAGCCTGGACGAAGCCTCACAGTTTTGCCTGGACCTGTATATCACGTATATGGATGAAATCGCGCCCTACACCGAGCACCCGGAATATCCGGTGTTTATGGCCAACGGGATGCACGCGTTTTACATGACCGGAATAGCGGTGCAGCTGGTTGGGATGAGGGTGGGATAATCTGACCTGTCCCAGGATAACACATTATGCGGCTGGCGAAACCAACTCACATAAAAGTTTCCGCAAAGCCTCCTTGCTTTGCAGATACGTGCCCGCGTCAAAGGGAAGGCCGATAAGCCATACGGCGCTGCTGTTGCCCAGGTAAGGATTGCGGTAGGCTATGCGCCTTTGTGAATACTCATCAGCGGGATAGACAAGCAGGCCCAGCTTGTTGAAGCTGTCCGCAAAGGAACAGTAGGCAAGGATCTGGTGCAGGTCCGTGCGGTGCGTTTCCCTTAAGATATCCGACGCGACTCCCTGCCCGTAGTAGTGCGCCTTGTATTTGGCATCCACCGCGACCATGGTATCGCCTGTCATCAAAAGCGCATCGGGCTCCAATTGGCGCATTCCCCATGCAGGGATGTAGCTGTGGCTGTTGAAATGCGGGTTCTTGTATAAACGCGCCGGCAGTTCAGCCACCGTCTCGGCGAGCACATACTGCACATATCGTTCAAACAGCAAGGCGATATCCATGCGCCATGCGCTCATCGCGCTGCCTTCCTGCTTCAGTAGTAACTGTGCCTGAGCCTTCAGTGCCTTGATATCCTTGGGATCGGTAAAGCGCGTGGGGATATCCGCAGTCGCCAAAGCTTGGATATCCCTGGTTTTCTGCATCAAGGCTTCTGCCTTTTGCAGACTGGGCAGGCGGATTTCCTGCGGCGTGGTTGGCTTGTTCAATTCCCGCATGGCAAGCAATAGTACATATTTGAGCATTTGCCACTCCCGATGGTCGATTGACAGTACGCTCTCTATCACAGGATATCGCAGAGCGTTTTGGGGATCGCAGCTTTTTCGGGCATAGGCATCCCACCGGGTGTTGGCCTTTGGATAGGGATAGACGCCTTTGTCAACGCGGAATTTGCGCCACGATGCATGGGTCGCCGTCTCGAAAAGATCCACATATTTGAGCGCATCATAATAAAGGGGCGGCCGTACCATCGCCCCGGAAGCAAGCGGCAATGAGGGCATGAATTCCGGGAGGATCACTTCCTCCAGCAGAGACATGATCTTTGTCAGCTTTTCAAAAGCTTCTCCCCTGCTGCCAAAGCGAGGGTAGACCAGAAAGTCGCCGCCTTGTTTGCCGGTATCCGGCCTTCTTAAGGGAATGGCGCCAATATATTGCCCTGTGCCTAAATGCAGGCTTGGATTGGGATCTACTCCCTGAATAAGCGTTTGAATACCCAAAAAGCCCAGACAAGTTTCATTATAATCGATGAACCTTCGCATGCTCTCCGTTGGCGAGCCAAATCCACCTTTTACTTTGAAGCCAAAGGATTTGAGTGCCTCGGTGGACATTGCAGGAGTATCAAATGTCAGGCATGTTGTGCTGTGAAAGAGCTTGAGGATCACCTGTACATGGCCTCATTGATGCGCCCCCGGAAGTAGTTGACAAAGGCATCCCTGCTTGAGGGAATGAGCCCTTCCATCAAGTATTCCTTGATCAGCGGCATCAGTTCGTAGCGATGACGGTTCTTCATTTCCGTTTCGTCCTTGGCGATGAAATAGCCCTGTCCCGGCATGAGACAAAGTTCTTCATCCTTGGCATATTGCTCAAATATTGCCTCAATGCTGTTGAAATCTTCCTTGAAAAAATGGAAACCAAAGTCCGGGTCAATTTGTTTGGGCTGCAGGGTATACCAGGCGAAACGGCGCCTGAGGGCAAAATCCACCACGGCAAGGCTTCTGTCAGCCGTGTTCATGGTGGCAATCACAAATAAGTTATCGGGCAATTTGGTAATGCTCAAATCGGGGGTGATGCCTATGCACACATCATTCTTTTGCATCTGGTATTCAAAAAGATAAAAAACCGGCCCAAGGACATTGGCAAGATTGGCCCGGTTTATTTCGTCTATGATGAGCAAGACCTTCTGCTGCGAGTTCTTCATCGCATAGGAAACAGATTGCGCAAAAGAACCCTCGACCGGTTCATAGGCAAGCAAATCGCTTTGCAGCTTCGGGCGTATGCCCCATACAAAATCGGCATAGGAGGTTTCGGCATGAAACTGGGTAAAAAACGGCTTGGCATGCAGCTTTTCTGCCATTTGCTTTGCCAGCCTTGTCTTGCCGGTACCGGGCGCTCCCTGCAATACAATATACTTTCGTTCCAAAGGCAGCTGTTGTACCTGCTCTTCGTCCGGCGCAGAGATTACTGTCTCAGTACCATCTTCTATCGCATGCCGCACCGCGCTGCGATGTGCGTTGTTGGATGGCCAACCACGTATGTCAGCATAAAGCGCAAGGAAAGCCTTTACTTTCTTCTGGCCTTCGGGCGATTCAATATCATTGATGATTTCACAAGCCGGCAATACTTTCCGGTACATTTCAATCGATTTTTTGAGATTGGGTGCCCTCTCAACGAACGCACTGTCAATTGACGTACCGATATCGGTAAAATCCGTCTTTGCATAGCCTTGGCCGCTTATCAGCTTCATGTATCTGCGCCGGATACCCGGTTGGGAAGCCAGTTCAAAATCATTCCGGAACCCAAGAGAGCCGATGCACAAGCTCACCAGCCATGATCCGTTCGCATCATCAGGGAAAATGACAAACGAGAAGTCATGGTAAGCCCCGCTGGGGGCTTCATCCGGCTGTATGCAAGCGAAGTAAGCTCCGCCTTGTGCAAATGTGCTTTCCGATACATTAACCCTTTGCACATAGTCCCCGGGATGTTTTCCCCCGAATTCCCCGCACCACTGCCAAACCTGTTCGATGACTTCATTGATGGCCATAGTTCCTCCCCGTCAAGCGACCGGCTCTACATTGTCAAACAAGGGGCTGTCAAAAAAATCGTGCAGCGTTATCCCCATCCCGTCGCACAGCTTCTGGATTGTCACGATACCCGGGTTGCTGCTCTTTTGATTCAGCATGCTGTACACCGTTGAAGGGGTTACCCCGGCAAGGTTGGCCAAGGCATTGACCGCAAGCCCCTTGTCTTTGCACAATTCAAGAATGCGCTGCGCTACCGCTTCCCTTGATGTCATTGCCGCATCACCTTTGTTTGAATTACAGCCATTGTATAAGAAAATGCGATACGTCGTTGACGACATATCGCACAAATTGTATGGCTACAGGTAATCACATGAAACTAACCTTACGGTTCAATGGTCAGGATGGGGATCCCCTTTTTCTTCGCGTATTTGACCGTCATCGCTGTTCCGCCGGGCTGCCCGTCAAAGGCAGCCAGGAGGATATCGGCGTTATCCACGAGGTAGCGGTTGCGCTTTTGCAGGCATCCCCGGCTGTAGGCGTGGCTTGTCGCGGTCGTGATATCGGCGGCTTCAAACAGGCGCTTGTGGCGCGCCTGATACTCGGGGGGCCATCCGGCCGCCTGCCTGTCATAGGGGCTGACCATCTCCAGCGTGATATGGGGATACTTTGGCTTCAGCGCCAGGACCGCTTCAGCGGCGAACATGTCCATGCCTAAAGCGCCGCCGGACAAAAAGCGCGTAAAGCCTTCGCTGATCAGCTTCTCGACAGTGTCACGCAGGCGCGCTTTGAAATCAAGGCAGCGCGGGTCTTCCTCGTTGAAGCCGAACGCGAATTTCTGCGGGCGATAGCCGGTGAAGGCACAGCGCTTTTCGGCAGCCGCCGCGACCCCTTGCCTATCGTTCATTTGCCCTCCTGCTTCCCGGCAGCGGTATCAAACAGTAGGAGCCTTTTAATTCATTGCATAGATGATCTGTCACCGCGTAACCTTACAACGCATTTGATATGCTTTATTGTACTCCAAACCGGGCACGCGGGCAATACCGATCATTACGGGGGAGTTGCCGACAGGCTCAACTTGAGGTATCTTTAGCTAAGCACGTTATTGACGGCGCACAGGAGGCTCATACATGAAAAACGTGGTGATCACAGGCAGCACGCGCGGCATCGGATTGGCGATGGCAAGGGAATTCTTACTGGCCGGCTGCCGGGTCACGCTGTCGGGCAGGGGCGGCGAACTTGATGAAATGACCCGCGCCGCGCTGTCGACGTTCCAAGGAAAATACATTTATGTTCCCTGCGATGTCCGAATAAAGGCGGACTCCCAGGCACTCTGGGACGCCTCCCTGGCACAGTGGGGCACTGTCGACATCTGGATATGCAACGCCGGGCAAAACGCGCCGCATTCCTTCGCTTGGGAAACCGGCGAAGCCTATACCGAGAACGTCATCAACACCAATATTGTTGGCATGATATACGGCGCGCAGACCGCGGCGGCGGGTATGCTGAAGCAAGGCCACGGCGCGATATACGCCATGGAGGGTCTGGGCTCAAACAACATGATACAACCAAAGACCATCCTCTACGGCGCCACCAAGCATGCCCTGACCTACTTCATGAAAGGGCTCGCCAAAGAGCTGGCGGGCACGGGCGTCATCGCCGGGCGCTTGTCGCCGGGCATGATGCTGACGGATTTCATCACAAAAACCCCTGACGGCGATCAATCGACAGTCATCAAGGACGATAAGTTCAGGAAGGTGTTTAACATCCTGGCGGACAAGCCCGAAACGGTGGCGAAGTTCTTCATTCCCAGGATGCTTGGCAACACCAAAAACGACGTCCGGATCGCCTGGCTGACCACCGGGAAGTCCGCGTGGCGCTTCATGACCGCGGGCTTTCGCAGGGACCGGCTGATATAGCAAGCGGAGCCGGTCATCAGACGACAAGACAAGGAGGGAAAACCCCGTGATGAAGACAAGCGAAATCAGACCTGTCCGCGCCCCGTGGAAGCAGGGGACGATGAACGGCCGGGAGCGGTTCAGCCGCCAGATGCATTTCAAAAGCGTTGACCGCAGCTTCAACATGGAGTTCGGCTACTGGGACGAGCTGTTCGGCCTGTGGCAGGTATTCAGGGACAACCATGTGACCTGCAACGAGGAGGCGGACGTCCTGTTCGCGTTTGACCCCATCCATACGATAGGCGGCAAAAGTTTCATGAACCCGCCCTTCAGCCGGGAAGTCATCGGGACAGCGGGCGGCAAGCAGACCATCATCAACGAGGACGGCCTGCTGGCGGAGGTTCCCACAGACAAACACGCGACCATTCCCCACTTCATCAAGTCGTCCATCGTCACGCCCGACGATTGGCGGCGTGTCAAGGAAGAGCGCTTCAGGGTGGACGACCCCGGCCGCCTGCCTGACATCGAAAAGCTGAAGCGGCAGCATGCCCCGGACCGCGGCTATCCCCTGGGCATAGACTGCGGGTCCATGATCGGCAAGGTCAGGGACATGCTCACCTTTGAGGGGCTTTGCTACGCGGTCTATGATTATCCGGACATGCTGGAGGATATGATCGAGACCTGCTGCCAGATCGTCGAGCGGATACTCGACCATGTGCTGGCCCATTTCGCGTTTGACTTCGCCAGCGGCTGGGAGGACATCTGCTACAAGAACGGGCCCATCCTGTCGCCCGACTATTTCAGGCAGGTGATAGCGCCCCGCTACAAGCGCATCAGCAATAAGCTCAGGGCCCACGGCGTTGATATCTGGTACACTGACTGCGACGGCGATGTGCGCGCCATATTGCCCATACTGCTTGACAGCGGCATCAACTGCCTTTTTCCCTTTGAGGTGAACTGCTGCGCCCACCCGGGTGAACTGCTTGACCGCTACCCCGGGGAACTGCGCATCATGGGCGGGGTCGACAAGATCATGCTCATCCGGGGCAGGGAAGCCATCAAGCATTATCTCGAATCTCTGGCGCCCTATGTGGCCAAAGGCGGCTACATCCCCTTTTGCGACCACCGCTGCCCCGCCGATGTGAAATAGGAGGATTATTTCTATTACCTGGATTTGAAAGAGAAGATGTTTGGGTGAGAGAAACCGCGTCAGCTTACTGCTATTGCGTCGTAACAGTAAAGGGGATGCCCTTCTCCACCGCGCAGCTGATCGCACAGGAGCCCTCGGCTGCGGGTCATCGGTCTCCTTGCAGGCAAGTCAGCGCAGGATTATAATGCTGATGAGCGATGAAACCGCCCGACACAGCAAACGCAATGACATCAACCGTTTAACCAAGCGCAAGCCCGTCCCGATTCCAATGCGCCCTCAGCAGCAAGCCACTTGCCACATTACGACCCGCATAACCTGATATCTTCCTTCAGGCCCCTACATGAGGAAGGGGGCGAATGTCATCCCTGATAAACGGATGTATCGTCTGTATTTCGTTTATCCTGTAGGCAGCCGCCTTGAGCATCCTGCCGTCAGTGCCGGGGGCCGGCATTGCCGTGCGCTTTAGTGCCAACCATGGAGGTAAGCAAGATGCCGCTTAAAGTCTTCGCCATTAATGGCAGCCCTACCGGAAAAAAGGCTGCACCGCTATGATCCTCGGTTCATTCCTTGAGGGAGTCAGGGAAGCCGGCGCGCTCATTGAACTGGTTTGCGCTGACCGGCACGATATCCGGCCCTGTTCATGCGGCAATATGCACTGCTGGAACAGAGAACCGGGCGTTTGCTGCCTGAAAGACGGCATGCAGGCACTGTACCCAA
This sequence comes from uncultured Christensenella sp., assembly GCA_964584685.1. GTDB lineage: Bacteria > Bacillota > Clostridia > Christensenellales > Aristaeellaceae > UBA1038. The sequence goes on along the minus strand of CAZPBJ010000036.1, from coordinate 19,704 downwards.
AGCTGGAAGCTTCCGATATCCTTGTCCTGGCCACCCCGGTGTACATCCCCCTGCCGGGCATGATGCAGAACTTCCTCAACAGGCTCTGCCCTCTGCTTGACCCACACCTGAGCTTCCGCGACGGGCGGACCCGCGTGAAGTTCCGCAATAACGTGAGTATCAATAAAATTGCCCTTGTCTCCGTTTCAGGGTGGTGGGAGATTGGCAATTTTGATACTGTCGTTCAAATTACCAAAGAACTCGCGGCCAACGCGGGTGTTGAATACGCCGGCGCCGTGCTCAGACCTCATGCCATGATGTTCAAGGCAATGGGCGGCCTCAATGATACCTGCAGGGACATATTGGCCGATGTCAAACGAGCCGGTGAGGAATTGATCAAAGATGGCGTCATGTCAGATGAAACACTCCGGAAGATAAGCCGCCCGCTGGTGACGCAGGAAGTGTATTTTAGGGGCCTGATGTAGAATAACGAGGTCCATCTGACATTTTTAATAAGATAACATCTTCATGCGGGATATTCCCAAAGGCAGTTATCAGCCCGGGGAGTCTATTGACTTCACCCTGCACGCAGAAGTTGGGAATTACTGTCATCTTTCCAATGGAAATGTCTGTATGGGCCCTGCCAAGATAACCGCGAGCATGGAAAGTCCCAATTTCTGGTTCAGCCGGATGGACGCCGGTTTCCTGCCCGGCATCAGGTTTACCAACCCACAGGGACGAAATTTGAGCTCAGCCGGCGGCATCTGCTGCCATACGAATAGCAACAGATTAAAGAGCAAAGGAATCCCGTCTGCCTGAGCGTTGAGACCCCGGATTTGAATGAAGCCAAGTGGCCCGGCATACGCTCCATCCTTCCCGTCCGCTGTGAATGGTCCTTTCAAAACATCACCGACCGGTGTAAGATTGACTTGAATCATTTCGTTGCCCTGCTGTCATCGTCATTGAAATTTCACGATGCCTCAGGCGCGTGTTTGACTCACTCGAATCAACACCGGAACTTGGACACTTTAAGATTGTTTGAATATGGAGCGCTCATGATCAAACGGGAGAACATCCAGATCCGCGATCCCTTTGTCTATGTGGAAAACGGGATATATTTCCTTTACGGCACGACGGACAGCGATCCCTGGCACAGCCCGGCGGAAGGTTTCGATGTCCATTGAGCCGCGACTTGGAGACCTTTGAGCCGCCCGTACGGATCTTCTCAGCCGATGAGCTGTTTCATCTTAGGTTGTGTATGCGTCTGCTTGTGATTCTCCCATCACCGCCTTGTGTGGTCCTCATTTGCATTATGTCAAACATTATGGTCGCAAGAGCATGGACCTTATTGGGAGTAAGCACTCATTTCGTTTTGATAATAATCGGTGTCTCCGTAAAAAAATCTATGTTTCTGCCGGCAAGCAGTTGATTTCCATCTAATATTTCCAGCACCCGCGGCTGCTTGTAACTGTCTTGTTCATGGACCAGGGAGAACTGGACTTCACCCTGGTCATTCGTCTTGTAGATCCTCCCATTGATTTTGACAGTCAATCCACTCAGAGGTAGGTCTTTGGCATTGGTGACGACGGCGTCATACACCCTAGTGACCCGCGCGTCCTGCCACTGCAGGTGCAACTTCAGTTCGTTTGCGATGCTGAGGCTACCTTTCATGGTGAAATTGTTCGACAGGGAATGGTAGGCCTCCCCACCGATGATTTCCCCGGCATTGGTCCATCGGCAATGATCAAACGTGATCGTTCCGGAGAAATTGCGCGGGATGAATTCGACCATGTGAGAATCAGTCAAGGTGAGTTTTGATTTCCCGCTTATCTGGATGAAGAGGTATTGGGAATCGCTGATAGTGACATTGGAGTCGGCGATCTCAAAAGGCCACTGCCCGCGCATGATGATGTCATCAAGGGTAATTTTTTTGTATTTCAGGCTGCAGGGGACCCCAATCTTCAGCTCATCAAATGCCGCCGTTTCATTTTTCAGCCCAATGAAAACCTTCCTGAGTTCGCAATCCGAAGCGTCAAGGCTTGCGCCGGGGCCGGCGAAGAACAGCCAGCCCCTCTCATACGGCCCGGGTTCGATATCGTCCTTCAGGATCGTAGTATCTTCCAGCATCAGGTCATAGCTTGCCTTTGGGATGAGTTGGTGAACATCAAACCTTTGAAGGTAAGTCCCCGAGGAAATACCGCTGACTTTACACGCGCCGTCCTTCTGGGACAAAGTCAGTGCCAGGGCGCCGAGGGTCGATCTCACGACCCTCGTATCACCCCCCATGACCTGCAGCAGGCCGCCGATGGGATTGACCATCTCTGAATCGGTGATGGCCAGTTTGGCGTTCTGATATGTTTCCAACAGGTGGATTTGGGTGGGGGCATTTTTCATCGTCATGGTGCCGGCGTTGCGGATAACAACCAGCGCGCCCATCCCGCTTGCTGGGGTTTCCGGAATGATGGAAGAATCCTCGATTTCAAGCGCCGCGTACCTGTCCACGTTGATGTAGGAGTGGATCGTCGGCTCTCTCCCCCGCCCAAGCATGAACACGGCGTTTCGGATGATCAGTTTGGCTTTGTCCTTGATGTAAACGTGCCCCTGCTGAAGATAGTTCATGTTCTCAATGACCCTGACCGTCGTGCCGGAAAGCACCAGATCCCCGACATGCGTTTCATCGGCGGCAAACGGCTTGGATGAATCCACCGGCAATTCGTTTTTCGAAGCGGCACTGACATCGCCTTGGCCTGTCGCAATGACCTTCACATCGTCCACCAGGCACTGGGCATTATCCAAAGTCTCAAAGGCGATGCCTCCCATTGTGATCGCGTCCCTGTCCTCATGGGCAATACGCAGGACGCCATCGATCCGGACGTTGAGCAGCCCCCCGTACCCCCTGATATCAATAGTGTGCCATCCGCTGCCAAGGTTCAGCTCTGCCTGAGCCAGGTCAGTAAACTTGTTCTCGACCTGCTTGTTCAGATACAGCGAGCCCTTGCTGACCCCGATGAAATACCTTTTCAACCCGCCCTGTACTTCACTCCTTCGATAACTGAAGTGGATCGTTCCGGCGGTAAGCTTGAACCTGGCGGACAAGGCGTAATTGGTCCAGGAGCCTTCTTTCAGCACGGCCCAATGGTGTTCCTTTCCCTGCAGTACATGGTTTACGCCATCGGTTGACAGCTTCCAGCCCTGATCCAGGTCCCAATGCCGGCTTCCGTCTTCAAAATCGTCATAGTACAGGTTGTGCTGGCCGGACGTATCCTTGTCGGTGTCTGCCAGGCCGGAATGCGCGGGCAGGATGTCGCTGATGACCTTCCGGTATCCCTGCGCGCCCAGCGCGCCGACCGACTGGTAGAGAATGGTGCCGCCGGTGTCCACCAGCCAGACGGTCGGGACAGCTGATACGCCAAGGTTGTTCATCATTTCGTACAGTTCCGGGGTGCCGATGATGTTGGGAAAGCTAACCCCCGCGTAATCAAGCGACTTGCGGGCGGACGCAAGCGCTGCGTTGTCGATCGCTTTGCCGCTGGCGGAGACCGCATTGAGGAGCACGCCCACCAGGTTCAGCCTGCCGGCGTACTCCCTGCTGAGTGATTCCAGCGCAGGAAGTTCGTCGATGCACAGGCCGCGTCCGCTCGCCCAGAGGTAAAGCATCGTCGGCCTCTTGCTGAAGATGCCTGCGTCAAAGGGTTCAAGGGACAGGTCCGTCGTTTTCATCAGGGCAAACAGGTTTTGCGGCGCTGCCGCCGCAGGGTATGCCGCAATCAGCACAAGCATGGCGCACAGGGCTGCCAGCAGGCGGTTCAAACTTTCTTTCATGGTTTCTCCTCATCGCGCAGTGCGCTCAGTCAATGCCCGGTGTGGGCGAAAGGATGGGGAGGATCAAGCCCGGAACCACGTAAACCAATGGAAAAGTCACGGCCGGCGCGGGCGTGACGGGTACATCGATGATAGGCTCAGGCGTGAGGATGCTTGCGGGGATGGTCGCCGTGGGAACCGGGGTGGCTGTCAGGAGATATGCGGGCGTGGGCCCCGTGGCCGCAGGCTTGGGCGTTACGGTCCTGACTGGAGGTTTGGCCGTAGTTTTGGGCGCGGCCGTCATGGCCATGGCGGTCGGTTCCGGGACTGCCTGGACGACGACCTGGTCGGGAAGCTGGTATGGCGCGTAGTCGGGAGGCAGCGAGACATAGACAGGAAGGGCGTACGGCAGGTCCGCCGAAAACGGCACCAGGGCCTGCACAAGGATCTCCTGGCTATAGACAGGAGATGTCGTGCTGCCCGCTGGATCCTTCACGTATACGGCAGCCTTGTACTTGCCCGGGGATGCCGGCGTATGGCTGTACGTTGAAGACGCGGTGAAAGCGGCGGGAAGGGACAGCTTCACGTCATTCCTGTAGACCTCGAATTGGTACGATTTGCCGCCGCTCCCGCCCATGGCAGCGGCCGTCCACGTGATCTTCTCCCCGACGGCCGCCGTTGTCCTGTCAACGTGGACGCTTTTGACGGCCAGCTTTGAGGACGCGCTGACGGTGATGGCCGCGCTGTCCTGCTTGGCCATGTCCCCAAACACGTCAAAAGCGGACCCTGTGACGCGGCAGCTGCCTGCGGACACAGCAGTCCAGGTGTATGCGTTGGACTTGCCAAAGGCAGAGCCCGACAGATACTGGCTGTCCTTGAACAGATCAAAGCTGTACAGCGGATCGATGCCGCCCGCTGTCGTGGTCGTCCAGATGATCTCCGCGCCCACAGGGGCGCCGGTACGGTTTGCCTTGACGCTGACGATAGCCAGGGGATTGGCGACCCGCGTGACGGCGCTTTTGGCGGCCGCCTGGTCCTTTCCATCGCTGACGTAGCCCATCGCGGTGTAATTGCCGGGCTTGTCGGGTTTCCACGTATAGTTGATGGACTTGTTCCAGGGGTTCTTCTGGACCAGCGCGTTGTCCCTGTACACATCAAAGGAGAATTGGTAACTTTTATAACCTGCCCCTCCGATCACCTCGATGGCTGTCCAGCGGATATCTTCCCCGGTTTTCGCGATCTTCTTGCTGGGTTCGACGCTCTTGATGGCAAGCCCCTGCGAGACAGGCACGCCGGCAGGGCATTTCGCGTATACATTTGTGCCGGCAGCGTCCTGGATCCAGACTTCCGCGGTGTAGATACCGGGCTTGTCAGCGGGGCAGGTCAAGGTTTTTGACGTTTTCAGGCCGCTGCAAGCCATGACCGTATTTCCGTCACACATGATGTTCCAATTGTACTTGAGGGGTGCGAACCCATCGTAGGCGGTCGAGGTCCACGCAATGACCTCGCCTGTTTTTGCGCTGGTCTTATCCGGATATACGATACCGCCCTCAAGCGGCCAGGCGACCTTTGTGACCGGACTGATCATATCCGGGGGTGGTCCAAATCCTGTATAGCGCTCTCCCCTATTTTGGACAACCCTGCATCCAAGTTGGTAGTCTCCCTCCTTGATGCAGTAGACCTTGAACATGTTTGTGCCGAGGTTTTTTGTATTGCCGGCAAGAAGGCTGTTATTCTCTTCTTTCCCGTCTATGATGACAAAATAGTCGTAACGGATATTGCTCACTTGAGTATTGGCAATGGATACTGAGTAGGTGATATCCTCGTATACATAGGCATAATTCTTGTCAGGCGCGACACTCACGATAGTTGCGAGGCCGGCAGCTTTAGCCATGTCAGCCGGATTCACAATGAACAAACACATGACCATGAGCGCGCAAAATGCACGTTTCATTGACAGCCTCCTTAACTCTCCTCGCCCGGCATACCGACAGCCGATACCGGACGGTATTAATCGAAAGGATCAGTCGATGCCCACTGTGGGATCGGGGGTAAGGAAGGTAAATCCGGTAACAAAGATGACCAAGGGATAGGTTTGGGCAGGTTCGATCTCAGGATCAGTTTCAGTCGGCATGATGAACGGTGTTGGCTCCGGCGTCTTCTGGGGGGTAATAATGGGTTTGAGTGTCATTTTTATCCAGACCTTGGGCGGAAGCTGAATGACTGCGTAGTCCGGTGGAAACGAAGCGAGTTTTACAACGGTATTTGTCTTTGGCATGACAACGAATGTAGCCGTGCGGCCGTCATGATGTGCCGTCACAGTCTGTGCGCCAGTTCCAGAACTGTTGAATCCCGTGCACATTTCGTTGATCAACGGCATATAGGAGGCGCCGTGCACAGAGCAGTCGACGACAGCGATAATATTGAAGTCTTCGATTTTCGTGTTCGTGTCATAGGTCAGCACGCCGGGCGGCAGCTGCAGGGAAAAGCCATTTGTAGAGCAGTAACTGCTTGAGAACAGCTGGACCCAGTATAACGCATTGTAGCCGATGCCGACATGCCTGTATGTCCCGGTGAGTATGTTCGCCTTGTGTCCCGTGCTGTTCATCCAAGTCTGCATTACCCCGGAAACGGTTGACGATCCCGATGCGATATTCTCACCCCACCATCCCGAGTCCAGTCCAACTTCGTCGAATACTGTGGAACAGGAGCTGCCGTTAGGCCGTGTATGGCCCCAGAGTATCTTCAGTTCACCAACACGGATATCCGCGGCTTTCTGCATTTTTGCCGTCATCGTTAATGGGAGTGAACCGCTACCGATCCTTGACTTGTTGACCGACTTGAGACAGCCCCACTCGCTGGCATTGTACGAGGGGTAGCTGTCAGCGAGGGAGACAGCCGGACCCAGGACATATGCAAGGCACAACAGAAGCACCAGTATAACACTGGTCCTGGTTTTATTCATATTGCCTCCAATTATTACCTGTGTCTGTTCCAAAGCGATTTGTGGATTATGGTCGCAACAGAAAAAACGCAACCGATGGAAATGGTTGGTCTGGAAAAGCGAGGATCTTGGATGATGAAGTGTCGGAATGGCAGTAATCAGTCAATCGTTGGAAAATGAGCGTTCTTTATTGTGTTCATATTACCATATCGCAGGCGTCTTTGTCAAACGAAATGTGTAGCCGGATCGTGTCAAATTGTTGCAGGTGACTTTGAAACAAGGGAAGCGGAAGCAAGGGAATTCAGCGCGCAGGTAAGCAAAAAAGTTGGCGTGCTCCCAATGAGATCAACCTCCTGTGCAACAAATGTGTGCTATCGTGCCCAGCCCCCCGCGTCTTCGTCTTCTTCCTCTTCCTCCTGCACTTCCCAGACCTCTTCCTCCGGCATGCCCGGGAAAAGCGGCTCATCTTCAGCCGGCGACGCATCAGCAAGGTTTTCTTCAGAATTCTCAATGGCGATGAGCGCCTTGGCCACCTCCCAGGCGCCAAAGGGCACATAGATGCTGTACTCCTCCATCATGCCGCCGGTTTGCATCGCAAGGGCGGCGCCCATGCGCCCGACCTTGGAATAGGGTATCTTCTCCGTCTCCATCAGTGACTCTACAATGGCTGTATGGATGGTATCGCCCCGCATCAGCAGCATGGGGTCATTGGGCAGCGGCTCACGCAGCCTGCCCCCGCACTTTGAGCACCTGCCCTGGGACAGCATATGACAACGCTCGCAATACTGCATATCTTCACCTCTTTCTGCCCGGATGATACCACGCCGCCCCGGTCCCTGCAATCCCTATGCAAAAACACCGCCGGACATCATATCCTTGCGGTGCTTTGGCTGCCTTGAGTAGGCTTTCGCGCTTTCCCTGCGCCTGGTCAATGGGCTGAACGCCCAGGTCACACGGCGCTGTTTGTCCATTCCGCGCCGGAGCCGCTTTGACAGCTTGGCCTTGGGTGCCATGGCTTTCATCTGCATCACCTCGCCTATAATATACCCATATTGTGTGTACATAGCTTTGGGCAGGCGGTATAATGCGCCAAGGGGGTGGTCATCGTGATAAAACCGAGAAAATCCGCCGAAGAGACCAGGCAGCTGATCATGACGACCGCGCGCGGCCTGTTTGCGCGCTACGGGGTCAACGGCGTCAGCATCCGGATGATTGGTGAAGCGGCGGATATCAACCACACGCTGGTCATCCGCCACTTCGGCAGCAAAGAGAATCTATGGGCGCAGGTCCTGGAAAACGCGGTAAACTATTTCGCCGGCTTTCCCAGCACGCAGAAGGATCGGGATCCCGCGGAAGTACTGGCCAGGATGCGCCGGATGTTTCTTCAGTACCTGACAAACGACGATGTCAAGACCGCCCTGATGCTGATCATGCGCGCGGAAATGGACGGCCTTGCCCCTTCGTCGATCGTATCCCAAAGTTCGGAGCGTCTGGTAAACAAAACAGCCCGGATCATCAGGTCGCTGCAAACAGGATCCCATTTGCCTGATCCGGATGTCGCGGCCGTGATCATTATGGGCTCAATGGCATCATTGGTTACCATCTCCCCCTGGCTGCTGTCCGCGGTGGATTTGACCCCGGACGACTACGAGCGGCGCAAGGGGGAATTCGTCGATATGCTGATCAACATGATCGCCCATTTTACGGGCCTGCCGGCTGAAGTGACAAGCCAATAGCCTCCCAAGCCAAACGATCCGCCTTGCCTGGGTTTTCATATGCCGCTGCGGTCTTCAGCAGGATGAACAGCCTAAAAGAGATATGTCAATTTCAGGTATGCGCCGCCAGCGATGACGATGGCGATCAGGACCCAGCCCCACCAGGGGATCTTCTTCCACCATTTCTTCCTCATGTGCCGCCTCCCGCGTGTTGTCTTTCCATGCGCTGCGGATTTTAGCTGCAGATGTCCCGTTTTTGAAAGAATAGATAGGTGCCGGCGGTCAGCGCCGCCACCAGGCCGCCCGACAGCAGGATGAACGCCGGGCGCATTTCCTGTTCGTACATCACCTTTAGTGAGTTGAAATAGCGAAAAGGCGTCAGGAACTCAAGATAGCGCAGGTCCCTGTTCAAATCGATCAGCACATTGAGCACGAAAGTGCCCAGGATGACCGCGGTCGCGATGCCCGCGGCCCTTGCGGCGGTTTTTGACCACGCGCCCAGGAAAAGTCCGATGCTGAGGAAGACAAGCTGGATGATCAGCAAGGCAAGGGAGAGGGACAGGATGGGGCCGTTGAGGGACTGCCCGGTCGCATTGTACTGCCCGACCACCGCCATCGACGTGAAGCATGTCACCATATTGAACAGGATGACAAATGTCAGCGCCGCCAATATCTTGGCGGTTACGGCCCGACGGCGCCTGATGGGCTTGACCAGCAGGAAATCGGCCGTTTTGTCGCGCTCCTCCTTGGCGATGATACCTGAACCCAGCAGGCAGCTGTGGACAGACGTCAGCAGCAGGAAATACAGGAAAAATATGCTGTAAAACACGCCGATCGAGTTCAGGTCCATCCCGGCTTCCACCCCAAACACCTTCAGCAGCTGCGGCGGCAGGGCGGCGAACATTTCATTGACGGATTGGCCCGCTTTGGCAAAAGCCCCGTACTTCATCATGCCGGCAAAGATCAGGAAGACCATCGTTGCCGACCAGACAAGGAAGGACTTGTAAGTGGCTCTCAACTCCCGAAGGTAGATGTTCATCTATGGCAGCCTCCCGTCATCACACAGCGTGGAAATCCTTTTTTTGGTAGATCCAATAGGCGGCAGCCGTGAAAACAAGAAACACTGCCAAATCCACCAGCAGATAACCCGCGTTATAACCGCGGTTTGAGATGATGCCCGCGCCCTTGAAGTAGGCAAAGGGCGTCAGGTAGCTCAATTTCTGGTCGCGGATCGATTCATTGACCAGCTCGATGATAAAGAAGAAAAAGACGACGCCCAGGGTGATGGGCATGACGGACTTGATCTTCTGCGCGACGGCCGCGATACACAGGCCGATCCCCACAAAGAACAGCTGGACAAAGAGGGTTGAGAAGCTGATGAGGGCGAAGGTGCCGTAATCAAAGCTTTCGTTGATGACCAGCCTGATCACGGCGAGCCCGATGACCAGCAGCACCAGGTTTTGCGCGATCAGGTTGACCATGATGGCCGCGAACTTGGCCGTCATGACCCGGGCCCGGCGAACCGGCTTGGTCAGCAGGAAATCAACCGTATGCCGGCGGCCTTCCTCGGACAGCAGCGATACGCCCTGTTTCATGCCAAAGACTGCGCCGATGAGAACATTGTAGCTGATGATGAAGCTAAAATAGCCTTCGACCTGTGACAGGTTGACATCGGCGAAGCCAAAGGCGGCCTTGAACTCGGGCGGAAAATTCTGCAGCAGCCGCTCGATGAGCTGGACATCACTCTTGAGGGAATTGAAGAAGGCGCTGAACACGCACAGCATCGCCGCCATGCCAAGCGTGAAATACAGCCAGGAGCGAAAGGAGCGTTTCAGTTCCTGAACCAGGATGTTCATCGTCACTCACCTTCCTGTCATTCAGTTTTGGCGTAAAAGTGCATGAATATCTCTTCCAGGTCCGGCTCTTCGATCGTCAGGTTCTTCAGCTGTTCAGAACTGATCCTGCGCACGATGCCATTAACATCCCCTGCGTACAGGAAGGACGCTTCGCCGTTCTCCCCGGCAAAAGCGCTGACGCCCGGTGTCCCTGCCAGATCATCGGGGACAGCGCCCGCGAATTCGATGCGGACCTTCTTGTAGGCGGTGTTGCGCAGCGTACTGATGTCTTCCAGCTTGATGATCCTGCCCTCCTTGATGATGGCCACGCGCGTGCAGAGCTTCTGGACTTCCGGCAGGATGTGCGAGGACATCAGGACCGTCGCGCCGTTTTGGTTCTGCTCCCTGATCAGTTCAAAGAATTTCTTCTGCATCAAGGGGTCAAGGCCGCTGGTCGGCTCATCCAGGATGATCAGGCTCGGCTCGTGCAGCAGCCCCTGGACGATGCCGACCTTTTTCTTGTTGCCATAACTCAGGTCGTCGATCTTCCTGCCCAGGTCAAGGTCCATGACCTCGCTCAGATAGCGGACCCGCTTCATGTCCAATTTCCCGTAGAACGACGCCGAGTACTTCAGCAGGTCGATCACCTTCATGCTGTCGTAGTAATAGACCTCGCTTGGCAGGTAACCGACCTTCTGCCTGATTTCAAAGCCAAACCTGACACAGTCCCTGCCAAAAATCGCGGCGCTGCCCGAAGTCGGGTAAAGCAGGCCCAGCAGCGTGCGGATCGTCGTTGACTTGCCCGCGCCGTTTGGCCCGATAAACCCAAAGATCTCCCCCTCATGCACATCGAAGCTCACATCGATGATGCCGCGGGCTTTGCCGTAGTATTTGGTCAGGTTTCTGATTTCGATCACGCTGTTCATGAAATGACCTCCGTAAGCGTATGCGGCAGGATTAGCATGTGAATATACAGACAATATAGCGCTGCCCCGCAATTCTGTCAATGGCACACGGACTTGAACGATGCCTCGGCCTGTACGGACTTGAACGATGCCTCGGCCTGGCTGAACCTGGCAAGTACAATACTTATATAATGACCCGGTAAATCGCAATGTGTCTATTTCTCTGGTTTCATAGTACAATATCCTAGTACCCGACATCAGGTTCGCAGGCCACACAGGCCGGCATAATGAAGAAATTTTATTTTCACTTTTACAATCGGGCAAGATTCGAATTCCGGAGGCAAGTATCCCCATGGCAAGAAAAGGCGTTCCCCCTTATACCGGTTTCCTGATATTTAATATGGTTTTTTTTATGATGGATACAGCTTCGGGTTACTTTGGGATCTATTTGAATGAGATTGGTATCAGCAAGACAAATATTGGCATGATCATGGCAGTATCTTCAATGGTGGCTCTGGGCTTTCAGCCAGCGCTGGGCCTGCTGGCGGACCGCGCTGCATCAAAAAACCTGGTGCTGCAGACGATTATCCTTTGTACGGCGGTCATATACCCGCTTATCCTTCTATCCAAGGATATTGCCTTTATTCTTATTGTATACACTGCCTACACGGTTGTACGGCGTGCCCAGCCATCCCTTAACAGCAGTATTTCCCTGGAGTATGCTGAGGGAAGCGGCCGGGATTATGGCCCTCTGCGCATGATGGGAGCGATAGGATACGCGGGGATGATGCTGGTTATTGGTTATGTGGCCAATATTGGTACCAGGCTGACCTTTTATGCCTATTCAATTATTTGCCTGCTCAACATTCTGTTGGTTTTCCTATTGCCCAAAGTTCATGGGCACCAGCGCAAAGGGAATAGGCAGTCCCTTGGATTGATCTTAAAAAGCAAGCCTGTTATCAAGCTGATCGCTTTTGCCATGATGATGTCCTTGGCACAGGGGCTTTACCATTCCTATTTTTCCATTTTCTTTACCAGCGATCTGGGAGGTTCCTCCGCTCTGTACGGGGTCATGCTGTCCATCTCCGCCTTGTGTGAGATACCTTTCCTATTCTATGCGGACAGGATAATCAGGAAACTGGGTACAAAACGGGTGCTGTTTCTCATTTGCCTTGCCGACTCCGCTCGATGGTTTGCCACCTTCTTAGTCAGGACGCCTGGCGCACAGATTGTCATTCAGGCAATGAATTTTCTCAATATCCTCATGAGTGTGACTGTCAGCCTCAAACTCAGCCAACTTGCCGCCCCTCAGTTCAAGACGACTGTGCAGATGCTGACTGTCACGGTACAGACTGTAGCTTCCCTCATGATATCCACTTTCTTTGGTGGCATGCTTGCCGATTCCTTTGGCATACGCCCGTTGTTTTTGCTGGCAGGCGGCATATCCCTGCTGACGGCGTTCGTGTTCCATTTCTTTGTGTTCAAGGATTCTTTATCCACTGCCGTGCCTGCCCAAAGTACATAGGCAGATGAATCAATCGGACAGGTTTCCGAAAACTATAGACAGGAGCTGGATATGATGCGGGTTTATGACACCCTTGGCAGAGAGGGCAGGATACTTCTTGATGAAACCATGGAAAAGCTCGATAGTCTGTATGACAATGAGATTGGTTTGCTGGTGTCAGGTACCGGCAGCCGAAAAGGCCACAGCGTACGCGCAAGCGCCCATTACGCGCTGGGGCTTTTGATCCGTGGCAGTGATGAAGATATTCACCGCGCCAATAAAGCGCTCAACGCTGTCATTGATACGCAGTTTGACTGCCCGGACGAGATCTATCACGGTACGTTCAGGCGCACGCCGCAGGAACCTCTGCCGCCTCGCGGTACCCTTCCCTGGCGTGAAATGACTCCCTTTGCCCGCTACTTTATGGACCGGGCTATGGAAAAGGTCACCAATACCCTACGAGCGGGCTTGACGCAGGATGAGCAGTTGAAACCTTATGCGTTCAAGGTGGAAGAGCTGCTATCTCAATCCGTTCTCACGCATTATCCGCTTGTTTGGAAAAGTTACGACCCAAATTGGCGGGAGTTCATCCTTTGCGTCTTTGCGCTCATCCTGGAGCATTTTGAGAACATGCTGACAAGTGAAACGGTCTTCAGGATGCTCACATCGGCATCAAAAGCGATGCAGGGCGCCATGGATCGCAGCAGGGCCGGACTAACGCCCATGAACACAAACATTGAGCTGATGCATGTATTCACTGTTGACTATTTTGCAGACCGCTTGCATGACCCTGCGGCAAGTGACTACGCATGCCGTTATGCTGAAAGTATATACAACAGGTATATGGAGTTTCACAGTGTCTCCGAATTCAACTCCCCAACCTATTATGGCGTAGACCTGGCCGCTGCAGCCTGCTGGCGCAGATATGCGCCAAATCCACGGTTACGAGCACTGGGCGAGCTCATTGAAGCTGGTCTATGGGAAGATATCGCGGACACCTACAGCCACTGCATGCGTAATATCTGCGGCCCATTTTCCCGTAATTATGAAATGGACATGAGCAGGCATACATCCATGCACGCGCTGCTGTTCCTGGGCCTTGGCATGGACAAGTTCCCCGACAGGCCTTTCAACGTAGAAAGTGACCATAATCCCCTTCTGGTGCTTTGCGGCGTTCGCATACCCCCGGAGGTTCGCCGGAAGCTGCTTGAAAGCAGCAATGGGCGCAGTGTTGTGAAGCGGTTCAGGGAACTAAGCGAGCGCGGGGACCCACGTGAAGGCGCAGCGCTGTGTACTGCAACGTCGTGGATCAGCGATACATTGATGACCGGAGGTTTAAGCGGCAGCAGGAATGTCAGTGGGCAACTTCATCCCGCGACTGTTTATTGGCGTGACTCAGCCGGCGGAGTATCCAGTATGCGGCTGCAGCGCAGCAATACGGAGGGAAAAGCTGATGGCTTCCACTTGGTGGTGTTTGATTGCCGGGCCGACAAGAACCGTTTAAGCATCGATGTTTCCTGCCAGATCAACCGTGATATCAAAGTGTATTTTGAGTTTGACTCCCCCTTTGCCGGGCAAGCGATGATATCGGAAAACATGTGGGAAATCGGCGGTCTCAGGATCAAGGTGGCCCCCCACGCACCTGCTCACTTTGTGGAAAGGGAAGGCCCTTGCCTGCGTATCTGTTATCTTGCCGAAGATGGAAAGCCGGAGACCCAGAAAATGCACTTTGAGCTGGACTGTAATCTCAACCCATCATGATTCCTGCTCATGCCCGTTCAATTGGTCAACGAGCCATAGGGCGCCCGCATATACATCCTCTGCGCTGTAGCGGCTTGATATCTCAAGAACTTTGAGGCGAGTATCCTTGATCAGCCCATAGTATGGTGCAAGGCTGCCGCTTCGCATCAAGCCAGGGGGATAATGGTCGCGCCCCTGCAGGGCGTCATGGATGTGCATGCCGATGATTTGCTCCTTCAGCTTTTGCGGAAGCGGCATTTTCTGCAGGCCTATCTCCTCCATCATGATGCCATGACCCGTATCCAGCCAAAGTTTGACAGGGCTGTCGTAAAATGTGTCGAAAATAAGCTCAAACTCACTGAAAATTGGGATTTGATGGCACATTGACCTGTTCTCCAAGCCAAGGAATACATCAAAATCATTTCTGACAATATAGTCGCCGAGCTCCTGAAGGCTTTTTGTCAGGGCTGCCAAATAGGGAGCTGCCTGCCTGTGTCTCAGCAATCGGGCAAACAGGTCCCTGTAATCCTCGCTGCTTTGCCTTTTCTCCCGTATCAGTTGTTTCAGCGGCTTATCAAATTGCTCAGGATCCAGCGGAACTTCCGTGGGATGTACAACAACTGCCTTTGCGCCAAGGCGCGCAGCCCAGTCCACCGTCTGCTTGGTTAATCGGACAGCCTCCCTCCTAAGGCCCTCATCCTGATAGCCCAAGAGCATCGAGTCGGTATCAAACCTGCTATCCATTACCTTGGGGAATACATTATGCAGGCTGACAACATCGAGTGCGCCTGCTGACAGGAGTGCCTCCGTCTGGGGCAGAAGCTCCCCGCGTACCTGGTAATTCAATTCCACTTTGCAAAAACCCGCGGCCTTGATTGACTTCACCAATTCAGCGCCTGTCTTAGCATAAGGGTAGTTCCACATGGTTGACAGGGCAAAATCATCAACGGACAGCATGGGTTGACTCCTCTAAACGCAATAATCCGGGGCCAGTGTATCCTAACCTGTCATCGGTGTAAAGCATGGACGGGCTGATGTGTCAAAGCCTGTTGGGGCATCTTGATTGCGGATTGAAAAACGGTATGATACACTGCGTGCGGCCGATATCCTGAACGATAAAAAGCCAAGACAGTTTGATCAGTATATACCGGAGGTTCAAATGCAGCGCAATTACAGTCACATTTCTGATTTGGTCATGTCAAAACTGCGCTCGGTCCATGAAGGCGGAGGATCTAACGACCATTTGACGCTGGACACATGGGAATGGCCCCAAGGCGTCGCTATCTATGCAATGCTAAAGGTTTATGAACAGACAAAGGAACGCAAAGTCCTTGAATTTGTCAGGGGATGGTACGCAAGACACCTGGAGGCAGGCCTGCCCGCGCGAAACGTCAATACCACCGCGCCGATGCTTGGTATGACCATTGTATATGAAATCACCAACGACCCCGTCTATGCGCCTTGTATATCATCCTGGGCGCAGTGGATCATGCGTGACATGCCGCGCACACGGGAAGGGGGCCTGCAGCATATCACCACCCACAGTGAAAACCCGCAGCAGCTGTGGGACGATACACTCTATATGACGGTGCTCTTCCTCTACAGGGCAGGAAAGGTGCTGGGAATGGAGGAGTGCTGCCGGGAAGCGAAGTACCAGTTCCTGCTGCACATCAAGTATCTCCATGCGCATCAAAATGCATTGTGGTACCATGGCTTCAGCTTTGAGGGCAGGCATCACTTCGGCAATGCGCTGTGGGCAAGGGGAAACAGTTGGTTCACCAGCGGCGCGATAGATTTTTTGGAAATGATTGAAAAGGATTGTGTATACGATTTCATTCTGGGCACTTGGCAGGCACAAACCCAAACGCTTGTCAGCCTGCAGGATGAAGCAACCGGCTTATGGCATACACTGCTTGACCGGGAGGACAGTTATCTTGAAACATCCGCCAGTGCGGCGATAGCTTATGGTTTGCTGAAAGGCCTCCGTCTGGGATTATTGCCAAAGAGCGTGGAAAGGACCGCGCAGCGGGCCGTGGAAGGGGTCCTTTCACAAGTCGATGTGGATGGCACGGTTCGGGGGGTCTCCTATGGGACGCCCATGGGAGATACTTTGGATTTTTACAGGCAAATTCCCTTGTGCCCCACCGCCTACGGCCAGGGGCTTACCTTCCTGATGCTGACAGAAGCAGGCATGGCCAGCTTATAAACCATAGGCCAAGTGCCTCTTGATGCGTAAAAAGGGGGCTGTCCGGCAAACTGGACAGCCCTTGTTTAATGGCAAGTTTTCGGTGAATACCCAAGTGAGCTGACAGACCTTACTTGGCCTTGTTGCCCTCATACCAGGCGCGCACTTCGTTGAGCATCTCTTCAAGGCCCGCCGCGTTCATTTCCGCCAGGTAGGCGTCCCAATCCTTGTCAAGGTCACGTTTGCCGGTGATGAAGTCTATCATGGCCGCATCTTTCAGCTGGGTGACGTTGTTTTGGTACTCTGCCATCTTGGGCAGTGAGAATTGGATGAGGTTGGAGATACCATCCTTGTCATAGCCCAGGGTGTATGCGAATCTCGCGCCAGCGCCAGTGGGCCGCTCGGCCACGGTCGGACCCCATTGTGTCATGGCGCCGTAATCGTCGCTGGGGCCGACATCGGGATGTTTCTCCAGGAATTCCGGCCGCAGGATGTAAACGCCTTCTTCCTTGTCGCTCCAGTACCAGTTTTCGTTCTCGGGACCATAGGCCCACTCAAGGAAGGTTTGCTTCTCTTCAGTGTACTTGGTCAGGTAGCGCAGCTGCATGTAGTTGATGATGTCAAGCGCGCGGGCAAACCTATCCTTGTCGGCTGTAAGTTCGGGGCTGAACACATAGAACTGAGCCAGCAGGTTCCAGTTCTTGATACCCTTGCCATAAGGGCCTTCCACAGGATCGCCAAAGGCGATCATGCCCTCGGGACGGACAGCTATCCATTCCTTGGCTACGTTGCCGGGCAGGTTGTCTTCCAGCACGCCGGCACTGTTCAATTCCTGGTACATGCCAGGCATGACCCAGTGATAGTAGTTGCCGCGTACTGTCATACCAATGCGGCCGTTGATTAGGGAGTTGGAGATAGCCCAGTATCCGCCGGTATTCTCACCAGTGACAAATTCAGGATCGATCACGCCGTCCTTGTACCACTTGTTGGCTACGCGCAGCGCTTCACGGTACCGTTCGGTTCCGGCGGCCCATTGTACCTGATCATCGATGAGCTGGAAGTAGCTGTGGTCCTTGCGGCCGTCGGGCGCACCGGGGTTTATGCCATATGCGCCATACAGCTGGCGCAGACCATCGGACGCGACACCGAAGGTGTCTTTGACGCCATTGCCGTCAGGATCTTCATTGGCGAACTTGTAAAGCAGGGTTTCCAGCTCTGCAAGCGTTTTAGGGGTCTCAGTGACACCAACTTTCGTCATCCAATCCTGGTTGTAGATGACGGGCAGGTGGAAGACGTTGCCGCTGGCAATGCCGGGGATGGCATACTGTACGCCGTTGAAGGCGCCCATGTTCCAAAAGGAGCCGCCGGAAAGCTGGTCAAGCAGCCCCGATGCGTAGGGCATATGCTCGCGCACCAGGTCCATGTCAATAGCGCCGATGATCTCCTGATCAATGTAGGTCATCAGCTGGGAGGGATCCTTGAGGCGAATGACATCGGGAGTATCACCGCCGGCGATGTAGGTGTTGAGCACTTCAAGGAAATTGGCATCTTCAATGTTGAGCATATTGATATCAACATTGAACTTATCCTCAATAAGCTTGATGACAGTCGCATCCTCGGTAAGGGGTGCTGCAATGTAGGTTGTCCAGTCATAGGAGTACTTTTCCGCGTTGGTGCTTGCCTGCGCCAGGATGGGCAGTGCGCTGAAGATCAGCATTGCCGCCATGAGCATGGATATGAGTCTGCGCATTGGGTCGACCTCCTTTAATATTGATTCACAAGGGCTCAGCCCTTGAGAGATCCAATCATGATTCCTTTAACAAAATACTTCTGGATAAAGGGATATACCACCAGGATCGGTATGGTTGCGACCATGACCGTCGCTGCCTTGATGGTCTCGGTATTCATCTCCACCGTAGTGGTTACCTGCTCCCCGGATAGGGGTACAAGCGAAGCATCCCCTAGTAATACTACCCGGCGCAGGACCATTTGAAGCACTTGTTTTTCTGTTGTACGGATATAAATCATGGCGTCAAACCAAGCGTTCCAGTGTGAGACAGCTGTCCACAAGCCGATGGTGGCGATGATTGGCATTGACAGCGGCAGGATGATGCGGTAAAGGATCACGATATCGTTCGCGCCGTCCAAGCGGGCAGATTCCTCCAGGCTGTCGGGAAGCGTCATCAGGAAGTTGCGCATGATGACGATGTTGTACGCACTGATGGACATTGGCAGTACCAGGGCCCAAATCTTATCAATCATGTCCAGGTCCCTGATGAGCAGGTATTCGGGAATCATGCCGCCTGAGAAGAACATGGTGAACACCGTCAAACCGGTCCAGAAGCCCCGGTGCGGAAAGTAGCGCTTGGACAGCACGTATGCCAAGTTGTAACCCAGAAAAAGCGCGATGGCCGTACCCAGCACCGTGCGCAAAACTGTCATGCCAAAGCTGTAGTAGATATACTTTGTGCCCAGTACATTGGCATAGCTGGTAAATGAGATCACGGAAGGCCAGATGTAGACCTTTGACAGGGCCACCTTGTCGGCGTCCGCCAGGGACACCGCGAACAGATACCAGAAGGGGTACAGCATCGATAAGGCCATGATGCCAAGTACTGTCACATTGAACCAGTCAAAGATCCTTTCCCCTGTGGTTTTCTTGATGCCCGGCTTTCTTCTTGTGAACACTTTCATACTCATATTCCCGCCCCCTTACCAGATGCCATACTCGTTGACGCGCTTGGCGAATTGATTTGTCATCAGCACAAGCGCAAACGAGATCGCGTTCCTGAACAGGCCGATGGCAGTTGACTGGCTGTATTTCATGTTCTGGATACCAAGTTCATATGTCAATGTGCCAAGGATGTTTGTCACTGAATAGACCGCGGCATTGCTCATGTTGTACACCTGGTCAAAGTTATCGTTAAGAATGGACCCCGAGCGCATGATGAGCATGATGGTGATGGTCGGCGCTATGGAGGGCAGCGTGATGTACCAGATCCTTTGCAGGCGTGTCGCACCATCGATCAATGCAGCTTCGTACATCTCCTGGTCGACGCCTGCCAAAGCCGCCAGGAAGATGATGGATCCCCAGCC
>CAZPBJ010000035.1:0-28215 GCA_964584685.1 uncultured Christensenella sp. | reverse complement strand
CGCCGCAAATCTTTCGATTTACAGCGGTGCCTTCGGGACTTTTGTTACAGCCCCGCTTTTCTGTTGACGCCGCCCAGCCAGGCTTCGATGCGGTTGTCTTCATGCAGGTAGACGACGGCGATCTTTAGCCTCTTGTCCCTCAGGTAAGGGGGCGTAAAGGCAAAATAGCTCATGTCCATGTATCCGGGGTACAGGGCGCTGAGGCTGTGGTCAGGGTACTTGTCCTTCAGATAAGCGCCCAACCCGGACAGGAAGGAGAGGATCCCCTTGTATGCCCTTTGAATCCGTCCCTTGCCCAACTGGACGGTATATTCCCGGACAAGCCGATCCAGCTTTTCCGCCTTGCCGCTGCCTGGGGCGGTTTTGCCATCGCGCAGTGCCGGCGGACTGCAGCGCAGACATTCTCCGCTGTGGCAGCAGATCACGCCGCCGCAGGCCGGGCAGCGCCACTTGATTTTTTCCTTTTCCAGGAATCCGTCCATGCCCTTATCCCGGATGTCGTTCAGGTTTTCTATCAGGTTCATGCGGTATTTTTCGCGGTAACGTTTGTCCAGCGCCTTGAGCCGCTTGCAGGGGAAGCCTGCGCATTCATAGCAGAACCGCACTTTGCCATTCCGCAGCAGCTCGCAGTGACTGCCCATATGCAGGCAGTTTCTGCCCCTGGGGACACAGCCCGGGCAGTACGTTCTGTGAAACCCGCGCTTGTTCAGGTTCGCTTCCATGCTTTGATAGGCGGTGCACACCCTGCAGTTGATCCCGCATGGCGCGATGAGTTTCCCTTCCATATGCAAAGGCAACCTCCGGAGTGCGGTCGGTCGGATTTGTGCCGTCTTTATGCCAGGATTTCGATGCTCCAGGTGTTTTCATACGCCTGCTCCGGTTCCAGATGCGCCAGGCCGGGCTGGGTGGCCAGGTCCTCCACAATGCCCTCACGGCCCGGCAAACTGAGCCAGGGCTCCAGGCAGACGAATGGCGCGGCCGTGTGCGGCTTGTGCCAGAGGCCCAGGTAGGGCATCTGCGGATGGCGCAGGGTGACGCCACTTCTTCCCCCGGGGCTGCGCAGGGTTACCATCCGCCCGGGATTGTCCAGGATGATGGCGTCATGGTCAAACAGGTCATGGCGCAGGGGCAGGCGGCCGCCGTTCAGGGGGAAGGGCCGGCTTTCACCCGTCATCAGGCAGCCGTCGGAAACCAGAAGATGCCGCGGCGGCTGCTCAAAAAACAGTTCATAGTCCTCAAAGGCAAGGCCGTCTTCCAGCGGCACATGGAAGCCGGGATGCCCGCCCAGGCCAAAGTGCATGACTTTGCCGCCCGTGTTGCGCACCTTGTAGGCAATATGGAGCGTACTGCCTTCCAGCCGGTAATCCACCCCCGCCTGGAAAGGGAAGGGGTACTGGGCCATCGTCCCGGGGGTGGAACCGGTCTCCAGACTGACGTGTGCGTCGCTCACTTCATGGGGCAGGGTTTCCGCGTATCTCAGGAAACCATGGATGCCCAGCTCAAAGCGCTGCCCATCCAGCAGGTAGGCCTTCTCAAAGAGCCTGCCCACATAAGGGAAAAGGTTGGTCGCCCGGCTGCCCCAGTATGCCGCGTCGCCGTTCCACAGGTACTCTGTGCCGTCGGCTGCCGTGATGGCCTGCATCTCGGCCCCCGCGGTCGATACCTGAACGCTGAGCTGCCTGTTTTTCAGGGTGATGATCATGGCGTCTTCTCCTTCTTTGCCTTGGCTTTTAATTTCCCGGGTGATTTCATTGCACTTGTTCCGGTCAGTATCTCTGCCTGGATGGTGATGTCACGTATGCCCGAGCGGTCGATGAGCGCCTTGTCGGCGGCAAACAGCAGCGGCGTCATATTGAGCAGGGCTTCCAGGTCATCCCCCTCAATGGGGCAGGTCTTTGTCACCGTCTGTCTGCCTGACAGTTGAAAGTGCCGGGCGAAATAGTCGGCCACGGGCTGAGCGGAGTAATCGTCTGTTTTCAGTTGATCCCGGGCCGCCTCGCGCAGTTCCCGCAGGTGATCGGGGCCGGGGATGACCTTTACCAGCAGCCCGCCGGGCCGCAGCACCCGCGCGAATTCCTTGTAGTTGGCAGGGGCGAAGGCGTTGATGACGGCGTCGGCCATGCCGTCCTGCAGCGGCATAATGGCCAGGTCGGCCACCAGCCAGTGGACCTGTTTTGACCCTGCTGCCGCCAGCATAACGGAGTCCTTGGAATAGTCCATCGCGTAGACTTCCGTGTCCCGGTTCTCCGCGATCCGATTGGCGAAGTACCCTTCCCCGCAGCCCGCGTCCACCACGCGCGCCGCGCCATGCTCCTTTAATATGTCAAGCAGGGCCTCCAGGATATGGTCGTAATAGCCCGACTGCAAGAAGCGCCGGCGGTGCAGGAACGTTTCCGCCTCATAGCCCTTTTGCGCCTTGCGCTTGAGCACGAAGTTGACATAGCCCTTGGCGCTGATGTCGTAGCAGTGGCCCCCGCGGCAGACATAGCTGCCGTCTTTGATAAGCAGCGGCTTTGCGCACAGGGGGCAGCGAAGGAGACTCCGCAACAGCGCTGCCTGATTGGATTTCTCGTCTTTGGCCTTGATTTTCTGCAATGGGAGGGACATCGTATCTCCTTATGGGTAACCGTTCCCCTGCAGTATACACGCAAAGCACTCACCGAAAAAGTATAAATCTACAAATCCTCCCATTTTGTCCTTGCTTCTTGCCAGCCGGGCATGTTGCTGTCATAATCATGGCAATCAACACAAAAGGAGAAACGCCATGCAATACGCCAGGCTGGAAGCGGACGGACAAAGCGGGCTTTATGTATTTGAAGAAGGCCGCTACTATGCGGTCAGGGATGACCGGGGCGCGCCGGTCGACCTGCGTGAGGCGATGGCAGCCGGGCCCCGGCTGAAGGCATGGGCAGGTGAGGCTTTGCGGGGCAAGGCTGCGCAGGGCTTTCGCTTTTTGCCTGCCGTGCCCGCGGGCGGCAAGCTGATCTGCGTGGGCACCAACTACAAGAAGCACCTGCTGGAGATAGGGCAGCCCTTCCCCCGGTATCCGGTGCTGTTCTCGAAGTTTGACAACGCCCTGGCCGCGCATGGGGAGGCCATTGAGCTGCCTTCAAACGCACGCGAATTTGATTACGAGGCCGAATTGGTGCTGGTGATCGGGCGGCAAGGCAAGCGCATCGCCGCGGAGGAAGCGCTGGACCATGTTTTTGGCCTTACCTGCGGCAACGACCTTTCGGCGCGCGACCTGCAGTTTCAGACCAGCCAGTGGCTGTTTGGCAAGACGCCCGACGGCTTTGGGCCGCTTGGCCCGCACATCCGCACACTGGAGGGTATCGACCCGGACAAGCTTGGCATCAGTCTGCGCCTCAACTGGGAAGTGCGCCAGCAGGGCAGCACCGGGGATATGATTTTCGGCTGCGCGCAGCTCATCAGCTTTATTTCCCAGGCTGTCACCCTGATGCCGGGCGATGTCATCTTCACCGGCACGCCCGAGGGCGTGATCCAGGGATATCCGCAGGCTGAGCGTGTCTGGCTGAAGGCAGGCGACGTGATCGAGGTGGAGATCGAAGGCCTGCCGCCGCTGCGCAGCACCCTCAAATGAACCGTGAAAGGATGGCCGGCATGATACGCGTCACATTTGAAGAGGCGAAAGGCGAACTGAAGCGGGTGCTCCTGTCGCGCGGCTGCCCCGATGAAAAGGCGGAGAAGGTTGCCTGTGAGATGGCCCGCAACTCCCTTGAAGGCACCTACACGCACGGCATCAACCGTTTCGCCAGGCTGATCCGCAACATCGACGAGGGGATCGTCCGGGTCGACGTGATGCCAACCCCGGTTCATGGCTTTGGCGCCATTGAGAACTATGACGGCAACCTGGGGCTTGGGATCGTCAACGCCCATTTCGCCATGCAGCGCGCCATCGGCCTTGCCCATGAGCACGGGATCGGCCTGGTGGCGCTGCGCAACACCAATCACTGGCTGCGGGCCGCCACCTATGGCTACCAGGCCTGCGACGCGGGGATGGCGGCGCTGTGCTTTGGCAACACGATGCCCAATATGCCCACCTGGGGGGCAGTTGACGCGCGCCTGGGCAACAATCCCCTCACGCTTGCCTTTCCACGAAGCCGGGGGCATGTCATCGTGGACATGGCCATGTCGCAGTTCTCCTACGGCGCCCTTGAGCTGGCGCAGCTGGCCGGCGGCAGGATGCAGGTGGACGCCGGCTTTGATGCCAGGGGGGAGCTGACGCGCGATCCCGCCGCTATCATCGATTCCAAGCGTATTTTGCCCATGGGGTACTGGAAGGGCGCTGCGCTATCCTTCTTGCTGGATACCTTTGCCGGCTGCCTTTCGATGGGGAGCATGGTGGCGGGCATCGGGCGCCTGCAGGGAGATGAGCATGGCATGTCGCAGGTGTTCATCGCCGTCAACTATCAAAAGATCGCCCCGGCCGAACAGGCCGAGGCGACGCTGGATGACGCCGTGGATTACCTGCTGCGCTCGCAGCCGGATGGAAAGGCCACGCGTATCGTCTATCCCGGACAAAGGGCAAAAGAACACAAGGCCGCCAATATGCAGCTGGGCATCCCGGTGGATGAGCGGGTATGGGAACAGATCAGGGCACTGGCCTGACAACAACACCATGTTCCCGGACATTGACCGCGCGTCATGACAAACGTTAAAGCAAACAAAGAAAGAAGGAAGACCATGATGAATTCACCTGTCCGTTTTGGCGTACTGGGCTACGCGGGCATCGCCTACAAGCACGTGCTCCCCGCCATGCTGGAATCCAGCAACGCGGTGCCCTACGCCATCGCCTCCAGGAGCGCGGAAAAGCTCGCGGAGGCCGTCTCCAGGTTCGGCTTTGAAAAGGCCTACGGAGACTATGACGCCCTCCTGAAGGATCCCGATGTCGACGCCGTCTACATCCCCCTGCCAAACGGCCTGCACAAGGAATGGACCATCAAGGCCGCCAGGGCTGGCAAGCACGTGCTGTGCGAAAAGCCCCTGGCGCTGAGCGAAGACGACTGCCTGGATATGGTCGCGGCCTGCAGGCACAGCGGCGTCAAGCTGATGGAAGCCTTCATGTACCGCTTCACCCCCAGGACGCGCATGCTCAAGGAACTGCTGGCCGCGGGCGAGATCGGCGAAGTGAGGCATATCAGCTCCAATTGGCGCTTTGTGATCAGCGACAACGCCAACGTCCGCGTGAACGAGTCGCTGGGCGGCGGCAGCCTGCGGGACGTTGGCTGCTACCCCATCAACCTCATCGGCATGATCATGCAGGATGAACCCGTCTCCCTGTGCGCGCGCAAGGTGACTTTCCAGGGGGTCGACCTGGCGCTCAGCGCGGTGCTGAAGTACGCAAACGGCGCCCTGTGCACCGTCAGCTCCGGCTTCAACGCCCAGTCCCCCGTATTGACGGAGATCAACGGCACGCAGGGCACCATCATCATGCGGGAAACCTATGACCAGACGGACGCGCCCATCCTGCTCATCAAGGACGGCGTCACCACCGAGATCCCCGTGCCGGCCTGCAAGCGCTATATGCTGGAGATCGAGGCGTTCTGCGCGGCGCTGCTGGAAAACCGCGAGCCGCCGCTGAGCCTTGAGGAATCGGTGCGCAACAACCGCCTGATCGCCAGGATCCTCGCCGCTGCGGAATAGTTCCGCCGCCGCCGAGGCGATCGTGGTCAAGACATAACAAAGGTAAACTGACGCGGGCACGGGCCTGCCGTTACGATTTCCCCTTGGGGAAGGTGACGGTGATGGCTGTGCCTTTGCCCGGCTGGCTGTCCACCTTCAGCGCTGCCTTGTGATACTCGGCCGCGTGCTTGACGATGGACAGGCCCAGGCCTGTGCCGCCCGTTTCCTTGGAGCGGCTGGCGTCCGTGCGGTAGAAGCGCTCAAATACCTTGTCCTGCTGGGAAGCCGCGATGCCGATGCCTGTGTCGGTCACGCTGAGGGTCACGGCCGCCTTGCTGTCTTTGAGCGCGATATCCACACGGCCGCCCTCGCGGTTGTATTTGATCGCGTTATCCAGCAGGTTTGTGATCAGTTCGCCAAGCAGCGTCTTGTCGCCCCGGACCTCAGCCTTGTCCCCCGACAGATGCATGCTGACCTTTTTTGCCTGCGCCATGCTTGCCAGCGCGTCCATGGCTTCCCTGGCTGCCTTGTACAGGCTGACCGGCTTGTGCTGCCCGCCGGGATAGCCTTCATCCAGCTTCGACAGCCGGAGGATGTCCTCCACCAGCGCCAGCATGCGGTTTGATTCGCCCGCGATGCGTGAGAGGAATTCCTTTTCGTCTTCCTTTTTGACCATGCCGGACGCCAGCATTTCGGAATACCCGCAGATCGTTGTCAGCGGCGTGCGCAGCTCATGCGAGACATTTGCCGTGAAGCGCTTGCTCATGGTCTCGCCTTCCAGCTTTTCCGTCACGTCCTGCAGCAGCAGGACTGCGCCCCGCGTGCTGGGCACGGCGCTCGCGCTCAGCAGGAAGCTTTGCCTGTCCGCCTGCAGGGTGGCCGCGGCGCTGCCTGACGCGTCCAGCTCCCGCAGCATCTGCATGACTTCCGGTTTGCGCGCGATCTCTGCCAGGGACTTGCCCAATGACGCCGCCGCGTCCACCTTGAGCATCCGCGCGGCGGACTGGTTGATCGTCATCAGGCGGTGCAGGCTGTCAAGCACGATGAAGCCCTCGGACATGCTGTTGAGCAGCGCGTCCAGCTGCTGCTGCTTCTCCCTCAGTTCCGCCACCTGCTGGCCTGAGCGGACGTTTTGCTGCTGGAGGCGGCTGAGCATGGGCGTCAGTTCCTCAAATGTCACTGCCTCCTGGGGCATGTCAAGGTCAATGCTGTCAATGGACCGGGTGATCCTGCGGCTGATCAGCCCGGCAAACGCGTAGGAGATAAGGACGCTCAAAACCAGTCCCCCAAGCAGCCAGGGCAGCATCGCCCGCAGCACCGCCCCCGTCTCCTGGCTTGAGGATGACAGGCGCAGCACGCTGCCGTCGGGCAGCCGCCGGGCGTAATAGATCAGCTCAGCTTTCAGGGTCTGGGAGTAGCGCACGGCGCTGCCGCTGCCCTGGCTGACCGCCTGCGCCACTTCGGGGCGGTCCAGGTGGTTTGTCATGCTTTCCGCCCTCTGCTGGGAATCAAACAATACCGTGCCGTCCGCCTGTATCCAGGTCACCCGGCTGACGCTGAGCAGGTTTTGCAGCTGCAGGGGCGAAAAGCCCTCCTTTGGATATGCCCGCGCAAGGGCATCGGCTTCACCGCGCAGATCCTCCAGCGCGCGGGCCCTGGCGTTGGACGGCAAAACGCTGCTGACAAGCAGAGTATACAGCAGCCCCGTCAGCAGCGCGATGGCAAGCAATCCGGCGAAAATCCGCTTCTTCATCTGGTATCGGGTCTGTGCCTTCGATTAATCGCCGCCCAGGCGATAACCCACGCCGCGCACTGTCCCGATCAAAGCGGCGTTGGCCTTCAGCTTCTGTCTCAGCGAGCGGATATGCGCGTCGACTGTGCGCGTATCGCCGTAATAGGTGATATCCCATACCAGATCCAGCAGTTTTTCCCTGGTGAACACGATCTGCGGGCTTTGCAGCAGGCATTTGAGCAGCTCATATTCCTTGTTGGTCAGGGTCACCTGCTCGCCGTCGGACATGACTGTGTGCCGGTCCGTGTCCATCAGGATGCTTCCCAGCGCCAGCGTGTGCGGTTCTTCGAGCGGCGCGGCGCGCCTGAGCACCGCGCGGATGCGGCTGAGCAGTTCCATGACGCTGAAGGGCTTGATCAGGTAATCGTCGGCGCCCGCGTCCAGGCTGCGCACCTTGTCCAGTTCGCTGCCCTTGGCGGTCAGCATGATGACGGGCACCCTGGCCGTGCGGGGGCTTGAGCGCATCTCCCTGAGCAGCGTATCGCCGTCGGCGCCGGGCAGCATCTGGTCCATCAGGACCAGGTCGGGCAGCTGCCTGAGCATCGCTTCCCGAAACGACTGGCCCTCCTGGAAGCCCTGCGCCTCATAGCCCGACTGCTTGAGCGCGTAGAGCACCAGGTCCCGGATGGCCTGATCGTCTTCGACCGAGTAGATCACTGAAGCTTTTCTCCTTTGTAGAGGCCGGTGACCGCGTATTCC
Source organism: uncultured Christensenella sp. (assembly GCA_964584685.1). Taxonomy (GTDB): domain Bacteria; phylum Bacillota; class Clostridia; order Christensenellales; family Aristaeellaceae; genus UBA1038. The sequence goes on along the minus strand of CAZPBJ010000035.1, from coordinate 20,081 downwards.
ACCCATTCGGCGATGTTGGTCGCGTGGTCGCCGATGCGCTCAAGGTACTTGGCGATCATCAGGGCGTCCAGCAGCTGGATGCCCAGTTCGGGATGCTTTTTCATCGCGTGCAGCAGTTCCTGCTTGACCTCGGTAAAAAAGCCGTCCACGATATCGTCGGATTCAATGACTTCATGCGCCAATGCGATATCGCGGCTGACAAAGGCGTCAACGGCCTGGTGCACCATATTGCCCGCCGCTTTGCCCATTCTGCGCAGCTGGTCGGGATAAGTGTACAGCTGGCCTTTGATGGGCATGGAGATTATTTCGGAGATATCGGCCGCCTGGTCGCCTATGCGCTCCATATCCGTGATCATCTTGAGGGCGGAACTCACCAGCCGCAGGTCCCGCGCCACCGGCTGCTGCATCAATATCAGCCGCAGGCACAGCGCTTCTATGTCACGCTCCTTGCGGTCCACCTGGTTATCGCTTTGCATGACGGCAAGGGCGGCTTCCCGGTCGCGTGACACCACCAGCCCGCAGGCCTGTTCTATCATCTGCTCGATCATGCTGCCCATGTGGATCATGTCCTCATTGAGCAGATGCAGCTGTTCGTCAAAATGGGACCGCATCAGCCAAACCTCCCTGTGATGTAGTTTTCTGTCCGCTTGTCCTGAGGGTTTGAGAACACCGCGTCGGTCGCGCCCATCTCCACCATCTCTCCCAGGAGGAAAAAGGAGGTCAGGTCCGAGATGCGCGCGGCCTGCTGCATGTTGTGTGTTACAATGAGGATAGTATAGTCTTTTTTCATTTCCAGGACAAGGTCCTCGATCCTGGAGGTGGAGATGGGGTCAAGCGCGCTGGTGGGCTCATCCATCAGGATGACCTCGGGCCGGATGGCAAAGCAGCGGGCGATGCACAGGCGCTGCTGCTGGCCGCCCGAGATGGCCATGGCGCTTTTTTTGAGGTTGTCCTTCACCTCGTCCCACAGGGCGGCCTGGCGCAGGGATTTTTCCACGATCTCATCCAGCATCACCTTGCCCTTCACGCCGTGCGTGCGCGGGCCGTAGGCGACGTTGTCATAGATGGACATCGGGAAGGGGTTGGGCTTCTGGAAAACCATGCCCACCCGCTTGCGCAGCAGGTTGACCTCCATCCCGGGCGCGTAGATATCCTCCCCGTTCAGCAGGAATTGGCCCGTGATGCGCACGCCGGGGATGAGGTCGTTCATCCGGTTGAGGGACTTGAGCAGCGTTGACTTGCCGCAGCCAGAGGGGCCGATAAAGGCCGTCACCTGGGAGGCCGGGATGTCCATATTGATATTTTTCAGCGCGTGCAGCTCGGTGTACCACAAGTCGGCGTTTTTTATTTCAAAGGCGATCCCGGCATTGTCTTCATCCATCGTGCGCACGGCGCGTGAGTTCTGGGCGAAATTGGTCATCTGGTCAGCCTATCACTTCAGTTTGGCAAGTTCCGCTTCATAGCTGGCGTCACTCAGCTGGACGTAGCCGACTTCGCTTACCAGGGCTGTGCCCTCGGTCAGGAAATACTCGACAAAGGCCCTGACATGCGCCTGCTCAAGCGACTTGGCAGACACATACATGTAGATGGGGCGGGACAGCGGCGCGTAGCTGCCGTCCATGATGGTGTCAAAGGTCGGCTCCACGGGTCCGTTGCCATTGTCGATCTTGACGATCTTCAGCTTGTCCGTGTTTTCCATGTAGTAGGCATAGCCGAAGTAGCCAAGGGAGTACTTGTCGCCGGCGATGCCCTGAACCAGCACGTTGTCATCCTCGCTGGGGGTGAAGTCGGTGCGGCTTGCGCCGGCCTCGCCGGTGATGACCTCGGTGAAGTAGTCAAAGGTGCCCGAGTCGGTGCCGGGAGCGTAGAGCTTGATGGCTTCGTCGGGCCACTCGGGGCGCACATCTTTCCAGGTCTTGACAGCGCTCTGCGGTTCCCAGATCCGCTTGAGTTCCTCAACCGTCAGGCTGTCAACAAAGTCGTTGTGCATGCTGACCATGACGGACAAACCGTCGTAGGCGATGGCTAATTCGATGTACTCGACGCCATTTGCTTTGGCGATCTCAGCTTCGCTGTCCTTGATGGGACGGGAGGCGTTGCTGATATCGGTCTCGCCGACGGTGAACTTCTTGAAGCCGCCGCCGGTGCCGGACACGCCAATGGGGGTGCTGATGCCGGGATAGACCTTGTGGAACTCTTCGGCGACTGCCTCGGTGATGGGGAATACGGTGCTGGATCCGTCGATGATGATGGTGCCGCTGAGCGCCTCGGCCGAGGCGCTGAAAACCGTCAGCGTCATCAGGAGGGCGGTCAGAATCAGCAGGGCGGACATCCGTCCGCGGTTATTGGTCTTTTCCATGATGGTCTCCTTTCAATTGGGCCATTTATATGCCAAACGGGAAATGTGGTTTTCCCGTGTTGGTTTTACTACTCGAAGGTCTGGTGGAACCTGTTCCTGATGATGATGGCGGCAGCGTTTAAGACCAGCAGCAATACCATCAGCACCAGGATGGCCGCAGCCGTCACATCCTTGAAGGCGGCGCTGGGCTTGCTCATCCAGGTGTAGATCTGGATGGGCAGCGCGATGAAGGAATCCATGGGGCCCTGCGGCAGGCTGCTGACGTAGCTGAAAGCGCCAACCAGCAGCAGGGGGGCTGACTCACCCAGGGCCCTGGACACCGCCAGGATGACGCCGGTCAGGAAGCCGGGGATGGCGGATGGGATGACCACCTTCACAATGGTCTGCCACTTGCTTGCGCCAAGCGCGTAGGAACCGTGGCGCAGCGCTTGGGGGATGGTGCGCAGGGTTTCCTGGGCTGACACGATGACGATGGGCATGATGAGCAGCGACATGGTCAGCGCGCCTGACAGGATGCTGCGGCCAAAGCCCAGCGTGCGCACAAAGACGCTCAGCCCAAAGATGCCATATACGATGGAAGGCACGCCCGCGAGGTTGGAGATGTTGATTTTGATGAACCGGGTCAGCCGGCTGTCCGCCGCGTACTCTTCCAGGTAGAGGGCCGCGCCGATGGAGACCGGTATGGCGATGACGGTTGTCAGCATCACGATCCACACACTCCCCACAACGGCGGGCAGAATGCCCGACTTGGCCGCGAAGCGCGAGGGAAAGCTGCGGAAGAAGTCCGGGTTGATATACTGCGCGCCCCGTTTGACCAGGTCAAACAGGAGGACAAGCAGGATGAGGACGCCAACCCAGGCGGCAAATGTGAACAGGATGTGCGCCAGGTTGTTTTTGAGCGCCCGCCATTTGTAATAGCTGTGCTGATTTCTCATATGGACCCCATCAATTGCTTTTTCCGGCGGATTGTCCGGTGCGCGACCGTGTTCATGGCAAATGTGATGACAAACAGCAGCAGGCCCACGGCGTACAGGGCGTAATAGCTCGTCGTTCCATGGGGGTTGTCACCCTGGCTGGCTTGTGCGATAAACGATGTCAGGGTCTGCACGCTGACCAGGGGGTTCATGGTCAGCGTCGGACGGGCGCCTGCGGCGATGGTCACGATCATCGTCTCCCCAATCGCGCGGGAGACGGCCAGTACAAAAGCGGCGACGATGCCCGAAAACGCGTAGGGGATCGCGATGCCCTTGACATATTCAAGCTTCGTAATGCCCAGGGCAAAGCCGCCGTAACGGATGCCCAGGGGCACGGCGCTCAGGGCGTCTTCGCTCAGCGAGCAGACAAGGGGCATGATCATGATGCCCATGGCGATGCCGGCGCTGGCCGCGTTGTAGATCTCAGCCGCGGGAATCAGCTGCTGCAGGATGGGCGTGATGGTGTTGAGCGCGAAGTAGCCGTATACAATAGAGGGTACGCCGGCAAGTATCTCGATGATGGGCTTGAGCACCTTCCTGACCCCGGGCTTGGCGTATTCGCTCAGATAGATCGCGCTGAATAACCCCAGGGGCAGGGCAATCGCCGCCGCGCACAGGGTGACGATCAGGGTGCCCGTGATGAGCGGCAGGATGCCGTAGCTGGGATTGGCGAAGAGCGGCGTCCACTCCCTGCCGGTCAGGAATTCAAAGAGGGACACTTCCCTGAAAAACGAGAAAGTATTGAGAATAAGTGATAGGATGATCCCTGCCGTGATGAAGATCGACAGAACCGCGCAGGCCAGCAAGATGCTGCGGAAAAACAGGTTGAGCCTGTTTTGATCATCGATGCGCCTGTCCGTCCGTACCATCCGCCAAACCTCCCTCACACCATGCAGTAAACCGTCTGCGGGCTGTTACACGGCAATTTTATGCGCCCCGTGTAAAAAGCACAGGGCGCTTTGTGTAAAATCCGTGTAAAGTATTATCAGGCGTAGGGCAGCAACGCAAACAGCCCGCCGGCCGGGAAGCCGCGGGCAGTTTTAATGCTATGGACGCCTTACTTCTTCAGTTTGCTGAAGACCTGCTCTGCCAGCCGCTTGACCTGCTTGTGCAGGTTCTCCGGCAGCAGCCCGACGACGACCAGCACGATGGCCGCGATCAGCAGCAGCCACATCAAAAAGCCGGAGCGCGGCAGGATCTGCAGCAGCAGCCATACGATAAACAGCAGGGCACCCAATCCCAGTTCCTTGCGCGTCTTGTTCACTTTGCGAGGCCTCCTTTATCTCGTTGTCTGCGGTTATTTTACCCCCAAACAGCCCGGAGGGCAAGCGGTTTCATGCGGCGGCAGACGATTCCTTGTGCCGAATTTGCCGCGCTGCGCTATGCACTTGCTTCATTTTGGTCTATAATCATCGTCAAGGCACATTACATCGGGGAGGCAGACCATGAAAGAGCTTTCGGGCGGGCGCGCGCGGCGCAACCCCCTCCTGCGCACCTTTTTAACGCTGGAGGGCAATCAGCGCGCCTGCATCTGGACAGAGCCGATGTGGGGCATCCCCTTCAACCTCTATGCGCCGCTGGTGGCGGTGTACATGGCGGCGCTGAAGCTGTCCCCGCTTGATATCGGCATCGTGACCACGGTATCCTTCATCTCCCAGATGCTGGCGGCCCCCCTCAGCGGCGTGCTGACCGACAAGCTGGGCCGCAGGTTTTGTACCTTGATATTTGACATCACCGCCTGGGTGATCCCCACCTTCCTGTGGGCGACGGCCACGGGGCCGGCATCTTTTTATATCGCCGCGGTGTTCGCGGGCACCTGGCGCATCACCGAGACCTCCTGGGGCCTGCAGCTGATAGAAGACGCGCCGCCGGAGAAACTCATCCACCTCTATGCCATCACCAGCATCGCCGGGCTGATCGCGGGTTTTGTCTCGCCGCTGACCTACCTGTTCGTGCGGGAGTTCTCGCTGGTCGCCACCATGCGCGGGCTTTACCTGTTCATGTGCCTGATGATGGTGCTGAAGGTCATCATCCTCTACAAGATGACCTATGAGACGGCCATCGGACGGGAGCGCATGAAGGAGGCCAAAGGGCACAGCGTCCTGGCCAGGGTGCTGGACAGCCGCTTTGTGCTCAAGCGCATGCTGCGGTCAAAGACCATCGTGCTGACGGTGGCGCTTGTCACCTGCTTTATGCTCATCAAGTCCATCAACGACAATTTCTGGCCCCTGCTCATCACCGCCAAGCTGGGCATACCCGAGGAAAACCTCTCCCTGTTCAGCACCCTGCGCACGCTGGTGATGCTGCTGTGCTACCTTGTGCTGGTGCCCAGGCTGGACATCCGCACCTTTATCAAGCCGATGACGGCGTCCATGGGCCTCATCGCCCTGGTTGACGCGATGCTGTTCTTCCTCACCCGGGGGATTTACCCGCTTATCATCGCGGGCGTGCTGCTGGAGGCGGTGGCCCTGTCCACCCTGCAGCCGCTTGTCTCCACGCTCAACATGCAGGCCATGGACGGGCTGGAGCGCGCGCGCATGCTGGGATTGGCGACCATGATGTCGCTGCTGATCTCTTCGCCCTTTGGCACCATCGCCGGCGCCCTGGCCAAGCTGGACCGCTCGCTGCCCATGCTGCTCAACATCGCCCTGGCCCTGCTCAGCTGCTTCATCGCCATCCGCCTGGACCGCGAGATGGCGCTGCGGCTCCTGGCCCAGCCTGAGGCATAGGAAGCATCCATATGACTCGCTGGCTCATCAAAATCTTCATCGGGAACGGTAAAAGCACCGGGGAACCCGGGGTGCGCTCCGCCTATGGCCGCATGGCCAGCCTGGTGGGCGTAGGGTGCAACGCCCTGCTGGCGCTGGGCAAGTTTTTGATTGCCATTTTATCGGGATCCGTCTCCATCACGGCCGATGCCGTCAACAACCTGTCAGACGCGGCGTCTTCCGTCATCAGCCTGCTGGGCTTCAAGATGGCGGCCAAGCCCGCCGACGTCGAGCATCCCTACGGCCATGCCCGCTATGAGTACCTGGCCGGGATGACGGTGGCGGTGCTGATCATGATCATCGGCGTTGAGCTGCTCAAATCAAGCTTCAACAAGGTGCTGCACCCCGCGCCCGTGCTGTTCAGCTGGCTGACGGTGGGCGTGCTGTGCGCCTCCATCCTGGTCAAGCTGTGGATGTCAGCCTTTTACCGCGGCATCGGCAAGGCCATCAGCTCGCAGACCCTGACGGCCACCGCGGCCGATGCCCGCAACGATGTGATCACGACCACCGCCGTGCTGCTGGCGGCGCTGGCATCGCATTTCCTCAAGGTGGAGATGGATGGCTGCATCGGCCTGGCGGTGGCGGCCTACATCCTGTATTCCGGCTTCGGGCTGGTGCGGGATACCCTGGACCCCCTGCTGGGCACTGCGCCCGATCCCGCGTTTGTAGGCGAGATCCGGGAGCGCATCATGGGCTATCCGGGCGTGCTGGGCACGCATGATTTGATGATACACGACTATGGCCCCGGGCGGCGCTTTGGCAGCGTGCATGTGGAGATGCCGGCCGAGGCGGACATCCTGCAGAGCCACGACGTGATCGACAACATCGAGCGCGATTTCCTCAAGGAGCGCCAGCTGCACATGATCGTGCACCTGGACCCCATCGTGACAAAGGACCCCGCCGTGCTTGACCTGCGCCGCTGGCTGGCCGAAGAGGTGAAGGCCATCCACCCCGGGCTCACCATCCATGACCTGCGCATGGTCAAGGGCCATTCGCACACCAATGTCATCTTTGACTGCGTCAGGCCGCCCGACCTGCACCTGAGCGACCATTACCTCAAGCAGGCGCTGGGCGCGCTGCTGAGCAAAAAGAACCCCAAATTCTACGCCGTCATCACGCTGGACGACAGTTACGCGGCCGTGCCCAAGTAACTATTTAAAAGTGCTGTCCCGTGTTTTTGTTGTCTGCGGAACGGGAGGCTGACACCAAATCACCTCCCGCCTAAACCAAAGAAGCCTCCCTGTGAAGGTTGTCGCTCCTCACAGGAAGGCTTGAAAGAATACTCGCTAATCGTCGCGCTGATCAGATGTTCAGAACTTGAAGGCGACCTTGAAATCGCCGTATTTTCCGGTCGCGTAATCAAAAGCCTCTTCCCAATCCTTGAGCTCGAACAGCCTGCTGACGACGCCGTGAGTCTTCAGCTTTCCGTTGGCGATGTTCTCAATGACAAAGGGGAAGCAATAGGGGCTCAGATGTACGCCCAGAACGTCCAGTTCCTTGCGGTCGCCGATGATGGACCAATCGACTGTTGTCGGCTCGGCAAACACTGAGAACTCAACAAAACGGCCCAGCTTGCGGATCATCTTCAGGCCCTGGATGACAGAGGAAGGATGGCCTGTCGCCTCGATGTAGGTATCACAGCCATAGCCGTCGGTGAGTTTCATGATCTCATCCACCACATTGACCCTGGAGGGATTCCATACGATGTCCGCGCCAAATTCCTTTGCCTTTTCAAGGCGTCCATCCACCATATCCAGCACGATGAGCGTCTTGGGGTTGCGCAGCCTGGCGTAGGTGACCATGCCCAAGCCAAGCGTTCCGGCGCCGGAGAGCACGACAATGTCCTCGCTTCCGATTTGCGCGCGGTCAACGCAGTGCTTGGAACAGGCATAAGGCTCAATGAGAAGGCCCTCTTCCAGCGTCAACTCCTTGGGTACGTGATGAATCACGGAGTGCTTGGTCGGAATGCGCACATACTCTGCCATGCCGCCGTTGAAATCGGTAAAAAATCCATAGATCTTATGGGGCTGACACATCCAATAACGGCCCGTCCTGCAGAACCTGCACTCATTGCAGGGGGCGATCTGGTCCACGGCGATGCGGTCGCCGACTTTGTAGTCCTTGATGTTCCCGCCCGCGAACGCTACGACGCCCAGGAATTCATGGCCGGGAATAAAGGGAAACTGCACCCATGCCGGCTGGGTCTCATCGCCCCAGAACATGGCGGCGCCATGTTCGCACTTGAGATCGCCTGCGCAAATGCCGCAGCCTTCGGTCTTGATCAGGAGATCATCCGGCCCGCATTCCGGCACCGGAAAGCTCTTCTCATACCTGTATTCATCTTTTCCATAGGATACCAATGCCTTCATTGTCTTGGGGATGCTCATCGCTTTATCCTCCCTTTCGTTCTGTCAGGTTCTCTGGGACCATGCTGATATGTTCTCTAACTGCCCGTTTCATCGTCATACAGTATAGATCGTCCCGGCACCAATAACAAGCGCCCCCTTTCCCTGCGCTGGACGACCGAGTCTGCTTACGGTCAGGTTATCGCACAGCCGATTAAAAGCGTGCCCGAAGGAAACGGCTGATCCCTGCGATCCTTGTCTGCCAATCCGTGTTCCCATCGTGCCAGCACTCGGCTACAAACAGTCGAACGCCGGCTTCCAATGCCTGGTGTATGCCGGCGGCAAAGTCCACACGGCCGGCACCGAAGTCCATGTCGCGGTACTTGCCTTCTTCTGTTTCTTTGAGATGCATCGCAAACATATGGCCTTTGCCCGTGCGGATCTCCGCCAGGATATCCAGATCATAAAGGCAGGCCGCGTTGTTCAGGTTTCCAAGGTCGGGATACATACCCAGGTAGGGCGAATCGATCTCCCTGACATACTTCATCCCTTTTGAGACCGTGTCCATGAAGGGCGTTTCCATCGTTTCAAAGCCAAGGGCTACACCGTACCGGGCCGCATATTCTACGCCCGTGCGGAGGTTTTGCATAAAGAGTGCGGATGTCCGTTCGTCTCCCTGTTCGTAATACACATCATACCCTGCAAGCTGGATGACACGTACGCCCAGGTCACAGGCAAATTCCACCGCTTTATACAGGATCTCCAGGCCGCGTTCCCGTTTCTCCCGGTCATGGCTGCCAAGCGGATACTTTCGGTGGCCGCTGAGGCACATCGTGCGGATGGGTAGCCCCGTGCGCGCCATGGCCGCCGCCAATTCCAGCCGCTCACGTGCTGTCCAGTCAAGCCTTGCCAGCCGATCATCGCTTTCATCGATGCTGATCTCCACATGATCAAAACCGGCGGCCTTCGCAGCGGTAAGCATCCGTTCCCAGCCAATGCCAGGCGGCATCGCCTTTTCGTAAAGACCCAGACTATACGTCATACAGCCTTCCTATTTGCCCTCGATGCATCTTTGCACATCGTCCCAGAGCGGATCCAGGCATTCGATCGTCTTTTTGTACAGCGCGTAACGCTGATTATAGCTGTCTGAGGTCCAGGTCCGCGGCATGACCCGCTCACCCAATGGGCACATCGCCCTTGCCGCGTCTTCCAGCGAGGCATAGGCTCCCACTGCCGCTGCCGCCGCGATGGCGCAGCCCAGCGCGCCTGTTTCGTTGACAGTGACCGTCTCTACCGGAAAGGCAAGAATATCGGCAAACATCTGGGTCCAGACCTTTGACTGCGCCACGCCGCCCGCAAGCCGGATGCAGTCCGGCGCCTTCTCGCGTGTCGCCAGGAGCTTCTCCAGGTGATAGCGGTGGCAATACACGATGCCTTCGTAAATGCTCCTTGACAGATGCTTGCGCGTGTGGCTCATGCTGAGCCCCACAAATGTGCCTTTTGCATTTGGATGCACGTTGCTTGCCATCAGAAAGGGCAGGAAAACCGGCACGAACTCCTCCGGCGGAACCTCCTGCGCCCATTCGTTCATGACGGCATAGACACTGCGCCCCTCCGCTTTCGCCGCCGCTTTTACCTCGGGCAGGAGGTTGGAGGCAAACCACTCGTTGTTGCCTGCAGAAGTCGGGCTGCTTTCCTCGATCAGGTAATACTCCGGCAGGCAAAACAACGAATTCATCAGCACCTTGCCATCCGTGACCGGCGCCTTGCGAAGATATTCGTTGATGCTCCAGGTGCCTGCGATCATGCAGATGTTGTCTTCGTTGAGCACGTTGACGGCAAGGGCGCAGGCATCGATATCGAACATGCCCCCTGCGACTGGCGTGCCGGCATTCAGGCCGCACAGCTCCGCGGCTTCCTGCGTGATGTGGCCGGCGATCTCAGTCGACTTGCACAACGGCGGCAAAGCGCCGCGAATAGCCTTGAGACCAAACAAGTCAAGCAGGCTGTCGTCGTATGCCCGCGTATGCAGGTTGACCAGGTTGGCGCCGGAGTAGTCCGTTATCTCGGCGCGCGCCTCGCCGGTCAAACGGAAGCGTACATAATCTTTGCATTCGAACACCCAGGCTACGTTGTCCATCACCCTGGGTTCGTTATCCATAAGCCAGGCAAGCAGAGCCACCGGCTGACAAGCCATGATGTGCTGGCAGGAAAGCGTAAAGACCTTTGCTTCCGTACCGTCCGCCTTCCAGCGCACCGGATAGGCATACGCGCGGTTATCAGTCGAGATGATGCCGTTGCGCGCCGGTTTGCCGTCCTTGCCCCAGAGGTAGAGTCCCTTGCCATGGCCGCAGACCGCAACGCCCGCCACATCCCCTGCGCTCACCTTTGTCTTTTCCAGCACTTCACGGATGACGCGGCAATTGGCCAGCCACATCTCCTCCATATCACGTTCCGTGAAGCCCGGCTTTGGCGTCAGCATGCGTGTTCCCATGCTGCTGACACCGATTTCTTGCCCGTTGAGATCAAACAGCGCCGCTTTCGTCGTGGTTCCGCCGTTGTCGAGTCCCAGGAAATACTTCATGGCCCCTTCTCCTATTTACAGCGTTTATATGCCGGCCTTCGGCTTGGCAGTGCGCCGGCCCATGCGGTCAAGTCTCGTCAATGAGACGCACCCTGCTTATCAGCTTGAACACCAGGTTCGCTGCAAAAGGCGCAAGCCCGACGATGGCTGCCTGGAAAAGGTTGACCTCCTTGCCCATAATGAAGTAGCCCGCGTAATTAAGGTACAGCAGCCCAACGGCCAGTCCTGCGGCCAGGGCGATCAGCTTTGCCCACCACTTCTTGCCAAGGAAACGGGTGATCAGGCCGCCTGTGATATTGCGGATCGTGTTCATGCTCAAAACAGCACAGACCAGTATGATGATATTCATGATAACACCTCGTCATCCAAAGTTGATCAGGTCATAACGCGGCAATGACGGAGAGCAGCAGCCACGCGGAGGAGGCCAGGAAGCAGCTTAACCCGATAATCAGGGATCGTCTCACGCTTGCTTCGCCGACAACGCGCAGATAACCGCCCAGGAGAGACGCGTAGACAAGTTCATGCCCAAACAGCTGCAATTGTTCAAGCACGGGGTAGGCGGCTGCTTTGCGCAGCAGGAACAGGCACAGAGTTGCAAGTGCCTCCAGCAGGACCATCAGCGCGTGAACGCGAGCGAGCATGCGTCCCGATGCAATCAGCCCGCAGCTGATCCTGCCAAAGTGCAGAACCAGAAAACCTTTCACCCAGTTCATGACAAGGGAGAACGCCACCAGCAGCGCTCCTACCGGAATATACAGGGCGAAGTTCCCGCCCTGGACTGCGTACCCCGGCGCCGGATCGGCGTAACCCGTGAACACAAGCACCGCCCAAAGCGGCAGCGCGCACAACAGCCAAAGCCTGAGGGTGCCCGCTTCGTACAGATGGTTCAGCCATACCCTGGGCCTTTGCATGGCTGTCACTTGGGCGCACGGATCCGCTCACCTGTGTCAACGTTAAACAGATGCGTCTTGTCGGCATTGAACTTGAGGGAAACAAGATCTCCGCGCTCATAGTGGATTGTATCGGATGTTGTCAGGTTCAGCAGGTTTTCACCGATGCGCACGCTGACGCGGCGCTCATCGCCCAAATCCTCATAGATCGCGACGGGTATCGGCGTACCCCCGGTATCCTGCCCGCTGTGGCTGATCAACACGTCAACAGGCCGGACGCCCAATGTCACCAGCAGGCCGTCGGACACGATGCTGTCGTAGTGCGCAGGAACGGGGATGCGCACATCGCTGCCTTCAAAGGTGAACACGAAGCCGCCGCCTGCCTTGCGTATATGGGATCCCATCAGGTTCATCGGCGGCTCGCCGATGAAACCCGCGACAAACACATTGGCCGGATCGTCATACACTTCCAGCGGGGTGCCTATCTGCTGCAGACGGCCCATGTCCATGATGACGATCCGGTCCGCCAGCGACATGGCTTCCAATTGGTCGTGTGTCACGATAATGGTTGTACACTTGATTTCGTGGTGCAGGCGCTTGATTTCGTAACGAAGCTGCTGGCGCATTTTGCCGTCAAGGTGGGAAAGCGGCTCATCCAGCAGCAGCAGGCTTGGCCGACGCACCAGCGCGCGGGCAATGTTTACACGCTGCTTCTGCCCGCCGGACAGCGCAAGCGGCTTCATCCGGAGCAGGTCGTCCACCTTCATGGTTTTCGCGATGCGTTCAACCGCCTGGTTGACCTCCTGGGCGGGAACGTTCTTGGCGCGAAGGTTGAAAGCAAGGTTCTCAAACACCGTCAGAGGCGGATACAGCGCGTAATCTTCAAAGGCCAGGCCGATATTCCGGTCTTTGGGCAGAAGGTCGTTGATGCGAACCTCACCAATATGGATATCCCCTGCCGTTACCTTTTCAAGGCCGGCGATCATGCGCAGCGTGGTGGACTTTCCGCATCCGGAAGGGCCGAGGATTCCCACAAATTCGCCGTCGCGGCATTCAAACGACAGGTCATTGACCGCGAAATCGTTCTTTTCCTTCTTTTTCCCGAACATGGAGGATTTCGTGTTGTCATACCGCTTGAATACATTGCTCAGCTTCAGCACTGCCATCAGACGTCGCCTCCTCTCGATTGCCCGCGTTTATGATAGTGGAGCACGTTCTCCATATCGTGGCGGGTAATGAACTTCTCGCTGGCACGATCAAAGTAGAGGATGTTGTCGTAGTTTGGACGGATATATACTTTGCTGTCAAGCTCCGCCTGCGTGTCGTTGGGCGCCACCAGGCGCAGCAGCGTGCCGCCGATGGATACGGTCATGATGACCTTGTTGCCGATAGGCTCATTGGCATAGACGGTACCCGGGATCCATCCTTCCCCTCCTTCAAAGGAGAACGCGATGTCGTTGCCGCGAATGCCGATATCCAGGTCCGCGCTGGGCGCTTGGGAGAGTGCGGCGGCGACATCCGCGGATACCGGATAATGCACGTTCTCCAGCATCAGCACAAACCTCTGCCCGCCTTCAATGATATAGCGGGCGGGAAGGATGTTGATTTCCGGTTCGCCAAAGAGTTTCGCGACAAATTCGCTGCCCGGTGTCTGGTACATTTCGCGTGCCGTACCCAGCTGGCGCACCTCGCCCTTATCCAGCACCGCGATACGGTCAGCCAGGGACATGGCCTCCAGGTAATCATGGGTGACGTAGATCGTTGTCGTGTTGAATTCAGACTGCATTTCCTTCAGCTCGGACCGCATGGTGTGCTTGAGCTTCGCGTCAAGGTGCGCCAGGGGTTCATCCATCAGGAAGACGTTGGGCGTACGGACCAGGCAGCGGCCGATGGCTACGCGCTGGCGCTGTCCGTTGGACAGCTGGGAAGGTTTGCGCTCATAGAGCATGTCGATTCGCATCAGCCTGGCAATCTTGTCAATCGCGCTTTTGATGTCCGCCTCGCTGCGCCTGTACAGCCTGGAGCGGAGCGGGAACGCCATGTTGTCGTATACGCTCATATGCGGGTAGAGCGCGTAGTTTTCAAAGACCATGGAGATGTTGCGGTCGCTGGATTCGACCAGGTTGACGATCTTGTCATCGATGCGCACCAGCCCCTCCTGAGGGAAATCAATGCCCGCGATACACTTGAGCGTCGTGGTCTTCCCGGCGCCCGCGGGGCCAAACAGCACGAAGAATTCGTTGTCCTTCACATCCAGCGAAAGACGGTTGATGGCCGTTAACTTTTCATAGCGGCGCGTTACGCCCTCAAGCCGTATTCTTGCCATACCCGCGTCCTCCCTTAACCTTTGACCGCGCCAAAGCTCAATCCGCGTACGAGGTGCTTTTGGATGAACAGTGCGGCGATGATCTCAGGCGTGATGGCGATGGTGGCCGCTACAGCGACCTGTCCGTAGTGAACGCTGTCAGACGCGATGTAGCGCAAAGACGTGATCGTAATAGTCTGGATGCTGAAACCCGACAGGATCAGGGGAAAGGTGAAGCTGTTCCATGCGTAGATGAATGCAAGCAGGCCGGATGCCACCAGGCCGGGCTTGATCAGCGGCAGGAGCACCTTCCAGAATATTTCGTACCAGCGATAGCCATCCAGCTGCGCGGCCTGTTCAATCTCCACGGATATATCTTCAAAGTAACCGCGGACCACCCAAATCAGCAGGGGCATGGTAATCAGCTGATAGACCCAGATCAGGCCAAAGTAGGTGTCATAAAGGCCGATTTTCTGGAAAATCAGGAAGACGGGAAGGATGACCAGGATTTCGGGCGCGAACTTGAATGAAAGGATCTGGAATGCGATGTCCTCTTTATTCTTGAAGTTGTAGCGCGCCAGTCCGTAGGCAGCCGGCACGCCAACAACGATCGTCAACATGACGGCGCCGCCCGCGACGACGATGTTCTGCAGGAATGCCTTCAGGTAGTCGGTGCCGACAAGCACTTCCCGGTAGTTGTCCAGCGTAGGTGTAAAACGGAATACGGTATTGTACATCTCGGCGTCTGATTTGAAGGAACAGGTGACCATCCAGATAATGGGAAACAGGGCGAATACCGAGAAGACCAAAAGAGCCAGATTGCGGCCGACGAACCCGATGTGGTCCATAAGCCTCTGGTGTGAAGCGACATTCTGCGCCTTCTTGACTGCGGCGTCGTTTTGCATTGTATGGCCTCCTTCCCTATTGGCGTCCTGCGGCCAGCAGGGTCATTTGGCGCTGCCGCTTGACGATGAAGCGCGCCATGACGTTGACAACCATCCAAAGCACCAGCAGGTAGGGCAGGGCTTTGCCGAGGGTCTGGTAGGTAAAGCCTGTGAGATAACCGGTGATTGACAGGTTCATCAGCGTATTGCCCGGCCCGCCCTTGGTCAGCGCGAAGATGATGCCGAATTCCTGCAGCGCGGCCATCAGCCGGAACAGAAGCGCGATATAGATGAAGGGCTTCAGCAGCGGGAAGGTGAGGGTCTTGAAAGTGAACCATGTGCCTGCGCCGTCCACCTGCGCGGCTTCAAAGGGTGACTTGGGCAAGGACTGTATGCCTGCCAGCACCAGCAGGATGACGAAGGGAATGTTGACCCACGTGTCGATGAGCACAACGGTGAACATCGCCGTCTTGTTGGACGCCGCCCACGAAAAATTGTACACACCAAACAAATTGAGGAACTTTTCCAGCACCCCCACGGTGTTGGATGTCATCAGCTGCCACACCAGCACCGCGATGGCGGGAGCCACCATCAGCGGAAAGGTGAACAGGACCTTCAGCGCGCGGCTGAACACGTTGTCGCGCCGCAGCAGCAAGGCAATGCAGGTTCCCAGGACCATCTGCGTTCCCGTAGCATAGAGCGCGTATCTGAGCGTGACGCTCAGCGCGCGGTAAAACTCCGAATTCGAAAAAAGGTCGATCCAGTTCTTGAGAAATACGAACTTCGTGGTGGGCAGCTTGAAAGAATAGTTGGTAAATGACAGCGTAATAGCTGTTACGAATGGGATCATGATCCCAATGAGGATGATAAGCCCGGGTAGGACGACATAGTAAGGCCTGCGCCTGATGGCTGCGGGGATCTCATTGTAGTTGACGGTCCCCTGCTTACCGACCTTTTTGCCCGGCTTGGTCATAAAGCGGCCTCCTCTCCTGGATTTATAAATTGATATGCCCCAGGCCGCTTCGTCCCATGCGATGAAGCGACCCGGGCTGTGTGAATAAAGGCCGCGTCTGCCCTGAAACGGCAGGACAGACGCGGGGATTGTTCATCAGGGATGAACAACCGCGGGATTACTTGTACTCACTCAGGTCGATGTACTCGACAGCGGCATTGACCTTCGCTGCCAGGGTAGTCATAGCCTCCGTGACGCTCTTGTACTGTCCGCCCACGATGTCCTGCAGCGTGGCTGCCCACTCGGTGGTGGTGACGAAGAATTCGGGCTGCGGGGTGAACAGGATCGAGGTCGATCCAATGGTGGCGTTAAAGGTGTCGATGTAGCCTTCATGCTGCTTCATCTTCTCGATGAAAGCGGGATCGTTCCATACGGACGTGCGGATCGGGTCCATGTTGTACTCGGTGATGGAGGCATAGGAGGCAAATTCCTTGCTGGTAAAATACTGCAGGAACAGCCAGGATGCTTCCTTGGCATCGGAGTTGCCGTTCATGGCCATGGACCAGGTCCAGTAGTTGGAGTAAGGCGTGTCGCCAACCTTCGCGACGGGCATGACGGCCCATGCGATGTTGCCGGCTTCGGCGGACGCGGGGGCGCCGTCCTTGATCCAGTTCTGGGTAATGCCGTTGTTGTCGGCGTCAAACAGCATGGCTGCCTTGCCGGCGCCCAGGTCCGCACCGGCTTCATACCAGGTGTATTTGGACCATGAAGGCGCGCCGCCGCGCTTGATCAGTTCTACCCAGAACTCGGTCATCGCGATGGCTTCCTTGCTGTCAAGGCGGGAGACAAGCTTGTTTTCGACGACTTCGAAGTCCTTCGCGCCAAAGTTGGCGAAGGTTGACATGTAGCCGGGATGGATGGTGCCCCAGTCACGGGCGCCGCGAATGGCCAGCGGGTAGGAGCCAGAGCCATTCCATTCCTGCAGGGCGTCGCACACCGCGAGCAGCTCGTCGTAGGTCTTGGGTACCGCAAGCCCCTTCTCTTCAAAGGCGCGCTTGTTGTATGCCAGGGAATAGAGTTCAAAGCACAGCGGCAGGCCAAGCTGGTTGCCGGTTCCTACCACATGGCCGGGGACGCCGTCCCAGCGCAGAGCCGCGACGGCAGACTGTACCAGGTCTTCCGGATCATAGTCCGGGATCGTCTTCTCCATCCAGGGGGTCAGGTTCTCCACATACCCTGCGGTTGAGTAGTCCCACAGCTGATAGGCGCCGGACATGAACAGGTCAATCGAGCCGGTGCGGGAAGACAGCGCGGCGTTGACCTTGTCAAAGTAGTTTGCTTCCGGCGTGACGGAAGTTTCAACCTTGATGCCGGTGAGGGCCTCAAAGTCCGCAACCTTGCTGATGATCGCGGTGGAAGTTGTGTGCTGAACGAATGCCACCTGGATGGTGGTGCCTTCATACTGTTTCCAGTTGAACGCTTCAGCGGATGCCATGCAGACACTTGACAGCATAACGACTGTCAGGACCAGGACCAGGAACTTCTTCATGATGCGCGCCTCCTTATAATCTGTTTTAAGTAAGCTGTCCACCTGCCAACAAATGCCTTCCCGCGTCTGAGGCAGGTCAGCTCACCATAAACCAACGCAAGAGCATCCGGTACTGGATGCAGGACACGATCGTTCAATTACTAACGAAAGTATAGACCCCTTGGCCTGCACAGTCAAGCCTTATGATCGCCACTTCAGCGCATTTTCAAAAAAACATGCGGTTATTATACCAAATCACGCATCACAAGCGTCCAAACGCCAAGCGAGGATACTTCGACGATTGATTGCCTGCTCGTCACCGATAATCATAGTACAGCAGAGGGAGGGAAACCTTGCGGTTGAACATATCAACGAAGGGCCCCAGCGCCAGCGCGGTCAGCAGCGTGCCAATGCCTACCGTCGCGCCGCTGAGCAAGCCGAAGAGCGCGCAGAAGCTGTCCGAAGCCAGGCGCACCAGCCGGAAAGGCCAGCCCGTCTTGTTGGCAATGATGATGGGCATCGCGTCGTAGGAGGACACGCCCAGGTCGGCGGTCATATAAAAGGAAGAACCCAGGCACAGCACCATCAGGTTGATGACCAGCACGGCAAGCCGGACGGCCAGTCCCTGCATCGGAAAGCTGCCGTCGATGAAATCGAGCACAGCCTGGGCGATGGGGCCCACCAGCAGGAGGCTGAGGACGGAAGAGACGTTGATATAATGCCGGTCCAGCAGCAGCGCCATGAGCGCGAACACCGACTGGACAAGGATGAACATGACGCCGTAGGAAAGCCCGCTCAGCAGACCCATGCCCACCACAAACGCGCCGAAAGGATCCATGCCCAGCCGCGTGCTCATCATCACGCCGACGGTGACGCCCAGGATGACCACGCCGGCCAGGGACATCGCAAGCCTGCGCAGGAACCTGTCCCGCTTCATCAGCAAACCCGGTATCCGGCCCATCATCTTCTTCACCGTCCGGCTTTCCTCCCGGTTTCTTCCTTGGAAAGTTTACCGCACTGCGCACACCGCGCGCTTCTTCACTGGGCGCCGCTTCTCATCACGGCTGGGATCCTTCGCGCGGGATGTGAAGCTTGAGCTGAGTGTATCGGCGATGACCGCGCCAGTCAACAGGAACAGGTGAAGTTTCAAAACAGGAGGAAGAGCGGCACGGCTTCGGAATCTGTGCCCAGGAGCATTTATATCCGAAAGCCAGCAAACCATGCAAATAACTGCAATTAATGCAAATAACCCTCCTCTCCGCCCTTGTGGATAACATCCGACTTATCCACAGACATATGAACGAAGATTCTCTAAATTAAAGCAAAAGCCTTGCCCCGTATGAGAAAACGGGGTGTTTTTTTGCCTAAAAAGATGTCAGTGAATGTCAGTGACATTTTGTGGTAAGGTCGATACAGGCGCTAAGGGGAACATGTGTGCGGGTCCGGGCGCCAAAGTGAAAGGATGTGAAAGCATCATTACTGACAGGGTGAAGGGAACGGCGGCAAACGGATCTAGACAAGGGATGACGGGATACCAAACGGAATTGAAAGGAGGTGAACATTGTGACCAACGTAGAAAAATTGCCCCAAGAACTTAAAGACAAGGGCCTCTTCTGCCTGTGGCGCTATGAACAGCGCGGGGACAGGCGCACCAAGGTGCCCTACGACCCGCGCACGGGGCGCATGGCGCAGTCAAACGAACCGGGCACCTTCGCGCCGCTTGAGACGGCGCTGGCGGCGCAGCACAATGGCTATGACGGGCTGGGCGTGGGGATCTTCGGGGATATCTGCGCCATCGACATCGACAACTGCGTCAACGAGGACCGCACACTCACCCGGATAGGGATGTACGTGATGGCCATCATGGACAGCTACACGGAATACAGCCCCTCGGGCAAGGGCCTGCGCATATTGTTCAAAGCGCCGGGCTTCGGGTATGACAAGGCCGCCTACTACATCAACAACATGAAGCTGGGGCTGGAGGTCTACGTGGCGGGGGCGACCAGCAAGTATGTCACGGTGACGGGCAACATGGTGCCCGATTCGGACAGGACGCTCAGGGAGCGCGGTGCGGAGCTTCGCCAGGTGCTGGACAGGTACATGCGGCGGGAACAGTTTGCCCAGCCGGCGCTGATGAACCTGGACGGTCGCCTGCCCCTGCTGCCAAGGGATGTGATAGAAACCGCCCCTGCCAGCAGCGTGTCCGGGCCAGGGGTGGCCGATGCTTCCCCAACCGCAATCCGACCCGGCGACATGCGCGGTGGGGCGGAAGGCTTTGCGCAGCAAAGCTTACCTTGTCCTTCGGCGCCCGGGAGCGCAGCGAGAGCCGAAGGGCCCAGCGTAACCAGCGGTCACAGAACGTGCGCCAGCACTTCTTTGACCGACGCCTTTGACGACCTTCAGCTGCTGAACAAGGCCATCAGTGCCAGGGGCGGCTTCCAGTTCGACGCGCTGTACCACGGCAATACGCAGGGCTATCCCTCGCACAGCGA
>CAZPBJ010000034.1:0-30907 GCA_964584685.1 uncultured Christensenella sp. | reverse complement strand
GGTGACGTCGTTCCCCTGATCGCCTGCGCCGAAAAGCGCCTGAACCGTTATCCCGACCTGCCCTGCACGGCTGAACTGGGCATCGACTCCACCATCGGCACCTGGCGCGGCATCTTCGCCAAGAAGGGCACCCCGCAGGAAGCCATCGACGCCATGGTCGCCGCCGTGGAAACAGCTGTCCAGGATCCTGCCTGGCAGGCGTTCCTGGTGCAGGGCACCTATGACGAGCGCGCGGGTTTCGCAGGGCCCGAGGATGTCCTGGCTCTGTACAACAGCGAGTATGACATGTTCACCAAGTATCTGGACGCGGAAGGCGTGCTTGTCAAGCGGTAAGCACCCCGGGAGATCAATCGACGGAGGGGGATAGCAATATCCCCCTCCTTCAGAAAGAAAAGGAGCTGAACACCTTGTTTGAATTGATCCTGAACGTTCTGCTGCTCCTGGGCCTGGGTTACGCGATGGGCTTCCACGTGCTGGAAGCAGCTGTCCCGCTCAAGGTCCAGAAAAATCCCTACGCCTTGCAGCCCAATACGTGGCCGCAGGTGATCCTGGTCCTGGTGATGATCTGCGTCGTGATCAACATCGTCAAGATCGTCATGAAGAACAAAGGCAAGCCTGAGTTTTCACTCGGCGGTTTTTTGGCGGGCATCCCCGCTTTTTTCAAGACCAAGATGTTCTTTGGCATAGCGATCGTTGTAGTGGCCTCTTTCATTCTGGAACCCCTGGGATTTATGGTTACCAGTTTCCTCTTTTTAGTCTCATACGGGATTTTGTTGGGTGAGAGGAAGTATGCGCGCCTGGTCATTGCGTCGTTGATCATCACCGTTTTGCTCTATGTCGTCTTCGGTGTGCTGCTGCAGGTGAACCTGCCACGCGGTACAGTCCCCTTCCTGCGTGATTTCGCGCTCTTTGTCGAACGGCTGCTGCCATAAAGGAGAGGAAACATGAACATTTTTCAAATGTTGGGAAACGGCTTCTCCATTGTCTTTGAGCCCATGATGCTGCTCATGGTGCTGTTCGCCGTGGTGCTTGGCACGATCTTCGGCGCCCTGCCCGGCGTCAGCGCGACAATGGCGGTTGCCTTGGGTTTGCCCTTCACCTACAGCATGAACCCCATCCAGGCCATTGTCTTTCTGGTGGCCATTTACTGCTCCTCCATCACGGGCGGCGGCATCACGGCCATCCTGTTCAAGATTCCCGGCGTGCCTTCCAGCGCTCCTACGACCTTTGACGGCTACCCCATGGCTCAAAAAGGTCAGGCAGGCAAGGCAATGGGCGTGGCGCTGGCCTGTTCCGCCATCGGCGGCCTTTTCTCGGCCCTGGCGATGTTCCTGCTCAGCCCCCAGCTGACGCAGGCGGCGCTATCCTTTGGTCCCAGCGAAATGTTCGCGGTCACCTTCCTGGGCTTGTCCATCCTGTCCAGCCTGGATTCCAAGAACATCCTGCTGACCATCCTGTCCGGCCTGCTGGGCCTGCTGCTGGCCACCATCGGCCAGGACCCCGCGTGGGGCGTGCAGCGCCTGACCTTCGGCTCCAACCAGCTGCTTTCTGGCATTGAGATGATCCCCGTGCTCATCGGTATCTTCGCCGTCACCGAAGTGCTTTTCCAGACGGTTGAGAAGAAGCGCCTGAAGGCCGAGGACGGCATCGGCGGCGGCAAAGTCAATACCGAGATGCCTTCCATCAAGGAATGGCTCTCCATCAAGTGGGTGGTCCTGCGCAGCGCCGTCATCGGCACCCTGGTCGGCATCCTGCCCGGCGCGGGCGCCACCATCGCTTCCTTCCTGTGCTACTCCACCGAGAACCGCCTGTCCAAGTACCCCGAGAAATTCGGCACCGGCATCATCGACGGCATCGCCGCCAGCGAAACCGCCAACAACGCGGCGACCGGCGGCGCGATGGTCCCCCTGCTGAGCCTGGGCATCCCCGGCGGCAACGCCGCGGCTGTCATGATGAGCGCCCTGGTATTGAAGGGCGTCCAGGTTGGCCCGCTGCTGCTTGTCAACCAGCCAGATTACCTGAGCGCGACCTTTGTCTCCATGATGATCTCCAACATCCTCATGGTCTTCATCGCCATCCTCATCGCCAAAGTCTTTGCCAAGATCCTGGCCATTCCTTATTCCTTCCTGGGCCCCATCATCGTGATGCTGGCCATCATCGGTTCCTATGCCACCTCCATGAGCGCCATCGATGTCAAGATCATGGCCATCGCGGGCATCATGGGCGTCCTGTTCAAGGTGATGCACCTGAACTCAGCTGCCTTGATCCTCGGCCTGGTGCTGGGCCCGATCTGCGAGCGCAACTTCAGCCGCGCATTCACCATCAGCCGCGGCAGCCTGGTTGATATGTTCAACAAACCCATCGCCGGCGGCATCATGATCGTTTGCTTCCTGCTGCTGCTGTATCCCATCGTTGCCCCCTTTATCAAGAAAAAGTTCAACCTGGGCAAGAAGCCCGCGGCGCCTGCCAAGTAAATCAAAGCCGGAGGGGCACAGGGAGGTCCCTGTGCCCCTTTGCTGTAACAAGGAGACGACGGGTTGCTAGATGTGCTCATGACCCTGCTGTTCGCGGGTGCCTTAGGTTCTTTGCTGGTACGGCTGAAGGTTCCCGGCGGCATGATGGTTGGCGCGGTCATTGGCGCCAGCGCATACAACATCATCACGGGCAGCGCGCAGATGGACCCATTGGCCAAAACGGCCGCCCAGATCGTTGCAGGAGCTTTCATCGGCTCAGGCGTGCAGCGTGAAGACCTGCGGCACATGAAGCCCATGCTCAAAGCGGCCGGTATCGTCATCGGCTCCCTGCTTCTGGTCAACATCATCGCGGGCTTGATCATCCACGCGATCAGCCCGCTTGATGCCCTGACCTCTTTCCTGGCCAGTGCGCCGGGCGGCGTCAGTGATATTCCCATCATCGCGGCAGACCTTGGAGCGGACGCCCCCAAGGTGCTGGTACTGCAGCTGGTCAGGCTGATCATGGGAATCGGCGTTTTCCCAAGCCTTATCGGCCGCCTGACCAAAGCGGATCCCAAGGAGGCGGTGGAGAAAGCTGCACTCAGGGCAAGGGATAAGGGCGATTTGTTCAACACCCTGCTGACATTGCTGGCGGCTGCCTGCTTTGGCCTGTTGGGACGCGCTTCCCCCATACCGGGCGGTACAATGGCTTTTGCTACCCTGGGCTCCATTGTGTTCAAGCTGATTTACCCCAAAGCCCGTCTCCCCTTTCCGGTGCGAAGGGCAGCGCAGTGCCTCTCGGGCGCCTACGTAGGCGCGGGCATCGGCATCACCCAGCTGATCGAGCTGAAATACCTGGCATTGCCTGCGGTTGTGCTGGTTGTCTGCTATTCCCTGGCGGTCCTGCTGATCAGCACGCTGCTTGTCAAAGCCAAGGCTTTCACCCGCCGCGAGGCGCTGCTGGCCTCCACGCCCGCCGGCGCAACCGACATGGCGCTTATCTCGGGCGATTTGGGCATTAAAAATGTTAAGCTCATCCTGCTGCAAGTCATGCGTATGATCGTGGTGATCACTGTATTCCCTGCTTTCCTGAGCGTATTGGCGCATTGGCTTTTTCCCTAAAGAGGAAACGATGCGCAGCACCGCGGAAATGATACCAACATTGAGGAGGACATTATGGAACTGACGATTCTGGCCTGGGTTATGATCGTTGTCTTCATGACGCTGATCATGACGAAGAAACTGAGTCCTTTCACGGCGCTTGTGTTTGTGCCGCTGGCTTTCGCCTTGGTCGGGTCTTTTCTGGGTCTTTACTCAACGCAAGCCATGGAAGCCTATGGCAGCACCGGCCTGGGCACGCAGATCAAAGTGCTGGGCGACTGGGTAAAGGCCGGTTCCGTCAAGGTGGCGCCCACCGGCGTGATGCTGCTGTTTGCCATCCTGTATTTCTCGCTGATGCTCAACGCGGGTGTCTTTGACCCCATCGTCAAGAAGATGATCGTCTTTGCCAAGGGCGATCCGGTCAAGATTTCGGTCGCGGCGGCCATCGTGGCAGCGGTCGTCTCCCTCAACGGCGACGGCACCACCACAACGCTTATCGTCTGTACCGCTTTCGTGCCGATTTACAAGGCGCTCAGCATGAGCCTGATGAACCTGGCCGTGACGACGGTGCTGATGAATACCATCATGAACCTGCTGCCCTGGGGCGGACCCTCCGCGCGCGTGATCTCGGTCTTTCCGGAACTGAGCGACGCGACGGTGCTTCAGGCGCTGCTGCCCGGCATGATCGTGGCGATCATCTATATGCTGGGCGTCGCCTTCTACATGGGCATGAAAGAGAAGAAGAAACTGGGCATTAAGCAGCTTACCGACGCCGATATCGAGCAGATGATGGCCCCGGAATCCGAAGAAGTCGCAAAGCTCAAGCGGCCCAAGAATTTCTGGATCAACCTGATCATGACCATCGGCCTGGTTGCCCTGCTGATGACGCAGACCTTCCCCTCGCTGGCGCTCTTCATGGTGGGCACCGTGCTGGCGCTGCTGATCAATTACCCCAACCTCAAGGAACAAAAAGCGCGTATCCAGGACAATGCGGGCGACGCCCTGCAGGTGGTGCTGCTTGTCTTTGGCGCCGGCGCGTTCACGGGCCTGTTTGAAGGCACGGGCATGTCGGTTGCCCTGGCGACCAGCCTGGCCAACATCATCCCCAAGAGCCTTGGCAACATGTGGGGACTGATCACCGCGGTCATCTCGGCGCCCGGCACCTTCTTCCTGTCCAATGACGCATTCTATTACGGCGTGCTGCCCGTCCTCTCCCAGGCCGGCCTCCAGTATGGCTACACCACGCTGGAACTGGGCGTTGCCTCCCTGCTTGGCCAGGCCTTCCACCTCTTGTCCCCGCTGGTCGCCTTCATCTACCTGCTGCTGGAAATGACCGGCCAGGACCTGGGCGAGTGGCAGCGCAAGGCAGCCAAGTGGGCGCTTGGCATCTTCATCATCTTCATCGCGATGGCAGCCATCACGGGCTCCGTCCCGCTGTTCAAGTAAGTTAAGTCAGTATTGCCCGGCTTGATCCATCCGGATTGAGCCGGGCAAACGCAAAAACAAGGAGGTCACTATGCAGCTGAAGCAACCTGCCATGGCCGGCACCCTGGAATCCAGCGATGCCCAGGTGAGCCTGGTACCGGGCAGCAATGGCCTGGAAGTGGAGATCACATCAAGCGTCATGGCCCAGTACGGCAGGCAGATCAAGACCTGCGTGGAGGAAACGCTCAAGCGCCTGGAAGTGGACAGCGCGCGCGTCACCATCATTGACAAAGGCGCGCTTGAATGCACGATCAAGGCGCGTGTGCAGTGCGCGGTTTTCCGCGCAGCGGGCGTTGAAAGCAACTATCCCTGGGGAGGTGCCATCTCATGAGCGGCGATAAAGGTTTGAAGCGGCTGCGCCGCTCCATGATGTTCCTCAACGCGCAGCGGCCCAGCCTGCTCAAGGACGCCTATGTCTACGGGCCGGACTGCCTTCTGCTTGACCTGGAGGACGCTGTCGCGGAAAACCAGAAGGATTCCGCCCGCTTCTCCCTGTACAACGCGCTGAAAACCATTGATTACCGGGGCGTCGAACGCATTGTGCGCATCAACGGCCTGGATACGCCCCACTGGCAGGAGGATATCCGCGTGTGCGTCGCGGGCGGGGCAGACGGCATCCGCATCGCCAAATGCGAGACCGCCCAGGATGTCCGCACAGTGGTTGAGCATATTGAAGCGGCTGAACGTGAGTTTGGCCGTGAAGCCGGCAGCACCCTGGTGATGGCTGCGCTTGAATCACCCCTGGGCATCATCAACGCCTTTGAAATATGCAAAGCCTGCCCCGAGCGCATGATCGGCGTGGCCATCTCCGGCGGGGATTACCGCAAAAGCATGCAGACCCGGTATTACCCCGGAGGTCTTGAAATGCTGGCAGGCAGGTCCAATATGCTCATTGCCGCGCGCGCGGCCGGCGTGCAGTGCTTTGACACCGTGTTCACGGACCTGGACGACATGGAAGGTTTCCGCGCCGAGGTGATGCTGGACAAGCAGCTGGGCTTTGACGGCAAGAGCCTGGTCAGCCCCAAGCAGATCGCCATCGTGCATGAAATCTTCTCGCCTTCGCAAAAAGAGATCAGGGAGGCGGAAAAGATCGTCCGCGCCTGGCGGGAGAACGAAGCCAGGGGCGTGGGGGTTTTCCAGGTGGACGGCAAGATGATCGACATTGCCTTTATTCCGGGCGCTGAGCGCACGATAGAGCTTGCCAAGGCTTCCGGCATATACGAGGGGGATTTGTAACATGAAAAACGCAGTCAACCGCGAAATTCCGGACGAGTTCCTGCAAGGCGGCAAAGAGGTCTTTCAAGGCAGCAATTACCGCGATCATGCCAGCTTCAAAAAAGTATCGGCACTGGGCAAGATCCGCACCTCCGGGGTAGACAGCAAGGTGCTGCCCTCCATCCGGGACGCCGTCAAAGCCGTTGGCTTCCGTGACGGCATGACGGTCTCCTTCCACCACCACTTCCGTGAGGGTGACTTCGTGGTCAACATGGTCATGAAAGAGATCGTAGCCATGGGATTCAAGGACATCACCATCGCGGCATCCTCCCTGGGTCAGGCGCATGACCCGGTGGCCGAATACATCGAGCAGGGTATCGTGACGGGCATCCAGACCAGCGGCATCCGGGGCAGGATGGGCGAAGTGGTTTCCCACGGCAAGCTGAAGACCCCGGCCATCCTGCGCAGCCACGGCGGGCGTGTGCGCGCCATCGAGGAAGGCGAAGTGCACATTGACGTGGCGTTCATCGGCGCGCCAACCTGCGACTGCCTGGGCAACGCCCGCGGCAAGGGCGGCAAGAGCGACTGCGGCGTTTTGGGTTACGCGGTAGTTGATGCCCAGTATGCCGACCACGTCGTGGTCATCACCGACAAACTGGTGGATGTCCCCAACTTTCCGCCCTCCATCGAGGCCACCTATGTGGACCATGTTGTTGTGGTTGACCAGATCGGCAATCCCAAAAAGATCGCCAGTTCCGCGGCGCGTTACAGCACTGACCCGCGTGACCTGCTGATGGCCCGGTACTGTGCCCAGGTCATCGAGGCGACCCCCTGGTTCAAGGACGGATTCTCCTTCCAGACCGGTGCCGGCGGGCCCAGCCTGGCGGCCAACCGCTTCCTGGAACCTCTCCTTGTCAAGCATAACATCAAGCTTGGCTGGATTGTGGGCGGCCTCAGCATGCCCGCGGTAGACCTGCTCAACAAGGGGCTCGTAGGCGCTATTGTTGATACGCAGGACTTTGACATCACTGCGGTTGAATCCGTCCAGACCCATCCCAGGCACTTTGAGATCTCCACTTCGCAGTACGCCAGCCCCAGCAACAAGAGCGCCTTTGTGAACAAGCTGGACTACGTGATCCTGGCCGCGCTGGAAGTGGATACAGACTACAACGTCAACGTCATCACGGGCTCCGACGGCGTGCTGCGCGGCGCGCCGGGCGGCCATCCCGATACCTCGGCAGGCGCCAAGTGCACCATCATCGTCACCCCCCTGGTGCGCGGCCGCATGGCGACCGTGTGTGAGCAAGTTGTCACCGTCACCACCCCGGGCGAATGCGTCGATGTGGTGGTGACCGATTATGGCATCGCGGTCAATCCGCTGCGCCCCGATCTGCTGGAGGCGCTTCAAAAGACCAAATTGCCGCTGAAGACCATTGAGCAGCTGCAGCAGGAGGCCTACGCTATCGTGGGCACCCCGGATCCCCTGCCCTTCAAGGACCGCGTGGTGGCTATCATGGAAGCCCGTGACGGCACCATCCTGGATGTCATCAGGGAGATCGATCCCATCAACCAGGGGGGCGCTGATGATTAAGCTGCATGATCACGGTGTTTTTGTCAAAGACGGCAGGACCCTGCTGACCAATGATGAAGCGCAGGGGCTGGACAGGCAGAAGGCCAAAGAGGGCACCATTTCCCGGCGTATTTTGCAGGCGCACAACAAGCAGGGTGACCCGGAGAAGCTTCGCCTGCGCTTTGATTCGCTCACCAGCCACGACATCACCTATGTGGGCATCATCCAGACGGCGCGCGCCAGCGGTCTCAAGGCCTTTCCGATGCCCTATGTGCTGACCAACTGCCACAATAGCCTGTGCGCGGTTGGCGGCACGATCAATGAGGACGACCACGTATTCGCTTTGTCCGCCGCCAAACGTTACGGCGGCACCTATGTGCCCACCAACCTGGCTGTCATCCACAGCTACAACCGCGAGGAGATGACAGGCTGCGGGCGCATGATCCTGGGCTCGGACAGCCATACACGCTACGGCGCCCTGGGCACAATGGCCATTGGCGAGGGCGGCGGCGAGCTGGCCAAGCAGCTGCTGGGCCGGACCTATGACCTTGACATGCCCCAGATCGTGGGCGTGCTCCTGACCGGCGCGCCCCGCCACGGCGTGGGGCCACAGGATGTCGCGCTGGCCCTGTGCAAGGCGACCTTCAAGGGCGGCTTCGTCAAAAACCGCGTGATGGAGTTCATTGGTCCGGGTGTCAGCGGCCTGCCTGTGGAATACCGCAATGGCATCGACGTGATGACGACGGAAACCACCTGCCTGAGTTCCGTTTGGCGCACGGACGAGGCGGTCAGGGCCAATTACCGGCTGCACGGGCGGGAAGCGGATTACGCGCCGTTGGAACCTGAGGCGCTGACCCTGTACGACCGCTTGATTGAGCTTGACCTTTCACAGGTTGAGCCGATGATCGCCCTGCCCTTCCATCCCAGCAACGCCTATACCGTCAGGGAGTTTCTGGCCAATGCCCAGGAGCTTCTGCGGGGCGTGGAGGCGGAGGCCCAAAGACAGTTCCCTGGCCTGAAGCTGCCCCCATTGACCGACAAACTGGATGACAAGGGTTTCCATGCCGATCAGGGCATCGTGGCAGGCTGTTCCGGCGGCACCTACGACAATGTCTGCACGGTGGCCAACATCATGAAGGGCCATACGCCGGGCAGCGGCCGCTTTACCCTGAGCGTCTATCCCGGCAGCCAGCCGGCCAACCTGGCCCTGGCCCGCGCAGGCGTGAGCGCCGAGCTGCTGGCAAGCGGCGTGATGATGCGCGAAGCCTTCTGCGGCCCCTGCTTTGGCGCCGGCGATACGCCCGCCAACGGCGCTTTCTCCATCCGCCATACCACGCGCAACTTCATCAACCGCGAGGGTTCAAAGCCCGGAGATGGGCAGCTGACCTACGTTGCCCTGATGGACGCCCGCAGCATCGCCGCTACCGCAAGGAACGGCGGCATCCTGACGCCCGCGGACGAAATCGACTATGATGAGGGTTTCCCGCCCTATCATTATGACAGGCAGCTGTATGAGCGCCGTGTATTCAAGGCAGGGAAAGCCGATCCCACGGTTGAGCTTGTGATGGGCCCCAACATCAAGGATTGGCCTGAGATGCCCGCCCTCAAGGAGCATCTGCTGGTCAAGGTGGCTGCCTCCCTGCTCGATCCTGTCACCACGACCGATGAACTGATCCCCTCGGGCGAGACCTCTTCCTACCGTTCCGACCCCCTGCGCCTGGCGGAGTTCACCCTCAGCCGCCGCGATCCCGGCTATGTCGGACGCGCAAAGGCCATTAACGCAGCGCGCATGGCGCTTGAAAAAGGCGAACTTGACGGGGAGGCGCAGGCCGCGCTTGAAGCTATCAAGAAACAGGATGGCTTGACCATCGATTTGAAAGACATGGTGATGGGCAGCGCCGTCTATGCAGTCAAGCCCGGCGACGGCTCCGCCAGGGAGCAGGCGGCCAGCTGCCAGCGCGTGCTGGGCGGCAGCGCCAACTTTGCCCGTGAGTACGCTACCAAGCGCTACCGTTCCAACCTCATCAACTGGGGAATCTTCCCCTTCCTGTGCGATGAAGACCTGGCTGAGGGGGAGTATGTGCTGGTGCCTCATCTGCGCAAAATGATAAGCGATTTCGCCGACAGCATTCCGGCCTGCGCCGTCAGGGACGGCCAGGTCCGCCGCCTGACGCTTCGCCTGGGCGGCCTGACTGCTGACGAGAGGCAGATCCTCAAGGACGGCAGCCTGATCAACTACTATCGCAACGAATAGACCGAATTTCCGGCAAGCGCCGGGATAGTCCTTGATAACACGCACCGCGGCACAGAAATGTGCCGCGCTTTTTTTACGGCGTTGCGTCCATACGGGATGGTTTATGCTATGATAATCAGGTTCAGCATTGTTTCCGCGCGAAGGAGGAAAATTCCTTGTCAGCACTCAAAATCCTGATCATCGGCAGTTCCATTGCCGGGCTGTCGGCCGCCGAGGCAGCGCGCGCCGGGGACCCGGGCTGTGAAATCACCCTACTGTCGGAAGACGGCTTTTATCCCTACTATCGGCAGCGCCTTTGTGAAGTCCTGGCAGATCCCGCCGCGGGGGAGAAGCTCTTCCTGCATCCGGAGGCCTGGTATCGGGACCGGGGATTCGATCTGAGGCTGAATTCAAAAGTCACCGCCTTGAAACCGCAAAACAAGCAGGTCCTGTTGTCGGATGGACAGATATACGGCTATGACAAGCTCATCCTTGCGACAGGGAGCTATTCCTATATTCCCCCGACCAATGGCGCCGACCTGGATGGGGTCGAAACCCTGTGGACCATGGCCGACGCCCTGCGCATTGAAAGGCGCATCTTGCAGGCAAAACGCTGCATCGTAGTCGGCGGCGGCCTGCTGGGGCTGGAGGCTGCGTACACCTTCCACAAAAGGGGCCTGGAAAGTGCTATCCTTGAGCGGCTGCCGCGCCTGATGATGCGCCAGCTGGACGAGCGCTCGGCCGAGCTGTTCACGGCACAGGTGGAAAAAGAAGGGGCTTCTGTCACCACCAACGCTTACATCGCCGAGATCTATGCCGATAAAAACGGCAAAGCCGCCGGCGTCCGCCTGGAGGACGGTAGTGAATTCCCCGCCGACCTGGTGCTGATATCCGCGGGTGTCCACGCGCGCACGGAGATGCTTGAGGGCAGCGGCGTCGCTGTTGACCGCTGCATCGTGGTCGACTCCCGTATGCGCACCAATGTGACGGATATTTACGCGGCTGGAGACTGCGCGGTGGCCAACGGGCGCTGGTACAGCTTATGGACGGTCGCGGGCAAACAGGGCGCCGTCGCGGGGGAAAACGCCGCCGGCGGCGACAGGGAATACGCGATGCCCATACCGCCGTATTTTGTCAACACCATGGGAACGCACATCGCGTCGGCGGGCACGATAGAGGAAAAGGACCTGCAGCCGGACCAGTTGGCGCGGCTGTACGAGAATATCATGGAAAACAGCGAGCTGTTCCAGTACACCAAGATGCTGTATGTGGGCGAGAAACTCAACGGGTTTATCCTGCTGGGGGATACAAAGGCCTCTGCCAGCCTGAACAGGGAGCTTGGCCGCTGAGCGGCAGGGTCAAAACCACTTCTTCTTTTTAAAGAAGTACATCATCCACGCGGCGATGATGATCATGGCCAGCCAGAAAACAGGATAACCCCACCTTTGGGTCAGCTCCGGCATATAGCGGAAATTCATGCCGTAGACCCCCGCGATGAATGTCAGGGGGATGAAGAGAGTGGAGATGATGGTCAGCACCTTCATGATCTCGTTGAGCTTGTAACTGATATTGGAGATATGCAGGTCGGTGAGGCTGGACAGCAGCTCCCGGCTGGTTTCCGTTGAATCGATCGCCTGTACGATATGGTTGTACACATCGCGCAGGTAGGGTTCCGTTGCCGGTTGGATAAACTGCACTGTCTCCTTGCCCATCAGGGAAGCCACATCCCTCAAAGGCCAGATGTACTTGTTCACCTTGAGCAGCGCCTTTTTGATTTCCCGTATCGCGTGCAGGTGCTCCTGGCGCGTATCGGCCATCACCAGCTCTTCCAGCGCGTCCGTTTTCTCGTTGAGCGTTTCAAGGACGTCAAAGTAGCCTTCCACAATCGCGTCAAGCAGCAGGTACATCAGATAATCGGCGCCGGACTGCCGGACATGGGCGCCCTCGCTGTTGATCCAGCCGCGGATGGCGTCAAATACATCGCCCTGGGTTTCACCAAGGGTGATGACATAGTTTTTACCCAGCAGGAAGTTGATGTGCTCCACCATCATCGTATCATCCCGGAAGTAGATCATCTTGGCCACGATGTGCAGGAACTCGGGATACACATCCACCTTGGCCCTCTGGTCCGTGTTGACGACGCCATGGATGACAAGGGGATGAATATGAAAGGCTTTGCCCAGGGTCTCCAGCAGATCGGGCGGATACAGCCCGTCTGCGTTTATCCAGCGGATCTTGCCCTGGGGGATATCGGACAGCTTCGCCAGGCCTTCCGCACTATAGGCATCCACCTGATAGGCGCGGCTTTGCCCGGCGTCATATTCAATGACATCCACATTCCGGCAGGGCTCGTCCCCGTCGTACCTGTCGCAGATATTGATCTCCATGGGAATCCGCCTTTCATCCGGGTGTGTAATTAAGTCACTTCCAGCACCACCAGAGGCGGAACCTGGCTGATGTCTTCCTGCGTGAAACGCAGCAGAGGTTGCACCCAGGGGCGCAGCGGCAGCATCGCCTCGAGGAAGCTGTCAAGCTGGGAAAGGGCCTGCAGGCCCTGCTGGCCCAGCTTGTAGTGCATGGGCACGATGACGCGCGGCCTGATGCGCGCCATCAGTTCAACGGCCTGCTTCGCGTCGATGGTGTAAGTGCCGCCGACGGGCACAAAGACAAGGTCAAGGAATTCAAGCGCCTCCAGGACCTTTTCATCGGGCAGGTCCCCCAGGTCGCCCAGGTGCGCCAGCCGCAAGCCTTCAAACTGGAATAGGTAGATGGTGTTGGGACCTCGCTTCGCCCCTTTTTCCTTGTCATGCCAGCTGGGCAGGCCGGTGACCTTGATGTTTTTATGCGGATGGTGCTCACCCCCCTCGCGTATCACCTGCGGCCGGCCCTCCACCTTGTCCAGGTGCTCATGGTCATGGTGGGCGTGGCTGACGGTCACGATGTCGGCGCTTGTCTTGCGGAAGGGAAAGGGGATGGCGGGGTCAAAGGGGTCGGTCAGGATGCGCAGGCCCGAAGCGGTTTCGATCAGGAACTCCGAGTGACCGTGATAGCTGATCAGCATGGTGAACTCCCTCCTTTAATGTCATGGGGCTTGTTGAGGCGCAGGGCCAGCAGCCGCGCGCCATATGCGGGCGGGCCGCGCAGTTCCCGCAGGGCATCTGCCAGTGACTCGGCAAGCAGCGTGTACAGCGCCTGTTCACGGTCAAGCAGGTGCAAACGCATCGCCCGGCGCAGCACATCAGCATCCTGCAGGGCATAGCCGCACTCATGCCGCATCAGGATGCGGCACATTCCCCACAGCGCGGGATCGACCGTGCCAAAGGGAGGAAGCCGCGCCGGGGGCAGCGCTTCATAACAGGCCTGATATGCGGACGGACTGTAATCCAGCAGCGTCAGGCCGTCCAGGGGCGTCAGCACATAGCCCGCGGCTGTCAGCCTGGCTTCAGCCGCGGCTTTCTCCCCATGCGCCAGCCTGCGCGGGTAATCGCTGATAAAAAGCGCGCGCCCTGCCCTGTCTCGCTGGACCAGGCAGGGCGCGATGATGATGCCGGCGGCTTGCCGGGGACAAGGCAGGCTCATGCCTGCTTGTTTTCGGAAAAGCTGATCTTCAGGTCGTTGACCGAGGTGAATTGGCCCTGGATATCCAGCTGGTACTTGAGCGACACCTCGCCCCTGCCCGTGTCATCCACCGAGTAGTTGACCTGCGTGGGGAAAATCCCCATGCCAAAGGCGCCAAAGGGCGTGTTGTAGCTGGTTTCGAAGCGGCGGCCCTGCTGGAACACCATGTTGGTGCCCCAGGCGCCGTCGCGCGCCATGGTGACGACGCCGTCGTCCATGGTCATGGTGATGCGGCGTTTCTCGTTGGAATCGATCTGGTTCTCCTCATAGCGGAGTTTCCACTGATCTTTATCCCTGGTGAGCGTGCCGGTGGTGACCAGGCGCATGGCGTCATCGGTCTCCCCAAAGTCGCTGGTTACCCCCGTTACCGTCAGCAGCACCTTCCTGCGTTTCATCCGGCCCACCCCCTCTCATGCTCCCATTATACCCCAATTGCCTATCATTGTAAACGTTCCTGCTTGATGCTATACTGTGCCGAGCGGCGCAAGGCGGCTCGCTTTGCGCGATGAAAGGATGGCGTGGATGCACACAGAGGAATTCCTGAAGGCAGTCACGGCCCTGCCCGGGCTGACAGGTAGCGAGGGGCAGGCGGCTGAATACATTGCCGCCGCGTTTCGCCCCTACTGTGACGAAGTCAAGATAGACAAACTCAACAACGTGATCGCGCGCAAGCGGGGCCAGGGGCCCAAAGTCATGTTTTGCGCCCATCTGGACGAGATCGGCCTGATGGTGGTGAAGATCGAGGATGACGGCAGCCTGCGCATGGGCAATGTGGGCGGTGTCGACCCGCGCATACTGCCCGGCATGCGCGTGCAGGTGTACGGCAAACAGACGCTCTTTGGCGTGATCGGCGCCAAGGCCCCCCATTTGCTGAGCAAAGAGGAGAGCGAAAAGAACTACAAGCGCGAGGATCTTTACATCGACCTGGGCTTGCCGGCCGGACGCGTGAAGGAACTTGTGCGCATAGGCGACCTGGTGACGCTGGAGGCGCGATTCACCGCCCTGCAAAACGGCCGCTATGCCACCAAGACCGCCGATGACCGCGCCTGTGTTGCCATCCTCTACCGCGCGATGCAGCTGCTGGGTGACATGAAGCACAAGGCTGACCTTTACTTTGTCGCCACCTGCCAGGAGGAGATCGGCTCCTACGGCGCCGGGATGGCCGGCCACAGCGTGGATCCCGATTTCGGCGTGGCGCTGGATGTCTGCCACGCCCAGACGCCCGGCGCGCCAAAGCTGAGGACGCATGAGCTGGATTCCCTGGTGGCAAGCCAGGGGCCCTACCTGCATCCCGTGCTGCGCGCCAAACTGATGGAAGTGGCCAAGCGCAACAACATCCAGGTGCAAACCGCCATTGTGCCGCGCACGACCAGCACCGACGCGGACAGCCTGGCCATCCAGCGGGACGGCATCCCCACCATCCTGCTGGAGCTGCCGCTCAAATACATGCACACCACCGTTGAGCTCCTTGAAATGCGTACGCTGGAGGAAGGGGCAAGGCTGCTTGCCCACTTTGCGGCGGCGGTGGATGCCGGCTGGGAGGAAAGCTTATGGACCTAAAACAGTTGACAGCCCTGCACGGCCCCTCGGGCAATGAAGGTCCCCTGCGCAAGGCTATCATGCAGGCGGCCGGGCCCTTGTGCGATGAGGTCAGGATAGACCGCGCCGGCAATGTGATATGCTTCAAGAAGGGCACAAATCCCGATAAGCCCGCCGTCCTGTTCTCGGCGCACATGGATGAGGTGGGTTTCATCATCGCCGGCCACACCGATGACGGCCTGCTGAACTTCCGCCCCATCGGCGGCATCGATCCCCGCGCGGTCGTATCCAAATGGGTGCTGGTGGGGGAAGACCTGGTGCCGGGCGTCATCGGCGCCATGGCAATCCACCTGCAGACGGCGGCTGACCGGCAAAAAGTGCTGGACTATGAGCAGCTGTACATCGATATCGGCGCAAAGGACCAGAAGGAAGCGCAGAAGCTGTGCCCTCTGGGCAGCTACGCCGTCTTTGACACGCCCTATACGCCCTTTGGCGAAGGTTTTGTCTGCGCCAAGGCGCTGGATGACCGCGTGGGCTGCTTCAACCTGCTTCGCCTGCTGGAGGGCACTTATGAGGGGGACCTGACCTGCTGCTTTGTATCGCAGGAAGAGGTTGGCCTTCGGGGGTCCCAAGGCGCGGCCTTCCACCGTCAGCCCGCGACAGCCATTGTGCTGGAGGGCACCGCTGCCAACGATTTGGGCGACGTGGCGCCGCGTTTCCATGTCTGCCGGGCAGGCCAGGGCGTGGCCGTCAGTTTTATGGACCATGCCAGCATCGCCAACCGCGAACTTTTCCGCCAAATGGTTTCGCTGGCAGAGGCAGCGGGCATTCCCCATCAGATCAAGCAGGGCGTGACCGGCGGCAACGACGCGGGCAGTTTCCAGCAGACGGGCGAAGGCGCCAGGACTGTCGTGCTCAGCGTGCCATGCCGCTATATCCACTCGGGCGCAAGCGTCTGCAAGCTGTCCGATGTGGATGCGCAGTTTGCCCTGGCCCAGGAATATCTCAACAATCTCTAAGGGAGGATCATCCGGGATGTTACGCGATACACTCAAAACCCTATTGACCGCCTGGGGGCCCTCGGGCAGCGAGCACAATGTGGCGGAAGCGGTCAAGACCATGCTGCACGGCCATGTGGACAGCATCAGGACCGATGTGCTGGGCAACCTGATCGTGGAGAAATACGGCAAGGACGACAACGCCAAGCGCATCATGGTGTCCGCGCACATGGACCATATCGGCCTGATCGTCACCAGCATCGAAAAGGAAGGTTTCCTGCGGGTTTCTTCGGTGGGCGGCATTGGCCGCATCATGAGCGAGTACCGCCATGTGGCCTTTGAAAACGGCATTGAGGGCGTGCTGCTCAGCCAGCCGGTGGAGAGCAACAAACCCGAGATCAAGGATATGTTCATCGATATCGGCGCCGCGGATGCCCAGGAGGCGCGCGGCATGGTGCAGGTGGGGGACATCGCCGTCTACGCGCCCGACATTTTCACCCTGGGCAAGCACCGCGTGGCGTCGCCGGCCATGGATGACCGCTGCGCCTGCGCGCTGCTGGTTGAGCTGCTGCTCTACGCGGAGGACCAGAAGAACACCATCATCGGCGTGTTTTCCACCCAGGAGGAAGTCGGCACGCGCGGCGCCTCGGTTGCCGCCTACGCGCTCAACCCCGATATCGGCCTGGGGCTTGACGTGACGGCCTGGGGCGATACACCCGAGACCAAGATACCCGATATCAAGCTGGGCGCGGGCCCCGCGG
Source organism: uncultured Christensenella sp. (assembly GCA_964584685.1). Lineage (GTDB taxonomy): Bacteria > Bacillota > Clostridia > Christensenellales > Aristaeellaceae > UBA1038. Next base: position 13,934 of record CAZPBJ010000034.1, on the reverse strand, counting down.
TCAAGATCATGGACCGCTCGATGATCGCCACCCCCATGGTGCGCGACGCGCTGTTTGACGCGGCCGAAGCGGCCGATGTCCCTGTCCAGCGCGAGGTGCTGCCCTTTGGGGGCACCGACGGCGCGGCCATCCAGCACACCCGCGGCGGCATCCCCTCGGGCACGCTGTCGATCCCCTGCCGCTATGTCCATTCCGCCTGCGAGGTCATCGACATGCGCGACATGGACGGCGCGCTGAAGGTGCTGCTGCAGTTTGTCAATATCGTATAGTTGATTTGAAGGAGTTTTCCGCATGAAGACCATGACCGCCAATGAGCTGCGCCGCCTGTTCCTGACCTTTTTTGAGCAGAAGGGCCACGCAGTGATCGCGTCCGCCTCCGTCATTCCCGAGAATGACCCCACGGTGCTGTTCACCACGGCGGGCATGCACCCGCTGGTGCCCTACCTGATGGGCCGGCCCCACCCGGCGGGCAATCGCCTGTGCGACGTGCAAAAGTGCATCCGCACCGGCGATATCGACGATGTGGGGGACGGCAGCCACCTGACATTCTTTGAAATGCTGGGCAACTGGAGCCTGGGCGACTACTTCAAGGCGGAGATGATCCCCTGGAGCTGGGAATTCCTGACCTCGCCCGACTGGCTGGGGATTGACCCGGATAAGCTGGCCGTCAGTGTCTTTGCCGGCGATGAGAACGCGCCCCGCGATGAAGAGAGCCACGCGCTATGGCATGCCTGCGGCGTGCCCGAAGACAGGATCTTCTATCTGCCCAAGGAGAACAACTGGTGGGGCCCGGCGGGGCTGACCGGCCCCTGCGGGCCGGATACGGAAATGTTCATCATCACGGGCAGGCCGCCCTGCGGCCCGGACTGCTCGCCCGCCTGCAGCTGCGGCCGCTATCTGGAGATATGGAACGACGTCTTCATGCAGTACAACAAGCAGGAAGACGGCAGCTATATCCCCCTGGCGCACCAGAACGTCGATACCGGCATGGGTCTTGAGCGCACGATCGGTGTGCTGACCGGCAAAGCCACCGTGTATGAAACGGACCTGTTCGCCGATATCATCGCGAAGATCGAAGAGCTGAGCGGGCTGAAATACCAGGGCGCGGATGAGCAGGGCGTAAGGGCGTTTCGCATCGTGGCCGACCATCTGCGCACCGCCACCTTTATCCTGGGCGACGCCCGCGGGGTCAGCCCCAGCAACGTGGACCAGGGCTATGTGCTGCGCCGCCTGATCAGGCGCGCGGTGCGCTGGGGCAGGAACCTGGCCCTGCAGGACGGCTTTACGGCAGAGATCGCCATGACCATCATTGACCAGTATCAGGAAGTCTATCCCGAACTTGAACGCAACCGTTCCTTTGTCATTGAGCAGCTGCTGCTTGAGGAAAAGCGTTTCCAGCGCACGCTCAACCAGGGTCTCAAGGAATTTGAAAAGGCCATCGGCCGCCTGGGCCAGATGACCGATACCTTCAAGCAGCTGCAGCAGACGCTGCGCGAGACGCTCTTCACGCCCGAAAACCTGCTGAGCCTGAAACAGGCGCAGGAAGAGGCGAGGAATGTCGGCTCCACGCTGCGCCCCACGCCCGAAGCCGAGCAGATGAAGGGGGAACTGGACCGCTTCGTGGAAGCGATGGAAACCATCGCGTCTTTCCGGCAAAAAGCCGAAGGCTTCATCCACAGCCTCAAGACCATTGGCGGCCGCGATGCCTTCAAACTGTATGACACCTACGGGTTCCCCGTGGAAATCACCATGGAGCTTGCGCGCGAGCACGGGCTCAAAGTGGATGAGGATGATTTCGCTGCCCGTTTCAAGCAGCACCAGCTGACCAGCCAGGCGGGCGCCGAGCAGCGCTTTAAGGGCGGCCTGGCAGACCATGACGAGGAGACCACCAAGCTTCATACCGCGACCCATCTGCTGCACAAGGCGCTGCGCCTGGTGCTGGGGGATGAGGTGCACCAAAAAGGCAGCAACATCACCGCCGAACGCCTGCGCTTTGACTTCACCTTTGGCCGCAGGATGACTTCTGAAGAGGTCCAGGAGGTCGAGGACATTGTAAACCGGGTCATCGCGTCCAAGGCGCCCGTCATCAAGGAAGAGATGACGGTGGACGAGGCGAAGGCCGACGGCGCCATCGGCTTGTTCGAGTCAAAGTACGGCGAGCGCGTCAGCGTCTATACGATGGGCGATTTCTCCAAGGAGATCTGCGGCGGCCCGCATGTCAGCAACACCGGCGAGCTGGGCGGCTTCAAGATCCAGAAGGAAGAAAGCTCTTCTGCAGGCGTGCGCCGCATCAGGGCGGTCGTGGGTGATACGGCGAAATAAGGGTCAGGTTGCGGCCTGACCGCCCTCCTGCGGCTGCGGGGCGTAATCCGCGAACTTCGGCAGCGCCTTGTTTTGGGTGGCTGCGACAAGGCAATCCAGGTAAAAATTCCATCCGGCTTCCAGCCAGGGATCGTCCGGGCCGCCGGTCAGATCCTGGCTGAGGGTCAGCAAGGTGCCCGCCCCGGCGTCCTCCAGGCCGACCCGGACTACCCATGCGGCGTCATCCGTACCCATTTTCACTTGGAGCATCCGCTCGTCCACATAAGCCGTCAGGCGGCCCTCCATCTCGGGCTGGTCTTCTTCCTGAAGCAAGCGGATAAAGAGCCTGTCGCCTTCCAGGCGCCAGGTCCCGTACCATTTGGCCAATCTGCCGTTGTCACTCAGCCAGGCCCAGGCTTCCGCGCGGCTCAGGGGCAGCTCCCGGCTCAAGGCCAACTTTGCGTTCTTTTCCATCATTTTACGTCCTTTCAAGGTTTGCATACTATCTTATACCCACGGGACACGATACATCAAACATTCACTGAAACGGAGGGTCCCAATGGCGCTTGACGGACTGACCCTGGGCTTTGTGGCCCGTGAACTGAACGGTCTGCTGCAGGGCGGGCGCATCGACCGTGTCGCGCAGCCCGAGAAGGACATGGTGCTCATCACGGTGCGCTCGGGAGGTGCCAACCATAAGCTGCTGATCAACGCCAGCCCCACCGGCACGCGGCTCCACCTGACAGGGCACAGCTATGAAAGCCCGATGGAGGCGCCCATGTTTTGCATGCTCATGCGCAAGCACCTGGCAGGCGGGCGCGTTATCGCCATCACGCAGATGGGCGGCGACAGGCTGATCCGCATCGATGTCAGCGCGGCGGACGAGATGGGGGAGATCAGGGAAAAGCAGCTGTATTTTGAGGCGATGGGACGCCATACCAACCTGAGCCTGGTGCAGGACGGGCAGATCATCGATTCGCTGCGCCATGTGACCGATGAGATGAGCCGCGTGCGGCGCATGCTGCCGGGCGCTGTGTTTGAGCTGCCGCCCGTGCAGGACAAGCTGGCGCCCGAGGCGGCCAATGCGGAGGAACTGACCGGGCGTTTATTGCTTGAAGGCGGGCGCGCGGACAGGGCGCTGGCGGCGGTGGTATCGGGGCTTGGCGCCGCCGCAGCAAGCGAGATCATTTTTCGCCTGACGGGGCAGGAGCAGCCGCAGCTGCACGCGCTCCCCCTGGACCGGCTTGGTCAAAGCCTGGCCGTGTTCCTGCGGCAGCTGCCTGATATGGCGTCTCCGATGCTCTATATGGACAGCGAGGGGCTTCCAAAGGAAGCGCTGCCCTTTGCTTTCCTCAGCCTGGACAAAACGAGGCAGCTGCCGTTTGCCAGCCTGTCGGAGGCCCTGGACAAGCTGTATTATGAGCGGGACCGCCATGACAGGCTGATGCAGCGCGCGGCGTCCTTCAAGCGCACGCTGAAGACCGCCCAGGAGCGCGTGCTCAAGAAGCTGAGCCTGCAGGAAGAGGAGATCCAAAACGCGGCGCGCACGGAGGAATACCGTGTGGCAGGCGAACTGCTAACTACCTTTGCCCACCTGGTGCCAAAGGGAGCCGGTGAGGCGCTGCTGCCCAATTATTATGACGATACGCAGATGAAAGTCAGCCTTGACCCATCACTCAGCCCTGCCGCAAACGCGCAGCGCTATTACAAAAAATACCGCAAAGCCAATGTCGCCAAGCTGACCGCCGCCCGGCAAAAGGAGCTTGGCCTGGCGCAGCTGGCTTTGATTGAAGACGCTTTGTACAGCGTGGAAAACGCCCAGACCGTGCAGGAGATCAGTGAGATCAAGGAGCCGCTGCGCGAGGCCGGCATCATCAAGGCGGAGCCCCAGCCCAAGGGCCGCCGCAAAGAGAAGGAAAGCGCGCCGCTCGCCTTTGTCTCCCCCGACGGCATGGACATCCTGGTTGGCAAGAACAGCCTGCAAAACGAGCGCCTGCTCAAACAGGCGCAGGGCACCGACCTCTGGCTGCACGCCAAGGACAGCCCCGGATCCCACGTCATCGTGCGCACCGGGGGAAGGCAGGCGCCCGACGCCACCCTGCTCACCGCGGCCCGCCTTGCCGCCTATTATTCAAAAGGACGGGGCCGGCAGGTAACCGTCGACTATACGCTGCGCAAATATGTGAAAAAGCCCGGCGGCAGTCCGCCCGGCTTTGTGACCTATACCGATCAAAAGGCATTGCTGATCACCGTGACACAGGGGGAGATACGGCAGATTAGTCCGGATGTCCCGTCTGCCTGAGCGCGCCGGCCGCTTCAAGCGCAAGGCCCTGCCGGCACAAGGGGCATTGTTCGGCGGGATGGTTGGCGACCTTGCACCTTGCCAGGGCTTCAAAGGGGACGGAGAAGCGGAGGCTTCCGCCCGACTTGTCCACGATGCAGCCTACGCCCGCCACGTGGCCCTGCAGGGCTTTGACGATTTCTATCATTTCCCGTACGCTGGTGCCTGTCTGCAGCTCGTCTTCAATGATCAGCACCCGGCTGTCCCGCGCGATGTCAAAGCCGCGCCCCAGGGTCAGCGCGCCGTGCTTGCGCTCGCAGTAGACAAAGGGTAATTGCAACGCGCGGCTGACCTCATAGCCGGGCAGCAGGCCGCCCAGCGCCGCGCTCAGCACCAGCTGCGCGCCGCTGCCTTCAAAGCGCCGCGCGAGCAGCTGCCCTATCAGCGCGCCTGTATCGGCCTGCTCAAACAGCCTGGCGCACTGCACATCATGGTCGCTGTGCCGGCCCGACGCGCGCAAAAAGTGCCCGACGCGCAGCGCGCCTTTTTCTTCCAACAGCCTGCGGATCGCCTGTTCGTCCATGTGGATTTCCTCCATGTCTGCCAAGTCAGAGAAAGTATACAATTTCCTCGTTTGGTTGCCAATCTCATTATTTATCTGGTTGACAGTTCTGCTCGATGTGATTACTATCAATTGACAATCCAAGTTATATCCATTGAGAGTCATCAATCATGAGGAGGCTGCCTGTCATGAATGCATCTTTCTTGCCAATAGCAAGATACGATGATGAGTATAAGCGAGTTCAGACCCTTGTGCAACACAGCAGCAACACAGCTGCAAAGACAGCAGAAAACTTGCGTCCCTTCGGACTTGAAAGCCTGGGGCTTCTTTTGGGATGGCTGCATGATATTGGAAAAGGCTCAGAGGCCTGGCAAACTGCTTTGGATGCTGAAAGACAGCTTTATTTTGACAGTAATGGAAAAGCTACACGCAAACCGCTTGGCTTACCGCATGCGCCGCCTGCGTCAAGAATTATTTATCAGCTTCTGAGCCCGCTTGCAAGCACACCACCGGAACATCTATCCCTGCAATTGGTATGCATGGTTATCCAAGCGCATCATGGTTACCTGATGGACGCCGTTACAACAGATGGTGAGGACCGTTATCTTGCGGATATATGCATAAAGGAACCTGAGCACAAAGAGAGCATACTTGCTTCACTTGATGAGTTCATGCCTCGTGCGCAACTGATACTCCTATGGCAGAAAACGTGTGAGGAACTTGTGTCCGCCCTGCGTCAGATAAAAGCGGCTTGTGTACACTGCGGAACGAAACAATTGCAGTCACAGCAACTCCTGCTGGGACTGCTCACTCGACACTGCTATACAGCCTTGATTGATGCAGACAGACTGGACGCAGCCAATTTTTCGTTGGGAAGGCTTCTTGTGCAGCCGGAAGCACTTGCGCCTGATTGGACACTGCTCTTGAAATCATTGGAGCATCGAATAGCAGCATTCCCAAACAATGGATACATCAATCGGATTCGTGCGGATATTTCAATGCAGTGCAAGAATGCCGCTGCTTGGCCAAACAAGCTTTTTGCGTTGCATGCACCGACCGGTGGAGGTAAAACGCTGGCTTCCTTGCGCTGGGCGCTGGAGCGGGCCAACAGCCTTGAGGGTTGCAAGCGCATTTTCTATGTTGTTTCCTACACAACTATTCTGGACCAAGTCTATGCAGAATATCAGGATATTTTTAAAAACCACAGGGACAAACTCAAACTGCTTTTGCACCATAGCAATATCATTCAGGATGAATATCTAAACGCCAAAGCAGAGGGAAGCGACACACAGGAAGAACTGCAGCTTCTGCTAGCGGAACGCTGGGATGCCGATATTATCTTGACGACGCAGGTGCAATTCTTTAACGCATTGTTCTTGGGAACGGGCAAGGCGGCTCGCCGTATGCGAGCGCTTGAACACGCGGTCATCATATTTGATGAAGTGCAGACAATCCCGCCCAGATTGACGCATTTATTTAATATGGCAATCAGTTACCTCACAGGTTTTTGTGGCTGTGATGTACTGTTGTCCAGCGCAACGCAACCTACATTTAGTGAGCGCATCTACCCGCTTCCACCGATGCGCAACGTATTTAAGAAACCAGATGAACTTTTCCGACAGATGAAGCGTGTCAAGGTAATCGACGAACGCAAACTTGGCCGTTTGACTGCTTTGGAATTGGCTGACTTTGTTCTTGATAAACAAAGAAAATGGACCAGTGTGCTTCTGGTTCTCAATACACGCACCGCTGCCAGAAAGGTTTATGATTCGCTTGTTGCTCTTGAGCTGCAAAATATAAGCCTCTACATACTTTCCAATGACATGTGCTGCGCTCACCGCAGGGTGATTATTGATGCGTTGAAGGATTCTCAAAACAAGCCATGTATCTGCGTTAGCACACAACTGATTGAGTGCGGCGTTGATCTGTCCTTTGGCTGTGCCGTGCGGTCTTTAGCCGGAGCGGACAGCATCTGGCAGACGGCGGGCCGCTGCAACAGGCATGGAGAATTTGACACTCGGCCAGTGTACATCATTCAAAGTGCGGACGAATCTCTGGATAAACTGCCAGATATACAGCGGGCACAGAATGCCTGTATTCTTACACTGTCAGATTGCTCTGACGCAGATGACTTGCAGCTGCCTGGCGTCATTGCGGGCTACTATAACTACTACTTTCACAATCAGCAGGACAGCTTATCTTATCCAATTCACCTTTCCGGCAGCAGCCAGAATTCTACACTTATTGATTTATTATCATGCAACAACATTGGGACAAGCACACTCGACCAGAATCGTCATACGAAACCTAAGGGCGTTCTTCATCAAGCTTTCAGCACAGCTGGAAAGGCATTTAACGTTATTGACAGCCAAGCCAGGGCGGTGATCGTCCCATACAAAGCAGGCGCGGAAATGATATTGGATCTGAATAAAGCAAATCCCTTGCATATTGAAAAAGAATTGCTTCGACAGGCTCAGCAGTATGCAGTCAATGTGTTTGATTATCGTCTTAAGAAGCTAATACATGACGAAGCGGTTTTCCTTCTGCCTTGCGGGGCGTACGCTCTGAAAGAGGAGTGGTATGACAGTAAAAAACGAGGCCTCTTGGAAGAGCCTCACTTTGAAAGCGGTAACTATATCTTTACTTAAAGAAATGGCGACCAACGTTGCCATTTCTTCCTTGCATCAGTACAATTTTCAATCCACACAGGCTGTCTCCTGCGACAACGAGATTTTACCATGAAGTGACAGGACAAACAACATCAGGCGAAGAAGTTTCGAAAAGATGTAAAAGGCTTGACAACTGAGTCATAATTGCGCATAATATATTACATCAATACAAAAAGACATTTGGAAGGAGGTGAAAATATGCAATACAATAACAGCATCAGCTTTCAACTAACGGGTCGCTATGCCTTATTCAGTGATCCAATAACGCGCGTGGGCGGTGAAAAATTCAGTTACCCCCTGGCAACATATGAAGCGCTCAAAGGTGTTTGTGAGTCGATTTATTGGAAGCCTTCATTCGTGTGGTACATCGATGCTCTTCGTGTGCTGACCTCAATCCGCACGGAGTCCAAGGGTATTCGACCCATCAAGTATTCCGGTGGCAACGACCTATCAATATATACGTATTTGACAAATGTGCACTATCAAGTGAAGGCACACTTTGAGTGGAACTTGAAGCGGGCAGATCTTGCACATGATCGCATCGAGCACAAGCATTACTGGATAGCACAGAGAATGCTTATCCGTGGTGGCAGGCGCGATATCTTCCTTGGCGCGCGTGAATGCCAGGGATATGTGCTGCCTTGCACCTTTGGTGAGGGTGAGGGAGTATACGATCATGTGGACGAGCTGGCCTTTGGACTTATGGTTCACGGATTGACCTACGCAGATGAACAGCCAAGCGATGCGATGAGTGTCAGATTGTGGCAGCCTGTCTTGCGTCATGGCGTTGTGGACTTCATTCGTCCGGAAAAATGTCCTATTGTTCAGCCACTGCGTAAGCAAAAGCTGTTACCCTTTGTTGTCGGTCAAGACATGGAAGCAGTTGATGCACTATACGAAAGGGAAGGAGGAAGTCAATGAGCTGGATATCCGTATTAGCCCAAACCTATGATAATTGCCCCGAGCTTTGGGGTAAAAGGGAAGAAGGCGATTCATCGGAAACGATACCGCTTCTGATGATTGGTCAATCCACGCAAAATGCTCAAATAGATGTGCTGCTTGATCGAAGTGCAAACATCATCCATGCGCAGCCCATCACGGACAAAGCCAGCCAGATGACGGTCATAAACTGCACTGAAGGGTCAATTGGCCGATCGGGCAGCAAGGTAGCACCGCATCCTTTGCACGACAAACTGCAATATGTGGCAGGTGACTATCATTTCTACGGCGGTGACAAAAATCCGGGTTGGGAAGCTTATATGGAGCAAATTGAGGCTTGGTGTGCTTCCCCCTTTGCACACCCCAAGGTTTGTATAGTTAGGGATTTCCTTAGAAAAGGCACTCTGATTTCGGACTTGATCCAAATGGGTGTGATGCTGGAAGAGAAAGGCAAACTGGTCGAAAAACCAAATGATGAACAGAAGGCTAAACACCCCTTGTTGGCTATTACAGGACTGAATCAAGTTGAGGCTTTTGTGCGCTTCCGTGTTCATTTGCCAAATGATATAGTCAGCGAGCCATGGCTTGACCAAAGCGTGACGGATAGCTTCGTCGCTTGGCAATCCTCACTGAATGTAAACAAAGGAATCTGCTTTGTATCAGGCCAAAGCGAGAAACTGTCCCTTAATCACCCGTCCAAGTTACGTCATACAGGCGATAAAGCCAAGTTGATTTCAGCAAATGACAGCAGCGGGTTTACTTTTCGTGGTCGCTTCCATGATGAAAAACAGGCGGTTGGTGTTGGTTACAACGCTTCACAAAAAGCGCACAATATGCTCAAATGGCTTATCAACCGCCATGGTTATCGAAATGACTCGCAAGTCTTTATAGCCTGGGGTACTAAACTACAACCTTTACCAAGATTGCAGGATGACAGCGAGGATCTATTTGCCTGTGTTGATTCACCAAGTGAAGTAATAGAAAAAGCACAGGAGGCTGAACCGAAAGAGGTAAATGTACAAGCTTTGCGGCGAGAGTATTCAACTCGTCTTAAAAATGCAATGGCGGGTTATGGCAGCAGAATTCAAGATGCAGATGGTGTGGTGGTCATGGGGATAGATGCAGCGACACCGGGACGGATGGCTGTCATCTTCTATCGGGAAATTGCAGGTACGGACTTTCTGCGCAGGATTGAGGCCTGGCATGAAAGCTGCGCTTGGCTGCACACCTACAAGTTCCAGGATAAAAAGCGAAAAACCTTTATAGGAGCACCGGCTCCCAGGGATATTGCATTTGCTGCATATGGCAGCAATGCCTCGGACAAGTTGATCAAAGCGACAGTGGAAAGATTGCTGCGCTGTATCGTCGACGGTATGCCCATTCCACCTGACATCAGGTGGAGCCTTGTCAGAAGGGCAGGAAGTCCCTTTGCCATGGACAATTGGGAGTGGCAGAAAGCCATTAGTATCGCCTGTGCAGTTGTACGAAAGCACTTGTTGGAGAAAAGAGGAGGTATATGGGATATGACCTTGGATGAAAACAATCTTGACCGCAGCTATCTCTTTGGTCGGCTTCTTGCCTATGCACAGCATATTGAGAGTTACGCTCAGTACATATCAGAAAACACTCACCGCCAAACCAATGCCGAACGCATGATGCATCAGTTTACTATTCGGCCCGCCAAGACCTGGGCTCAACTGAGCTTGAAACTGCAAAGCTATTTTCGCCAATTGAACAAACCAGGCCTTGTAAACAGGTGGAACACTCAGATGATGCAAATCGTCGCTCTCCTTGGTAAAGCGAACTTTATGAACGATCCCTTGGATGAACAGTATTTGCTTGGATTCAGCAGTCAATCGCTTGCTTTGAGAAACTATAACAAAGAGAATGAATTGGAGGAGGAAGACAATGGCAACGCTTAAGAATAAGGTGGACTTTGCTGTTATATTCACAGTGAAACATGCCAATCCAAATGGTGATCCACTCAATGGTAACCGTCCGCGTGAAAATTACGATGGCATGGGTGAAGTGTCCGATGTATGCATTAAGCGTAAGTTACGTAATCGCTTGCAGGATATGGGTGAGAGAATATTTGTCCAGTCCGATGAACGTGCAGATGATGGTTTTGTCAGCTTGCGTGAACGTGCAGACAGCGTAGCGGCACTAAAGGCGGCATCAAGGGACAAGGATATCCGTGCCTATGCCAGTGCGGCATGTGCACAGTGGACCGATGTGCGCTCCTTTGGTCAGGTTTTTGCTTTCAAGGGTGATACGCTCTCTGTTGGCGTACGCGGTCCAGTTTCACTTCACCCTGCCTTCAGTGTATTGCCTGTAGAAGTGGAAAGCTTGCAAATCACCAAGTCCGTTAACTCAGAAACAGCTGAAAAGAAGGCTTCTGATACCATGGGCAGCAAGCACCGTGTCAACTTTGGTCTTTATGTGCTATATGGCAGCATAAACTGCCAGTTGGCGGAAAAGACAGGCTTCACGGATGAGGATGCCAAGAGAATGCATGAGGCACTGTGTTCACTTTTCGAAAACGATGCTTCCGCAGCGCGTCCCGATGGCAGCATGGAGGTTTGCCGAGTGCTGTGGTGGCAGCACAACTGTGCAAGCGGGCAGTATCCTTCAGCCAAGGTGCATCGCAGTTTAGTGATCAAGCCTCTTGTTGACACTCCTGCAAGCTACGAGGAATTCCAGATTGATGTGGCTTCCCTTGACGGCCTAGACTGCCAAGATGAGCAATTCAGATGACTATCTCCCCCTCTCCGGCATTCAGCACTTTGTTTTTTGCCGCAGACAATGGGCGTTGATTCATGTGGAGCAGCAATGGCATGAGAATTTGCTGACGGCTGAGGGCCGTATCCAGCACGAAACCGCACATGATGAAGCCCGCGTGGAGACCAGGGGAGACCTGATCATCTCCCGCGGTATGAGGGTGCTTTCGCACACTCTAAAACTGCAAGGAGCCTGCGATGTCGTAAACTTCCATCGCAGCCCACAAGGCATCACCCTCAAAGGCAGGGAAGGGCTTTGGCGGCCCTTCCCTATTGAGTATAAGCACGGCAATAAAGGCATTGGGACTCAGGCAGATGCCTTACAGTTGTGTTGTCAGGTTATCTGTTTGGAGGAAATGTTGCTCTGCCAAGTACCGCGAGGTGCGATTTTCTACGAGGAGACGCGAAGGAGGGAGGAAATAGTTATCGATGAGCCATTGCGCAGCAAGGCACGCGAAATGGCTTCAGAAATGAATGAGTACTTCGACCGTGGGTATACGCCAACAGTCAAGCGCAAGGCAGGCTGCAAAAGTTGTTCACTCCGTGAAATCTGCCTTCCGCAATTGCTGCAAAGCAAGAGTGCAGCCAACTATGTACATGAGGCGATCAAAGAGGTGCAAGAGCCATGAAGAGGCTGCTCAATACGCTCTATGTGATGCGGGAGAACAGCTACCTACGCTTGGATGGCGAAAACGTGATCATTGAGCAGGATAAAACTGTCGCAGCCCGCTTCCCATTGCATACTTTGGAAAGCATTGTGTGTTTCAGTTATCCCGGTGCCAGTCCCCAGCTGATGGGTGCTTGTGCCCAGCGGGAAATCAGCCTGAGTTTCTTTACACCACGGGGGCGGTTTCTGGCAAATGTTCAGGGAGAGACCGGCGGCAATGTATTGCTGCGCAAACGGCAGTACCGCCTTTCCGATGATGAGACCGCATCCTGTTTCATCGCCCGTAATCTGTTGATTGGTAAGGTTTATAACAGCCGTTCAGTGCTTGAACGCGCTTTGCGTGACCATCCGCAGCGTGTGGATGTTCCCCGCCTTCGTAGTGTATCCACAGCCTTGGCGGAACAGCTTCGCCTGATTGAGCAGGAGACAGATTTGGATGCCTTGCGTGGCCTTGAAGGGAATGCTGCGCACTTATATTTCTCCGCATTCGACGAACTGATTTTACAGGGACGCGAGGTTTTTTCTTTCGATGAGCGGACGCGTCGCCCGCCGACTGATCCGGTCAATGCCATGTTATCATTCGCATATACATTGCTTGCACGCGACTGTGCTTCTGCGCTTAATGCAGTAGGACTTGATCCCTTTGTTGGATTCTTGCACAGGGACAGGCCCGGGCGCGCATCGCTTGCCTTGGATTTGATGGAAGAACAGCGAAGCGTCCGTGCTGACCGATTTGTGATCAGTCTCATAAACAACAGGGTTATTCAACCGAAGCACTTCATTTTCAAGGAGAATGAAACCTGCCTGATGGATGACGAAGGGCGCAAGGTTTTCCTTGGTGCCTGGCAGGAGCGCAAGCAAGAGAACCTGACCCATCCTTTCCTGAACGAACAAATATCCTGGGGTCTTTTGCCGCATGTGCAGGCGCTGCTGCTTGCGCGAACCCTGAGAGGTGACTATGAAACCTATCCACCCTTTTTATGGAAGTGAGGAAGCCGTTTGCTGGTATTGATTACGTATGATGTGAATACGCAGGATGCAGCAGGCCGGACACGCCTGCGCCGTGTCGCCAAGCAATGTGTCGACTATGGACAGCGCGTACAGAATTCCGTGTTCGAGTGCCTGCTTGATGAAGTACAATTTCGCCTTCTCAAACATGAGCTGGAGAAAATGATCGACCCTAATAAGGATTCCTTGCGCTTCTACAATCTGGGCAATAACTACCAAAACCGCATAGAACACTTAGGCAATAAGCAAAGCTACCCTGCGGAGGGGCTTCTGATGATTTGATCATGTTACCGCATCACGAGTTGTCTAGATATGCTTCGAATCAGGTGATGGACGTCAGTGTATTGATATCACTCATGACTTGATTGTTATCATGGTTATGAGAGTATTCGAGGCTGACTCTCAATGCGACAGATCCCAGTGTAGTGAGCGAAGTCCAAGCGAACATGAATTCCTTGGCACCTTCGCACCGAAGATAGTGACTATTCCGGTCACTGAGCACCTTGAAAAGTGAAGACTGCATGAAAGAAATGAGCGATTATTGTAATTATTTAGTAGAAGTTCAATAAACATGTGAATTATTACCAATAGAATGGAGCATAACTCAGTGAGTTATGCTGTCGCTCCCCGCGCGGGGAGCGTGGATTGAAATTCATCATAGCGGCGGTATCAGGGGGCTTGGGGATGTCGCTCCCCGCGCGGGGAGCGTGGATTGAAATACGCATTACAC
>CAZPBJ010000033.1:0-30929 GCA_964584685.1 uncultured Christensenella sp. | reverse complement strand
GAACGCCCTTTATGAAAATATTCTCCGAGTTATTCACCAGGGCTGAATAGTAACCCTGGGTGTTGTTTTGCCGAAATCCAATGTAATCATCAATTGACTATTCTGATTAAACGTGTAGAATAAAAAGAGTAATGAATTATTAAGAGAGGTGAGATAATGATATCAGCGCGAAATCTCTCTGCTTACTTGTCTACTTTGAAGAATAATAGATTTTTCTTGTTTTCTCTGTTGGCATTTTATCTTATGAATTTCGAGATATCCAAACAGTGGCTTTTTGAGAAAGTAATTGAAATCTGCGCATTTATTATCATTGCTTCAATAGGTCCAATAATCACTAACTATATTAAAAAGACAAAGAGAGCAATTAAATTATTGTCTTTTTTATCTGCAATAGCAGTAGTTGTAGAAACAAGCGTGCGCTTTAATTCTCGAATAATTGATATTCTAGAAAATGGGACATATTTCGTTCCTCAAATGATTGAGTGGCTGGAAGAAAAACAATTAGGTATTAATTGGATACAGACAGGTGTAATCATTGTAACAGTTTGCTTAGCATGTTTAATGGTTTTTTGTGTATTCGCTGTTTTGTGCTTATTTTACGGTAAACTTTATGAAATATACAAACTCTGCCTTGGTGATATCAAAAGATGTGAGACATTGGTTCTATGTGTTTTATTTGTAGCATTGTTCGTTGGGATAACATATTCGTTCAGCAAATCAAACGCATTTTATGGAAGTGCGATTGATTTTGATATCATATACACAACTGACTCTCCAAATCTTGTAAATCATAATGCCTATATGAATATCTACCATCCGGAAAACGACATAAGACAGCCGCTATTTGCTGTTTTTACTATCCCATTTGTTGGACTAATGTATTTGACTTCCAAATTGATAATTGGAGTTCCGTTTGCCACACCTTTACTGATGCAGTTACCACAAATTCTATTAATGCTTGTAACTTATTACCTGATCGCAAGAATGTTACACTTGACACGAATTGCTGGACTTGGATTTGTAGCGACTTGCGTCTGTGCATATTCATCATTGCTATACAGCGTTGTCATGGAGCAATACATAATTGCCTCTTTCTGGCTAGTGTTATTTCTTTACTTGGCTTTGGAAAAAGGATACCATAGTACTTTTGCTTATATTGGTACAGCAGGAACGCTGCTAACAAGCAGTGTCACCTTTCCTTTCCTAATCAAGAAGGATGATTGGAAGGATCTAGAAAGGCTAAAAAGAGAGACTTTCAGAAAAGCCATTCGGGTAGGAAGCGTTTTCCTGCTTATTCGTTTGGACGCATTTTTACAATTCATACCAAAGATGCGTCAATTGGTGCGCTTTACGGCTGCTACAGAACACTCACCTGATTTTGTTTACCGCATCCTTCAGTACTTTTCATTTGTAAAGAGTTGCATTTTTGCTCCCGATGCCGGCATCAACACAGAAACATACAAATATGTATCATGGCAACTTCAAATGCCATCGACAATTGAGTGGGGTGGCGTGCTGATATTGGGATTATGCATCCTTGGTTTCGTACTTAATAGAAAGGATAGATTTTCACAAGTTAGCTTTGCCTGGATTGTATTCTCGTTCATCCTTCTTGCAGCTGTCGGATGGGGTAGTGTCGAAAACGGCCTCATACTATATTCGCTGTACTTTGGTTGGGCTTTCATAGCGCTTCTTTACAAGTGTGTATATAGTATTGTAGAGAGAACGCACTGCGTGAAAATCATGCCTGCCATTTCCATTATAGCCTGTGCAATATTGCTTATCATGAATATTCCAGCAATGCACAAGCTGTTGATGTTTGCAATGAAGTACTATCCTGCAGGTTAAGGGTGGCTGAGAGGTGTGATATTATGTTGAAATACCTGAAAATGATGCGTATGAAACACTATCTAAAGAATGCTTTGATTTTTGTACCTCTTGCATTCAGCGGATATTTGTTTGATAAAGCTAGACTCTCAAGCACACTGATAGGTGTGATTGCTTTTTGCCTGATTGCATCAGTTGTGTATATTTTTAATGATATCATGGATGTTGAAAAGGATAGGAAGCATCCTGTTAAGCGTATGCGTCCTATTGCATGTGGAGAAATAAGTATAAAAAACGCAGTGATCTGTGGAATTCTTCTGTTTGTCATCTCAATGATTATTACCCTTTTCTCAGTTACAAACAGCATTATCTATCTGTTGATTTACTTGATATTGAATTTCGCATATAGTGCAGGATTAAAAGATCAGCCGATAGTGGACATTGCTTTACTTGTGTCTGGATTTTTGATTAGAGTTTTATATGGAGGATTAGTCGCGGGTGTTGAAGTATCTGGTTGGTTGTACTTGACTGCAATTTCAATATCATTCTTTCTGGTTTTTGGTAAACGCCGAAATGAGTTAGTTAAGTATGGTAAGGAGGAAACGCGCAAAGTCTTAAAACATTACACCAAGGATTTCCTAAATAGAAACATGTATATGTGTCTTGCCCTCACAATATGCTTTTATGCATTATGGACGATGAATCATGTAAGTAATCTGATGTTATGGTCTGTACCGATTGTGATGCTTATTACAATGAAATATAGTCTTGATGTTGAAGGGACATCCGATGGCGACCCTGTGGAAGTTTTGCTTCATGATAAAGCTCTTATGCTCATGTGTTTGGGATACATAGTATTTGTATTGCTAATTCTTTATGGAGGGAAGTAGGTTAATGCGTGATCCTTTCCTAGATAGACTGCGTGGCTTGACGATGATGTGGGTTGTCTTCGTACATGTGCCGTACTGGACTGGGTTATTTTCTGAATATCCAATGTATATTATAAAGTCCTTTTTGCTAATTGAAATGCCCTTGCTTTTTTTCATTACGGGCGCCAGCAACACATTTTCAACGAAGAGGAGTTATCTATCATTCATTAGAAAGAAATACGCAAGAATACTCGTGCCTTATTGGGTGTATTCAATAGTGTGCTTCATTTTGACGATACTTTTTTACTTCAATAATGGAGAAAGCCCCTCTGTACTTAAGTCCGCCAAAATATTGATACTATGGCTCGTACCAATTGACCGACAAGTGACGCCGCTTCCATACTTAACTTGGGCACTATGGTATATTCCTATATACCTCATTGTCATTGCAACATTTCCCTTGCTAATGAAGATACAAAAAAGCAGATTTAGATACACACCTTTTCTTATTCTTCCTTCATTTGTCTGTGTTTTTGATACACTGAATATTGGCGTTCTTCAGAGCGTGTCGTTCTATCTGATCTGGACATATTTAGGATTGTATTACCCAATAATTGTCAAGTGCGCGAAGGAAAAGTGCCTTGGTATTTGGGTGTTGATTATTGAAACAGTCTGTGCTTTGATCATTCTGGCTTTGCTGCAAAATAACGGAATCTTGGATATGCAAGTGAATAAATTCCCTCCAAACATGATGTTTCTTGCTTTTTCTGTTTTGTTTTTCGGAATTTTGTTTCAATCCTCTAGGAAGCTTAATACTGTAATGAAAATTGTTGAAGGGAATCGGACACTAAGTTTATTGGTTGAAAAGTACTCACAACATAGCATGACAATCTTTCTTTATCAGTCATTCATCTTCGGAGTTTTGACTTACATAGTAAGAAATACAGTTCTTGATAGTTTACCTGACTTCATGAAGTTTTTGATTTATCTATTTATAGCAATCCCAGCGTGTTCTGTTTTTGCGATATTGTTTGGGAAAGCGAAAAAAATAAGTACCCTAGTTAATAGGCCATGAATGTTTATGATTTTGACAGAACAATATATGATGGGGATAGTACAATAGATTTTTATTTTTTTGCATTAAAACGCAATCTATCATTACTGCGATATTGTATTCCTCAAGTAACAGGGCTTCTGTTGTATGTGAGTAAACGAATTGACAAAACAAAATTCAAAGAGCGTTTCTTTTGTTTTCTTCAGGGCATTTCGAATACAGATGTTGAATTGAAGGAGTTTTGGAGGAAACATAAGGGGAAAATCATGGTCTGGTACAAACTGCAAAAATGCTCTACTGATGTTATTATCTCTGCATCACCGGAGTTTCTTCTCAAACCAATATGCGGAGAATTGGAGGTAGGGTGTTTGATCGCATCAAGGGTGGATGTCAGTACTGGGAAATTTTCCGGTTTGAACTGCTATGGTAAAGAAAAGGTTGTACGATTCAGAGAAATCTATAGAGAGAGCAGAATTGACCGATTTTATTCGGATTCGCACTCTGATGATCCTATTGCATTTCTTGCCGATCAGGCATTTATTGTTTCTGGGAACACTATCCATGTTTGGGAGTAACGGTATTAATAGAAACACGTGGGAATTCATTTTGAAGACATGCTCGGAAAGTAACTTAGGTCATGCTTATAAAGGCACTTTCTACTTTTCAGGTTCTTTTAGCAGCCACTTTTACCGTCTGCAAGGATTTCCAGTCCATCCCACCCTTGCCAGGATGCGCCAAATTAGGCTCAAAAGGAAGCGTGAAAGTTTGTGCTACGTTCATTGCCAGCATGATAAACGCTGCTTGCTACTTTCTGATCTCAGCCAAGTAGGCCATGATCATATCCAATTCATAGCGGCGCTTGCAGATCCTTTTACAGCTCTCAAATGTGTTTCGCTCACAGATCTACGTCATGATGCACGAAATCCTGCTGAATCGCGATGTATTCCATGTGAATGAGACAACACTCCAGGTGCTGCGCGAACCGGGGAAACCAGCACAGAGTAAAAGTTACATGTGGCCATACAAAAACCAGTGGGGACGCAAGCAGCCCGATTGTCCTGCATGACTACCAGCCGGATCAAAAGACGAAACGGTCGGCAGATTTCCTCAAAGAGTTCAAAGGAAATTTGCATACCGACGAATACAAGTTTAACTATTCGCTGGGGAGTTGAATCACAGTAATTGGCTGCTGGGCGCATGTAAGGCGGAAGTTAACGAAGCGTTCAAGTTCATGCCGGAAAAGGACCGGGAACATTATCTATGCTATCAGGCATTTTGTGTATTGATATCAAACTTGACAACAGGATGAAAGAAAATCGTTGAAAATAGCATTGAAATTGTTGAAAATGTTGACCACTATTTTGACCACTTCTCGCAATTCCGAATGTGCGTCCTATGCGCCATATGCGTAGTAAAAACGCATAAGGTCAGGATACGGAAACATATGAAAAAGCCCTGATTTCAACGGTTCTGTAGATATCAGGGCCTTCTTTGATGGTCTGGGTGGAGAGATTTGAACTCTCGGCCTCTTGAACCCCATTCAAGCACGCTACCAAGCTGCGCTACACCCAGGCACGCGACAAACGCGAAGTTGACAATAACATCAAGAGCCGGCTTTGTCAAGCCGCTTTTTTGCGTTTGCCGCGCATTGTGACAAAGATATTTGCGAAGTCAGAGCTTACCGCCGCGACCGCCGTAGCTGCCGCCGCCGCTGGAACCAAAGCGTATGCCGCCGCCACCGCCGGAGCCCGAGCTTTGCTGGATTTTTGTACGGGTCACGGTCTCGTACAGGTAGATGTCGCTGGTGTCAAACAAGTTCAGCGAACCGGGCACACTGTATTGCTCCGCGCTGTTCTGGGGTTTGGCGATGAGCAGTTTGCTGCGGATGACGAAAGCGATCACCAGGCCGATGACCAGCCCCCCACCAATGATGAAGATCAGGTAGTTCCGGGTAACAATCTGAAGGGATTCGCTAAGCGGAGGCGCGTTCATCTTGCCGCTGACCACCATGCGGCCGCTCTCATCCGGCTGCGAGGTGCGCGCGAGGCGGGCGGATATGTAGTCCGCGTATCTCAGCATCGCGCCATAATAGTCTTTTTGGGTAAAGTAAGGACGCAGCAGATTCTCCAGTTCGGCCTCGCCGCTGTCGCTGAACAGTGTCTGCGCGACCCCGCGTGTGGCTTCATAGTAATCGCCCAGGTCAAAGTTGAAGGAGAAGATGAGGCCGTTTGGGTAAGCGCTGTAACTTCTGAAGCCGTCATAAAAATCGGCTGAGTACATCTGCGCGGACTTGCCCTGGGAGTTGTTGGTAGTCACAATGACCACGTCAAAGGTATAGGTGTCGTATATGGCTTGCAGCTTGGCTTCAAGGGTGTTTTCCTGGCTTTGGGTGAACGTGCCTGCCTGATCAGCAACATGCTGCAAAGCCTGCGCGTTGGCGGAAGGCATAAGGAGCAGAAGAAGTACCAATACATATACAGACAGCCTTTTCATGCGATCACCCCCATCGTGGTCAAGGCAACGAAGACGGCGTAAACCGCCATGCTGACCGCCGCGGCTATCCCCAGTGTCCAGGAGAGGAACTTGGCCTTGGAATAGGGGATATTGCAGGTTAACTCGCCTGTTTGGCCGTTGATGGCAAAGGTGTACAGCTTGTCTTCCTTCTTGGTGGTGATGATCCAAACGGGGAAGAGGGCGGGATAGGAACTGCCATTGTCGACATTGATGGAGGAAGTACGGGTAATCACCGTGTTGTATCCCTGGACCGTCGCGCGCAGGGCTGAACTGATTGTATTGCCGATGCGTTGGTTGGCGCGTTCTTTGCAGGTGTCAGGCGAGACGTCAGCGCGGTCCGCCATGGCGCCCGACAGGGTTTCGGGTGAAAAGGGAATGGCGGCCGCGGCGTCAAAAGGCTCAAGCGTTTCGGTGATGTCGTTGTTGACCTTTTGGCTCGCGTCAATGGGCAGATCCTTGAAATCCAAGGTCCCGGCGCGCCTTACCAGAAAGTGCCGCGTCCTGGTGACTATATACTGACCTTGGCGCGATGTGCTGACGCGAGTTGCGTCAAAGGTCATGCGGCCATCGGCTTTGCATGTGAAAAGCCAATATGGCACATAGAACTGCCTGATTTCCTCGATGCGGTTCTTCTCTTTCAAAAAGAGGTTGGGGATCATCTTTTTGCCTTTAAAGTAGTTGTAGAACTTGGCCTCCGCCTCACTCTTTTGCACCTTGAAGGGAATGATGATATCGGGCCTGGTGCCGGGGATGAACTGCGCGGGAATGATGGAAGGGCTGCCGCAAAAGGCGCAATTAGTCGCGACAGTATTGGCGTCTGTCATCAATTGGGATCCGCAGGAGGAACAGGAGTAAGTTTTAGTGCGAACGGCCTCATCGCTGGAAAATGTTTTCTCGGGCATATCCCAGTCAGTTGAGGGCGCCTGAGCGTCATCGTGGTCAATTTCAGCCACTTTGCGCACCGTTTCGCCCTCAAACGTATTGCCGCAGTTGCCGCACTTAAGCGCTTCCCGATCACCCTGGTAGATCAGGGGAGCGCCGCAGGAGGGACATTTGTATGTTAAGGTTTCCAATCGCCCACCTCCTCATTTATCTATACGATTTATTTTACACGTGCAGACGGTTTCTTAAACCGGGAACGGGTAAACTATCATTGAAGCGTACACTTGCCAAGCAAGATGCTATGTGCTATGATGTGATAGTCAAAGATGGTCAGTGAAACGCTTTGACAAGAAAGTTGGACGGATATGCGCCTGAGCGATACGATAGAACAATTTATCAAACTGATGCTGGGGCAGGAGGAGCAGGAAGTCGAGCTCAAACGCAATGAGCTGGCCGAATACTTCGGATGCGCGCCTTCACAGATCAATTATGTGCTTTCCACACGGTTCACGCCCGATCATGGATACACGACCGAATCCCGGCGAGGCGGCGGCGGCTGCATTCGCGTCATCCGCATCAGACGCGGTGACGGAGAGTTCTTCCGCTATCTGATGACTGAACGCATCGGTGACACAATCGATACCAGGTCAGCGCAGATACTGCTACGCCAACTGGCGGAGCAGGGCAGCGTTTCACCCGTTGAAGCGCAGATCATGTACGCCGCCCTGGCGCCGCAGGCGCTGGCCGTACCCATTCCCGAGGCCCTGAAAGACGCGATCAGGGCCAAGATATTGCGCAACATGCTGCTCAAGATTGTGCAGAAAGACCGCGTTTTCCAGGAGGGATAACGATGTTATGTGATGGATGCAAGAAAAGGGAAGCCAGCATCATGCTGCATATGATTACCAACGGGCAGGTCGCCACCCGCTCGTTGTGCACCGACTGCGCCCAAAAAGCGCACAGCCATATGAGCCAGGCCTTCAACACAATGGGAATACAGATGGAAGGGCTGGGCGGCATGGTGGAGAAACCTCAGCAGGAGGAGCTTAGGCTGCCCAAGATGATCTGCTCCACCTGCAGGACCCCTTATGAAGATATTGATCATGATACCGTGTTTGGCTGCCTCTACTGCTATAGCGCCTTTCATCAGCAGGTCATCGATTACTTGTCCGGCCTGCGCGGTGAACCGAAGATACAAAAGGAAGAGCCCGCGCAACCTGCGCAAAGCCTGACCCAGGATGAACTGAACGAGAGGCTGCAGGATGCCGTCAACGCCGAGGATTATGAGCAGGCAGCGACACTGCGCGATGAGATAAAGCGGATCCACATTGACGCGCAGGGACATAGCGATGTCTGATACCGTTCTGCAGACCTATGTTTTGCTGAGGCGAAACTTCGCCGACTACAGCTTTGTTCCCATGATGCTGGATATTGACATGCACGCTTGTGTGGAGCGCGTGGAAGAGGCGCTGGGCGGGAAAGGCTTCATTACATACCACATGAAAGATGTGGACGAAGCGCTTTTCGCGCAGCTCAGTGAAAAGGGTTTGCTCGATACTCAGATCCGAAAATCACCGACAGCCGCGCTGCTGGTGCGCAATGACGGGCAGGTATCCATCCTGTGCAACGTGGAAGATCAGGTGCTCATCCGTGTGGAGGTTATAGAGGATGATGTCCTGTCCGCGATCAAAACCGCGAAGGATCTTTCGCGCCTCATCGGGAGCCAGAACCCATTTGCCAAGGACGAACGCATTGGCTGGCTGACCGCACGTCCCCTGTACGCGGGGACCGGTTTGCAGGTGTGTTATAAGCTGCACCTGCCCATGCTTGCGATGCTGCAGCAGACAAGGACAATTGCCACGGCGCTTAACAAGGAGCATCGCTTCGCCTTGAGCGCCTTGCCGGATCATGATGAGAAGAACGCTGCGGCACTTTTCATCCTGTGCAACCTTTTTACCGCATACGACAGCACACAAAGCCTGGCGGGTGCTGTCAAGGAACTGGCGTGCAGCCTGAGCGTCAAAGAGACCAACCTGCGGGAAAAGATACTCAAGCGCACTGTGCGCTCCACCTACCTTGATCAGGTATATCGCGCCTATGGCATCCTCAGATATGCCCGGCGGTTGAACGAATCCGAGTTTCTGGAGTACTGGTCAAAACTGCGCCTTGGCGCTTCTGCCGGCCTGCTGCCAATAAGTTTGGAGAAGGTCGACGCCCTGCTGCAAAAAGCCGGAAGAGCCTCGCTGCTCATGGCCAAGGATACCGCCAGGGATGATCACACCATTTACTTTGCGCGCGCTGACGTGGTCAGGGCGGAACTGAACGGAGGACAATGATGCCTATATTTGGAAAATTTGATGAGAAGGCACGCCGGGTCATAGATACGGCACGCAACATTGCGCTGAGCATGAAACAGCGTACCATAGGTACTGAACATCTGTTGTGCGCCCTGATAAAAGAGGCGAGGGACGACGCGCCCGGGCTGCCCAAGAACCTGACGCTGGCAGCGGTGCAGTACACCGTCGCTCAGCTCAATACGCCCGGAGAGGGCACGCCGCAGATGCTGGAACTTAGTTCCCGGATGAAGCGGGCGCTGGAGGAAAGCGTTGCTGAGGCACAGCGCGGCAGTGTCCAAACTGTATCCTGCGGGCATATTTGGATCGCCCTGCTGTCTGACGAGGATGCTACCGCGGTTCGCGTGCTCAACATCCTGGGCATTGATGTGGAAAAGGTGCGCACCAGCGCGATGGAAGCGCTGGCTGCCAAGGAGTCAAAAGGGGAAGACGCCCAGGAGACAGGCTCACTGGCCAAATACAGCCGTGATTTGACCCAGCTGGCCAAAGAAGGCAAAGTAGATCCCGTCATCGGTCGTGAGCATGAGATTGAGCGTATTGTACAAATATTGTCCCGCAGGACAAAGAACAATCCTGTATTGATCGGTGAGCCAGGCGTTGGCAAAAGCGCTGTGGCGGAAGGTTTGGCCCAGCGCATTGTGACAGGGGATATTCCCGAGATGCTTCTGGAGAAGAAACTGATATCGCTGGATATCGGCAGCCTGGTCGCAGGCACGAAGTACCGAGGCGAATTTGAAGAGCGTATGAAGAACATCATTGACGAGATCAGGAATGACCCCAATATCATCCTGTTCATTGATGAACTGCAAAATATCGTCGGCGCCGGCAAAGCGGAAGGCAGCATAGACGCTGCCGGTATCCTGAAGCCAGCGCTTGCCAGGGGCGAACTTCAATGCATTGGCGCCACTACGCTGGCCGATTACCGCAAACACATTGAGAAGGACGCAGCGCTGTCGCGGCGTTTCCAGCCGGTGATGGTCAATCAGCCCAACCTGGAAGAGTCGCTGGATATACTGAAGGGCCTGCGCAAGCGTTACGAGGACCATCATCGGGTCATTCTGAGCGATGAGGCCCTGGACGCGGCAGTGCAGCTTTCAGATCGCTACATTAATGACCGATTTTTGCCCGACAAGGCCGTAGACCTGATGGACGAAGCCGCGTCACGCGTACGCATCAAGTCGTTTTCAACCGCGCCCGACATGAAAGTGCAGGAAACGCGCCTTGAAGCGCTCAAACAGCGCAAACTGAGCGCCATCGCATCGCAGGATTATGAGACCGCCGCATCCTACCGCGATCAGGAAAGGCTGCTGCGCCAGGAGATCGATGACACGCGCAGCGACTGGAAGCGGGAACGAGCAAACACCAAGCTCACCGTAACAAGCGAGGATATCGCACAGGTCGTAGCGCTTTGGACAGGTATTCCGGTGCTGCGCATGACCATGGCCGAGGGTGAGAAACTGTTGAAACTGGAGGACAGGATCCACGAGCGCGTAATAGGCCAGGCAGAGGCTGTTGGCGCCGTCAGCCGTGCCATCCGCCGAGCCAGGGCCGGGCTGCAGGACCCCAAGCGTCCGCTTGGTTCCTTTATCTTCCTTGGTCCTACGGGTGTTGGAAAAACAGAACTATGCCGCGCCTTGGGCGAAGCGATGTTTGGCGATGAAGATGCCCTGATCCGTTTGGACATGAGCGAATATATGGAGAAACACACAGTATCACGCATGGTGGGATCGCCCCCCGGCTATGTCGGCTTTGAGGAAGGCGGCCAGCTGACGGAGGCTGTGCGCAGAAAACCATACAGCGTTGTGCTGTTTGATGAGATCGAAAAGGCGCATCCGGACGTGTTCAATATGCTGCTGCAGATACTGGAGGATGGGCGCCTGACAGACAATGTTGGACGGGTTACAAGCTTCAAGAACTGCATCATCGTCATGACCAGCAATGCCGGCGCGCAAAACATTGTGGGCGGCAAGACCCTGGGCTTTGGCACGCCTGAGGATAAGGAACTGGGCTATGGCGAGATGAAGACACGCATACTCGATGAAGTGAAGCGCATGTTCAGGCCGGAGTTCCTTAATCGCGTGGATGAGATGATCGTCTTCCACCCGCTGTCAGGCGATGATATCTTCAGCATTGCCAAGCTGATGACAGGCGTTATTTCAAAACGGCTGCTGGAAAGCGGCATCACCCTCCGCTTTGAAGACGAGGCGCTCAAAGCCTTGGCGCAAAAGGGGTTTGATCCGCAGTACGGAGCACGTCCCCTGCGCAGGGTCATCCAGAGGCAAATCGAGGATGCCCTCAGCGAAGAGGTCATCTCCGGACGCCTGAAGGCAGGCGACAGCATCCTGGCGCATATGCAGGATGGAAAGCTTAGCTTTACCAGGGAAGAGCAGGCGGCCTTGCCTGACATGGTGCCTGTTATCGACAACTAGCGTCATATGTACTGGCCCCGCATTGAAGTGCGGGGCCATTTTGCTTGACCCTGTCTGTGCATGACCGTATAATGGCTGTGTTGAAGAAGGGGAGGGTGCCTCATGCCTGAGAAGAAGACTTTCTATGTTACCACGCCGATCTATTATCCCAGCGGAAACATGCATATCGGCCATACTTATACGACAGTGGCGGCTGATACGATCAACCGTTTCAAAAAGCTAAGGGGCTATAAAACCTACTTTTTGACCGGTACGGATGAGCATGGGCAAAAGATTGAGCGAAGCGCTGCCAAGGCGGGAGTCGATCCCAAGGCCTTCATTGACGGTATCGTGGAAAAGACCAAGGAACTTTGGCGTTTGATGGATGTCAGGTATGACGATTTTATCCGAACCACAGATGAACGCCATGTCAAAGGGGTACAAAAAATATTCCGCATGCTTTATGAGCAGGGGGATATCTATAAAAACGATTATGAAGGGCAGTATTGCGTGCAGTGCGAGGCCTTTTGGACGCCAACGCAGATAAAGGAAGGCAACTTATGCCCCGATTGCGGCCGCGCCACGGAGTTGGTGAAGGAAGAGAGTTACTTCTTCCGCATGAGCAAATATCAGGATTGGCTGATCGACTATATTGAGACGCATCCGGATTTCATCCAGCCGCCCAGCCGCGCAAATGAAATGCTGCAGAATTTTCTGCGTCCCGGTTTGCAGGATCTTTCGGTGAGCCGCACCTCCTTTACATGGGGAATTCCGGTTGACTTTGACCCCAAGCATGTTATCTATGTGTGGATCGACGCGCTGTCTAATTACATCACCGCACTGGGTTATGGCAGTGATGATGACGGGCTCATGCAGACTTTCTGGCCGGCTGATGTGCAGCTGGTTGGCAAGGAGATCGTCCGTTTCCATACGATTTATTGGCCCATCATGCTGCATTCCCTGGGATTGCCGCTGCCAAAGCAGGTTTTCGGGCATGGCTGGCTGCTGTTTGGCAGCGACAAAATGAGCAAGTCAAAGGGGAACGTTGAGTACTCACAGCCCATCGTTGCACGTTATGGCGCGGACGCGCTGAGGTACTACCTGATGCGCGAGATGCCCTTTGGCGCTGATGGAAATTACACAAACGAGGCGCTTTTGAATCGTCTTAACTCCGACCTGGCCAACGACCTTGGCAACCTTGTCAGCCGTACAGCAGCCATGATCGAGAAATATTTCGATGCTGTCGTACCCGTGCCGCAGCGTTATGAGGCGGTTGACCAAAGGCTGATCGACCAGCTGCTGGCCCTGCCTGCCCTGGTGGAGCAGCAAATGGACTCGCTTCAGTTCTCCCAGGCATTACAGGAGATTTGGCGTGTGATAGGCGACTGCAACCGCTACATCGATGTCACCCAGCCCTGGGTCCTGGGCAGGGAAGGCGCAGACAAGGCACGCCTTCAGACGGTACTGTATGTACTGGCTGAGAGCCTGCGTTTTATCGCTGTATTGATCTTGCCCGTTATGCCCTCTACCCCGGCACGAATCTATGAACAGCTGGGGCTGAGCGATACTGCGCTGATGACATGGGAATCCCTGCAAGGCTTTGGCGGGCTGCCGCATGGCAGCAAGGTCAACAAGGCACAGGCACTCTTTCCGCGTCTGGACATTAAAGCGGAGCTGGAAGCGCTGACAAAAGCCCGCGCCGCGGCCAACGAGAGCCCAATCGCAAGCGAGATCAAGCTGCCTGATGAGCAAGAATCTGTTGAAACAGTTCATGAGCCTGAAGCTGTATCCAATCCGCCGATTTCCATCGATGACTTTTACAAGCTGGATTTGCGCGTGGCAGACGTCATTGCTTGCGAGGCAGTTGAAAAAAGCGATAAACTGCTCAAGTTCACATTATCGCTTGGCGGGGAAACAAGGACAGTGCTTTCAGGCATCGCCAAACACTACAAGCCTGAGGCCCTCGTTGGCAAACAGGTCATCCTGCTTGCCAATCTGGCTCCCCGCAAGATCCGCGGCATCGTATCCGAGGGCATGATCCTCAGCGCTGAAGACGCCGGTGATCATGCCCTGCGCCTCCTGAGCGTCTCTGGTGAGGCTGCGGCCGGATCCGGCATCAGCTGATGGAGGATATACGGCTTTTTGATACGCACTGCCATCTGGATGACGAACAATTTGACGGAGATCGCCAGGCGCTCATCGCATCCCTGCCGGAGCAGGGGATCGGTGCCTGTGTTACCGTCGGCAGCGATCTGGCGTCATCTGTCCGATGTGTTGCGCTTGCCAATGAGTATCCATTTATCTTCGCAGCCGCAGGCGTGCATCCCCATGCCTCGGCCCAAGCGGAAGATGGCTACCTGGAAACACTGCGCGCCTTGTCAATTCAGCCCAAAGTGGTGGCGCTGGGTGAGCTTGGTTTAGATTACCACTATGACTTCTCGCCCAGGGATACGCAAAAGAGGCTGTTGGAAGAGCAGCTGGATCTGGCCTATGAACTGCATATGCCTGTTATCCTGCATGTGCGCGAGGCTCACGGTGAGTTGATTGACCTTCTGCGCGCGCGCAGGAAACGCTTATCGGGGGGCATCATCCACTGCTACTCGGGAAGCGCGCAAAGCGCAGGAGAGTACGTCAGGCTTGGTTTCATGATATCCTTTGCCGGATCCGTCACGTTCAAGACAGCGCAGAAACTGCGCGACGCAGCGCAGGCAGTTCCCCTTGATCATCTGCTGATAGAGACCGACAGTCCCTATCTGTCACCGGAGCCCCGCCGTGGCCGGCGAAACGATCCGGCCAAGGTCATATATATTTGCAGTATGCTGGCGGATTTGCGGGGGATGAGCGCGCAGGATATGGCGAAGCTGACATTTGACAATGCAGCGCACCTTTACGGCATACAGATTTAATACCGGCCTTCTATGTTACGGCTTGCCGGTAAATCCGGTCAAAGTTGTTGCGTCTTTGTGTCCGCATCATGAAAAAAGTGCGAACAAGCTACCCACGGATTCACATTATATGTTATAATTGCATCTGCACCTTGTGGTGATGAAGGGGGAAATCCATGAATCGCGCTATCATCCTGGCATCCTCATCCCCAAGGCGGCAGGAACTCCTGAGGAGTGTAGGCCTTGCTTTTGAGATCTGCGCGCCTCCTGTTGACGAGAGCGTGCCAGGAGTACCCGAACAGGTAGTTGTGACCCTGGCGGAACGTAAAGCCAGGGCTGCCCTAGCTTTGCATCCTAAAGACTTGATCATTGGCGCGGATACCCTGGTGGGCGTAAAAAATGAATCCCTGGGCAAGCCCAGGGATGAAGAAGATGCATTTAGGATGCTCAGTCTCCTTCAGGGGTGCTGGCACAGTGTCCACTCAGGCATCTGCCTGATTGATGGCTTAAATGGGAATACTTATTTGCGCCACGAGATCACGCGTGTTGAATTTGTGCCTTTGAGCCCGACTGAAATAAGGGCGTACATCTCAACAGGCGAGCCCTTTGACAAAGCCGGGGCCTACGCGATGCAGGGGATCGCAGGCATGTTCGTATCCCGCATTGACGGCAGCAGTTCCAATGTGATTGGCCTGCCGCTTGCGGCGCTTCGTGAAATGCTGATGCAGGCTGACTTCAATATGCTCGGATAGGAATTGATTTATGGCCATTATTGCGCCTGATTTGGGGATAGACCTGGGGACTTCAAACACCCTGGTGTATGTGCGAAAGAAAGGGATCGTGATCAATGAACCGACCCTGTTGATCGTATCAGGGTCAGCAAAGCGCACCATCAAATCCATCGGACAGGATGCGAAGGTGATGGTGGGACGCACTTCCGGCGGGGACGTCGCTGTTCGGCCGCTGCAGGACGGCACCATCAAGGAATATGACATGACAGAATCCATCCTGCGCTATTTTATCAGGAAAGCCATTGGTGTATCCCATTTGGTACAGCCCCGCGCCTTTATTACAGTGCCCTGCCGTATTTCAGCTGTGGAAAAGAGGGTAGTGCGCGAAGCCGCGCTTGCCGCAGGCGTACGGCGCAATGCTATCCATCTGATCGAGAAGCCCTTCGCCTCCGCCTTTGGTTCCGGCCTTCCCGTCTTTGCGCCCGAGGGCAGCATGGTGGTGGATATCGGAGGAGGCACCACAGAGGTTGCCATCATTTCAATTGGCGGCATCGTCAGCTCAAAATCCATCATGACCGGCGGCATCAAGATGGATGAAGCCATCATCAACTACATCAAGCACGATTATAACATGCTCATCGGGGACCGTATGGCGGAGGATATCAAGATCGACTGGGGATCCGCTTTGCCGCTCAAGGAAGAGCGCAAGGTGATGATACGCGGGCGTGATATCATCACCGGACTGCCGCAGACTGCGGAGATCACTTCCACCAAAATCTATGAGGCGCTGCACGCGCCTTGCCGGCAGATACTCAAGGCCATTCGCGATGTATTGGATAAAGCGCCGCCTGAACTGGCGGGTGATATCCTCAGGAAAGGCATCTATTTAATGGGAGGCGGCTCACAGCTTTACGGTATTGACCGTTATCTGGCATCCGAGCTGGGCCTGCCTGTGACGCTGGCCAAGGACGCCATGATGTGCGCGGCAGTCGGCGTGGGTCACCTGGCCGAGAATGTCAACCTTCTGCCCCGAATTGGACGCTCCTCATTTATGCGTGATGAGAACGAATGAAGAAACAATCAAAGCAAGCAAACCAAAGGAATAAGCCGCTGCGGGAACAGACCGGCGGCGAGCGCCAGCAAACCCTGGTTCGTTTGGGCAGCGTTGCTTTGGTTGTATTTTTGCTTCTGGTGATCATCATGATGATCGCCTCCCAGTTTTTTGACGCTGCTTTCCTTGAAGCGCCCAGAAAATTGGTCGCACAGGTTATCACACCTATCCAAAGCACATTTGGCAGCGCGACCAACGGGGTTGTTGGTTATTTGCGCAAGCTGAAACTTCGCAGCAATCTCGAGTACGAGTACGCGCAGGCGCTTATCAAACTGGAAGAGGCAACCGACAGAGCCATGCTGGCTGATGAGTACCTGCGGCGCCTGCAGATCGAGGCCGATGCCAACGATGAAATACAACGCAACTACAACCTCAACGGCATCAAGGCCAATGTCATAGGCGGCGATACGAGCAACTATACCATGACGCTTACCATTGACGCGGGCACTGCCCAGGGTGTGCAAAACAACATGGCGGTGGTTGTGCCAGGCGCGCTGGTGGGCTACACATATGATGTGGAGAAGGACAGGGCACAGGTGCGCTGCGTTGTGGATACCAACAGTTCCATCCATGCGCTTATCGAGTCCAGCCGCGATCAGGGAAAGATATCCGGCACGCTTGCAATCGACGGACAATACGCCTGCAGGATGTATTATTTGAGCTACACCACCTTGCCGCGTCCGGGTGACCGCGTTGTAACGTCCGGCGTTGGCATGGAATTCCCAAAGGGTATCCCCATCGGCCTGGTGCGCGAGAGCACCCGCGGTCTGCAGGATAACAAGCAATACATAGTTGTTGAGCCATTGGCGGATTTTGACCATATCGAATCGGTGATCGTTTACCGTTACCGCCCTGCCTACGCGGAGCCTGCTGACGCGCGCGGTTCGGAGATTTCAGCTTCTTTTGTACCGTTACCTTCCATGGAGCCTGTCCCCACCTTCATTGGTCAGAAGGTACCCGAACTGACGCCCGGTCCCGACGGCATCATCCCTGTGACAAACAGCCCGGAGCCCTCAACAACGCCGCAGCCAAGCCTTTCACCGACAGCTTTGCCTGAGGGTACTCAAGTGCCAGGCGGGTTTGAGTATAATGACAAGCCCATACAGTCGGGCACGCCTACCCCTGAACCCACTCCCGAGCCCAGCCCCACGCCCCAGCCGTCGCCCACATTCTCCGTAGATCAGCTGACGGTTGAGGAGGACGGAGGATGAATACCCGGCGCAGGAGAGGCGGCATCCTTCGTGCCACTATAAAACTGCTGAAGGTGAGCTTGTTGGTGCTGCTGAGTTACCTGCTGCAGGTGAGCGTAATGCCGCATCTAAAGCTGTTTGCCATCGTGCCCAACCTATTAATGGTGTGCATCGCGATACTCACTGTTTCTTTTGGCAAGAAATACGCTTTTGCGGCAGGCGCGGTCATCGGCATCATCCTTGAATCCGCCGCAAACAACCTCAGCATGGTAAACCTGCTGCTCTATCCCGCATTGGGGCTGTTATGCGCGCAGATATTCGCTGACATGAGCGATATCAAACGCGAACTCCTGCGGATCCGCATCGCTCAGCGTCAGGCAAGCAAAGGCACAGGGGGAGCAGTCAATCCTTACCAGCGCAAACATTTTCACCTGGACCTGCACCCAACGACTGCCGATGATATGAACGCGCACCTGCGCATCCTCCTCAACGCCCTGACATTGACCCTGATGTACGAGATGGTGATGCTGATATACATTGCCATCGCGCTGGAGGGAGTGTCTATCGGCTTCCACCATTTGCTGAGGATATTCAATACGCTTTTGTATACCGGCCTGGCTTGCGTACTGATGTTTCCAACGCGTGCGTTTCTGGGCATGTACCGGCGCCGGAAACCCTTGGGTGCCGGGGAACTGAATCAAGAGAGGATCGATATTTCGGACAAGGATCTGCGCCGCGTGGCATTGGTGCCTGATTTGCCCTCCGTAAAGGAAATCGCCTTTGAGGCACAGGACGCCAAGGCGGATGAACCATCGTCAAAAAACCCGGTCAAGGCTGAGAAAGAACCGATCATTGACTTTTCCGCCGCGTCAAAGGAGAAACCTGATGAAAACTGAGAAAAGGGTCAGTAAACGCTATGTCCTGTTCGCCGGGCTGGTGTTTCTCATGTTTGCCCTCCTGATTGCCAGGCTGTACAAACTGCAGGTCGGCGATGCGGAAACCTATCAAGTTTCAGCGACCGACGACAAGACCAAAACGATACGCTTGACCGGGTCGCGCGGCACCATCACGGATGCCGACTCCGTCGTGTTGGCGCACAGCCAGGATATGTATAACGTTACTTTCCATCGTACGGGACAGGAAACAAAAGCGGAGGACTATGCCGCTTTTACAAGCTCAATCCTGGAGACAATAGGCATCATTGAGAAGCACGGCGCAAAGCTGAGCGTCAAGTTCGCCATTGAACGAGATGCGGATACTCAGGATTGGGTATTCAACTTCGGCACGGGCATATCTGACAAGGCGCTTGAAATCCGTCAGGCGCAGTGGCGGGACAATCACTATTTTATGCCCATTGAAAAGTATCCCAGCGCAGAGGTGTGTTATGAGAACCTGCTGTCAAGGTATCAGCTGAAAGAAAAAGGCCTGGATGAAGAGACCAACCTCAAGGTGATGGCGGTCTATTCAGAGATGCAGATGAACATCTTCAACTCAGTGCCTGTTGTCATCGCCAAGGATATTCCATTTTCCGCGGTCAGTGAAATCATCGGCCGCAGCATGGTGTTGACAGGCATGGATGTGGATGTGGGGGGAAAGCGCATTTATCCGCGCAACAACATGGCAGCCCAGGTGATAGGCTATGTCGGCCCCATCAGCGATTACGCGGCCTTTGAAACCGAACTGCGGCCGCTTGGCTACGCGCTCAATGATACCATCGGCAAGGATGGCATTGAGAAGAGCATGGAGAATTGGTTAACGCCCAACATTACAAGCCGTCAGGGCAGCCGTGTGATGGAGCGCGACAAGTCAGGCCGCCTGACACGCCAGCTAAGCTATCAGACACCTACAGACGGCAATAATGTCAAACTGACGCTGATTTCAAGTTTCCAGCAGGAGGCTGAACGCGCGCTTGCCAACAACATCGCCAACACCCGCAAAGAACAAGAGAAGAAGATGTTCGACGACAGATGGCGTGAGACGAACCGTCTGAAACTTGAAGACCGTGACTTTGACAAGTATCCCCTCCAGCTTGCCCAGACAGGCGCCATGATGGTGGTTGATGTCAATACGGGCAAGGTTCTGGCAATGGCCAATTATCCGACATACGACCTGAATGCCCTGGTCGCCGGCGGCAAGGAAGCCAAGGACATTATCCTTGACAAACGCAATATACTCAACAATTACAGCATCCAGTCGCGCGCAGCGCCCGGATCCATCTATAAAATGGTGCCCGCCTTGGCAGCGCTGACCAACGGCGTTCTGGGCACTACAGAAACAATATCAGATGAAGGTTATTTCACAACATATACCAACAATCAGAAGGACGCGCCGCGCTGCTGGATCCCGCTCAACCAGGTCAGCAAGCATGCCAACCTCAACATAGTCGGCGGCATCAAAAACTCATGCAACTACTTCTTTTATGAGATCAGCAGCCGCCTTTACGGCACGACAGGCAGCAACCTGCTGTACAAATACGCGGCCCAGATGGGCTTGACGACCAAGACCGGCCTGCAGCTGCCGGGTGAAGCGCGCAGTATTGTGGGCAATCAGACATCCCTGTATGATCCCACTGTCAGCATCAACGAGCAGGAGACATCCACCCCCCTGCTCGTCGCCGCGTCCATCAAGAAACACCTGCGCAATATCGGCTCCAGCATCGGTATTACCTATGATGAGGTGCGTCTGGATACCTGCATCAAACAGCTGATGGATATGGCGATCAACACGCCACAGGCTGACTGGTCCAATGCCATGCGCCCCATCCTGATGGCGGAGCTTAACATGACCCGCGATATGGTCTGGAAACAGGCAACCGTCGGCGATATCTGGATATACCTCAATGATATCAAGTGGGGCGGCGGCCTGGAAGTCCAAACAGGCGTCGGGCAGTCCATTACCTTATTGACGCCTGCTGCAGTGGCCCGTTATGTCGCGGCACTGGGAAGCGGCGGCACTGTCTACAATCTGTCTGTCGTGGACTCCATCACCTCACCTGAAGGCGATATCCTCAACCAGTATAAGCCCAGCGTCTTTGGTAATCTTGAGGACGCTTACCTCTACTTGCCATACATCAAAGAGGGCATGAAGGGCGTGGTTGACGACACCGGCACTGCCGGCCGCTTCTTTAGAAATTGGGAATATGAAAAGGACATCTGGGCAAAAACGGGAACCTCCCAGATCACGATTGGCGGCATCAAGCTTGACCTGGAAAATAACGGCTGGTTTGTTGCCCTGGCGCCTTTTGACGAACCTACGGAAATAGCCGTGGTTGTCCATATCCCAAACGGATTATCCGGTGCCCTATGCTCCTTGGCCGCACGGGATTTCATTGGCTGGTGGATGGACAACAAGACCAAGGTATCCGATGATCTGCCTGTCATGGGCGGCAACGAACTGATGCCTTAAGGCGGGAGGAAAATATATGGGAACGGTCATCATGTTCGCCTCCGGCAAAGGCGGCGTGGGTAAATCCAGTATCTCTGCGGCACTGGCCGTCAGCTTTGCCAGACGCCAGCTTCGCACAGCGCTCATAGACGCCGATGTCGGCCTGCGCAGCCTTGACTTGATGCTGGGGATGCAGGACAAGATACTGTATGAATTGACAGACTGCCTGAATCGCCGCTGCACCCTGGATGAAGCATTGGTCATGCACCCGCAGTACCCCTTGATGCATCTCCTGGTGGGCGGGCAGGACGCAAGGCCGAAGGACATGCGGGAAAAAGACCTGGCCCGCGTGATGAGAACGCTTAAAAGCCGTTATGATCTGCTATTGATTGACAGCCCGGCGGGAATTGGCAGGGGTATCAGGAACTTCGTCGGATTGGCGGACAGGTATGTGCTGGTGGCGACGCCGGATGACGTCTGCCTGCGCGATACGGAAAAGACCGCTAAAATCATCCTGGAGGAGACAGGAAAGCATTCCGACCTGCTGCTTAACCGATATGACTGGGAACTGATGCACCGGGGATTGATCAGCCGTCCGCAGGCACTGGCAGCAGCGATGGACATGCCTTTGCTGGGTGTCTTGGAACAGAGCGCCTTGATCTATCGCGGCATGCTTGCAGGCAAGACCATGACCGAACTGAAGGATGACCCTGCTGCCTCAGCTATTGAACACATTGCGCAAAGGCTCCTTGGCATGAATGTGCCGCATATTGAAAACAAAGAAAACTTGCGCCAGATTTTACGGCGACTGCTGAATAGGGGGGCAAGCGGCCCATGATGCTGTCAGAAGACAGACGAACGAAACCGCATTTTGACCTTGTGCTGCTGGTTTTGATGTATGGCTTGATATTAATTGGCGTTTTAGCCATCTCGGTGGCTACGTTCAATCCGGCCGTCAGCGCGGATGTTCCGCTGCTCAATCGCATTATCAACTCGGACTCTGGCAAGTGGCAGGCCATCTTTACCATCGCTTCACCCGCAGCTGTGTGGTTCATTGTGTCCGTACCATATGAACACTTCAAGTCATATGCCAGGCTGTATTACGCTGCGGTCATCGGGCTTCTGGTCATCACGCTTGGCACAAGCGCCATACGCGGTGTCAGTTCGTGGCTGCGTGTTAGTTCGCTGGACCGCATGATACAGCCTTCCGAATTCGCGAAGATCACCATCATACTGATGCTGGCCCGCATCATGGCAAACAATCCCAAGCCGATGAACACGCTGAATGACACGCTGCGCGTCTTCGCCACTTTTCTGGTACCGGCCGGCATCACCATTTTGCAGGGTGAAGTTGGTTCAGTTATCGTCATGGCCGTCATATTTTACTTGATGCTTTACTTCGGCGGCACAGACTGGAAATGGCTGACGCTGTTGTTTGTGCTTGCCGCGGCTGCTGTTGGCATTATATTTGCTTACGGCCTAATCAGCGGCTCTGAGAGCTATCGCCTGCAGCGTATCATCTCCTTCCTGGATCCGGAAGCTTATCCTCTTAGCGGCGGTTATCAAATCATTAAGTCAGAGCAAGCCATCGGCTCGGGCGGCCTGACCGGCGTTGGGCTTTTTGTGACAGGTTCACAAAGCCAGCTCAACTATGTGCCCGAGGACTGGACTGATTTTGTCTTTGCCTCGGTTGGAGAAGCCGTGGGTTTTGTTGGCAGTGCCATTATTGTGATCCTATACATGCTGATGCTTTTCAGGATGCTGTATCTGGCACGCTACACTTATGATAAATTCGGCCGCATGGTGATCATCGGCGTGATGAGCATGATGTTCATGCATGTATTCCAAAACATTGCCATGACCATCGGATTAATGCCGATTACCGGGATACCCTTGCCTTTCCTGAGCTATGGCGGATCAAACCTGATGACCAATGTGATTGGCGTTTCCCTTGTGCTCAACGTTGTCAAGAATCGATCAAACGCTTTGCCCAGCTACAGCATGCCCGTTACGGTTACCACGACCAGCCGCCACCGGGGCAAGAAGAAGATATACGTCAACGCCGCACGCGCAGTCAGAAAGCACTGAGGCGAAGGCGTTTATCCGCCGTTTATCCGCTTCCGTTGCTGACATAAAAATCCCTTGTCAACCATTCACTTGCATAGTATAATCCCCCTGCCGAAGAATATGCAGACGGTACAGCATTGGCGGGAAGAGGCGCAGCATGGTATTTGTCAAGTGTCCCAAATGTGAGCTTAATTACATGGACGAGAACGATAAGGAATGCAAAGTTTGTTATCGTGAGATACATGGCACCGATATGCCCGAAGAGACAGAGCTTTGCACTATCTGCAATGAAGCCCCGGTGATGGCCGGCAAAGACGTCTGTCACTTTTGCTATAAAGAGCTGGGCAGCGAGAAAATCGCCAGTGAGGATATAGAACCTATCAGCGTGGAAGATGAAACGGTCAGCACAATGGATGAAATAGTCCCTGATATCAGCGACGGAGAAATTCCTGAGCCGGAGTTTCGAGAAATAGATAAGGATCTCTCACTGGAGGAGCTGGAGGAAAAGGAAGAGGACGCAAACGACTCCGAAGATGACGAAAACTGAAAAGACTGCCATATTTGCCATTGGTGATCTGCATTTACCGGGCGGTCAGGATAAACACATGCACATCTTCGGAGATCATTGGGAGGGGCATTTTAGCAAGATAGCAGCTGATTGGAAGCTGCGTGTCAGTGAACTGGATATCGTGCTGATACCCGGCGACATCAGTTGGGCTATGAGGCTTGATGACGCAAATGCTGACCTTGAGGCGATCGGCCTGCTCCCCGGCCGCAAAATCATCATCCGCGGCAACCATGACTACTGGTGGGGCGCTGTCTCAGCACTTCGCAGCCGCCTCCCCCATAATATGTATGCCTTGCAAAATGACGCCGTTCAGATCGAAGGTATCGTGTTTTGCGGTTCCAGGGGATGGGTCTCGCCAGTATCTGCGGATGACAGTGAAAACATAAAGATATACGCGCGTGAGCTGCTGCGCATGGAATTATCCCTGCAGCAGGGACGAAAACTGGACAGCCACGCACCCCTTATGGTGCTCACGCATTTTCCTCCTTGTGATGAGAAGGGGAGGGAAACACCCTTCACCCTGCTTTTTGAACAATATGGTGTCAGTGATGTGGTATATGGGCATTTGCACGGCACAGCTTGCGAATATGGATTTCAAGGCCGAATTAAGGACGTGCGTTACCATCTTTGCTCATGCGACAGCCTTGGCTTTCAGCTCCTTAAGCTGCCGGCACCCGCGTTTTATGGCGGCAGCACCCAGTAATGGCAACAGCAATCCCACCTATAGGCAATCAACCGCGCTAAAACGACTTGTTATAAAGTGCCGGATGCAATGATGACCCTGAAAGTGGGGATTTGGATACATATAAAGGCCGAAGCTTGCCTGTCATTCAAGTATCCGGCATTCCCAAAGCGAAAAAAGTTGAAGCCCTTGAAAGAAACGTCATATTGCACAAATATT
The DNA here is from genome assembly GCA_964584685.1 of uncultured Christensenella sp. Taxonomy (GTDB): domain Bacteria; phylum Bacillota; class Clostridia; order Christensenellales; family Aristaeellaceae; genus UBA1038. Next base: position 6,184 of record CAZPBJ010000033.1, on the reverse strand, counting down.
AAATGAATATTTAGTTATTTACTACAGTTATATATTTCTTCATGACATAATAAAGAAAGCCTGTTCCGTTAAGTAAAATTAAAACGGAACAGGCTTTCGCATTATGCGATTGTGTGTCGAGGTGTAATCTTCAACTTCTTCCCCAAAGGAAAAAATGAGGTGCGGCAAGCGTTTGACGCGCCTGGTACCGCGTGGTAAATTGTGTTTGTTTCAAGGCAATAAGTGGCGATAGGTGGTGATGAAGGTGCCTCGTGACGATGAAAAGCAGGTTAACCTATCCAATGAGCAAGAGCCTTCATCTCAAAACCAACAATTAAAACAGCGCGAGCAATATGGTTTTTACGGTGCCTACAATCATAGCATAGACACAAAAGGACGTTTGATCGTGCCGCAGCCCTTTCGGGATCGCCTGGGTGAGAAAATCATCGTAGGCGTCAACATGGCACAGTCAAGCATAGCGATTTACCCGTTTGAAGTATGGCAGAAAAAAGTAGATATGCTGACAGAATTGGCCCAGCGTGATGTAAGCGCAGAGATTTTCCTGGAAAGATTTGCGATGTTGTCTTTTGACGGCATGAACTTCGATATGCAGGGAAGGGTTCTTCTGCCGGCGGCGCTGAGGGAAATGTTCATTAAAGACGCAAGCGGAGTGCAGGTCAGCGGGGCCAGGGAATATGTCAGGGTCATTTCAAGCCAGCAGGCAAGCGCCGAGGAAAGCAAGTTCGCCGGCGAACACGCGGATGTACTTGCGGATATCAGCCGGATCCAGGCAAGGGCACGTACTTGAATGACCGGTAAATTGACGCGATAAGCAGAAAGAAACGAAGATGTCACAGATAAGCGCACACGCAAAAGGAGCAAACTATTCACTTGCCGGTACGCAAATGCATCCATTTGACCGTATTGTAGTGGCAAGCAGCGTTGCAGTCCCTGACGCCATATATGTTGAAGAAGATCAGCGTCAAAGTTTTCATGCGCCAAGCAAGGTTCGCAAAAGGGCCCGGTCGCTGAGCCTGCCGTGGGCGCTATTGCTGATTATCCTGACAATTGGTATAATGGCGCGGACATCCCTGCAAAGGGTGCAGCAAGGTGATGCGCTCAGGGATGAATTCGCGCAGCTGCAGAACAAGTACCTTGCCTCTGAGATGGAACGCGCTGAAACGGAAGCGAGGATTTCGCAAGCGCTTGATGGGTCCTTTATCAGCTATTATGCTGTGCAGAAGCTGGGAATGACGCTTGCGCTCAATGAGGAAACCATTCAGCTGCTTGCGCCCAGTACTCGCCCGGCTGTGCAGTTGGGTCAAAGCACGCTGAGCGGCAAAGCGGGCAGTCAGTAGCTGTGAATGCGGTTTGAAAGGTGAGCAAGCATGAAGTTATCGCAATTGGCCAGGGAGGCAGCGCAATATTTTGTAAGCCTAAATGGCGATTGTGAGATAGGCTCCCTGTCCCAGGACAGCCGTCTTAAAACAGACAACGGTCTGTTTTTTTGCATTTCCGGCGCCAGAATGGATTCGCACGATTTTGCCGGGCAAGCTGTTGACGGCGGCGCAGTGGCTTTGGTTGTCACAAGAATGCTCCCGGATATTGATGTCCCGCAATTGCTGGTTAACAATGACCGCGCAGCAATGGCGCTCATTTCCGCCGCTTTTTTTGAACATCCGGCGCGAAGCCTTCGCATGATCGGCATTACGGGCACCAAAGGCAAGACAACTACCAGTTACTTCGCAAAAGCCATCATGGAGCATGCGGGTTACGTATGCGGCTTGATCGGCACGACCGGCAATATGATTGGCAGCAGATGGATGAAAAGCACCCTCACCACACCCGACCCCATTGACCTGAATCGCACGCTGCGGGAAATGGTGGATGAAGGAGTTCAAGTCGTCTGCATGGAGGTCTCAGCCCACGCCATTAACATGAGGCGTCTGGAAGGAATCCAATTCGAGGCGGCGGCTTATCTCAACCTGTCACAGGACCATCTGGACTACTTTGGAACGATGGACAGGTATCTCGAAGCTAAAAAATCATTCTTTACGCATGGCGCAGTCAAGAACGCCGCTGTGAACGCTGATGAAGATACCTCCTCCGCGATCATTTCCGACCTTTGCATCCCTCACAGCAGCTTTGGCATCTGCACTAACGCGGATATTTTTGCCAAGGGGATTGAAATAAGCGAAAATGGCGTTGATTTTTTGCTGTCGCTTTGGAATGAGCATGTTTATCCCGTGCATCTGCAGTTGATGGGGATGTTCAATGTATACAACGCACTGGCTGCCACCGCCCTGGGATTGATCATGGGCATTGAACCCGCGATCATTTGCCGTGCCCTTGAGAGCGTACGCAGTGTGCCGGGCAGGGCTGAGGTTCTGGATACCCATACACCTTACAAGGTGATCCTTGATTATTCACACTCACCTGACGCCATGAAGAATATCCTCGGTACGGCAAGGGAGTTCACAAGGAACCGCATCATTATAGTCTTTGGCTGCGGCGGAGACCGTGATCAGGGGAAGCGCCCTCAAATGGGAGAGATAGCGGGCCGAATGGCAGATCATACTATTTTAACCAGTGATAATCCCCGCAACGAGGATCCCATGACCATCCTGCGAATGGTTGAACAGGGTATGAAACAGACCGCCGGCAAATACGAAGTGATTGAAAACCGCCGTGACGCGATCAAAACCGCTCTGAAGCTGGCCCGTGAAGGGGATGTTGTCATCCTTGCGGGTAAAGGGGACGAAACATACCAGGAAATCCGAGGCGTCAAGCGCCCCTTTGATGAAAAGCAGATTGTACACGAACTGCTAAACCGGCAGGAGGATGACACGTGATATTCCTGCTCACCGCGCTGACGGCTTTCATACTGATACTGCTGGGCATGCCCAGCCTGATTGTCTATCTCAAGAAGCTGAAGTTTAGTCAGACTATTTATGCCTTGGGCCCCCAATCTCATCTCAGCAAGCAGGGGACACCAAACATGGGCGGACTGTTGATTGTGGCTGCAACGCTTTTGGCGTCAGCGGGCTGCGCGCTGTATGAGGGGATCGGCGCAAGCCTGCTGCCATTGGTTTTACTCGCACTGGGCTCCATGGCCATTGGCTTTGCGGATGATTATATCAAGGATGTCAGGAAACGCCATGAAGGGCTCAAGCCCATGCAGAAGATTATCGGCCAAATAGTCACCGGTTTGCTTTTCTCGGTTTATTGCTTTAACAGCATAGGCAGCGCGATCCGTCTTCCCTTTGCTGAGGCAGAACTGGACCTTGGTTTGTTTTATATTCCCCTGATGACACTGCTTGTTATCTTTATGACCAACAGCGCCAATTTGCAGGACGGCGTTGACGGCATCCTTTCAACTGTCAGTATCGTTGGCGGGATAGCGTTTGGCGCAGCCGCGCTGATGATGGGCGGTGACAAGACGCCGCAGATGCACCGCTCGCTTGCATTGACCGGTTTTGCCCTTGCCGGCGCCTGTAGCGGTTTCCTGGTGTTCAACCGGCATCCGGCAAGGATCATGATGGGTGATACCGGTTCGATGTTTATCGGAGGGGTCTTTGTTGGGATCGCCATCCTGCTGCGCCTGCAGCTCTGGCTTATCCCAATCTGCTTTACGATGATCATGTCATCATTATCCGTCATTATACAAAGAGTCTACTTCAAGCTGACGCACGGCAAGAGAATATTCAAAATGTCACCGATCCACCATCACTTTGAGTTGAGCGGCATGAGCGAAAATCAGATCGTGCGGATGTATGCCGCCACGACTTTGGTTTTGAGCGTCCTGTCCTTGCTGGCACTCATGCCGATACCGGCAAACGGAGGGCAATGAGCACGCCGTTTGATCAATGCGAGCTGATGCAGTCCAATGACGGCATTCGCTGGGATGATATGAAAGTGCTGGTCGCCGGTCTTGCGCGCAGTGGCTTGGCGGCAGCCGAACTTCTGCTGCGCGCAGGAGCCCTGCCTATGCTGTACGATCAAAAGGAACAAGGCGAATTCGGACCGCAGCTGAGTTCCCTGCTTGATCGCGGCTGCACGCTTCATGTCGGTGCGGATCCCCTTGCCCTGCTGACGCAGACAGACATCCTGGTTATCAGCCCGGGTATACCGCTGGACACGGCCCTGGTCCAAGCGGCAAAAGCCAGGGGAATTCTATGGATGGGTGAACTCGAGCTGGCATCACGCTTCGCGCGCGGCATACTTTATGCAGTTACCGGCACCAACGGCAAGACGACGACCGTATCCCTTTTGGGGGACATTTTCAGGCAGGCCGGAAAGCTCGCCTTCGTATGCGGGAATATTGGCTACCCTCTGTCATCAGCCGCGCTGACCAGTAAAGCCGATGATGTCCTGATTGCAGAGGTATCAAGTTTTCAGCTGGAAAGCATCAGTGGTTTCCATCCGCATATCGCCGCGGTGCTTAACCTGACACCCGACCATTTGAACCGCCATGGCAGCATGGTCAACTACGCGCGTCTGAAAAGGAATGTATTCGCAAATCAAAATGGCATGGATTTTGCCGTTCTGAATTATGACGACGCCATTGTGCGATCAATGGCTGATGGTCTGCGGGCGCACATCGTTTGGTTTTCCAGAAAGGAAACCCTGACGGAAGGCGCATACTTGAAGGCGGACAATATCTGTTTACGCTTGGATGATGAGGAACAGGTCATCTGCGGTGTGCAGGATATCCGCATTCCAGGTCAGCACAACCTGGAGAATGTGCTTGCAGCTGTTTTAATTGCCGGTTTGGCTTTGGTGCCTTCCGCAGTCATCAGGCATGCCCTGATGTGCTTTGCCGGCGTAGAGCACAGGATCGAATTCGTAAATGAAATGGACGGCGTTCGATACATCAATGACAGCAAGGGGACCAATCCCGATGCCACCATCAAGGCGCTGGAAGCCATGACGGCAGCCACAGTACTGATGGCCGGCGGCTTTGACAAACAGGTTTCTTTTGATCAGCTCGCGCAAAGTGTTTCGCAAAACAAACTTATCAGGCAGGTCGTACTGTATGGCCAGACTGCGCAGCTGATAGCGCGTGCGTTTGACAGCACCGGCTTTGCTGCCTATCAGGTGACCGATTCCATGGAAGAAGCGCTCTTTCTTGCGCGTTCCCTGGCAGAACCGGGGTACAATGTACTGCTTTCACCGGCTTGCGCATCCTTTGACCAATTCAGCGATTATGAACAACGGGGAAAGCGCTTCAAGGAACTGGTCAATGCCATGGCGCCGGAGAAGGGGTCAAAGGATGCCTGAACCGCGGCCAAGGCCTGAGTATTACCCGCCGCCTGAAGTTCCCCCTCAATCTCAAGCTGTGAAGGAACCCATCGTTCAGGATCAGCAGGGCACCGAGGAGACGGCTCAGCGTTCACCCGCTGCGCGGATGCTTGTGTTTGTCTGTGTTCTGCTGATCTTTGTCAGCCTTGCCTTTATCCTGCGCGGCCTGGTATTCACCATCAGAAACGTAAAAGTGCACGGCATCAGCAGGATATCCTGGCAGGATGTCGCGATTTCAGCGGGTTTAAGTCCGGCCAGCAACTATTTCAACCTTGACGAAGGACACATCAGGGAAGGCATCAACGCAAACCGCTATCTGATCTATCAGAAAATGGAAAAGGTCTTCCCCAATACACTGGTGCTTTTTGTGCGTGAGCGGCAGCCCAGCGCGCGCATCAACTATATCGGCATTGCCTACATCATGGCAGACGATGGCGTGATCCTTGACAGAACGAAAGACCTGACCAGGTTCACGGAACTGATGACAGTATCGGGCATGGCCATAGGCGATATACGCGTCGGCAAGGTTCCCCAGAGCACCCGCTTTTCACAGGTGGAAGTATGTGTGGCAATCATCCGCGAATTGGGTCAACAGGGATTCCTCAGTCAAATAAAGGATCTGAATGTGGCCAATCCTGCCAGTATCTACATGACAAGCATTGACGGTTACTCCATCCATATCGGCGATGCAAAGGACCTTCAGGCCAAAATCGGCACAGTGCGGGCTGTTTTGCAGGCGCTGCGCAAGGGGGATTATCCAATTGGTGTCATTGAGGCAACCGTGCCCGGGGAGGCAACCTACAGACCGGATTCGGTTTCACGGAGGAATGCACCGGAAATGGCCATTTTTCGTTACTATTCAGCCCTGGTGAATAACTCGGAGAATATTTTCATAAAGGGCGTT
>CAZPBJ010000032.1:0-31503 GCA_964584685.1 uncultured Christensenella sp. | reverse complement strand
CGAGCCATGTTGACGGCCTTTTCGACAATCATGCCGACCAGTTCCTGCGGCGATGCCACGATGACGATGCCATCCACGGGGAGCGACTGGAATACTGTCAGCGATACGTCACCGGTTCCCGGGGGCAAATCAATTAACATGCAGTCAATATCTCCCCAGATAACATCTGTCCAAAACTGCTTCACCGCGCCCGCTATCATCGGACCGCGCCAGACTACGGGGTCCGTTTCCTTGTCCGTCAGCAGGTTCAGGGACATGACATGGATACCGGTCCGGGATTTTACGGGAAACAGCCCCACATCATTGCCCACAGCGCGCCCGCGCAGCCCGAATACCCTTGGGATAGAGGGGCCCGTGATATCCGCATCGAGGATGGCAGTATTGAGGTTCTGCCTGCGGGCAAGCACGGCCAGCATTGAGGTGACCAGGCTCTTGCCGACTCCGCCCTTGCCGCTGACAACGGCGATGACTTTCCTGATGCGGCTCAGCTCATGTGGCTTGACCAACAGGCTTTCCTTTTCCCGGTCGGCGCAGTTTTCCGCGCAGCTGTCACAGTTGTGGGTACAGGTCTCACTCATGAATAATACTCCTTATATTGTTATTTTCCGCCCTGCAGCCAGATAGTTCAACCGGTCTCCCATGCGCTCTTTCAGGTACTCATACTGTGGCAAGCCGGTGCAGTGACAGGTGTAATATGTTGCTTTATGCAGCAGCAAAACCTGCGCGGCCTCATCCAGGACTTTGCGGTCCGGCCCCGCAGGATCGACTTTCATGAAGTGAAATCCCCCGATGAGTATGTCGGGCTCAAGCCAGTTCATGATGTTCAGTATCCCCTTATGGGAACAGCCGCTGATGAGCACGCGTTTGCCATGTTCATTTATCATGAGATATTGTTCGTGGCGGAAATCGTCCGGTATCAATGTGCCATCGCGCAGAATGCTGAGGCCGTAGCTGTCCATGACATAGGGACGAGCACACTCGTTGCAGGCAAACAGGTTGAGTTCATCATCAAGGGCCAGGCGCTCCCCAACAGACACCAGACGCGGGTGCCCGGCTAACCGAGGATCCAGGCCGATGTAACGCGCTTCATCCGCATAGCATCGGTCAAAGGCGTATTGGCTCACATAGACAGGCGCCTTGTTATTATAAGCAAGAAACGCTTCCAGCCCGCCGCCGTGGTCGTAATGGCCATGGGACAATACCGCGATGTCGACTGCCGCCAGGTCAATCCCCATTCGCAGGGCATTGACAGCAAAGCTGCCGGACTGTCCCGTGTCAAAAAGCACACGGTGCCTCTGGGTTTCGATGAAGAGGCTCAACCCATGCTCAAACAAGCAGCCATCTTCAAACGGCGTGTTTTCCATCAGCATACTGATTTTCATTCTGCTTCTCCTTCAGGATATTCTTGAGCGTTTGGCTTGCACCAAATCCAACATCATATATGAGGAAATGTGTCGCGCGGCCTGAGGATAAGGATACTGTCGGGTTTTTTTCTATCATCTCGGCTGGAATGGCAATCATTATTTTTCCTCTTGATGTTCTCGCGGGCTTTCCTCTGTTGCAGCCATCCGATGCCCTTGGCGGCGGCAACAGCCACGCCCACAGGAATCATCCCAACCTCCGCATAGTTTGTATTCACCGCCGCCAATGGCAAGCGGCACGCCATCAACCAGCGCGCGTGAAAGCTTCTTGCGCGCCTGGCTGTAAATGCCCTGCACGGTAGTGCGCGCGACGTTCATCTGCTGGGCACATTCCTCCTGGGTGAAGTCCATATGGTCAATGAGCCTGATGGTCTCATACTCGTCCACTGTCATCGTGATCTCTTCCGGCTGAGCGCCTTGGCGCCCCAGCGGGCCAAAGCGCGCGCTTTGTGGAAGGCAGCAGACATTGCGTCCTTTCATAGGCCGTGGCATGTGTCTCACCTCTTCTTCTCTTGTTTTCTTGTCCGGGGCGAACAAGCTGTCCGCCCCAGACTGTTAATCCATTTTCTACAGAGTCTCCAGGCGCCTGTCAATCGTGTCCAGTCGTAATTTTAGGAATGCCCGTTGCTTTTGAAGATGCAGCTTGCGAGTTTCATCATTCATCTCTTCGGCAGAATTCCTGAGGTTCCCGTTGCCGGGGCAAAATCCACTGCCAAAGGCCCAGCCGCGGCCACATCCCACGCCCACACTGCGTCCGCAGCGCATTCCCCTTTGATTCTCCATACCACATCCGTATGACATTTTGTGTGTGGCGCCTTCACCGCTGCCGCAGGAACCGAATCCCCGCCCTGTCATACTTCCCGCACCTGCGGGGCCAATCCCATCCATTCTTGGCATAAAGCCCTCCTTGTGTCCGTTCTGCCAGCTTATTTCGGCTGACAGGCTTTGTGTTTCCGACATTTGTCAGATATTAAGTTGATTATACGCCATTAATGGCATATGTCAATAACTGTCTGATAATTATCTCCATAATGGACCTGATGTTAAGTATGTAAGGCTGCAAGCAGCAATGACGGCTGTCCTGCCGTCTGAAAAAGCTTTTGTCCGACAGCGCATATCTTTCGTCCGGCAATTCACAGTTCCAAAGTGACAGTATTTTTATTTGAAACCATTAACGCAGCGACTGATTTTCACGTGTAAAGGCGCCCGGGTTTTCACCAGAGCGCCTGAATTCAGTGCAGTTTGTTCAAGAAGGTTATTTGCCGCGCCAGCCGCGACCTTGTGCAGGCTCACTGTTTCCATTGCTGTTACGGTTGCCTTTACCGTTGGTTTGTGAATTGCCCCTGCCGAAATATTGGTTGCCTGCTCCGGCTTTATTCGCGTTCTGTTCAAAAGCGTGCAGGTGGTTCTGGGAGGCGCGCATCAGGGCCTCGAACACCGCCCGGACATCATCGGGCAGGTTGTCCTGCTTGAGGAAGGTTTCGTACATGGCGATGTTGTGCACTTCGGCAGTCACCCCGGCTTCATAGGCTGCCTGGATCGTATCAGGTTTCACGGTGTGCTCAAGCGCTGTGTCAGCCGGCACCGAAACATTGTAAGCCGTAAACAGCGGCAGCAGATATTGGACATGGACCCCCTCAGCCTTCATGATATTCACGAAAGGCCGCTGCTCCCCATAAGCCTCCATGATCACCTTGTACTCCGCCTGTGCCAGGTACTCGTCCTGGATAGCGTAGGTCAGCATTTCATCCAATGTGTAGGTCTTTCCCTCATTCAAGGCTGCGGCCCCGATGGCCGTCTCGCCAAGCGCAATCAGTGGCATTACCAATACCAGCGACATTGCCAGCAATCTTTTCCATTTACCGTTTTTCATTCCAATTTCCTCATCTTTCTTTGTGTCTCGGGCAATCTCTTGCCACGACATCATCTTAACCATCACTTGTGTCAAAGTTGTGCCAAAAGATGTCAAATAGCAAGGCATTTTCAACAACAAACCATGAACAGGATATTCGTCAGCCGACAAAAATTACGCCCCCCGGTACGTATTCATCGTCCGACTAGGGGCTGCCTGTTCAATACCCAGTATTCTTGTGTGACTTTCTAATAAAACCAATGACCCTCAACCAGCGGCCTTTTCCCTATGAGGATCAGTTGTGATGGCAATGGTTAACAGCCAAGAAAACCGTCGGGCTGTTACTCTGAAACCAAAAAGCCGCAGGCAGCCATGGCGGCCACCGTGCCGTCGGCAACGGCCGTGGTCAGCTGGCGGATGCCTTTGGTGCGGCAATCCCCGGCCGCGAAGACGCCCGGGGTCCGGGTGAGGCATCTTTCGTCCGAGGCAATGTAGCCGTAGCGGTCAAGCTGCGCGATGTCCGCGAAGCATTCGTTTTCAGGCTCCAGGCCGATGGCGACAAACAAGCCGTCGATTTGGATACGGAGATCCTCATGAGGGCCGTCTCTGCGGATACGCACGCTGCGCAGTTCGCCGTCCTCCCCCTCAACGGCCGCGACCTGGGCGCCCAGAACGCTTGTGACGTTGTTCCTGCTGCCCAGCGCGCGGACCAGCCTTTCTTCGCCCGTGAAGTAGTCCAGGTTCTGGATAACGGTCACTTCCTCGCACATGTCCGCCAGGAAGATCGCCTCCTGCAGCGCTGTGTTGCCGCCGCCCACCATTGCCACCTTTTTGCCGCGGTAAAAATCCCCGTCGCAGACGGCGCAATAGCAGATACCCTTGCCGGCCAGCTCCTGCTCTCCGGGCACGCCCAAATGCCTGTGCCTGGCCCCCGTGGCAATGATGACGCTGCGCCCCTCATAGCTGACGCCGTCATCTGTCTCCACGGTCTTGTGCGTGCCGTGGTCCCGGATGCCGCTGACGGTCACGATGTCAAATTCAGCGCCCAGATTGATGACCTGGTTAAAAAGGCGGTCGGCGAAATCGTTGCCCGACATGCTTTCCGTCCCCGGAAAATTTTCTACCTTCGGGGAATAGGCGATCTGCCCGCCAAAGGCATTCTTCTCAAGCACCATGACGGACTTGCCGGCGCGCAGGGCATACAGCGCCGCGGTCATCCCCGCGGCGCCGCCGCCGACGATCACAAGATCATGCATATATTTTCTCCCAAACGCGTCAGGCCGTTACCTGCTGGGACTGCAGGAAACGCTTGATCTCCGCCACGCCCGTGAATTTTTGGAGGATCCCCTCGCCGGAGACGGCCAGGGTGGGCGCCTGCTTGACCCCATAGCGGAGCGCCGTTTCCTTGTTCTCCTCTGCGTACAGTTTTTTGTAGGGGATTCCGGCCTTGTCAAGCAGCATCGTGGCCACCCGGCAATTGGGGCAGGTGGGCGTAACAAAGAGCAGGCGCTCCCCGTCTTTAGTAAACTCAACGATTGGCCCAGGCTGTGCCGCGGTGCTCACCCGGCTTGAAAACTCAAGCTGTGACGCGGCCGGCACATATTCCTTGCGTTCCTTGAATTCCTGGGTCTTTCCCGCGTTCCAGTTCTGCACCGGACGGTAGTAGCCCGTGATGCGGCTGTATACCTCTGCCGGCTTGCCGCACTTGCCGCAGGTGAAATGCTCGCCCGCGATGTAGCCGTGCTCCCCGCATACGGAATAGGTGGGGGAAAGCGTATAGTAGGGCAGGCTGTAGTTCTCGGCGATCTTTTTCACCAGGGCGGCGGCCGCTTTCCAGTCGGGCAGCTTCTCGCCCAGGAAGGCGTGGAACACGGTGCCGGAAGTGTACTTTGTCTGTATCCCGTCCTGAATGTCCAGGGCTGAGAACATATCTTCAGTGTAACTTACCGGCAAATGCGAACTGTTGGTATAGTAGGGCGTCCCGCCGTCTTGTGCCGCCGTGATGATGCCGGGGTAACGCTTCACGTCATGCTTGGCCAAACGGTAGGACGTGGATTCGGCAGGGGTGGCCTCCAGGTTGTACAGGTCGCCGTATTTCTCCTGGTAGTCCCTCAGGCGGTCCCTCATGTGGTCAAGCACCTGCATCGTAAAGCGCTGGGCGTTTTCGTGGCTCATGTCCTGCCTGATCCAGTTGGCGTTGAGCGCCGCTTCGTTCATGCCCACCAGGCCGATGGTGGAAAAATGGCTGTCAAAGTTGCCCAGGTAATGCCTGGTATAGGGGTAGAGCCCCTCCTCCAGCAATTTGGAGATGATGGTGCGCTTGACCTTGAGCGAGCGCGCTGAGATATCCATCATCCTGTCCAGCCTGCGGTAAAAATCCTGCTCGTCCGCGGCGAGGAAGGCGATGCGGGGCATATTGACGGTGACCACGCCCATGGAGCCGGTCGATTCACCGCTGCCAAAGAAACCGCCCGATTTCTTGCGCAGCTCGCGCAGGTCCAGCCGCAGCCTGCAGCACATGCTCCTGACGTCGCTTGGCTCCATGTCGGAATTGATGTAGTTGCTGAAATAAGGCGTGCCGTACTTGCTGGTCATTTCAAACAGCAGCCTGTTGTTCTCACTGTGCGACCAGTCAAAGTCCCTGGTGATGGAGTAGGTGGGGATGGGGTACTGGAAGCCGCGGCCGTCCGCGTCGCCTTCGATCATGATCTCGATGAAGGCCTTGTTGATGATGTCCATCTCGTTTTTGCAGTCTTTGTAGCAGTAATCCTGTTCCACCCCGCCTACGATGCAGGGCAGTTCAGCCAGGTCAGGCGGCACGGTCCAGTCCAGCGTAATATTGGAAAACGGCGCCTGCGTGCCCCAGCGGCTGGGAGTGTTCACGCCAAAGATAAACGACTCGATGGCCTTCTTGACTTCTTCATAGCTCAGGCTGTCCGCCTTTACAAAAGGCGCGAGGTAGGTGTCAAAAGAGGAAAACGCCTGCGCGCCGGCCCACTCGTTTTGCATGATGCCCAGGAAGTTGACCATCTGGTTGCACAGCGTCGCCAGGTGCTTGGCCGGCTTGCTGCTGATTTTCCCGGGGATGCCGCCCAGCCCTTCCTTGATGAGCTGCTTGAGCGACCAGCCGGCGCAGTAGCCGGTCAGCATGCTCAGGTCGTGCAGGTGGATATCCGCGCCGCGGTGGGCGCCCGCGATCTCCTCGTCATAGATCTCGCTGAGCCAGTAATTGGCCGTGATGGCGCCTGAATTGGAGAGGATCAGCCCGCCCACCGAATAGGTGACCGTGCTGTTCTCCTTGACCCGCCAGTCCGTTACATTGACATAGCTGTTGACGGTGTCCCTGTAGTCCAGGTAGGTGGACTTCATCTGGCGCAGTTTTTCGCGCTGCTTGCGGTAAAGGATATAGGCTTTTGCCACATCGGCATAGCCGGCCCGGGACAGCACGCTCTCCGCGCTGTCCTGGATATCTTCAACGGAAATCAACTCGTCCTTGATTTTCTCCTCAAAGTCAGCCGTCACCTTGAGCGCGAGGAAATCGATCACGTTGTCCGTGTAATTCTTTTCCATCGCGTCAAAGGCCTTCTTGATGGCCGACGAAATCTTGGCGATGTCAAATGCCGCTGTTTTTCCGTTGCGCTTTTTGACCTGATACATGGCATTGCCTCCCAATATTGTTTACGCCTGGATTCCCCTGAGGGCGACTTCCCCGACATAGGGCCTGAGGATGTCCGCCATTTCCCGCATCGTGCCTTCATCCACCGGATGCAGGCCTGATTGGATCAGGTCCCCAGAGTCGACAAAGCTTTGCAGAAAGTACATCGGCGCGCCCCGCAGCCACTTGCCGATGGCTTCGATATCCTCAACGGTGTGGAATTCCTTCACAAGGGTGGTGCGGAACTCAAAGGGGATCCTCCCCTGCATGAGCAGCTCCACGCTTTGAATGACAGCACCTGTGTCAATGGCCGGTACTCCCGCTGTTTGGCCGTACCGGTCCGGGCTGTTCTTGATGTCCATGGCCGCGTAATCCAGAAGGTTTTCATCCAGCAGCCGGCCCAGCCGGTCTGGATCACTGCCGTTGGTATCCAGCTTCACATGGTATCCCAGCGCCTTGATTTTGCGGATAAAGCCCGGCAGGCCCTTTTGCAGCAGCGGCTCCCCGCCGCTCAGGCAGACCCCGTCCAGCAGGCCGGCGCGCTTCTCCAAATAAGTGAGCACTTCATCTTCGGGGATCGCTTGCCTTTCACGCCCGGGCAGCGCCAATCCGGCGTTGTGGCAAAAGGGACAGCGATAGTTGCATCCTGGTGTGAATACGGTACAGGCCACTTTGCCGGGATAATCCAATAAGGTCAGTTTTTGAAAACCAGCGATATTCATCTTTTCCCAGCTTCTACAGCAATTCGCCGCTTGGCACATATAGTATACCTACACGCGTCAAAACACAATATATAGAATGACTGATGAAGAGTCAAGCCTTTTTCTGCCGACAATGCCCCTGCGCTAGCTCCTGTATACCGACGCTTTCATGCTGTAGCTCATGGGATACTTGTCCCTGTTGTGCGGATAGATGTACAAACCCTCGTCCGGCAGCGGTGTCATATCCCCGCCGGAATCGCAGAAATTCTCCGGAAACTCATGAAAAAACTCAATATGCAGTCCACTTAAGGCAGCAGCATTGATGATGTCGGATACCTTCTTCATCCAGAACCATGCCTCTACGCCGTGTTTCGTTTCCGCCGCGTAACCGCCGATGGTTTCCTCCAGGTCGGGCGTATGGTCGAAATAGGGATATTTGATCTCGTATATCTCCCTGCCCAGCTTATTTTCGTCAAACATCATATAAAAGGGATGGGAGTCAAACACATAAAGAAATCCGCCGTCCTTGAGCAGCGACCGGACGACTTTCCCCCACTGCCGCAAATCGGGCAGCCAGCCCAGCACGCCTTCTGACGTGAACACGATGTCATACTTCTCCCGGTGAATCTCCGTCAGTTTGAGCACATCCGAAGTGATGAATCGGATGTCCCCGACACCCAGCTCCTCAGCCATCTGCGCGGCGTAACGAATATTGTCAGGGACCAGGTCCACCCCTGTGACTGCAGCGCCCATCCGGGCCAGCAGGATGGAATCCGCGCCCGCGTTGCATTGCAGGTGGATGAGCGATTTGCCCCGGATATCCCCTATCTCCCGGCGGATATGCGCGTTGAGCGCGTGCTTCCCCTCGCGCAGCGCCTTGCTGTAATGCTCATAATGCTCACGGGCGATCAAGCCCCAGGCCTTGCGGTTGGCTTCGATTTCCTTCATGTCCTGCCCTCCTATGCTGTACCGAGCGGATAAACGGCGGTCGTCCTGAATCATACTGCCCAAAGTATAGCACAAAGTCCGGCAGCAGGGGTGAAAGCCGGATAAATGACCACGGCCGCGAAGGGTATAATCCAGCATACCGTCAGCGCTGAAAAGCGGACCTTCGGTAAAAAGTCAGGGAGGCGTGCAAGCCATGACAAATCAGGAAAAGGACAAGCAAAAAGAGCTTTCGCCCAGGCGGCGCGAAGAACTGCTCGGCACCCTGCGGTCCCGTTTTGAAAAGCATATGGAACGCCATGAAGGGATGGCCTGGGTTGATGTGCAAAAACGGCTGGAAGCCCATGCGGGCAAGCTTTGGTCACTCAATGAAATGGAATTGAGCGGCGGCGAGCCGGACGTCACAGGGTATGACAAGGATACGGATGAATACATCTTCTTTGACTGTTCGGCGGAAAGCCCCGCCGGCCGCAGAAGCCTGTGCTACGACCGCGCTGCGCTTGACGCAAGGAAGGAAGCCAAGCCGCGCAGCAGCGCCGCCGGCATGGCGGATGAGATGGGCATCAATATGCTGACGGAAGGCCAATACCGCCGTCTGCAGGAACTGGGCAGCTTTGACGTGAAAACATCCAGCTGGGTGAAAGCTCCGGAGAATGTCAGACAGCTTGGCGGAGCACTCTTCTGCGACCGCCGCTACGACATGGTCTTCGTGTACCACAACGGGGCCGAATCCTACTACGCCGCCAGGGGCTTCCGCGGATCGCTGAGGGTCTGAACCCGGACTTAGTTATCAGTATTCCAGACTGCAAATAGTTTATCGGGTTATAACCCGATAAACTTCCTGAATTCGAGCACTATTCCGATTATGATCCCGTGAATACAGATTTTATCCGGCCCGCCGCGGCCTTAAAACAGCCGCGGCAGGTTCGTCTTTACGTGTAAATTTTGCCGTGATATAATCGCGTTGAGAAAACCCGGGAATATCGCGGATGCCATTGGACGGGCGACATATTCGCATGCATTTCCGGATGATGTGTCAACAGGGGAGAAGGGACCGTGAATAGGAAGCCTGCGCTGATGCTTGCGCTGTCGGTGACTTTGGCATGCGCGTCTTTTACAGCTGCCGCCTGCACCATCTTCATCGCGGAGGGAAACGGGATGCTGCTGGCCGGCAACAACGAGGAACATGAGGATCCCAACGGTGAGGTCAGGTTCGATCCGGTGTCGGCAGGCAAATACGGCTTGATCACCTTTGCCTTTGGGCCCTTCACGCAGGGCGGCATGAATGACCGGGGGCTTTTCTTTGACTGCTGGGCGCCAAATGCCTTCAAGCTGCCTCCATGGCAGCCCGGGCAGCTGCTGCCAAGCGGCAAAGTGCCCGACCGGCAGCCCACCATGGATGAAATGTGGCGGATCTGCACACGCTATGACGTCACCAGCAAACAGATGCTGGAAAGCTGCGCCACGGTGGAGGAAGCCGTCATCTTCTACCAAAGCCACTATGAGGCCAGCTTCGGGTATGCCCACATCATGGTTGCGGACAGGTCCGGCGCGTCCGCGGATATCACCTGGGACTGGGACAAAAACGAAATGGGCGTGACGCACAAGAGCGATACCTTCCAGGTGATAGGCGTCGGCCGGAATTACATCTATCCCCGCCTCAGCAGGGACGGCTTTGAGGTATCGGTGGACAGCTTCCGTGACCTGCTGATGAACACCTCCATGGATGCCACCGCCTATTCATACATCTGCGACCTGAAGCAAGGCACGGTTTATGTGTACGTCAAGCGCAACTATGGAAAGTCCTGTCCGGTTTAGCCTGGATGCTGAATTCTCAAAAGGAAATCACTCATTCTTTCTGAAAGATCTGACAGCCTGTCCCGGGCAATGACGAAATTTGCGCCTCCGGAATATTCTTCTTGACAATCCCGGGGGCATTGATTATGATGCAGTCACAAAGAACGCAAACGATTGCGTTGATGATAGGCCGAACGCCCTTTCCACAAAACTAACATGCGTGCCTCTCCTGCAGCCTGCAATCAGTCAGGAAGACAACAAGAGGTGGAACTTTGAAAAGGAAGACGACCCGAAAACCTTTTTCCCGGACCCGACTGAAAAACCAAGTAATGAACCTTGTCGGCAACCCGTTCAACATGGTGGTTTTTATATCCCTCGTTGTGCTGGTTACCCTGATTGTCATTCCCCTGCTGCAGATGCTGAAGGAAACCATCACCCTGGCCAGGAGCGAGATGCGCAGGGTGGACGGGAGTATGGGCGATTTTACCCTCTATTACTGGAAATACCTGGCAGCCTCGCAGTTATCCGACGCGGTGTTGTGGCAGCCGCTTGTCCATTCCCTGAGCATCGGTTTTTTTACCGCGCTGATTTCCGTGCCGCTTGGCTCTGTCCTGGCATGGCTGATGGTCCGCAGTGATCTGCCTCACAAAAAGGCGATATCCATGCTGGTCATCATCCCCTACATGATCCCATCCTGGTGCAAATCGCTCAGCTGGCTGGCTGTCTTTCGCAATGAACGCTCCGGAGCCCTGGGTCTGCTGGCAGGGATGGGTGTCGCCATCCCGGACTGGCTTGCGTACGGACCCCTTGCCATCATCATGGTGATGACCATGCACTATTACGCTTTTTCCTACATCATGGTCTCGGGATCTTTGCGCTCGGTCAACAGCGAACTTGAAGAGATGGCAGAAATCCAGGGCGCCAACAAAGCGCAGATTCTCAGGAGCATTACATTGCCGCTGGTACTGCCGGCGGTGCTGTCGGCAACCATCATGACGCTGAGCAAATCCGTGGGATCCTACGGCGTCGCCGCCAACCTGGGCAACCGCATCGGTTATTTTACCCTGGCCACCAAGATGAAGGAATTTATCAACGGCACAAGCAATGCGGGCGTGGGTTACGCGATGTCCCTCCTGCTCATCCTGATGGCGTCGGGAACCATCATCGCCAACCAGCGCCTGGTGGGAACCCGCAAGTCATTTGAGACCATGGGCGGAAAAGGGACGCGCCACTCGGCCATTCCGCTGGGAAAAGCCAAAAATCCGCTAATGGCGTTTATTGTCGTATTCCTTGTTGTCGCCATGGTGGTACCGATGTTCGTCCTGGTGATGGAGTCCTTCCAGATCACCACCGGCGGCGGTTACGGGCTGAGCAACCTGACCTTGTACAACTATATCGGCTTCAGGGACATGGCCAGCCAGAACATCCATTACCCCGGCATCTTCCGTAACCCGGAATTCAGCAAAGCACTTTGGAACACGATAAAGCTGACAGTCATCGCTTCCATCCTCACGGCGTTTTGCGGACAATTCCTGGGCTATATCAGCTCACGCGGCCGCGGGCGCTGGTTTGGCAAGCTAACCGAACAACTGGTCTTTATCCCCTACCTGATGCCCGGCGTGGCATTCTCCGCCATCTACTTTGCCATGTTCAGCCGGCCAACCCTTGGTGGCCTGATCCCATCTCTGTACGGTACCTTCACGCTCATTGTGCTGGTCAGCGTGGTCAAGCACTTCCCCTTCGCAAGCCGGGCGGGTACGGCCAACATGCTGCAGATCGGCGTTGAGCTTGAGGAGGCCGCGGACGTCGCGGGCGCGAGTTTCTGGAAGCGCATGTCCTCCATCATCATCCCGCTGGCAAAGCAGGGTTTCATCTCCGGTTTCATGCTGGTGTTCATCAGCATCGCCAAGGAACTGGACCTGATCATCATCCTGATGACCCCGCAAAACCATACGCTGTCCTACCTCGCCTTCACCTATTCCAAAGACGGCATGGCGCAGATGGCGGACGCCATATCCATCTGCGTGCTGCTGTTTATCCTTGTCTGCTACCGCATCGCCAACCACTTCGGGGCTGACATCGGCAAGAGCTGGGGCTGATCGTATCCCCGCCTGCAGAATTATGTCATTTGAAAGGACGCACAGATGAGCAGAATTGAGCTGATCCACATCGATAAGTACTTTGGAGACAACCATGTCCTCAAAGACTTGAGCCTCGTTATTGAGGACGGCGACTTTATGACGCTTCTGGGACCTTCCGGCTGCGGCAAAACCACGACGCTCAGGGTTATCTCAGGCCTGGAAAAGCCCCAAAGCGGCAGTCTGCTTATCGATGAACATGAGGTCATCAACTGCGACAAGGCATTTTATGAAGAACCGGGAAAGCGAGGACTGAACCTTGTTTTCCAAAGCTACGCGCTATGGCCCCACATGACAGTTTATGACAATGTCGCATTTGGGCTGCGCATCAAACAGCTGGCGCGCGGCGAAGTTGAAGAGCAGGTCATGAAAGCGCTGAAAATGATGCGCATTGACGAGTACATCAAGCGCTATCCCAACGAGCTTTCCGGGGGCCAGCAGCAGCGCGTCGCCATTGCCCGGGCCATCGCGTCCAACCCTAAACTGCTGCTGCTGGATGAACCGCTGTCAAACCTTGACGCCAAACTGCGCATCGACATGCGCGCCGAGCTCAAACGCCTGCACAGGGATATGGGGACCACCATCATCTATGTAACGCACGACCAGGTCGAGGCGCTGACCATGTCAACAAGGATCGCCCTGTTCAAGCAAGGGGCCCTGTCACAAGTCGATACCCCGATGCACCTGTACATGAACCCGATTGACCTTGTCGCTGCGGACTTTATCGGCAACCCGCGCATCAATTTCCTTGAGGGCAGCGCGGAACTGAAAGACGGCAGGCTGACAGCTTCATGCGGTCTTGGCAGCTATGAGTTCGCACGAAGCGACATGACAGACGCACGGATCCCTCAAGGCAAGTTCCCCTGTGTATTTGGCGTGCGGCCCGAGCAGGTCCTGATCGAAACAACACCAAGGGAAGGGCTGGTAGAGGCGGAAGTCTACGCCAGTCAGCCGGCCGGCTCGGAAACGCTCGTTACACTGATCGCGGGCAGCCACGAGTTCCTCAGCAAGCAGCTGGGCCTGATGGACTACCAGATGAACCAGAAGGTGTATCTGTACATGAACCCGGCCAAGTTCAATATCTTTGACAAGGAGAGCCAGAACCTGATCAAGTTCGCGGTGTGAGCCGCGGCTAAATAAAAATGGAGGTTAGGCATCATGAAAAAGCTTGGGGCGCTTGCATTGGCGATGCTGATGCTGCTGTCAGTCAGCGCAGTGTCGGCACAGACGGACTGGGAACACGCGACTGACGAAGAACTGTACGCGCTGGCAAAGGAAGAGGGCGGGGACATCAATATCTACGCGATTTCCAGCCGTATGCAAAACGTGGCCGAGAAGTTCAACGAAGCATACCCCGGACTCAAAGCCACAGCCTATGACCTCGACCAGGACGAAGCCATCGCCAAGGTCAAGATCGAGGCGGACACGGGCAATGTCAACGCTGACGTCCTTCAGTGCAAAGACAATGCCGGCGAGATCTACTATGACTTCTATCCCCTTGGTTACATCGATCCCTTCTACCCGGCTGACATTGTCGACAAAATCTCCAACAAAGCCCTGCTGGATTACGGCTTCCCCTTTTACTGCTCGCTAAACTTCTGGTACTACAACACACAGATGTATCCCGATGGCCAGCCGGTCAGCAGCTGGTGGGATATCGTTGAGCGCGATGAAAAGGGCAACCAGCGTTTTGCCGTGATCACCAAGGAAATCGGCGCGGAGGACACCTACCTGGCGCTGTTCACCAGCTTTGTAGTAAACGCTGAGCAGATGAAGGCTGACTATCTGGCCAAATACGGCAAGGAAATCGAATTCACCTACGATCCAAGCGTGTTTGGCACGGAGCCCGAGAATTATGGCTGGGAGTACATCTACCGCTTCTCCCAGCTGAAGATGACCTTTATCGATGACGGTGACGAAGTTGTGGAGGCTGTCGCAAAGGCATCGCAGCCGACCCTGGGCTTCTGCTCGGCAGGCAAGATCACCAACCGTGACGAGAACAGCTGGCCGGTCAGCTGGGTCACCAACATGACGCCTTACAACGCGGTGCTCAATACACAGTTCCTGTACGTTGTCAACGGCACCAACAACCCGGCGGGTTCCAGGTTGTTCATCCGCTTCCTCATGGGCGGCGCGGACGGCAAGAGCGGCGGCTTTGACCCCTTCACCAAGGAAGGCAACTGGTCCATCCGCACAGACCTGGTCAATGACAGCAACCCCTTCCCCATCGAAGAGAGCGGGGCCGTGGTTGTTCCCATCAAGGACATCTATGACAATATTCTGGACGCCCATGACTTTTGGACCTACAACCTCAGCAAAAACCCGGAAATGTAAACCACTTTGCCGCGGGCGGGTCAACCGCCCGCGGCGTCAGGATGATTATGCAGGACAAGAAAACACAGAAACAGCCTTCCGGGGCAGACAAGTTTTGGAGCATCTTTCTCTTCACGAAGAATGGCAGGGTTAAAAGCACACTGGTCATCTATTCTTTTTCCATGAGCATCGTGCTGATCGCTGTATATACCGTGGCCTTCTCCTTTCTCATTGACCCGCTCCATCTGCTCTTCCGGGCGTCCCCTGCCTGGATCGGGGACCTGTTTGGAAGCCTGCTGCCGGCTTTGGCCGGCTGTGCCTTGTTATGCTTGCTGCAAAAAATCACCGACAACAAGGTGTTCATCCCCGCAGCCTATATCTGGCTGGTGGTCTATGCCCTGTTTATCCTGGTATGGATGATGCTGTCACTGGAGACCGGCGATGACAGGGAGTTCTTTTTCGCGTTGTATGTGCGGCTCGTTCCCGCCCCCGTTATCATTGGCGGCGCCTGTTCCTGGCTGCTGTACCTGAAAGCCGGGAAAAAAATGCCGACGACCCTTTCCGTTGGCTGAGGCGCAAAGCGCACCAAGCAATTGACCCTTGCCCATAATGGCGGAAGAAGGCATGACAAGTGATCGATACAGTTTTGTTCGACATGGGCGGGACACTGGAAGATATTGTCTCCACACCCCAGACCCTGGCTCTGGCGGCCGGCAGGGTTACTGAGATCCTGAATGGCCACGGCTTTATCGTGCCGAAGTCCCATGAGGAGATGGAAACGCTGCTCAGCCGGGGGCTCCGGTTTTACAGCCAAATGCGTGACCTCAACTATATTGAGCTTAAGCCTGAAAGGATTTGGCCTGAGTATATGCTGCACGGCCTGCAGCTTGACCGCAGGCAATTGGAGCTCATCTCCGAGGAACTCGCCTTCGCCTGGGAGAACTGCTATTTTGAACGCTGCCTGCGCCCCGGAGCGGGAAAAATGCTGTCAGGCCTTCGGTCACTGGGGCTGAAACTGGGTATTGTCAGCAATACCGCCAGCCTTTACCAAGTATTTGACCAGCTGGAAAAGTACGGCATCCGGGACTATTTTTCCGATGTAACGCTCTCCTCCCAGGTTGGCTATCGCAAGCCGCATCCCGGTATCTTCCGCGTTTCGCTGCTTCAGCTTCGCTCACAGCCGCAGCACAGCGTGTATGTGGGCGACACGCTCTCCAGGGACGTACTGGGGTCAAAGCGGGCAGGTTTCGCCTTCTCGGTCCTGATCCATTCCCAGCTGACAAAAGAGAAGGATGAAGCACTGCGCGACGCCCCCGGCCCAGACTTTATCGTGAAGTCCATTGGAGAAGTCCTGCCTGTGTGCAGATCCCTATGCGAAAATGTCAGCGCCATAAAAGGGGAGGCGCTGCTTTCGCAGGGTGTTGGATAAAGCGCTTCCCAAGGCGAGCCGCATAATCAGTCCCCTTTAACAGTAAAACCTGTCGGCATACGCTTCAACATCTTCCCGGGTCCCCATAAACGGCCCGGGAGTTTCCATTTTCAATGATACAAGCGCGGCTGCCGTCCTGAGGGCTTCGGGAATGCCCCTTGTCAAACGCTGCGTGATATAGCCGGAAAAGCAGGTGTCCCCGCGCCCTGTCCGTCCTGAGAGATTGCGAGGCCTTAATGGCTGGCGGTAGACGCGATCACCGTCAAACATGATGACGCTGGCATGATGGGTGATCATGACTTCACGCGCGCCCCAGGCATGCAGCATGCGGGCAGCAGCCTCCATATCGTCAAGGCCGGTAAGAATCTCCGCCTCATAGGCATCGGTCTTCAGGAAATGAATCTTTTTCAGGTATTCCCTCTTCTCAGGCCAGTCCTCATGAGTCATCCTGCCCTCCTTGACGACGCGCAGGATGCACTGCACATCAAGCGCGGCCATGGCGCGCTGCGCAGCCAGGTCGATCATGTCGTGACCCAGGTCTCCGCGCATCAGCCCGGCAATATGATAGATGGCGGCATCCACCGGGGGCACTTCCTGCGGGCGGTAGGGCTCAATACGGCTGTCCACCCGGCTCTCCCGCCGTTCACGGTCAGGGCTCAGGTATACATTGGTGATGGCAGTTGACTGTGCGCAGAAAAGCGGATAAACCGCGATGGCCGGGTTTTTGGAGAAAACCCCGACAGGGTCGATCGTATCAGGATTACCCTTGGGAAGCACCGCCACACTGCAGCCCATGCTGGCCGCCGCAAAACCGGAGTAGAGCACCGCACCGCCGGGTTCCTTCACAGGCTGGCCGCCAAAGTCGGTATTCACATCGCTGCAGATCTGACCCAGGATAAAGGTGTCAAAGCGGCTCATCCTGTTACTCCTTTATGTATTGATCAAACAGGTTATTCACCGCAGCCTGCACGCAGCTTTTCCGCTTGACGAGCCGTGGCGGCAGCACCAGCTGAAATAAATCGTCTGCTTCTCCGCGGATTTGCCCAACCAGCGCCTTCACCGCCTGCTTTGCCATTTCTTCCTTTGGCTGCTCCACAGAGGACAACTCAATCTTTGGCAGATCGGCATAACTGATATTATCAAAACCCAGCAATGATACATCATCCGGAATGCGGATGCCGGCTTCATCCGCCGCTTTGATCACGCCCAGGGCGTTGGTATCGGATGAAGCAAAGATCGCCGAAAAATCAAGCGGCCTTTGGGAAAAAAGCCCGACTGCAAGTTCGTAGCCGTTTTGTATGGACGTGGTAGAGTGGGGATTATCCAAAAAGCGGGGCTGAAGACCGTATTTTTTACAGGTATCCAGATACCCGCCTGCGCGCAGGTGGTGGGTGAGGCTTGACTGCCTGCGCCCAAAGTATATGATTTGCCGGTGACCCAGGGAAACCAGGTACTCCATGCCCAGGACGCTGCCCGCATAGTTGTCTACCGACACATAGCTTACCGGCATATCCTTGATGTTTTCACTGATGAAAATCGTGGGCACCTGGTCGATGTAGGGGCTGAGGGAGGCGTAGGATTCTTTCCCGGCAGGCACGATGATGATGCCGTCCACACGCCTGCCGACCAAGAGTTGAAAAACCTGGTTTTCCTGCTCAATATTGTGGGAAGAGTTGCACAGCATGATGTCAAAACCCTCTTTGCGGGCATGCTGTTCAACATGGTTTGCCAACTCCGACATAAAGGGGTTATTTACGTTTGTAACGATAAGGCCGATGGTGCGGGTGCTGCGCATGACCATGGCGCGGGCAACGTAATCCGTGGTGTAGCCCATTTCCCGGCAAATGACCAGGACGCGCCGGCGTGTTTCATCGCTGATCTCCCGGCTGCCAGACAAGGCTCGGGAGACCGTGGCGTAGGATACCTTCGCTACCTTGGCAATATCCTTCAGGGTCACGTATTTCATGCCTTCACCTCCTGAGCGGCGCAAACGTATCCATTCATGGCATATCATATACGTGTGACCGGCTGAATGCAAGCGTGGACGCATAATTCAGCGGCACGCAGCCCGCGCCTCAGCGGCAGGTCAGACATAATATAATATATCCGCTTGATCCGACAGAGGATTATATTGACACCCGCCCAAGCAGGCACTACAATGGACAAAGAGTAGCGCAAACGTTTGCGATGATCAAAGCGCAGACAAGGAGGGCTGTATGATACGCGCCGTGGTTTTTGATGTTGGCGGAACCATGCATACCGGTGAAGATGACGCCGCATTGAATATGGCCTTTTCCAGGCAGGTGCTGCAGGTGTTGGATGAGGGCGGTATCCGCCTGGATGCCGGGCCCGAGGACTTTTACACAACACTGTCCCGGATGGCAGAAGTGTACAAAGCCCGGTCTGAGGAAAGCGGAATAGAACTGCCGGGCGCAGAGATCTGGGGAGGCTATTTCCTGAAACCCTATCATGTCGACATGGCAAAGCTGGCGCCCCTGGCAGAAAAGCTGAGTTTCATGTACGATTACTCCCGGGTTCGGCTCGTTTTGCGCCCCCACCTTAAAGACACCATTGAAAAGCTGCATGACGCCGGGCTTGTCCTGGGCGTGATCAGCAATATCATCTCCCTGACCTTTGTGCCGATCATCCTTGAGGAATACGGGATAATGCCTTACATGTCCTGCGTCGTCCTCTCCAGTGTTTCGGGTGTCCGCAAGCCAAAGAGCGGTATCTTCCGCATCGCTGAAAAAGAGCTTGGCCTCAGACCCGAGGAGTTGGCTTACGTTGGGGATACCGTATCAAGGGACGTGATTGGCGCCAGGAACGCCGGATGGCGGCTGATGATCCAGATCAGCAATCCTTCCACAGCGTTTCGCGACAAGGATGTGAAGGACAGCGGTTACGCGCCGGACTACCGGATCACCGATCTGGCCCAGATACCTGATATCATCGCGCGAGAGAATAAAGCAAAGAATCGGGGGACAGCAAATGCGGCCGGGAATTGATACCATTTTCTTTGATGTAGGCGCGACACTTCGCGTGGTGGTGCAGGACAGCGATTTTTCAAGGGCAGCCGAAGATGAGATCATGCGGCTGGTGCAGTCATCCGAGGATCGCGGGGCCTTCCTTCAAAAGCTGGAGAACAATTGGAAGGCCTTTCGCAAGCGGGCGAAAACCATGATGCTGGATGTATCCGAAATGGAGCTCTGGATCTGGCACCTGCTGCCTGACTACCCCCAGGAAATCCTGGCGCCAAATGCCGCGCGGCTTACCCGCCTCTGGCGGGACCACGACGGCCGCAGGGTTCCCAGGCCCGATGTGACAAGCACAGTCCTTGAGCTTTACCGGCGCGGCTACAAGCTTGGTATTATCGCCAACACCATTACGGAAACAGAGATACCCGACTGGATGTGCGCGGAAAAGATCGCGGGATGCTTTCAGACGGTCATCCTCTCCTCCAAAGTGCGCCTTCGCAAGCCGGATCCTGCCATCTATCACCTTGCAGCCCGCTGCATCGGGTCAAAACCTGAAGCTTGCGCCTATGTCGGGGACAATCCCGTGCGCGATGTGGAGGGCACCGTCGCGTCCGGCTTTGGCGCGATGATCCTGCTGGATGTGCCTGACGCCAGCGACAAGGACAAAGCGGCTCCCTGCGCGCCTGACCACACCATCCTGCAGATATCGGACCTTCTTGCCTTGTTCCCGGACCGGTCCTGCCAAAACCGGGAAGAGGCAGCAAAATGAACAGCATCAGGGGAATATTTTTCGACCTTGGCAACACACTGCGCATTGTCTATGAGGACGAGGCGTACACTGTTGCCGCAAAAGCGCGGCTGGCACTGCTGAGCGGCACCAAAGTGGATCCGGATGCCTTCCACAAAATGGTGGATGAACGCTATGAAACCAGTTATCGCAAATGGGCTTTCATCAACATGCGCGAGGCAGGTGATACAGCGCTGTGGTGTGACTGGCTGCTGCCGGAATATGACAGGGATCTGATCAGTAAAAACGCGCAGGAACTGACACTGAACTACCGCCGGGCCAAGGGCGTCAGGCGGGTCGTATCCCATGGTGAGGAAGTGCTCAAAGAACTGAAGCTGCGCGGATACCGCCTGGGCATCATCAGCAACCTGATCGGCGAAAAAGAGATCGGCATGTGGCTGGAGGAAGACGGTTTCGGCCGCTATTTCAGCAGCGTCACCCTGTCTTCCGTCTGCGGGATCCGCAAGCCGGACCCTGAGATCTACCGCCTCGCGCAGGAGGCGCTGGGTATACCCCTGTCCCTGTGCGCGTCAGTGGCCGATAACCTTGAGCGGGACATTTCCGGGGCCAGGGCGGCAGGGATGGGATGTAATATCCTGTTCATCAAGCCCGAAAAGCTGGCCGGCAAGACCATCACTCAGGAGAATAAGCCCGATCACATCATCCACGGTTTTCCGGAACTTCTGGATTTACTGCCGCCATTGGAGGATCGGACATGAACACAGACATACGGGCGATTTTCTTTGACCTGGGCGGCACCTTTCGCATCATACGTGAGAACAAGCCTTATTCAGACGCGGCAAAGGAGCGTATCGCGCGGCTTTGCGGCACGGATATGGATCCCGTATCTTTTCATCAGCTGATCGATTCACGCTATGACGTGTACCGCCGGTGGGCCCTGACCCACATGTGCGAGGCGCCCGAGGAGGTGCTTTGGACGCGTTGGCTGGCGCCGGAATTCAGCAGGGAACGCGTCACAGCGGCATCTGGCGAGCTGACCGGTTTGTACCGTATGGCAAAAGGCGAGCGCCTGGTTGTGGAAGGCGGCGTGGAAACAGCCAAAGAGCTCTGCCGCCGGGGATACGCGCTGGGCATTATCAGTGACCTGGTGGGGACAAAGGAGATCGACGAGTGGCTGGACAAGGATAAGCTGCGCCCCTATTTCAAGGCAGTCCAGCAATCCTCCGTCACCCTCATCCGCAAGCCGCATCCCGCCATTTATTACTATGCCCTGCAGGAGGCCGGCGAGCAGGCGCAGACCAGTGCGTTTATTGGCGATAACCTGATCCGGGATATCCTGGGCGCCAAGACAGTCGGCTTTGGCATGACCATCGCGGTGGAATATCCGGGGATGCCCAAGCTGAAGCCGACACAAGAGACAATGCCCGATGCCGTCATCACCGCGTTTACACAACTGCTTGACATCTTTCCCGCATGCGGCAATGTGAATGAACGAAAATTGAAACATCCTGTGGAGGAAGCTTGATGAATATGTGCGGACACGGCGCGCTGCTGCTGGCGCAAGCTGTTGAGCAGGCATATCAAAGCGGACAGACTGATTACAGCCTTGAACCCATGGCACGCGCTGACAGTATTGGCGAAGCAGGCAGAGTCAAGACCGGCGACGCCGTCATCTTCTGCTGCAGGCGCGGCGAGCGCGAGGTCGAGTTGACTGAGGCCTTTACCGATCCTGATTTTTCCGGCTTTGAACGGGATCTGCTGCCAGGGCTCGACTTTGTGATCATGACCATGTATCATGAAAAGTTCAAGCACTTGCCTGTCGCTTTCATGCCTTCAAACGTCAAGGAAACATTGGCCCAAACGGTCAGTGCCGCGGGCCTGAGGCAGCTGCACTGCGCTGAATCGGAGAAATTCGCGCATGTCACCTACTTTTTCAACGGCGGGGTCAATACTCCTTTTCGGGGAGAAGTAGATATCTGCGAGCCTTCCCTCAAGGGCATCCCCTATGAGCAGAAACCGGAGCTCAGCCTGGCCGGTGTGGCAGAAAAGGTGATCAAGGGCATCCATGAGGGCTATGACTTTATCGTGACAAATTTTGCCAACGGCGACGTCATCGGCCACACCTCCGCCAGGGAGGCCAAAATTGCCTGCGTCGGCTACGTCAGCAGGCATCTGGGGCGCGTTGTACACGAAGCGGTGAAAGCCGGCTACGCCATAGCGATTACCGCGGACCATGGGAACATCGAAGTCCTGCGTGATGAACAAGGCAAGCCGCATGCGGCGCACACCTGCAATCCTGTCCCCTTTGTCCTGGTCAGCCCGGGGTCACAGGTCAGCCTTCGCGGCGGCATCCTCGCGGATGTCGCGCCAACGGTGCTTGAGATGATGGGTATTCAAAAACCCGCCTGCATGTCAGGCAGCAGCCTCATCACCGGGGAGATTCGCCATAGCAAAACGCTGCTCATCATCCTGGATGGATGGGGCATTGGCAGCGGGGATGATAACGATGCGGTCTTCCTGGGCGAAACGCCCGAATGGGACCAACTGCTCCTGAATAACCCGCACTGCCGCTTGCAGGCAAGCGGAGAGGCCGCAGGTCTTCAGGCATCCAAAGCCGGCAACTCGGAGGCCGGGCACCTCAACCTTGGCGCGGGCCGCATTGTGCCGCAGGATGATGTGCGCCTGGACGCCGCCATGAAAGACGGCAGTTTCACCGTCAACGAGGTGTTTTTGCGCACTATCGGCAGCGCTAAAAAAAGAGGGGCAGCGCTGCACCTGATCTCCTACCTGTCCCACAAATCCTCACACGGCTCGATTGACTACCCCCTGGCCCTGACAGAAATGGCAAAGCGGCATGGGCTTGAGGACATCTATTTGCACATCATTTTTGACGGCCGCAGCACACCTCCCGGCAGCGCGCCGGAACTGCTGACGGAACTTGAGGAAAAACTGGCCGCTCTTGGCGCCGGCCAGGTAATCGATGGCGTCGGCCGCGGCATTGCCTTGGATCGGGATGGCAACTACACAAAGGTCAAACGCGCCTACGACATGATGGTGTACGGGCAGGGAACCCCCTACCGGGGATAAAGGCCCGCGCCGGGCTACAGGGCCCTGACGGCGTCTTCCCTTTCGCGGAAATAATTCACGCTGTCAAACACCAGTTTGTCCAAGAGGGCGGGGTCAGTCTTCGCGTTTTGCGCGGGGTAGGGATCCCCGCCCGGGCCAAGCGGTTCGGGCGTCACAAAGCACTTGTCGCTGTTGTTGAAACCTATCAGGTACAGCGCCATGATGATGGTGTCCAGGTCCAGCGACCCGTCCCCCAGCGCGCAGCGGTTGGTATCGGCCATGTGCAGGTTGGTCAGCATGTCCCCTGCGTCCCATATCGCCCTGGCGATGTGGCTCTCTTCCACTAGCATATGGTAGACGTCGCCGTTGATATGTCGCACGCCGGGATGGCTGAGCGCCGCGATGTACCGCTTGGCGTCCGCAACGCTGTGGCAGATGCTGGTCTCCGCGCTGCGGATGGGCTCTATCGCCCCGCGAATGCCGTGCTGCACAAACACATCCGCCACGCGCGACAGGCTGTCCAGGCTGCGGTCGATCTCGCTGTCGTCATATTTCTGCGCGCGCCCGACAGCCCCCGGGCATACCAGCATGTACTTGCCCCCGACAGCCGCCGTGAACGCCGCCTCGCGCCTGATGTAGTCGATTGCCGCCTGCCTTTGGATGTGCCGGTTGCTTGACAGGTCGTTGTCCGCCGAAAACATGCCGCAGATGCCGCCGACCGTGATGCCGTGGTCCCCCGTCACTTTCAGGACATGCTTGGCGTCATACCCCAGGTCGGGCCCGTAGTGGTTCCCGTGCAGTTCAATGTGCCTGATGCCCGCGCGCTCCAGCCGCCGGCACGACAGCTCGAACGCCTCGAGGCCGAAGCCCCAGTTGCTCCAGGAAAACGCCAGGCGCCTGGCAAGCTTGTCCGCGTTCTCCCGCTTGTACTTGACGAACGCCTGCCTGATTTCCTCATTGATTTTCTCAAAGTGCTGCATATTTTACCTCGCTTTCATTGCTGCGCGAACGGCCGCCCCTTACCTTTTCAGGGCGCCGTCCATTATTTCCAGTTTCCGCACCTTGACGGCAAAGGCGGGGTCCGTTGAAAACTCGGCTTTCATAAAGGCATCCACCAGGTCATAGGCCAGCTTTTCCCCCACGATCCACTGCCCCATGCACATCACCTGCACGTCATCGTGCTCAACAGCCTGATGGGCAGAATAATAATCATGGACAACGGACGCGCGGATGCCCGGTATCTTGTTGCAGGCGATGGCGGCGCCTATGCCGCTGCCGCAGCTCATGATGGCGCGGTCCGCCTCGCCGGAAATGATCGGCGCGCAGACTTTCACAGCCATATCGGGAAAATCGACCGGCGTATGGTCATAGGCCCCATGGTCCGTGACCTCGTGTCCCTGGGCGCGCAGATAGGGCACGAGCATGGCTTTGAGTTCAACGCCGCAATGGTCTCCTCCGATGGAAATCCTCATGTGTGTTCCTCCCGTCAAAAAATGTGTTATGATATACCATACAGCTCAGGTGTCCGATTGGACCGGATAAAGGGTTACCGGAAAGCGGGTGGGGTTTTGCGCAACGCGACGGTCAAGGCAGTTGCCAAGGACGCGGGGGTGTCGGTCGCCACGGTCTCCAGGGTCATCAACAACATCAGCAATGTCAGCCCGGAGCTTGTCCTGGCGGTGAACAAGTCCATCCAGAAGCTCAACTACTACCCAAATTCCGTAGCCAGAAGCCTGAAGTTCGACAGCACGCTGTCCATCGGCCTGATCATATCTGACATCTCCAACAGCTTTTTCTGCTTCCTCGCCCGCACGGTCGAGGATGCGATACACAGCGAAAACTACAACATGATCGTCTGCAGCACCGATAACCGTCAGGATAAGGAGCTGTCATACCTTCGGCTGCTGATGGGCAAGAAGGTGGACGGCATCATCATCAATACAACCGGCAAGAATGACGAGATGATCACTTCCATCAGCCATGTCCTGCCCGTCGTGCTGTGCGGCCGGAAGATCCATTCGCCCTCCTTTCACGGGGATTTTGTCGACTCGGACAATGAAGCGGGCAGCTATACCCTGACGCGGCACCTCATCGGCCATGGTCACCGGCGCATCGCGATCGTCAACGGGCAGGGCAATGTCAGTTCGGCAGTTGAGCGCCTGGCCGGCTTCACCCGCGCGATGGCGAGCATCGGCGTCACAGTGGATGAGGGATATCCCTACCTGTATGAAGGCAGCTTCACCGATTCAAACAGCGGAGCGCTGGCGGCCGGGGCGCTGCTTTCCCTGCCAAACCCGCCAACGGCCGTCATCGCCATGAACAATGAACTGGCCGCCGGCGTCCTGCGCTACTGCAATGACCGGAGAATCCGCATCCCCCAAGACCTTTCCGTGTGCTCCTACGGCAAGATATTCAACAACGACCTGCTGTATGTCCAGCCCAGCTATGTCAGCATGGAACCGAGCATCCTGGGCAGCCGGATCGCTTCAAACATGCTGGAGCGGATCGCGCAGAAAAACCAGATGGACAACAGGGAGACGCGCTTTGACGCTCATTTGGTCGAGGGCACGGCGGTATCCGCGCCGCCTGTCCGCAGCTGACCGGGAGATTTCTTCTGCCGGCCCAGATATGCCTCCTTCACCCGCTCGTCGCTTGACAGGTCTTTTGAATCGCACTCAAGCAGGATATTGCCGCGCTCGATGATGTAGGTCCTGGTGGATACCTGCAGCGCCAGCGTGGCGTTTTGTTCCACCAGCAGTACGGTCGTCCCCGCCCGGTTGATTTCCCGGATCTTTTCAAACAGCTCGCTGATGATGATGGGCGCCAGGCCCATCGATGGTTCGTCCAGCAGCAGCAGTTTGGGATGCCCCATCAGGGCCCTGCCGATAGCCAGCATCTGCTGCTCACCGCCGCTGAGGCTCCAGGCCAGCTGACTTCTTCGCTCCCGCAGCTTGGGGAAGAGGGCGTACACCGTGTCCAGGTCCTTGCCGACATCGCCCGACATCAGCCGCATGCCCGCCCATGCGACGGTCCCCACGCACAGATTCTCCTCCACGGTGAGGCCGGGGAACACATGGCGCCCCTCGGGCACCTGGATGAGGCCCCTGCGGGCGATCGTATGCGGCTTCATGCCGGTGATGTCCGTATCAAACAGATGGACCGAGCCGTGCGTCTTTTGCACATGGCCGGACAGGGCGTTGAGCAGCGTTGTCTTCCCGGCGCCGTTGCTGCCGATGAGGGCAACGATCTCGCCGTCCTCAACCCGCAGGCTCACGCCGTGCAGCGCCTCGATGTGGCCATATACGGCTTTCAGGGAATCTACTGTCAGCATACTTTTGAACTCCCCAAATAGGCGTCTATGACAGCCTGGTTTTCCCGGATCTCCGCTGGGCTGCCATTGGCGATCTGATGGCCGAAGTTGAGCACCGTCAGGCGGTCGCAAACGCCCATCACCAGGTCCATGGAGTGTTCGATGAGCAGCACGGAAATATCCTTCTTCACCGCAACCTCCATCAGGCTGACGATGTAGCCTGTC
This sequence comes from uncultured Christensenella sp., assembly GCA_964584685.1. Taxonomy (GTDB): domain Bacteria; phylum Bacillota; class Clostridia; order Christensenellales; family Aristaeellaceae; genus UBA1038. The sequence continues at coordinate 4,928 of CAZPBJ010000032.1, read as the reverse complement.
TCGCTGCTGTTGAGCCCGGCGGCCGGCTCATCAAGCAGTAGGACGTCCGGTTCCCCCAGGATGGCGCGGATGATCTCAACAAGTTTCTGCTGCCCGTAGGGCAGCTGTGAAATCATGCCGTCCAGCGCCAGGTCATCCATCCTGCAGCGGCGCAGCAGCTCCGCCATGCTTGATTGGATGTCCTGCTTTGCCATGTGCCCCGTCTTCCTGGCCAGGTCAACGCCCAGCATGATGTTGTCAAACAGGGAACAGCGGTCCAACAGCCGCGGATGCTGGAAAGTGCGCGCGATGCCCATCCTGGCGCGCTGATAGGTGGACAGCCGCGTGATATCCCTGCCTTTGAGGGTGATAGCGCCGCTGTCCACGGAGTAGATTCCCGTGATCAGGTTGACCAGGGTGGTCTTGCCCGCGCCGTTGGGGCCGATGAGGCCGATGATCTCTCCCTTGTAAAAGTCAAGGTCGACATCCTTTGCCGCGACTACGCCGCCAAAGCTTTTAGAGACCTTTTTCAGCGACAGGACGGGCTTTCCATCGTTTGGCGATATAGTCATACAGCGCTTTGCCTCCTCCCAATAGACCTTCAGGCTGGAACACCATCATCAGCATGATCCCCACGCCATAGATCAGCAGCATGAAATTTTGCAGGGGCCTGACGAACTCCTGCAGCAGGGAAATGATCATGGTTCCGATGATGGACCCCGTCCACGAATAGGTACCGCCCAGCATGACCATGATCAGGTACATGGCCGACTGCTGGTATGTGAAACTCTGATAGCTGAGGTAGCCCGACACAAAGGCATAAAGCGACCCCGCAGCGCCGCACAGCGCCCCGGAGATAGCAAAGGCGATGCTCTTGGTCAGCAGGCTGTTGACGCCCATGCAGTTGGCGGCCATCTCGTCATCACGTATGGCCATGAAGGACCTCCCCAGGGAAGACCCGGACAAGCGCCGCATCAGCAGGCCGGCCGCGACGCAGACCAGCAGGATGATGAAGAACTTGGATATTTCGGTATCGGCAGAAAATCCCAGGAGCGAGAAGACGGCAACGTCCCGGTAACCCATCGCCCCGCCGGTCACCGGTTCCCAGTTCATGAACAGACCGTTGAGGATGGTCATCAGTCCGACCGAAGCAAAGGTGAAATAGTACTTGCGCAGCCTGAAGAAGAAAAACCCAAGCAGGAAGGCCAGCAGCGCCGTACCCAGCGTGCTCAGCAGGAAGGCAGTCAATGAGTCAAGCCCAAGCTTCATGGTCAGGTTGGCGGTGATATAGGCGCCAACGCCCCACAGGCCCGCCTGGGCAAAGGAATTCTGCCCGCACATGCCCAGCAGCACATAGACGCTCAGCACGCACAAAAACGTGATCATCATCACATTGAAGACGCGCTGCATATAGCTGGACATGCCAAAGGGCAAGAAGGCGTAAAGCGCGAGCACGGCCGCAACAGCCGCTGTCCTGAAGGGGGATACGCTTCGTGTTTTCATCGTCATGTCACGCCTTTTCCTGTATCCGCTCGCCAAAGAGCCCCTGCGGACGGAACATGAGCATGATCACGAGGATGATGTAGATGATCACCAGCTGGTATGTTGTGGAGATATATGCGCCGCCAAAGGACTCCACCAGTCCGACGATCAGCCCGCCGATGATGGCGCCCGGCACGCTGCCAAAGCCGCCGATGACGATGGCAGCGAAAGCTTTGGCGCCCGACGTCATCCCCATGGTGTTGTTGAGGAAGAACAGCGGCGCCAGCAGCGCCCCGCCGATGCCGGTGATGATGGTGCTCAGCGCAAAGGTCAGCCCGATGGAAAGGATAACAGGGATGCCCGTCAGGGACGCCATGTACTGGTCCTGCGCGGTGGCCTGCATGATATGGCCGATGAAGGTTTTCTCCAGCAGCACATAGACCAGCAACATCAGAAGTACAGAAATGACGATGATGGCGATATTCTGCCACTGCGTGGCCGCCGTGCCGATCTTCAGGGTGCCGGGGATCACCTTGTCTATCGTCAGGGGGATGGACCCCCAGATCAGCCGCGCACCTTCCTTGAGCGCAATGGACGCCCCCATCGCGCTGACGATGATCGCCCGTGTCTGCGCCTTGCGCAGGGGCCAATAGGATGTCCGCATGAACAGCACGCCCAGCAGGCCCATCAGTACCGAGGCCAGCGGGATGGCAAGGCCGATGGGCAGGCCAAGCTGGCGGTTGAAGAAGTAGCAGAAATAGCCGCCCGCCATCAAAAATTCGCCCTGGGCGAAGTTCATCACGCCCACCGAGCGGAAAATCAGGACCATGCCCATGGAGATCAAGCCATAGATGATGCCCATGGAAAGCCCCGAAATCAGCAGCTGCAAATTCATCGTTCACCTCAAAGCAAAGCGTGCCCGGAGCCGCCAATGCCGGCGGCTCCGGGTGGGACAGGGTCAGTTGATTACTTTTTCGGAATAGAGGGCCTGTACGATGGTGGGCACCTGGTTGATGACTTCCACAAGCAGGCCGCCGCGGCCGCAGTCCCCGTTGGTGCGGCAGTCAAAGACGGTGATGGCGCCCTGGTAGTCGGAGATGGTGTTCATCGCGTCGCGGATGGCCGTCCTGTCGGTCGACCCTGCGCGGTTGATGGCCTCGCAGATCACGTAGATATGGTCATAGATCTGGGCGGCAGAGGAAGCGGCGGCCGTGCCGAAACGCTCAAGGTACTTGGCGGCGAAGGCGGCGCCCTTTTCGGTCGTGGTGGTGGGCACCCAGGAGGTAGCGCTGTAGACGCCGTTGATCGCGTCACCGGCCAGGGAGATGGTCACGGGGTCACCAAAGGCATTGGAGCCAAAGACCGGCTGCTCCATCCCCAGCGCGCGCATCTGGCTCATGATGATGGCGGCCTCGGTGTGGAAGCAGGCGATGACGATGCCCTGGGCGCCGCTGTTCTGGATCTGCGCCAGGTGCGAGCTGAAGTCCTTGGTGCCTGTGGTAAAGGGCACCTTGATCAGGGGAGTGATGCCATAGGTCTCAAGCGCTTTCTCAAAGAGCTGTGCCTGGTTGGAGGACGCCGTTTCCGTATCATGCAGCAGCGCGAAGGATTTGATTCCCTTCTCTTCCACTGCGAACTTGGTCAGCGCGGCGAACAGGGTCCTGTCACTGGTGCGCAGCTGGAACATCCAGGGGTTGTCCTTGTTGCACAGTTCGGTCAGCGTCGGGCTGCTGCCCTGCGCGGTCGTCAGGATCTTGGCCTCCAGCACGGAGTTGGAGATGGCGATGTTGTCATTGGAGCTGTTGGAGCCGATGATCGCCGAGATATTGGGGTCAGCGGCAAGTTTCTTGTAGGCGTTGACGGCGCCGACATCGGTGCCCAGGGAGTCCTCGATGACCAGTTCCAGCGGCTTGCCCAGCACGCCGCCGGCAGCGTTGATCTCTTCAAGGGCGATGGAAGCCGCGTTCTTGCCGTACTCGCCTTCCAGGGAACGGTCGCCCGTGATGACCGTGGTAATGCCTATCTTGATCGTTTCCTGGGCGAATGAGGCGGTCATGGACATAATGAGAAGCATGGCAGTCAGCAGAATAATGATCTTTTTCATGTTTGGCAGTTTCCTCTCTCATATTTGATGGATTTGAACCAGGCATCCCCTCCTGATGGCCGACAAACGATATGGCGCGCCTCCTTTCCCTTTCGGCCGGTACGGTGGATAAAACAATCATGCGGTGTATGAATCGGGCCGCGTCCGGCAGCCATGCCGGTCAGCCGCCGCCTGTCTTGCCCGGCGGCGCTTCATCCCAAAGCTCATGGAAGGACAAGGCGCCCGGCCACAGATAGCCCTGCCCGCGCGAGAGCCGGCAGCCGCGGTCCACGGCTTTTAAGGCTTCCATTTCCTCCCCGCTCAGGGGATCACCGGTCACTGCCAGCAAATTGGACAGCATATTGGCCGGGTTGGCGGAAAAGGGGACCGGGACCTGCCCGCGCTGCACAGCCCATTTGATGCAGACAGCCGCCGGGCTCACCTGGTGCGCTTGGGCAACGCGCGCGACGATCGGGTCCTGGGTATCCACAAGGTCACCCGGCAGCTTGTTGCGCTCAGGCCGCGCCGGGGAGCCGATGGGGCTGTAGCCGATGGGCAGAATACCGTTTTGAAGGCTGAAGGAGAACAGGTCCTCCTGCTGAAAGGTGGGATGCAGCTCCATTTCGTTGATAGCCGGGGCGATGGCGGCGTCGCGCAGCAGCAGCCGCAGCTTGGCCACCGTTACGTTTGACACGCCGATTGAGCGCACAAGCCCCTGCCGCACAAGGCTCTCCATGCCTTGCCAGGTGTCCATGAATTCCTCATGGGTGTAGGGACGCGAGTTGGGGTTAAATATCCCCGCGGCAGCGTCCGGGGACAGCGCGTTGGGCACAGGCCAGTGCATCAGGTAGGCATCCAGCCGGTCCAACTTCAAATCGCTCAGGGTCTTTTTGCAGGCAATGGCCGCATTCCGGAAGCCGTGCATCGTGTTTTGCAGCTTGCCCAGGATAAAAAGCTCATCCCGCTTGACCCCATTGCCAATGGCGCCGGCAATAACCTGCCCGATGGCATCCTCGTTGTTGTAGGCTGCGGCGCAGTCTAGCATGCGGTATCCCAGCCCCAGGGCGGTTTGTACCGCCGCGGCCACTTCTCCGGGGGAGTATTTGGCGCTGAATGTCCCAAAGCCAATACAGGGTATTGAACTTCCGTTGTTCAAGTCCCTTTTTGAGATGATGCCGGGATCGACCGCTCCCGGATACTGCAAAGGTTCTTTTTTCACAGGCTTCCTGCCTTTGTAAACGATTACATTGTGATGGAATTTAGTATATCGGGACTCCGGGGAGAAGTCAATACACCGCGAACCCGCGCACAAAATTTCCGAATGACCTGAGTTACTATTCAGCCCTGGTGAATAACTCGGAGAATATTTTCATAAAGGGCGTTC
>CAZPBJ010000031.1:7733-33640 GCA_964584685.1 uncultured Christensenella sp. | reverse complement strand
CGATCTCGACGCCGGCGGGAAGATCAAGCTTCATCATGGCGTCCACGGTGCGGGAGTTGGGATTATGGATATCGATGAGCCGCTTATGGGTGCGGCGTTCGAACTGTTCCCGGCTGTCCTTGTACTTGTGCGTCGCGCGCAGGATGGTGACGATTTCCTTTTCGGTCGGCAGCGGAATGGGGCCTGAGACGCGAGCGCCGGTGCGCTTTGCGGTTTCCACGATGCGCTCGGCGGACTGATCGATCAGGTTGTGCTCATAAGCCTTGAGCTTGATGCGGATCTTCTGATTGGCCATTTGTCTTCCTCCTATTATTATCGTTCTCATGTGCCCGGCACCTGTGCGCGCCCACGCAAGAGGGTGTTCACTTTCGCCCGGCCGTCCTCACCCGCCTGGTCAAGCGCGAGAGGGCGCTGAGTCCGTCGCCCGATTGTCGGGCTGGTCGGCGTTAGTTACCCGCCCAGGCCGGGGCGGCAATCTATCGCGTCATCCCTAAACAGACAGCCTGATTATTATACGGAGGTTCTTTCCTGAATGCAAGTGCTTTTTGCGCTTTCTCGCACTAATTTTTGTGCCCCCTCGCCCTTTTCCCCCGCTCAGGCATAGCGAAACGGCCCTCTCCGAAAAGGCTCCTTGTCATCCTTTCCGGGTGTATCTCGAACGCCAAAATACCTGACCGGCTCCGCGCTTTCATTGCGCTGACGCCCGGCGCGTGCTATACTGGACCGGCAAAGGAGGAACGGCATGCATGGCAAAACAGAAAGGCATCAAACCCGTCGCCGAGAACCGCCGCGCACGCCACGATTACTTTGTGGAAGAGAGCTATGAGTGCGGCATCGCCCTGCAGGGAACGGAAGTCAAGTCGATGCGCGAGGGGCGCGTCAACCTGAAGGAGAGCTACGCCACGGTGCGCGACGGTGAGGTGATGGTGCAGAGCATGCACATCAGCCCCTACGAGCAGGGCGGCATTTTCAACGCCGATCCCCTGCGGCCCAAGCGCCTCCTGCTGCACAAGGTGGAGATCCGCAAGCTCAAGGCCCAGGTGCAGCGCGAGGGCTACACGCTCATTCCGCTCAAGATCTACCTCAAGGACGGCCGCATGAAGCTGGAGCTTGGTGTCTGCAAAGGCAAACAGCTGCACGACAAACGGGACGACATGGCCGGCAAGGACGCGCAGCGCGATATCCAGCGCGCACTGCGCTCAAACAATCGGGGAAGCCGTGATGAGTAGGCAACACTGAGAAACCGCCGCGCGTCACACATCATGGGGGTGTACTGGTTTCGACGGGGATCGTCGGGTTTATGGTAAGCGAGCCGCGGCCCCTGAACCGCGCAACAACGGGGAAAATCTTAACTGACAACAATCAGCAATTAGCTTTCGCAGCCTAAGGCTGCGTTCGTCGGCCCCAAGCGCTCACGGCTTGAGCAAACCGGCGTCATTGATGTGAGGAACAGGGTCGTCAAATCTTTGAGGCGATTCCGGTAAAATCAAGATAGCGAAGTAGGCAGCCTGCCTCCCGGCGGCCAACCAAGCGAAATTCAAACGAGAGGCTCCGCTCGGAGAAAACCATCGATCTGAATCTTCGGACAGGGGTTCGATTCCCCTCACCTCCACCAGATCTGTAACACAGATTGATACAATAAGACCCGCTTCGTATAGAGGCGGGTCTTGTTGATTATGCGTTGATATTACTCACTTTCTGAGAGCATCAGCTCATCGTTGAAAGACCCAAATCTGCTGCATCACGAGCAGATTTTGCCTCCAAGGACGTTCAGCAGGCTAATCGATTGCGCACAATGCAACACCCTCCCCTTCCGCATGCGCGAGTACAGGGGACTCATGCGCGAGTATAAAGGGCAGCATGCCATAGTTCAATTTTGCCAGTATTTTCAATGTGTTTGAGGCTTTGATCATAATCCCTAACTTTCCATTTGCTTTGCTTATTCAACACAGAAACATATTAGTGTTTCTATGTTTGCCTATACATGTATACCATTCGTTTCCATTAAGCTGTTAGGCTATTCATCTTTGGGTATGATTTCTATTCCATTCAAAGTTCAAAATCCCAATAGCTTACAAACTTCCTGTTCTGTCAATTTATTAACCACAGTAAAGGGATACTGTACAAGGTACTCCATCTCTGATGTTGCATTGGAAAATTCTGAATACTCCTGGACACACTTCCCCGACCAATATAAGCGCGCACATTCCCGTGCGAAGGATGGCTCAAACAACCGTTCATTCCCCATGTTACCGAAAGCTTGCAACAAGGCTGCGTCAAGATGAGGACAGGGAGACGCCTCCAATTTGTAGACTGGGTATTGATTACCAGAGTTTATTTTCTTTTGCCACACGTGGAAGTGCTCAGCATTTGATGCAAATACTGACTGGAATCGAGATGGCATTGTGTTGAACTCAGCAAGCCTTATCTGTTCAAACACATGCTCAATGATGTAGGATTCCACGTCATCACCAACTTTTTGCGTGTTGTCTATGCTCTTATAGAAAGTCACATTTCCCCAGTATTGCTCACCATGTGGAGAAAGTCTGTTCTTTGGCAGCGAAAATTCAGTACCAGTGGTGAGTAGGCCTCTCCTGGAAATCACATATAATATCATCCGGTCTCCTAAATTCACAGGAACCTTACAGTTCCCCATCCGTTTATCAACACGGGAGGGAGCCAGTTACGCAACTCTGAAAGCTCCTGAATCTCTATGTAGAATGGTAATGATAATTCAAAGTCTCAATTACTTTGATTATAGTGTTTTCTTACTGCTGCCATAATTTCTACTTCATCATAAAGTGAATTCATAACACAGCGCCGATTCATGGCCAGATTGGATCACATTTTTACTATCCCAATGAAGAGTATTATCTTGGTATTTAAAATTCTTGACACTTTTGGCAGACCCAGCCCACATGACACCAGTTGGCCAATTTTCTGGTATCTTTCGGTTAAAGAAAACTACCGTTCCAAAAACAGGACATCCCCAATGCTGAGATGCACCTGCAAAACCCTTGCGAGCAAAATCTACATCGCCGGAAGGTCCCTCTCCTCGCTTCTGGAACTGATGCACTAAAATGAGAATTGCATCGACTCCCGGGTTTTGAATTCTACATTGTCTTATACCAAAGCCATCATAGCAAACCGCAAGGTAAAACCGTTTTCCGGAAATTTCAAAGAAGCGTGTGTACCCCATCTCCTCACTATCATATTTATCAGCTTTTCGAATCACGCCTTCTTCATCTTTTGTAGGGTAGAACTTCCTGCCAATTGCGAGTATACCATTGTTATTAACTGCAACAGCCAATTGATCTTTCCAATCATCGCAATCAATACCAAAGCAAACTACAGCACTCGAAGAATAATACTTAAGTAACTCACAAACGTCCTTTGCCGCTTCTCGAATTTGTTCTGACTTCTGTTTTCTATAATAAAGAAACCCCGCCGGGAAAAGAATCACATTACTGTTCTTGTAGATTTCAATTACTGCTCTTATTATTCTCATTCGGTTGTTTCTTTTAGGATATTCTGATAGATTACTCTCTAAAGTTACAGTAACAATATTCAGAATTTGTGGATCAGGAATTAATCTCTCTTGCAATGGAACTATCTCAAATCCAAGTTTGGCCAAGAAATTATTCGTCTCTGCACCGCCACCATACTCTGGCGAAGGTGCATCGCTACCATTTACCATGATATTTGCAAGAGCAATTACATACTTGGGTGGATAATACTTTCCATTGTAACGAACTAAATAAGTGCGAGAAAGTCTTGCTTTCGGGACTCCGCTTTGGTCAATCTGTTTTATAGCTGCCAAGATATCTTTTTCCCCAATATTTCTTGGAATCATTATATTACCTCACTGTATGTTATCGGATTACAACGAAAAACGGAGAACCTCTCTTGCCGGATCCTTGAACAGTACCATCGATAAGTCCCATTCGCTCCAAGATTCTGAACATGGTTGTACAATTGCAACTGTGTCCACCTAGCTTTGAATCGAACACTTCTGGATTATGCCGCTTTAAATCCGTTGTTGTAGTTGTCATGCCAGAGAACAATCTCAGCACATCAAATATGGCACTATATGATAAATAGAATCGAGATTTGCCTCTTATGTATGACAACTTATCCTCTCCGATCATTATGATCGTAGAAGTGCCTCCGCCGGGATTGTCAAACACGCTCCCTTCTGGTACATGATTAACCAATTGCGTAATAAATTGCTCCTTAGTTATTGTTGTCATGTGTGTTCATACTCCTCAATCTTGATATACTCCATTAATCATAATCGTGTGTGGAATGTAAACAACCATCATCTTTAACTGTGAATATGGGCTGTTCGCTTTCAAACAAAGCACTTATTCCTGTTGTTTGCGAAGCAAACGCATCCCCGAAGTAATCTATATAATTCTTCTCCAGCAAATACAGAGCAGCATATGCATTGCTTAAGTTGAGCAGATTTGCTTTTATATAGTTCTGTGCGTTGGTTTTTTTATCAATAGAAGTTCTGTTGTGTTTGACTTTATTGTAGGCTGTCCACCATGTTGGCATTTTGAAATTATTCACTTGACTGACTCGATAATACATCCTTCCATTTATGTTTGCCAGATATTCGACTTTGAAGTATTCCCATGGCGTCAAATTATACTGTTGTCTAAAACTAACAGTTTTCTTCTTCCAATCACTATACCAGTCCTGAATCTCATACCACCACTTCAGAATATTGTTTGATTCATCTTCTGATTTGAAATTTGAATTCACTTCATTCGCTAACTTTTTGCCCACAACATCGATTTCACTACATACTGCCTGGTAAAGTTTCAAGAATTCAATCGAGTATGTATTGAAATTAACCTCATCGAAATCGACATATTTACGTGTTTCCATCATTTGTTTATCTAAATCTAGATAGTAATTCCAATAGCTCTTAACAAACGTATCATATTTTTGTTGGCTTTTTTCCATGGTTGACTCCGACCTCCTTGCATAACCATCATGGATACAATCACTACTCAGCCAATGAACAAATACGAGTTAATGAAGAGCCACTAAAATCCTTAAAAAACTCAAAGGCTATGCCGCTTCCCGGATAAGTGGGACAAAAACATCATACATTTTCTTACTCCACTCCGCTTGGAATCTTGCCATCATCAACCAATCTGTTTCGTTGGTAATGCTTACATTATTAAGAACACAGGACACTTTTGATGCTTTTATATCATCTCCACGTGCCCAGACCAATGTGGTGCCGACTGATTGCTCGATTGCTACTTTTTTCGCGTATAGGTAATCAAATATGGCCTTGTTCTCTGCTTTTTTTGCTTTGCTAAACACGATTTCAACCCTTGCACAATCGTAATTCGTAACGCAGCAAATGCTAAATCCGCTTATCCCGAAATAGCCGCTAATCCAGTTATCTTTGGACGGATTGACGTTTATGAACGTGCCAGTGTCCTCGTGTGCCTTGCGGATCAAATCCAGCGCCAAGGTCCAGTACCGTTTCCGTAATTCAAACCTGGTTCCCACAAGGTCTTCATCATCACTTTCGGTACCTTCCCGCAGGTAAAAAACCAAATCAATTGGATCTGCGCCATAAAGCTTGAAGAATCTGCGAAGCAAATTGATTTTCATCCCCGTGCTTGTATTCTTCTCAACGTATATGCCTTCTTCGATTTCACTGTGTCCCCGAAGAGAGGTCTTGTTGTCACTCACTTGTTGAGCCAGGTCGATGTTTGTATCCGTTGAATATGCCAGTTTTGACAAGATGGATTTATCTTCTGTATGTAGCATTCTCAATACGCGTTCATACATTTCTATCCAACTGCCAACAGGTTGTTCTGTCCCCTTATAATTGAATCTGGCAATCACCCGGCCACTCAGATTTACATCGTCATCAAGCGTACAGGAATCAAGCTGCTTCGCTTCAGGTTCGTAGTGTGTGACAGGCGACGACCAAATCGCTAGGGCTCTCTTCATTAGGTACTGGTTTCGCTCCTCTAATTCCGGCAGTCCCCAGTTATCTTTTTGTGCAATAAACTGATTTAGCCGGATGCCACTTTCGCGAAAACCGTTCTTAATCTCTTTTTTCTCCTGAAATGAACTGTTGCTGTATTTTGAGTTATAGGCTGTCAATGTTAGGTTAGCGATTCTATGAAGCCATAGCTCATGGACCTGTTCATAGTCTGTCCCGAGGCTTTTTGCCCATGCTGGTGTAAGATGCTGAGGCATAATATGCTCAATGGAGTAATCGCCCTCATCAAAATGGCGGTAGATATCTTTGTCTTCGATCGTGTCAAAGTTTTCGAACTTCTCAAGTATGTAAATCTTGTTCTTGCTGTTCATAAGGTAAACCTGGCGCGATCCAAATTCCTCAACAAACTCTGTATCATCAGGGAAGCGGGCGCGTTCCTTTTTGTTCAGCAGCGCGAACTTGAACTTGGCGACATAGTCATCTTCAGTACCATCAAGCCGCACAATCTCCTTGTGTAAAAGAAGGAATATTTTGTTTAAGGCGTTTGTTGGTAAATCACAAATTGCCCTACGGAATAGATAGTTTTCCGTAGTCAAAAAAATGTCTGTTACTTCCTCGATGTTCAATTTGCCTTCCTTCCAAAGGCGGAGTACCTCAAGGAAGAAAGGCCGTGTGACAGTCGTTTCCAAGCGATCCAGGCGATACATGCATGCATTCAGTTGTCTGTTTGGTGTTTTGCATTGCAGAAGGTTTTCATACAACTTTGCATATGATAATAAGTTCTCCAGAAGTTGTTCCGTATCAATGGCATTGTCCTCAACATAAGCTTTGAATGTCACAAATATCCGGTTCAAAGAAGGCGTTACCTGTTGTTTAATGCTCAGGTAGTCCCTAATGAAAGCGCTGACATCATAACCGGTGCAAACCTCGATTGGATTCCAGTACTTCTCATATGAACCGGTCTGCTGCTTGTTGGGCAGTCCCATCAAAATGAAGTTTCGGATTTTGTCACCCTCACTCAACGCGACGCCTGTGGAGTTAAGGCTTTCAAAAATGAGCTGTGGATTATCGTCATTGTTCAAAGTAATACTTATAATTTCCAAACGACAAATCGCGTCGAATAACTCATCAATCTTTACTTCTTCTTTTTGAATTCGGTCATAAAAGTAGTTGTAGTTGATCGTCAGGTTTGATTCCCGGATGTACTCAGACTCCTCCCCAAAGAACTTACTGAAAGCAGTTCTGTCGTTCTTCACAGGTTTCAACTTAATGCGGGTTTCATCATCCTGCCATTTATCAACCAGGTACTCCTCATAAATCCGTTGGCTTAGGTTGTGGGACAATGCGGTAATAACATTTTTTCTTATAAGGTTGTACATCGCAAGAAATAGAAGAGACACGGTTGTCAGGCGTTGTTGCCCATCGATCACTAAGAATTCATTGTGTGCACCATCCGGGCTGAAAACAGAAACGATGCTGCCGAAGAAGTGGCTCTTCTTGCCTTCGCGGACCACTTTCACCAAGTCGTCATACAACTGCTTGCAGTTCTCTGTTTTCCAATCGTAATTACGCTGGTACACAGGAATCACAAACCGACTGTTGGATCCTTGCATATAGGCGACCAGTTTTGTTTCTGAGCCTTTCATATAACCCTCCAAGCGCCAGACTTATCAACAGATACGAGTGAGTCCAAATGAACCACATCACTTCACTATCCAGCCAAATGATCAGCAATGTTCATCGTATGTTGCTTACTTCCACAACCCCTTCAAAACAACTGCAACATCATCCGGTATATGGATCCCTGAGGCTTGCGCTGACCAGTGAACCGATGGGAATTGCATTTTAAGAACTTGGATCGGTAGAATCAGGCCATCTTTTAGCCTGATATCTTCAAACTTGACATAGACGCGTTTGGCTTGAACTCCACTGATTCTTCTTTCCTCATCCCAATGTGTCCCTGTAAATACACCTGACAGGGCTCGACCGCTTGCTACAATTCCGCGTGGCTCCTTACCCAGACGAATGAGGTACACCTGGTCTCCCGGTTTGATGGATGTAGTCACACCGCAAGACCATTTTGAGATGGAGTAACCAAGCTGGGATAGATCATTTTCCAGCTCAGCAAGGCTGTATTGTGGATCCCTGTCCTGATATCGCTTCGGATTCCATGTCAGCAGCCATGTGCTGATTGATACTTCATCATTTTTCTTCATCATGATCTCCTCCGGTAAATCGGGAACCAATAAGGATTCATCTCTACATTCTTGCAAAATTCATCACCTGGGTAGCCACTTTATCAACAGGGTTTTCAGTTCCTCTGCCTCTTCCCGGCTTAGGCTTATCCCCTTGCCCATCTTCGCATGATCGGGAGCCCATTGGCGGATGTCATACTTTGGTTCTGCGTCATTCCAAGAAACAAGGGTCAATTCCTTCGTCCAACCACTAGGTGAGGATGAAAGAGTGCCAAAGGATTCAATAATTTCAAACTTAAGTTCTTTTTTTTCAGTCATATATTTTTCTCCCCTCACTATTTATAGAAATGAACTAATTGCTAACACCCTTCTCGATTACTTGTATTTCATCTTCTGTAAGATCATAGCAATCATAAACCAAGAGTTTTAAAGCTCTTTCGATATCTGTCACATCACCACTTATGTTTTCCTTCTTGCAATTAATAAGGTCCTCAACTTTTGAAACAAGAGTGTCTATTTGCTTATCAGACAATGCTGGAATAGGAAATTTCAACAGATGGATAATCTTTGTTTCAATGAAAGTATTGCCCAATCTTGGAGCAGCATAAACACGTATGAAATATTGGCATACAGTCGAATTGATGAACGGCAGCAATGCCAACAGATTTCTTCTGTTATTTTGAGACATATCTAACATCTGAAGGGAGAAAAAATTGTTTGACGCGTATGATTCATCATCATAGAATGACTTAAAAGGATTCCCCGTTCTAGTTAGATAAATCTTTGGATAAATAAAAATCGATTCATCTCGAAGCGATGCATATTCACCTTTTACTTTATTTATTAGTTCTTTTCGGTAATCTACAAACCATCCAGAACGTTTGCTATAGTATGTTGAGATAGTGTCGCCTGCTCCACCACCATAATACAACGGCTTTAAAGAGGAGGTCTCTTTACGAATAAATAGTTTATCTCGAATATTCCCACTATGAATACCTTCGTGACATTGCATAATTGACGAAAGAGGGCAATGTTTCATCAATCTTGACAAGATTGGAAGATCCTCAGTCTGAAGTTTCAGATTAATTACGTAATCGAATTGGGAATATATAATGTCTTTTTTCGATAAGATTACATCCCGCACTCTTTCTTTTGTTCCGTCCCACTGATGTGACATTAAATGGATGTTTGAACCTATTATATTTTTTTTAATATGGATTACGCAGACATCATGATCAACAGATTTGAATGGTCTATAGTCATAGGGGACTCCTGCATTTTGATACCAGATCACTTCAGATAAAGGATCTTTTATCAATTGTCTTGTTTTCGCATAATCTTTTACAAGTATACTATCTGGTAAAACAAAACTTATACTGCTAGTAGATAATCGCATGGATAATCCGATAAAGTATGCAAAACTGTTTGTGGTTGAAGAATCTATTTCTGGGTAGGACTCTTTGAACAGATCCTTATCAGTTTTGCTTAATTTTGCACCCCAAGGCGGATTGCCAATTATTATATCAAAACCACCCTTTTCACGAAAGACTCGTGCAAAATCAAGCTGCCACAACACAAATGGCTTGGATGCCAGATGCTTCGTTGCCTGATATCGCCCCATCTGTTCAGGTGTTGCTGTGCCCCTCAACTGCGACATGATGACAGCATCACGCAAATCTGAAATCTCCTGCAAGAGCGTTGTTTTCTTGTCAGTATTTTCACACCTGAAAAGCTCTTCTTGCTTAGTAATCAATCTTTCCAAAGTTGCGTCAAACGCATTTTGATATACATTGAATTGCATGGTTGCATCTGCTGTGCCAATCAAATCGCTTTCATTGACCAGTACGATGCCCTCAAATTTATCAATCAGGCTGTTTCCGCACAGAATGTTGCATTCAAGGTTGGGCAACGGCAAAGGATTCCTGTGCCCGTCCAGGGCAGTCATGGCATTTGGATCGATCTCATCATCAATGACAAGGGCTAGCCAAAGTCGCAGCTGCGCAATGTCCACAGCGGAAGGCTCGATATCAACAGCAAAAATGCAGTTGCGAATCGTGTCGTATTTCAATTGACGCGCGCTTCTTTCGTTTACTCTGCGATAACGAATTTCCATTGAAGCGCCCTTTGGGTCCATGATCTTTTGGGTAATGTCCATGTAAGTTGTAACATTCTGCCTTGCGCGGACGATTTCGTTGAGCATCCCCAAGGGGAAAGCGCCTGAGCCGACGGCGGGATCCGCCACACGAACGTCCTGAAGCGCCTTGTCCAAGTCCGCCATACGGTCCACATTGATCGTTCCGTCATCCCCCAAAAGATACAGCTCTTCCGATATCCAAAGTTCGTAAGAATCACCCTTCTCGGCACGCTTCAAAACACTGGCGTCTTCATCTTTCATAAAGTCACCGAAGAGGATGAAATCCCGGATGGCCATTTCTTCTACTTTCAACGAACTGGTCAGGTAGTTAATCAAGCTTTCCTGACACATGTAATGGACGATTTCACGGGGCGTGTAGAAGGCACCCTTGCTCTTGCGGTCATTCACGTCCAGGAGATTCTCAAACACCTTGCCCAGCATCTCTGGATCGATCGCTACTTCACGCTCAAGCGGTTCATCCTCGCTCATGGTAAAGTTGTATCGGTCAAAAATATCAAGGATGCCATCTGCAAGGCGGTCCTTATCATTCTTTCTATTGGAAAACAATTCGTTGGGGATACCGAAATTGTTATGTTTCCATTCATAACCGTCGATCGGCTCAAACAAACCGCCAGACAGGAAGGGGATCCTGCAATGAAGCGCAGGGTCATAACCCTGCTCTCCGCGGTTGACATTCAGCGCATCGTAGAATAAAGGTTCCAAAAATGCTTCAAAGAAATTCGCACCCTTCTTTTCGGATGTTTCAAATAACCTGCGCATAAAGTTGTGCGGACCTGATCCCCATGGTTCACCCTTGACACAAGTGCTCAGGAAGGTTTCCTCTTCATTGGACAGGCGGTTCAAAGCAGCAGTTCTAATGCGGTAGGTATTTTCATCTGCCTGGGCATAAACAGCCGGTATCAGCTCACGGGACCTTGATCCTCTTGAATAGAATGCTTTTTTGTACTCGGTGGCAGAAAGCGTTTTTGGCCAAGCGCTGACGCCAAGCCAGCCCTTCTTCTGAAGAAAATACAGAAATACGATTTGGCCCATCAGTTTCTTCGCAAATTGTGCAGATGTGTAGTTATGAAGCTTTGCTTCTGACACAAAATTATCGTCCTTATCAAGGCATTCACAAAGCTGGAGAAATTTCTCGCGGTAAAGCTCAAAGAATTCTTTTGTGACCGCTTCTACGCTGAAAGCCTTTTCCAACTCATCCAAAGTGGGATTCATTGCATGGCTATCAATAAAGAGCCGGAAACGCTCAACAGCAGTGTGACAAGGCTCATCCCTACCTACAAGGAATGAATACCTTCTTGCGGGCGTGATATTTTCCGCTGCCTTCAGCTTTCCGCTCTCAACCTTAATCTCGTAGTCAAGACGCACAAAAGAGAGCCGCCAGCGCGTTTCGCCAGTGGTATGGAAAGCAATCAAAGCACCGTCCGCATTCGCGTTTTCAATTAACTTTTTCGCATAGCTTCTTTGCGTACTGCGGGAATTCTCCACATAGGTCCTGTTCTTCAGCTCAATAGACATGATAATGATTTTCTTGTTGTCAGGACCTGTATAGGTTCCCACATGCGTATAGTTTTCGATGTGCGAAGAATAGTTGGTAAACTCCCTTTGGGGATTATTGGGAGCCACAATCTGCATACCTTCAAGAATTTCGGCCATCAAATCAAAGAAATTAGAGTTGGAATAAGAATCAGTTAAAATTCTTATAACCTTATCGACAACAGCGCTCATGTATGCTCCTCATTATTCAGATAACAACTTAGGATTACTTGTTTTTCGCCGTCCACCAAGCTCTTCACAGATTTCTGTTCTTCAAGATATGTCTCAGGAACAAGCTTCAGAATTTCAAAATATAGGCCAAGAACATCGGTGGATATGGCACTCTTTTTCATTACATCTTTTGCAATCTTAGCAGGCATCTCTCCATTTTCCCATCGCGAGATCAGCAGATCAATGGTATCCTCTTGGTCGTCTGTCAACCTCGGTTCGCTCTTGATTGCTTTCAGAAGCCTTATGACCTTGGCATCATTTCCGGTCAGCATTGGTTTTTCCATACTGACCGCTTCTTCCTCAACTACCATGGTATCAAACGCTCTGTCATTGGCGGTGAGATGATCGTAATAATCTCTGCCGACAGAAATCTGTCTGTCCTCTGGCGCAGATTCAATAAAACCAACTGCTTCCATAAACGTCATATGCTTTGGAGTTGAGCCATCGCAGGCATAGAAGGTTTTCAGCGCGCCTTTTCGGATAAAGCTGATCGTTTCGGTTCCTTTTACCAGTGAGGACCTTTTACCTGCCTTGCTCTTTCTCGGCAAGCGCTTGATGGTTTCAAAGAGCATCGGATTGTCATCCCGTACCTGTCGGATGACTGCAAGATATGCAAGTTCAGGATTGTTGCTTTCTTCGTCATCATCAAGATTCATATTCAGATCTGAGAAAAGTTTCTTCGGTGAAACCTGTTCCTGGTCGGACAGGTATTTGATGTCTTCCCCCAATGTATCATGGAATGCCTGTAGCTTTTCCAGAATGCGCTCTTCCAAGGGCATCTGCCTCTTGCTCTGCGCGGTGGGGAAGAAATTATGCACGTAAATACGGTCAAATTCCGTTCCTACACGGTTGATTCGTCCCACGCGCTGCATGATCCTTGTGGGGTTCCATGGCAAATCATAGTTGATCAGTACGTTTGCCCTGTGAAGGTTAACGCCCTCAGAGAGCACGTCTGTAGTAATCAACAAATCATACTTGTCATTGTTCCTGTCCTTGTTCTTTGGATTGAAACTATCTTCAATCTCAGCTTTTAGCGCAGCAGAGCTTTGACCGCTGTAGAATATTACCTTGTCGCCATATAAGTCAGAAAGATTCTCGTGCAGGTACTCCGCTGTTTCAGTTGATTCCGTAAAAACAACGACCTTCTTTCCTTTCATAACAGGGTTTGTGGTTAAGTTTCTTTTGAACTCGACAAGCTTGGGGTCTACCTTGATCTGGTTCCAAAGAGACTGCCATGTTCGGAGCTGCGCAAGATCGCTTTGCAAATCACGGATAAATGATGTTGCAAACTCATTGGAGGTGAATTTCCATATTTCACCTTGCTCAATCAAATACAACAGCTTCTGATCTTCGCCGTTGTCCAGCAAGTCGTACAGGTTTTTGATTTTCCCAACATGCACGGTTCCGGATTCAAACATTCTAATGAAACGGTCGTATGAATCAATAAAGCGCGCAAGGGTTTTTCTGAAGGCGTAGAAACTGCTTTCCAGGCGTTTGACCAGGACACCCTTCATGAATCCGCTCATGTTGTGCTGCCCAGCCAGGAGAGTTGCATACTTCTTCTTGTCTTTCAGATACAGTAATGGTGTGTACCGGGAGTACTTGAAGCCCTTGATCTGCTCAATCGTATCGGTAAACACCTCGTCCGTTTGGTCATCAAAAGCGTAAATGATTTTTTCGGGATTTCCGATTTTTGGAAAAGTTAAGCCCTGTTTTTCAAGATCAGTGGCATAATACTTGGAAATCTCGCCGCGTGTACGGCGGATCATGATTTCACGCAATAATCTGTCACGGATGACTTCGGAGTTATGACGCAACTGCTGCATGTACTCAGGCGTCCCTTTGCCAAACTTACGCAGACTGGAATCCAGCCCACGGAAGAAGCCGTCCAGATTTCGAATACCATTGATCGTTCCACTCTGCTTGTTTTGGAATAGATAGAGTTGGTTCTCTATGTCACTCGTAAAGTTGTTGATTGGGGTGGCTGAAATTAGGATGACCTTTTTTCCGCGGCAAATCTGGTGCAAAGCGGTAAAGCCCTCGGTTCCGCTATTGCGGAAACGATGCGCTTCATCGACAAACACATATTGATATTTACTTGTGCCTTTTGCGATGATTTTATCCAGCATGCCAAGCGATTCAACATCACAGCGGGAAACATCAAATTCCTGTAGCACACTGCGCCAATAGTCGCATAATACAGGCGGGCAAATAATCAGCTTGTACGCGTTCCGGTTGATACTGTTGGCAAGCATGGCACAAATGTATGTCTTGCCAAGACCAACTACGTCCGAAATGAACACACCACCGTAGGCCTCTAGCTTCTGCCTTGCCTGCATCACCGCATCGATCTGATATTGAAGACGCATGTAGCCATCAGGAAGAAGGGTCTGGAAATTCTCTTTATCGGAGTTGATTTCTTCCTTGAAGAATTCGTAGAGCGTTTTCAGGTATAGCTGATAAGGCGTAATGTCTCCGCGCATCCACGTATGCTGCTCAACGGATTCAATATAGGCGTCGCGAATATCCGTACTCTTTGCCCACAATGCTTCAAAGCGGTCTAGGGCGAAATGAACATCTGCAGCATCCTTCAGTTCTACGTTGAATTCAAGATTGCCTCGAAGGCCAGCTTCGGTAAAATTGCTTGAGCCTGTGATCACGCTGCCAAAGGTGTCAAAAACCTTATCTGGGTCTTTTCGCATGATGTACACTTTCGAATGTATCGGCGCTTCAGTGTATATGCGCATTTCCAGTTTGCCAGATTTCAGCCAACTAATGAAAACGCGCACACCTTTTTCAACAGCCTCGGAAGCTTCAGCCCTTTCAAATTCTTTTTCAATTTCCTCCGCTACGATTGCCTTGCCTTCCTTGGAAGAGACCGATGTATATTTCACTTCTTCCTTCGAGCGGTCAATGATTTTCACAGTAAAGCGATCCACATTTAGACCCACGAGGATTCGAATCTTATCTGCGCTTTCCATGGACTCCCACATCCTGAAGAAACCACTTGTTCGGAAATAACCGACAAGTACATCAAAAAACTGCGTATTGCTTCTCAGGATTGCGGAGAACCTGCCATACAGGTCGCGTTCAGGTTCATTGGTGAAGAACTTTAGATCGGTACTATTCATCATTGGTCTCCTGCTCATTTGATGGCTGGTGATTCGCGATGTATAACAATAAATGCTAATACTTCAGACTCAATTACATAATCCATCACACACATTCGTGCTGGCCTAAAAAACTCAACCTTCCCATTTGCACTGCCAATGAGTTGAATGAATACTGACCAGAAACCAAAACTGCTCCGTTTATCCTAAGGGCAAAGTTTGGTTCGCATTCATGGCGCATCCTTTCAAAACCCGGGGAAGCCGGGGGTGATATATGCAGTTATTTAATAATACCATGCTTGTGAGGAAAACTCAAAAGAAATCGGCTGGTCCTTGTATCAATCAGCCGATGTCATATTTATTAAGTTTCAAGGTGCAGCAGTTAAGGATCCTACCTGCTGACTTAGTCCTGCACAAAACACTTAGTTCTGCACTTCTGATGAAAAGTGAAGTTAGAAAAACACTCTAGCCCCCCTCCTGCATTTCAAAAATTGTAGTTGACAGTCTCCATGCCCCCTGTTATGATGCTCGCATATAGGAACATGTGTTCTTATCAGGACCAGACGGAAAGGAAGGTAATCATCGGTGAGGGAGTATTGCGGCACATTTGGCAGCTTCCTGGCCATGAAGCGCAAAGAAATGAACCTGACGGGGAAAGATATGGCTGAAAAGCTGAAAATCAGCCCTGCCTATTACAGCTGCTTTGAATTGGGCACACGCAATGCGCCGGAGGAAGACGTACAGGACAGGATGGCGGATATCCTTGAATTATCAAGCGAGGAGCGCCTTCTCCTATATGATCTGGCCGGCAAGACCCGAGGCATCGTGGCGGTTGACCTGCCTGACTACATCAACGCCAATCCCTATGTCCGGGTAGCGCTACGCAAGGCCCGGGACTCCAAGGCCAGCATGGCGCAGTGGCTGGAATTCATTGCCCGTCTTGAGAACAGGCAGGAGGCTGCCACATGAGTTTCTACCTGAACGAGAGAGGCGTCCCTGTCCTATCCAAACAGGATCTCGAGGGGATTGCCCTTGAGCAAACCAGGGCTTTCATCCGCTATGATGGCAAGGACGACGATCGTTTTTCTGTCTGGAAATTCGCGGCCTACTACCTGGGCAAGAAGGTGCACTTTGAGTGGCTGTCCAACAATGCGTTTATACTTGGCATGTCGGTGTTCACTGACCACACAACGATCCCTCTCTATGTGCCCGAGGAAGACAAGTTTACATGCGCCGATTTTGATAAGGACACCATCCTGCTGGACAAGACACTGGGAGGTGAGCCTATCGCCTCATTAAGCAAACCGCGCTTCACCCTGATGCATGAATGCGCGCACCAGCTCCTGCATCAGGGATACTACAAACGCCAGGCTGATTCAGGCAAGGAAGGCGCTGTCGCGTATTCGGTGCAAAAGGATCAGGCTCCCGTCACTGAGGACAAGAAAGTAAAGACAGTTTGGTCGGATGAGGACTGGATGGAGTGGCAGGCAAATTACCTCGCCGGCGCGCTGCTCATGCCCCGGCACCGGATTGAAAAGGCGCTCAAGGAATACTATATTCTCGACGCGTATCAGAAAAGAGTGAACTACAGGCAATCGGAGCCGGAGGCATTTAACTCCCTGGTGCATGACCTCGCGCGCCTTTTCAGAGCTTCCCCCCTGTCAGTGGAGATCCGGCTTGACCACATCGGTTTCAAGCGGCTGCCGGATCTTGAATTGAAAAAGCCGGACCCCTGGGGTCCGTCTATCATTCCCTACAAGGAGCCCCGCCTGACCGCCAAAGAGCGAAAGGAACAGAGGATCATGGATAGCTACGAAAAGCATCTGTATCCCTGGACAAGAAACCGCTAATTTTTTCCAATCAGACTTTACAAATTTGTAAATATTCACAGCGTAACCGTAACAATCGACTGGAGGAATCAGGCCTGTGCCAAAGAGAAAACTGGAGAAGAAGATCTCCTGCCCCTGGTGTGAACGGGGCGCTGTACTTGGGTCGGACGACGCGAAAGGCAGCATATCGGTTGTATGCCCCAAGTGCGGGCGATGTTTCACCGCCGATTTGGAAACAGGCAAAGGAGAACGAACCTCCCCCATCGAGAAATAAGCTGCAAGCGCGCAGCAAAGGGTTTTACTGACTGAGCCACCGGGGCCGTTTGAGCCACCACTGGGCCGGAGTAAAGCAAGAACAGACATGTTCTTCTTACTCCGGCCCATTTTTATTCAGGAAACAGAGCCAACATTGAAAGGATAAAACCAATGACACAAAGGACTTCGGGTACCTGCCGGAAAGAAAGCGCAAACCGGAAACCACGGATCAAATTGGCATGTCCGTCCTGCGGATTCCGCGTTGGAGACATACCACCCCAAACCCGCATGAGCCTCCGGCTGTCGGAAGAAGACCCCACCGGACCCGCTGACATATATATCAAATGCGGGCGGTGTAAGTCCGAACTGGCAGCGCGGAAAATCGAATAGCTGAGGGAACCCTATCCCCCGATGTCTGACACATAGCACGGCGCAACCGCCCTGAACGGTATCAAATAATGACGCATGAGCATGGCAGATGGCAAAAAGCCATTGACCATGCTCATTCTTTTGCTGTCTGCCCTGCTCCTGAAGGAGCAGAGGATGAAATACGAATATCACTTCAGCAATGAAACTATTTCCATTGATATCCCTGGCGGCGACTACGAGGTCCTCATCGAGCTGGATCGCGTTGAGCGCAACGTCAACCAGAAAGAGACCCGGCGGCATGTATCGCTGGAAGCCTACAACGCGAACGATAACCTTTTTCCCTCCGATTCGGATGTGGAGGCTTCCTGCATCCGGGACCTGGAGAATGAAGCTCTGCAGCGTGCCCTCGACCAACTGACACCCCAGCAGCGGGATCTGATTCGGCAGGTGTTCTTTGAGAATCGGACGATGGCAAGCCTGGCCTGTGAGGAAGGCGTCGGCGAGAGCACTGTCCGCGAGCGTCTGAACCGTTCCTACAAAAAACTCAAGAATCTTTTGAAATAGACCATGCGGTTTCGCTCTTGCCGTGAGCTACCTGTGGAGAGAGGAAAATCCCGCTCTCCGGAAAGGAGACACGAGCAATGAAGCATGACCTGAAAATCAGCATCCGCAGAGCGCCCTCACCAAACAGGATCAATCGCTGCAGGACTGTCACCCTGCGAGAGCGGCTATTGGACCGGCTGCTTGGCACAAGGCGCCGCGTGACGGTCCTCGTCCCCGGCGACAGTGTCCGGCATGTGTCGATCACGGAGCTGCCCGAAGGGAGTGACGATGGCGACGGCGCGTGACCCCGCCCAGGCGCTGGCCATGCCAGTTAAGGCGAAACCTTACCTGCACCAAATCGAGGCATTCGATTTCGTCTGCGAGCGTTTCGGCCTTGTCACGGAAGGAGGCGCTTTGGATGAAACAGGCGCAGGTGAGCTGCCGGGTATGCGGCAAGACCTTCCTGAAGCCGGACTATCAGGTCCATGAGAACAATTTCTGCAGCCTGGAACACTTGCACTGCTGGTGTTCGCAGAAGATGCGTGAATTCAACCGCACAGCCAACCCCATGAATCAGCCGGGAGGCGTGCTGGAATCCAGGATCAGGCGAAGCCAGGAACTGCGCGGCACAGGCGAAGGTAAGGCTTATCGCAAATTGCTAGGCAAGCACGAACACCGCCACCTGGCTGAAACGAAACTAGGCAGGCCGCTCAGGGCGGGCGAGGTTGTCCACCACCTTGACGGAAACAAGCTCAACAACGACCCCGCAAACCTTGTGGTCTTGCCTTCCCAGTCGGAACACTGCAAGGCGCACGGTTTCGGGACGAAGAAAGGCAGGTGATGCCCATGTCTACCATCAAAGCCGGCTTCGGCTGCGCCCTTTTGATGGAGATGTAGCGGATCGGCACAGGGAAAAGCCTGACCGCCATCGCTGTAGCCGGCGCCTTGCACAAGGAGAAAGGCATCCATCGCGCACTGATTGTCGCACCCCTGTCCATCCTGGGCGTTTGGCAGGAAGAATTCTCCAAGTTTGCCACCTTCGATTACACCCTGACCATTCTGGGCGGCCCCGGTTCAAAGAAGGCTGAATTGCTTAAGAACCTGACCGGAAACGCGCTCCAGGTCGCGGTTATCAACTACGAAAGCGCATGGCGCCTGGAGAAAGCGCTTGCTGCCTGGCGTCCCGACCTGATCATCGCGGATGAGGGCCACAAGATCAAAACGCACAACATCAGCGCCAGCAAGGCCATGCATCGCCTGGGCGCGCGGGCAGGTTACCGCCTGCTGCTGACGGGCACGCCGGTCACCAACAAGGCCATCGACCTGTTCAGCCAGTACAAATTCCTGGACCCTTCCGTCTTCGGCAACAGCTTCTACGCCTTCAGGAACCGCTACTTCGACATGGTGGGCTATGGCAGCTACACCCCGGTCCTCAGGAAATCAATGGAACACGAACTCACCCAGAGGATGCATTCAATCGCCTACCGCGCGACCAAGGCGGAATGCCTTGACCTCCCGGAAACCACGGACATCATCCGCAGGATCCCCCTGGAGCCTCAGGCCATGCGCCTGTACCGAAAACTGGTCAAGGATAGCTTTGCCGAGCTTGAACAGGGCGAGGTCACCGTCACAAACGTCCTGACAAAACTGCTGCGGCTGTCCCAACTGACAGGCGGCTTCCTGGGCAGCGACGAGGGTGCTTCTACCGAACAGGTCAGTACGGTAAAGCTGGATGTGCTGGAGGACCTCATCGATTCGGCGCTGGAGGAAAATCAGAAACTGGTCATCATCGCAAGGTTCGTCCCGGAGCTGCACGCCATCTGCAGAATGCTGAACCAAAAAGGCATATGGCATTCGCTCATCATGGGTGGCGTCAATGACCGCGACGAACAGGTATCCCGCTTCCAGCACGACCCCAATGTTCCGGTCTTTGTGGGCCAGATCGCGACTGCGGGGCTAGGCATCACGCTGACCGCAGCCAGCACGATGATGTTCTACTCCCTGGATTACTCGATGAGCAACTTCGAACAGGCCAGAGCCCGGATCCACCGCGCCGGCCAGCGCATGCCCTGCACCTATGTCTACCTGCTGGCTGAAGGCACAGTGGACGAAAAAGTCCTCGCCGCCCTGAAATACAAGGCCAGCCTCGCAAAAACCCTGGTGGACGATTACCGGGCAGGCATCAATCCATTCCAATAAACAAAGGAGATACGCATGTCAGAACACACACGATTGTTTGAACTTGCAGACCAACTCAGGGATTTGCGCGACATGAAGAAGGATCTGGAACAGGAACTAAAGGAACTCAACGCCCAGCTGGACGAGACGGACGCTGCCCTGGCCAGCGCCATGCTTGAATCGGAAACACAGAACTTCACCCGCTCAGGCGTCATGTTCTGCCTTACCAGCACCACCCGTGCCTCCGCTGCAGCTCAGCGCAAGGACGATCTCTTTGACGCCCTGCGCACAGAGGGCTACGGCGATCTGATATACGAAACGGTCAATGCCAATTCCCTGTCGGCCTTTGTCAAAGAACAGATGATTGAGAACGCTGATACCCTTCCCGACTGGCTCAATGGGCTGGTCAACGTCTATGAAAAAACCACTGTGGGCGTCCGCAAGGCGACCCGAAACTAAGAAAGAAGGAAGAATACCATGAAAAACAACGAGCTTATCACAAATGAAGGTGCTTTCCAGAAACTGAAAGACTTTGATCTGTCCATCACGCTCTCAGACGAATTGGCCGGATTGTCCGGCAGCTTTGAGCGCATCAGGATCCCTGCTGCCGGCAGCACGGTCTTTGAGATCCCAGGCGACGATCCCGACAGCCCCGAAGCCGTCAAGGATTTCTCGGCGGTCATCCTGCACCATCATCCGCTGTACGCCTTCTACCGTAACAAATACACTGGCGGTTCAAATCCCCCCGACTGCGGCTCCTTTGACGGGATCACCGGTGAGGGTAACCCGGGCGGCAGCTGCGACGAATGCCCCTACAACCAGTTTGGTTCGGGCGAGGGCAGCGGGAAAGCCTGCAAGAACCGGCGCCGAGTGTACCTCCTCCGCGAAGGCGAGGTCTTCCCGATGCTGCTGTCCCTGCCCACAGGCTCTCTGAAGGACTTCACGCGTTACCTCATGCGCCTGCTCAGCAAGGGCCAGAAATCCAACAGCGTGGTCACGCGCTTCACCCTGAAGAAGGCTGTCAACGCCAGCGGCATCGCATACTCCCAGGCACAGTTCACCATTGCCCGTCCCCTATCCCCCGAGGAACTTGATCTCATCCAGCCCTTGTCTGAACAGGTCAAAGCCTTCAGCACGCGCATCGGCTACGATCCCGAACCCGCCGGAGACAACACAAAGCAGCATATCGATCCCGAGACCGGGGAGATCGTCGAACCCCTCACCTGATTACATGCCGCAGGCGGGTGGATCAGCTACGCCCGCCTGCGGCGGAAAGAGACCGTATGAACTACAGGTGTATCACCAGCCTGGATGACCTGGCTGCCTACCTGGAAGGCGCAGGTATCGTCGCCTTTGACTTTGAAACATCACCAAGGGAAGAATACCGCCATGAAGAGCGCGCCGCACTGGACGCGCACAAGTCGCGCATCGCGGGCGTCAGCCTGTCTGTGTCGGAGGCTAGCGCCGTATATGTTCCCCTGACGCACCGCGCTGGCAGAAACGCAGTAGAGCCCGAAGGCATTCTGCAATACCTGAAGGAAGGCCTATTTGAAAACCCTTCCATCATCAAGGTAGCGCATAACCTGGCCTTCGAAGCCATGTTCCTTTACGCGCAGGGCATCGTGGTGCAACCGCCGTGTTATGACACCATCGCCGCAGCGCAATTGACGCTCAAGAACAAAGATGAATTCCGCGGCCTGTCTGACAGCGGACTGAAAATGCTGGCCGCATCGCTATTCCAGGCGGATATGCCGGACTTCCTGACGGTGACGGACGGCCGGCACTTTGACGAAATGGATCTCCAGAGCGAGGAAACGATCCGCTATGCCTGCATGGATGCAGACTATACCTTACGCTTGTATCACCGCTTCAACAGCTGGTTTGACCAATACCTGCCCCAGCACCGCCATATCGTGGAATCGGTGGAATCGCCCACCGCAGTATACTGCGGCATCATGAAATACAACGGAGTCCCGATGGACAAGGGAACGATGCTCAAGAAGCAGCAAGAAGCGGAAGCAAAACTGAGCTTCCTTCGCACGGAGCTCAATGCCCTGACCGGCGGCGTGAACCTGGGCGCCAACGCGGCTACCACAGCATTCAAGCAGTATCTGTATAAGGATATTGGCCTGCCTGTCCTTAAAACCACAGAGAAGAATCAGGACGCCGCAGATGACCAGGCCCTTATCCTTCTGCATGACTGGTGCCGTGAGAACAGGCCGGAACACATGCGCCTGTTTGGCCTGGTGCAGGAATACCGCAAGTGGGGCAAGCTGAAGAGCACTTACATCGACGGTTACCTCTCGCACATCAATACGGCGACGGGACGTATCCACCCGGATCTCATGCCGCTTGCGACGCAGACCGGGCGCTTTGCGGCGCGCAACCCAAACCTTCAGACCTGCCCACGCAAAGGCAACGATCCCATCGGCGTACGGCACTTCATCACTGCGCCGGAAGGCGCAGTCATCCTCTCGCTGGATTTCTCCCAGATAGAGCTGCGCGTAGGCGCGTTCTACTGCAGGGACAGGAGAATGCTTGAAACATACCGCATGGGCGGAGACATCCACGCGCAGACCACCGCGGTCATCTTCAATATCCCTTTTGAGGAAGCCGTTGATAAAAACGCTACTGCTTACAAAGAGCGCCGCACCATCGCCAAGAACTGCAACTTTGGCGTGTTCTATGGTTTGTTTGCCGCAGGCCTTCAAAAGACACTGCGGTTCAAGGCCGGGCTGGACATCACCAAGGGACAGTGCGAAGAGATCATCGGCAACCTGAAGGCTGGGTATCCCGGCCTGGCTGACTGGCAGGAAGAACAAAAGCGGCGCGTACTCAGCACATACTATGCCCAGACTTGGCTGGGCAGGCGTCGCTACCTCTACGGCATCCTTTCGCGGGATTGGGGCAAGCGATCCTTCGCTGAGCGCTGCGCACTGAATACCCCGATCCAGGGCACTGCAGCGGACATCCTGAAGCTGGCTTGCGGCCGGATCGTTACAGGGCTGCCCGAGCGTCCCTGGCTCAAACCCCTGCTGCAGATACACGATGAACTGCTGTTTGAACTTCCTGAATCCAGGATCGCTGAGGCTGTGCAGTACATCAAGGCCTGTATGGAAGCGCAGCCCTTTCCCGGATTTGACGTACCCATCGTTGCGGAGGCTGCTGCTGGTCCGAATTTCAGCGATCTCCGGGAACTGGAGGCATAGGCGATGGGCATCAATACCCGCAACGCTGAGGGTTACTTTGATCCAACAGCGTATGAAGCCCTGACACGCGTCTGGGAAGTGGAAAAGACGAAAGCCTTCAGGCCGCTGGTGTTCATCTGCAGCCCAAATGCCGGTGACACAGAAACAAACACTAAAAATGTCCGGCGATTCTGCCGTTTCGCGGTTGAACAAAACCGCATCCCGATCGCCCCGCACCTGTTCTTCCCCCAGTTCCTGGATGATACGGACGAAGAGGAACGCGACCTGGGTTTGTTCTTCAGCGCGGTGCTGCTGGGCAAGTGCGCGGAAGTCTGGGTATTCGGAGATGAAATAACAGCTGGTATGAAGTCGGAAATCGCCAGGGCAAGGCATAGGAACATTCCCATCCGTTACTTTGACTGCAGCTACAGGGAGGTAGACATGCCATGAGCTTCAAGACAGATAATGGCGGACTCGCAGTGAAGGCCGATATCAAGGTGGCCAAACAAGCATCCACTTGGAATACCCGGTTGACGCAATTGTTGCGTGGAAAATCAGAAATCATCATATGCACCTTCTCACTTCCCAAGGGTTTGGGTTACCTGACAAAGCTGCTCGACAAGCGCACAAGAGGTGTAACGATCATCGCCAACAGAAAATTCGAATCCGAAGCACGGATGCTGAAAAAACTGTACCCCGAGCTCAGAATATACCTTTCCATGCACACCCACGCCAAGATGGCGCTTGCCGCTCCGGATAGAGTCTGGCTGTCCAGCGAGAACCTTGTCCACAGCCGAAATTTCGAGAATACGGTGGGCATACACAATCGCTCCATATATGAATTCTACATGGTGGAGCTGACGAGAAGCGGGCTGTTGAGCCAGGAAAATGAATTGGAGGAAAATCACGAATGAAACCGCTGAGCATCCCCCCGGAGGAATTCCTGCGGCCATATTTTGGCCACACTGACAAGATCTGCATTCGTGTATTCTCCGACCGGAAGGATGGCATCGCGTTCAAGGGCATGAAGCTGGAAACGACGCTCGCCAAGCTGAACGCCATGCTCCCGATGCTGAAGGAACACAACACGCTCATGCGCGGCATCTACTTTGTGGTCAACGCCGGTGGCCATGAGGACGCGGACATCACCCGGATCAACGCGCAGTTCGTGGAATGCGACGACATCCCGCTGGAAGAGCAATGGGCGCGGATCACAGCCTTCCCGCTTGAGCCCTCCATTGTGGTCAGGACCAGGAAGTCGCTTCACACATACTGGCTCATGCGCGACGCCAAGGTTGTGTCGTTCCGCCCCATCCAGAAGCGCCTGGCAGCATACTTCGGCGGCGACCGCGCCTGCGTCAACGAGAGCCGCGTGCTCAGGCTGCCGGGATTCAACCACTGCAAGCAGGAACCAATCAAGGTTGAATGCATCAAGTTCAATCCTGAACTGCGCTACACTCAGGCTGAACTGGAGTCCCATCTACCCCGGCTTGAAGGACCAATTATCACAACGGAAGCCGGAAGTTCTTCCCCCGGCAACAGCCAGGGCCTTAAGTCAGTGCTCCGGCGCTGCGCCTTCATGGAATTCTGCGACAAGGAAGCAGCCACACTCAGCGAACACAACTGGTATGCCATGATCACCAACCTTGCCGTGCTGGACGGAGGCGCCCAGGCAATACATGCACTGTCTGCCAGATATCCGGGTTACAGGGCTGAAGAGACCCGTGAAAAGATCCATCACTTCCACGCCTCCGGTACCAAACCCATGACCTGTATGGCTATCGGCGAGAAGGGCTTCCGCTGCCCGCGTATGCTCGACGGCTCCTGCCCCTGCAAGGCGCCGGCTGCCATGCGCTTTCTGCCCATGACGCTGGAGGAATGGCGGGAGGCGCTCAGAAAAGCCGAATGCCGGAAATCCCCGGTGGAAGACATGCGCGCCGCAAAGCAGTTCATCAAGGATGTTCTGTACAACATCGACGCATTGGACGCCGGGGCGTTCATCGAATACGAGGTCAGGGAGCACTTCCGGCTCAAGGCTCCGGACGCTAAGGCGCTGTCAACGTTCCACAAGGATATCAGCAAGGCGTACTTCTCCGACAAGGAAACCCTGGATTCAACGCAAAACGATTCGCTGCCGGACTGGTATGAAGTGACGGAGCGCGGCGGTCTGCGATTCCTCCCCGGCGTGCTGGCTGTGCATATGTCGAAGGAGATCCCGGCTTTTTATGGCGCCGGAAGCTTCTATGCCTATGAAAACGGCGTCTATCATGCCAAGGAAGACCTGTGGGCGACGAACAAGGCGTTGGGAAAGATGCTGGCAAGAAGCGCCATGCTCAACGCCATC
>CAZPBJ010000031.1:0-7723 GCA_964584685.1 uncultured Christensenella sp. | reverse complement strand
CATCAACGACGCCCCGGGCCAATGGAAGATGCTCATCAACCGGCCCATCCGTGACATCAACCCCAACCCCTTCATCGTGAACCTGAAAAACGGCCTTTACAACCTACTGGACGGCTCGTTTCGAGACCACGATCCGGCGTATCTGTCCACAGTGCAGATCGGCGCAGCATACCGCCCGGAACTGCTGGAGGAGCCGGACACTGGGTGCCCCATCTTCCAAGCCTTCCTACGCAGTGTGCTGGACGAGCCGGAGATACACCTGCTCAAGGAGATCTTCGGATACCTGCTGATCCCGGTGAACAAAGCGCAGAAGTCCTTCGTGTTCGTCGGGGCACCCAATGCCGGCAAATCCACGCTCCTGGCCGTGGCTCAGGAGATCCTGCTGGGCAGCGACAACGTGTCCAACATCCCCTGGCAAGGCCTGGGCGATCGCTTCAACAAGGCGGAGCTGTTCGGCAAGCTGGCCAACATCTTCGCCGACCTGCCCTCCAAGGCGATTGACGACAATGGCCTGTTCAAGGCGCTGACCGGCGAGGACTACATCACGGCGGAACGCAAGAATAAGGACCCTTTCTCATTCCGGCCGTACGCGCGGTTCCTATTCTCCTGCAACGATATCCCGCGCAATTATGGCGACCGTTCGGAAGGTTTCTTCCGCAGGCTGATCCTCATCCGGTTCAGCCGTTCGGTGCCCACAGAGCAGCGTGATGCTGGCCTGCGCGAAAAGCTGGCGACGGAAAGCGACGGCATCTTCATGTGGGCGCTCGAGGGGCTTCGCAGGCTCATGCGTAATGGCTACTACTTCACTGAGACGGCGGCTACCAGAGCGGAGTTGGAAAAGTACAAGACCGAAAGCAGCAGCTCCCTGTCTTTCGCCGATAACTATCTGGTTGCTGAAAAAGATGCCATTGCAGTCCGCGATGAGGTGTATGAGGCATACAAGAGTTTCTGCAGCAACTCCGGATTCAAAAGCCTGTCCCAAATTATGTTCAACCGGGATATTGAGGCGCGCTACCCGGTCATCAAACGCGGCCAGGACCGCTTATCCAAGCGTCGTACCTGGATTGGCCTTAGTTATTGCCAAGAGGGGAGGGACATGGAGTGAATAAAAGCGAGAAAGCGGAAAAAGCGGACTTTTCCCACTTCTTCTCTAATAGAACAAAAAAGAGGGAGTATATGTGTAAAAAAACAGAGCTTATAGAAAGTATATACATGAGCCGCTTAGTCCGATACTCCGCTTCGGCAACATGAAAGAGTCGGACATCGTAGCCATGATACTACGCTATCTCCGTACTGTCCCCGATTGCTTCGCCTGGAAGACCCATGGCGGCATGTACGGCACAGCGGGTATCCCCGACATCATCGCCTGTGTGAATGGCAGCTTCTTCGCATTCGAAGCGAAAACGGCAAGCGGCAAAGCAACCGTGCTCCAGGAAGCAACCATCAGGAAAATCCTCGCCGCTGGCGGCACGGCTGCAATCGTGCGGACGGCGGATGAGGTGCGGGCCATCCTCGCCAAGCATGGCGTGGCCCTCAGCAATGATCAATGAACACGAAAACAACTGCTCCACTGCTTCAAGGCTGCCCTGGATATCTACCTGCAGAAGGAGTGTCAGAATGGATACCATTTACCAGGATTTCGCCAACGCCATCGTAATGCAGGCCGTCAAGGACTATCGATGGGCACTGCATCAGTTGGCCAAGAACCCCCGTCATGCCGCCGCCCTCAAAATGAGACAGGAAATTGTGCTGTTCTTCCGGTCTGACTGGTTCAATCACCTGACCACTGTCGACCCGGAAATCCTCATCAGCAAATTGGACAGGGAGGCTGTGGTATGACTGCAAAAGAGTATCTCGGACTAGCCTACCGGCTGGACCAGCGCATCAGCAGCAAACTGATGCAGCTTGACTCCCTCCGCTCCCTCTCGCGCAAAGTGACAACGTCCTTTGAAAGTGCAAAAGTATCCGGCAGCCGCGATGTCACTTCACTGGAAAATGCAATTATCCGCATGATGGAAACTGAGGATGAACTGAACAAGCAGATTGACGCGCTGATTGATATAAAAAGCAGCATCGCTCAATACATCAGCGCTTTGGAGAACATCGACTATCAGGTACTGCTGGAAAAAAGATACCTGTGCTTTCAGCCATGGGATCAAATCGCGGCTGAAACGAACTGCAGCTTACGCTGGATACACACTTTGCATTCACGAGCCCTGGAGGCGTTTGATAAAATCCTGCATGAAAGTGTACATAAAATCACTTGAGTTCATCCCTGGAAATGCTAAACTGGCACCAGTAAAATGATGTCCAGCAACAGAGGAGCAGGAGCATGCCTGCTCCTTTTCCATTTCGTAAGGAGCGTGCCTATGCTGTTTACAAGCGAACAGGTGTCAGCCGGCCACCCGGATAAAATCTGCGACCAAATCTCAGACGCCATTGTGACCGACTGCCTGCGCAACGACAGATACAGCCGTGTAGCCGTGGAGTGCATGATCAAGGACTATGACGTCACCATTGCCGGGGAGATCACTTCCCAACATGATCCGGATTTTGAACAGCTGGTGCGGTATGTCCTCCTTCACGTTGGATTGCCGAATATTGAAAACTACCGCGTTACCATCAATATTTCAAAGCAGAGCGTTGATATTGCCCTGGGCGTTGACCAGAAGGGCGCCGGCGATCAGGGCATGATGTTTGGTTATGCCACCAACGAGACGCAAAAGATGCTGCCGACACCCTTCCTGCTGGCGACAGCTGCCTTGGAACTGCTGACAGCCAAACAATTTCCCTTCCTGCTGCCTGATGCCAAAAGCCAGGTCACGTATGACTACTCGCGCAAACGGATCGACACCTTCCTGATCAGCACCCAGCATCGCGAGGACGCGAGCCTTGAATACGTGCGCCATGCGGTGAAGTCCGTTATGGTGAACACCGCCGAGGCGTTTTCCATGAACACAGATTTCAGGGTGTTGGTCAACCCAACCGGCCGCTTTGTGATTGGCTCATCTTTTGCGGACACAGGGGTGACAGGCAGGAAGATCATCGCTGACACCTACGGCGGCGCCTGCAGGCATGGCGGCGGCGCCTTCTCCGGAAAGGATCCTACAAAAGTGGATCGTTCCGGAGCGTACATGGCGCGCAAGATTGCCAAGGACATCATCCGCGCAGGGTTCGCCTTGCGCTGCGAGGTGCAGCTGGCCTACGCGATTGGCGTGGCGGAACCCGTGTCCATTTCCGTGGACTGTTTCCACACAAATATCGTGCCTCGCAGCTTCATCGTCAACTGGATTCAAAAGCGCTATGACCTAACGCCGTCTGGCATCATTTCCTCCCTCGGGTTGCGCGATGTGGATTACAACACCGTATCCAGTTTCGGTCACTTCTGGCGCAGCTGGATGCCTTGGGAAAAGTGACAAAATGCTATATATTTCCTTGACTTTCATCCCATCCTGAGTGACTAATGTCATACCAAAACAAGGAGGTATCGACATGAGGATTCAAACCACAGCCCCTGACCGCAAGACCCTGGCCAAAGCCCTGGCTGAATATCTGGAAGATGAAGCGGTATACAGCGGTCCGCCCAGCTTTGCCTACACAATTGGCCAGGTAACGGTGGACAGGGATGGCCTGCTTAACCTGCAGGATGACATGGACCCGGTACCTATCCAAGGCTTTCTGGTCAGCAAAGGCTGGCTGGAGCCGGAGCATGCCCGCTTAAGCATCAGTGTTCCGGCTAGCGATCTTACAGTCAAGGCAATGCATAACCTGATCCTACTGCTATACAGCAAGCAGTACCTACTGGGTAAGGCGCTAAAATCTGAGACGATTCACATTGATGCTGCAGTCATTGAGCGTTTGAACGTATCCCTGCCTGAAAACCTTGCTGATTTCAAAGCCCTGCTGGATGATTTCAAAGCACAGGGGCTTATCGTCGGATTGGATTTCACGGACAAATGCATTTCACTGAGCTACCCGCTCAGCGAGGCACAGGATGTCGCCGCGGCTTATACCCAACTGACCGCCAGCGTCATTGCTGCAGCCAAGGCTGCAAGCAGAGTGACCCCGGAATGCCAGCAGCCCGACAACGAGAAGTACTACATGCGAAGCTGGCTGGTGCGCCTGGGCTTTGGCGGCAAAGAATCCAAGGGATTGCGGGACGTTCTCCTGAAGCACTTGAAAGGCCACAGCGCTTTTCGATCCGATGTGGAAGCGCAGAGGCACCGGGACAAGTATGCCGAGATACGCAAAATCAAGCGGGAGATCAACGCGGTGGAGGCCCGGCATGACGAAACTTGAACTGGCACGAAGGCTGCTTGATTTAAAAGCCCGGCAGGATGCCGGCGACAAGATGCTGTGCCCGCGCTGCGGGTATGACAACATGAAGGAGCCGATACTGCACAACGCGCTGAGCCGTTATGCCGATGTTTTAATATGCACCGACTGCGGGGTCACTGAGGCGATGCTGGACATGATGCAAAACCCGCTGCCGCTGGATCAATGGGCTTCACTCAAAGAGAACAAGGCTCAGCTTGATTTGGGAGCGCTGTCCATGAAAGACCTAGCAGATGAAGTGCTGGGGCATCAGGTAACGGAGCTCAAGCGGCTGCATAAGGCCTGGGTGCACAGAAAGGAAGGCGAGCAGTTTGAAGCATATCGCGAACAGGCCTTGAAAGCCTGCCCCGGTTTGCTTAACCTGTGGGACAATCCTTTCAGCGCAGTCTACCAGGCCAGGGATGGTCAGGTGTTGATACGTTTCCGATGGAGCCAGGGCAAAAGCGAGATTGCGGTAGACTATCTGCCCATCGCCAAGAAATAGTTCCTTCTAAATTCAAGAGCAGTCAGCGATTGGCTGCTCTTTCGCTTTCCTGGCCCACAAAGGCCCCCACGTGCCCCGATCAAATAAACTGCGAGGGACAAGCCCACCCCCTGCCTGTCCGTCCCACAAACGCAAAACGCTGCCCAACAAGGCAGCCTTTGCTTTATGCCCTTACCTCTTGGCGAAACGGTGGCTGCGCATCAGGGCGGGAAGCAGAACCTTCCTGATGTCACTACGAAGACCGAGCTCACCATAGGCTTCCCGGATGCCTTCGTAGTATTCCCGGGTCGGTGGGCTGAACCGGTATGTGTGCATCAAGTAGATCAACCCCTTG
Source organism: uncultured Christensenella sp. (assembly GCA_964584685.1). Classification (GTDB taxonomy): domain Bacteria; phylum Bacillota; class Clostridia; order Christensenellales; family Aristaeellaceae; genus UBA1038. The sequence continues at coordinate 2,570 of CAZPBJ010000031.1, read as the reverse complement.
ATTTGAGAGCCTCCGCCCATGTCGACGGTGCAGGTGCCCTTCCGGTAGTAGTGCGGGAAGCCCTCATAACGGTCAAGCTGCTGCTCGTCCGCTGCTGAGATCTCCCAGACCGCAACTGGCACTGCGGATGCCCTGTTACCCGAGTGTACCAGCGTGGCATGCATATAGAACTCGAGCCGGGCGCCGTGGATGTGGCCTGTTCCAATAAGCCGCGCGTCAGGGCAGCGATGTGCCATCTGCCGGGTGTTCATGTTGGATCCGTAAGCGATGTATTTCATGCTGTTTCCTCTCTTGATTCAGAAGCTGTCCCGGTAGGGAATCTCCTGGCCGCCTGCCATCCAGCCCTGATCGAAGTCGTAGTAGACCTCATAGGCGTTGATGTAAACCCGCAGCGCGATGTCCTCCTGGATGCCGGTACGGACATCATCGATATACATGACAATTTCACCGGTTTGGAATTCATGTACAGTGATGATGTGCCGACCTTTCCTGATTGAAGACTCCCTGATGATGCTGTTAGTCATAGTAACCCTTCTCCCCCGGTCTTTGGCCCGGCCGGAAAGGCTTGTTGATTCAAGAGCGGCCGCAGATTACGCAGCTGAAGATGACTTTCATCATCCGAAGCGGATGCTTGAGGGTCAGCCACATTGCAGCCTTGCGGGCTTGGCGGTGCTTTCCCTGGCGCTGCAGTTCCCAGAGCGGTTCTGGATCATCGGTGTGTTCAAATATGTTCCAGCAGGTGATCTTGTCGAAGATGCAGTTCATGCTTGTTCCTCCTTTTGATTTGGGAGCATACAGTCCCGGTGGATAATCGCTTGCGCAGTATGCTTACCAGTGGCAGCCCGGATCGCGCGTCCCATAGATACAGTAGAAAGCCGGGTGGTAGCTGATGCGTTCGATGAATTTTGCGCGGCCTTCCTCAGTTTTGAAGGCTTTGGTCTTGGTGACCAGACGGTCATTGCGGTCGAATTCCTGCCAGGCAACTTCGTACTCTGCCGGGGTCTCTTTGGTGGTTTTCATAGGGTTTGCCTCCTTTTAATTCAAGAGCTTGTGCTCTTGCGGCTTCCCGCGACGCTCCCGGATGAAGGGGGAGCGTTTCGGCCGGTGTCCAGCCGGTCCTCGTCAGGCGGGTGTGTCAGTCCCCGAAGGCTTCCTTCACCTCTGCGCCCAGCTGATTCGCAAGCTGCTCGACCTGTGTTTTCAGCGCCGGGCTCGGGCCTTGGCTCCCGCTGTATTTGAGGACCAGGATGTTCCAGGCTTCGCCGGGCAGGGTGGGTTCGAACACGAATACCTCGCAAGCGGAATCTCGGTCGGTCACCCTGACCAGAAAGTCTTGGTTCAATGCGCCGGTTTCATATCCATCCCATTCAGCGAATGCCAGGTGTGTATAGAAACGGCCCAGGTTACGGTTTGTCATTGGGTCTCCCTTTTGCCCGACGGCTTTTCCCGCCTGCGGCTTGATTTGAAAGCGGCTTCCCGCGACGCCTTTCGGCGTTTCGGCCGGTGGCCAGCCGGCACTCATCAGGCGGGGAGGACCCGGAGTTCGAAGGCAGGCTTCCTTTGGCGCTGGCCGGTTTTCCAGTCGTCGAATCGTGTGTTTACTTCGGTCATTCCGATCAGGCAGCAACCGTGTTTTTCAAAGCCCCAGATGGTTTCGGCCATACTGGACATTCCGCAGGAAATGGTGAACCGGTTGATTTCAAAACGCCGACAGCTCTCAACGATTCTCGGGATGTCCTGCTCCCAGATGACGTCGTCAAAGTCCAGGGTTTCCGCGTCGGCCTCGCGACTGTGGGTATAGGCCCAGAAGAAGGTGCGATGGCAACCGAGTTCCTCAAAGGTGATTTCCTTACCTAGGGCGGCCTCGAGCGATTCGATGGTTTTCATGGGGTGTACCTCCTCTTGATTTTAGAGCGTGTGCTCCTGCGGCTTCCCGCGACCGCCCGAGGGCGGTTTCGGCCGGCAGCCAGTCGGCCATCTTCAGGCGGGGATTTCAAAGCAGATGGTCAGGATGGCGTCGTTTGGCGCGGTGAAGGAATTGTCCGGCAGAGGCTCCCCGGTGAGCTGTACTTTGTAAGCCGACTGTGGGTCGTTCTCGAACCAGTAGCCATCGGTGCCGTTGGCGGCATACGCGCGCTGTGCGTACCCGGTTAATTGGTCCAGCCGATCTGCGCCGATCAGGTTATTTGCGGCGGCGTGCGCCATGGGGTTCCCGTTTAGGTAAAATCTGGGGTTCATGGTGTTCCTCCTTGCCCGGCGGCTTTTCCCGCCCGCGGCTTGATTTAGAAGCATGTGCTCCTGCGGCTTCCCGCGACGCGCCTGGCGCGTTTCGGCTGGCAGCCGGCCAGCCTCTTCAGGCGGGGTGTATCAGCCGGCCTGCCGCCAGGCGGCGTTGCCGGGCAGGCGCTTGGTCAGGTGTTCCCGGGCGGTGGCGAACTCGTCCCCGATGAACCCCAGGCGCAGGAGCCAGCAGCGGAAGGTGTACTTGGGGTTGTCCGTTTCCGGCCGATGGGCCGAAGCCGCGCTTGATTTCAAAGCCTGGTAGGAAATCGCCATGGCCAGCTGGATGA
>CAZPBJ010000030.1:8568-33934 GCA_964584685.1 uncultured Christensenella sp. | reverse complement strand
CCATCGTTCGCGAAGGCCTCAAGAACCTGGCCGCCGGCGCCAACCCCATGATCCTCAAGCGCGGCATCGAGGCAGCCACCCAGACCGCTGTTGACGCGCTGAAGAATATCTCCCGCCCCATCAGCGGCAAGAACGCCATCGCGCAGGTCGCCTCCATCTCAGCCGGCGACGAAGACGTTGGCAAGCTGATCTCCGACGCCATGTCCATCGTCGGCAATGACGGCGTCATCACAGTCGAAGAGTCCAAAACCATGAAGACCGAGCTAAACACGGTCGAGGGCATGCAGTTTGACCGCGGCTACGCCTCCGCCTACATGGTCACCGATTCCGAGAAGATGGAAGCCGTGCTGGACAACCCCATGATTTTGATCACGGACAAGAAGATCTCCAGCATTCAGGAGATCCTGCCCATCCTCGAGCAGGTAGTGCAGCAGGGCAAGAAGATGCTCATCATCGCTGAAGACGTTGAGGGCGAGGCCCTGGCGACCCTGGTCGTCAACAAGCTGCGCGGCACCTTCACCTGCGTCGCTGTCAAAGCCCCCGGCTTCGGCGACCGCCGCAAGGATATGCTGCGCGACATCGCCATCCTCACAGGCGGCCAGGTCATCAGTGAAGAACTGGGCCTTGAACTCAAGGAGACCAAGCTTGATATGCTGGGCCAGGCCCGCACCGTGCGCGTTGACAAGGAAAACACCCTGATCGTCGAAGGCGCCGGCACCAAGGAAGAGATCCAGGCCCGCATCGGCCAGCTCAAGTCCCAGATCAGCGAAAGCACCAGCGATTACGACAAGGAAAAGCTCCAGGAGCGCCTTGCCAAGCTGGCAGGCGGCGTGGCAGTCATCCAGGTTGGCGCCGCTACCGAAGTTGAGATGAAAGAGCGCAAGATGCGCATCGAAGACGCCCTGGCCGCCACCCGCGCGGCTGTTGAAGAGGGCATCGTGCCCGGCGGCGGCGTAGCCCTGCTCAATGCGACCGCAAAAGTCAGGGAACTGCTGGATGACAAGACCGGAGACGTCAAGACCGGCGTATCCATTGTCCTTCGCGCCATCGAAGAGCCCATCCGCCAGATCGCCGCTAACGGCGGCATCGAAGGCAGCATCATCATCGACACCATTCTGCGCAGCGGCAAGGCCGGCTACGGCTATGATGTGCTCAAGGGCGATTACGTGGACATGATCGAGCGCGGCATCATCGATCCCACCAAGGTAACCCGCAGCGCCCTGCAAAACGCGGCCAGCGTGGCGGCCATGGTGCTGACCACCGAGAGCCTTGTCACCGACATCCCCGAGCCCGAACCCGCGGCACCTGCGGGCGGCGGCGGCGGCATGGGCGGCATGTATTAAGCTCTACGCGCATAAACCTGCAAAAAGAGGGCCTTCGGGCCCTCTTTTCATTCATCCGGAAAGTCATGCCTCGTCAGGGATCGCCTCCCTGCGCCGCTGCCTTGAGAGTGAAAAGTTGTAGACAGTCATGGCGAAAATCACCATGGCGGCTCCCCAAAGCGCCAGCGTGCTGGGTTTTTCTCCCATCCAGAGGAAGACCCACAGGGGGTTGAGGATAGGTTCGATCATCGCGATAATGCTGGCGGAAACCGCCGAGGTCGTCCTGATGCCCCTGGAAAACGCGATGTAGGCGACGCCTGTTTGCAAGACGCCCATCAGGACAATGACGATCAGCACAATGGGATCGCTCAAACCAAACCCGGTATCAAAGAACAAGGCCGGGAAGAGCAGCGCGTGCAGCAGGCAGCCCAGATAGCTGGCCTGCATAGCGTTGGCGCCGGGCATTCGGTTGGCGAAAAAAACAAGGGCGAAGGTAAAGCTGGACAGGATGGCCAGCAGGTCACCCAGCAGCGCGCCGCTTCCCAGATGGTCCAGGAAGAAAAGCGCGATACCAAGCAGCGCCACGCAGACCATGATGACATCGCGCAGTGAAGGCTTGGTTTTTGCGATCAACGCACCCAAAAGGATCACGATGGCCGGCGCGATGTACTGCAGCACGATGGCATTGGCCGCGGTCGTAAGCTTGTTGGCTGTCATGAAGAGCACCGAAGTCGACACCGTAGCCAGCGCCCCCAGGAGGACAGCCCCGGTGGGCTTGAAAAACCAGCGCTTGTTGGCCACGCCAAGTACGCAGGCGCCGATGACGCCGCGCACGCAGGCGATCGACAAGGGGCCCCAGGGGATGAATTTGGAGGCGATGCCCGCGAAGCTCCACAGCACGGCGGCCGTAAAGATAAGCAGCGGCCCCCGTCGGCCGGGCATTGGATCCACCTCTTTGCTGTCCGCCTAAATATTATCCACCCTGACCGACTTTCCCGTTTCCATGGATTCCATCGCGGCGAAAATGACTTTCATGGCTTTCAGCGCTTCCTCACCGTCGATGACGGTGGGTTTGCCGCTTATGATGCCCTTGACGAAGGCATCGATAACGCCGGTATTGGTGCGCCGGCCTGTGGTCTGCTTCTTGTTGCTGGTCATCTCGTCCAGCGCGTGGCGCTGGACCTTGCCCTGAGCGGGCTCATAGATAAGGGCGTAAGCGGGATCGTCATAGAGTCTCAGCTGCCCCTTGGTGCCATAAATGCGGGTTGAATTGTTCTCGCCTGCGTAATAGGTCCAGCTGACAGTCAGGGTGCCGACGGCGCCGCTCTTTGTTTGGTACAGACACACCGCGTTGTCGTCCACATCGATGGGTGTGCCGTCGGGATAGCGCTTGTCAAGCGTCGCCAGCAGCCCGGTAACACTGACGATGGGCTCCCCCAGCAGGTAGTGCATCAGATCCGTCTTATGGATGCCCAGGTCGGCCAGCACGCCGAAAGCCGCCTGCTGCTTTGAGAAAAACCAGGAGTTGGCAAGCCCTGTCCACCCCTCGGGGCCCGGATGGCCAAAGGTGGTGTGAAAGCTCAGCGGCCGGCCGATCAGGTCGTCCTGGATCATCAGCCTGGCCATCACGTGGGCGGCGGCGAAACGCTGGTTGTGCCCCAGCATCAGGCGCTTTCGGTTGGCCTGTGCGGCGTCCACCATCGTCTGGCATTCCGCCAGGGTAGTTGCCATGGGTTTCTCGCACAGCACATGTTTGCCTGCGTACAGCGCGTCAATGCTCACCCGGGCGTGCGCGTGGTTGGCCACGCAGACGCTGACGATGTCGATCTCCTGATCGGCCAGCATCTGCTCGACGCTGTCATAAACCTTGCCGCCAAACAAGCCAGCCATCAGCTGCGCGCGGGCCGGGTCCTTATCGTAGTATCCCAGGATCTGGGTATCGGGATTCTCAGTGTATTCCGGGCCATGGCGCACTTCCGCTATCTTGCCGCAGCCGATGATGCCTGCCTTGAGCATATCCGCACCCTCTATTTCCAGGATGATTCCCAGACGCATTGTACTCAATCGGCCCGGCCATTGTCAATTGTCGCTTCGATGTGACCAGATAGCGCTTGAATTGGCGCGGACACTAAGCTATAATGAAAGCAGAAAACACAAGGAGGCGCACACATGAAATCCGTTCCGATCAAGCTCAGTTTTGCCGAGGAAGTCAAGGCATTTGTCAACGTTGTCAGCCGCTATCCCTATGATATGGACCTGCGCGCGGGCCGCCACGTGGTGGACGCCAAGTCCATCCTGGGCATCTTCTCGCTTGACTTGTCCAAACCCATCTCACTTGAGGTCTATTCGGACGACTGCCAGGATCTGGTCAATGACCTGAAGGCCTTCACTATCTAAGAAAACAGGACCGGCAGCAATACAGGGGGCAGCCCCCTGTATTTTGCAGCCCATAAAATTGGCGGAGGTGCGCGCGTCATGAGCAGGATCATTGGTCCATCCTTACCCAACATCCCCTGGGAGCCCAAACCGCAAGGCTATGCTTCACCCGTATGGCGGTACAGCGCGAACCCTATCATCAAAAGGGATGCCATCCCATCCTCCAACAGCGTGTTCAATTCCGCCGCCGTGCCCTTCAGGGGTAAATACGCGGGCGTATTTCGCTGTGATGACAAGGCAGTTGAGATGAACCTCTTCGCCGGCTTCAGCGATGACGGCTTTAGTTGGAAGATCAACCACGATCCCATCATTTTTGAGGGGGATCCTGAGATCACCAGACTCCAGTACCGCTATGATGCGCGCGTCTGCCAAATCGAAGACAAGTACTACATCACCTGGTGCAACGGCTACCACGGGCCCACCATCGGCGTCGCCTGGACGCAGGACTTTGAGCGCTTCCATCAGCTGGAAAACGCCTTCCTGCCCTATAACCGCAACGGCGTCCTGTTCCCCCGCAGGATAAACGGTGAATATGTGCTGCTCAGCCGCCCTTCGGACACGGGGCATACGCCCTTTGGCGACATTTACTGCAGCCGGTCCAAAGACCTTGTCTACTGGGGCAGGCACCGCTACGTGTTTGGTACCGCGGGAGGCTGGCAGAGCACCAAGGTTGGTCCCGGACCGACGCCCATTGAGACCGATGAAGGCTGGCTGATGATATACCACGGCGTGCTGACCAGCTGCAACGGCTTTGTATACAGGATGGGCGCCGCTCTGCTTGACATCAACGAACCCTGGAAGGTGCTTGGCCGCGCCGCCTGGTATATCCTGGGGCCGGAACTGCCCTACGAGCAGGTGGGCGATGTGCCCAACGTCACCTTCCCCTGCGCCGCGCTGACAGACGCCGCCACGGGGCGCATCTGCATCTATTACGGCTGCGCCGATACGGTGACGGGCCTGGCCTTTACCGCCGTTGATGAGCTGCTCGGGTTTATCAATGCCCATCCGATGGACCTTGGCTAATCTATGAGAATATGTGACGCGCACTGCGATACCCTGTACAACCTCGTCAACAAACCCGAAAACGCCAACGATATCACACTGGAACGCCTGCAAAAGGGCGGAGTCAGCCTGCAGACGATGGCGATGTACGTTGGCCCCAAGGCTCCCCTTGAACAGGTAGAAATGCTGTTTGACAGGATGCTGGCGGCGTTTGAAACGCTCAAGCAGCAGGGATGGGTGCAGGCACTCAGCCCAGGTGAAGCCGAAGAAGGCAAGGTCAAGGCCATGCTCTCCATCGAGGGCTGCGAGGTGTTTGAAAGGGGCCTTTCAACCATCTCACGTTATTATGACTATGGCGTGCGCATGGCCTGCGTCACCTGGAACCACGAAAACGCGCTGGCGACGCCGCACCGCGTCAATGCCACCGACGGCCTCAAGCCCTATGGCTTTGAGGCAGTGCGTGAGATGCAGCGCCTTAAAATGGCGGTGGACATATCCCATCTCAACCAGGCCGGGTTCTGGGACATCCTCAACAAGACCCCCGTTGCGCCAATGGCGTCGCACAGCTGCTGCAGGGCGCTTAATGAACACACGCGCAACCTGACTGACGATCAGCTGAAAGCCCTGTTTTCTGCCGGCGGCTTTGTTGGGCTCAATTTTTACCCTGTATTCCTGGGCGGTTCCCCCTGCACGCTGGATACCGTAGTTGACCACTTCGACCACATGATGCTGCTGGGCGGAGAGGGCAAAGTAGGCTTTGGCTCGGACTTTGACGGCATCGAGAGCAAACCGGAACATCTGGACAACCCGCTTGACTATCCCCTGCTGCTGGACAAACTGCGCCGGCGCGGCTACAGCGAAAAAAACATCCAAAGCATCGCGGGCGAAGCGATGATCGATTATTTCGCCGGATTATAGGAGGGCACCATGAAGCTCAGACCTTTGGGCAAGACCGGATACAATGTGAGCGCCGTGATCTATGGCGGCATCATCTCGATGAACGAAGGCCAGCAGGGCTCGGACCGCTATGTCGGCTGGGCTGTCGACCATGGGGTCAACTATTTTGACGTGGCCCCCAGCTACGGCGACGCGGAAGAACGCCTGGGCGCATCACTCAAACCCTACCGCAAGGACGTGTACCTGGCATGCAAAACGACTGAGCGTCAGCGCGATGGCGCTCAAAGGGAGATTGACCGCTCCCTCAAGTTGCTGCATACGGACCACTTCGACCTGTTCCAGCTGCACGCGGTCACCACGCCCGAGGATGTCAGGATGATCTTTGACGCGGACGGCACCATGGCGCTGCTGCTGGAACTGCAAAAGGCCGGCGTGATCCGCAAGATCGGCTTCTCGGCGCATTCCGAACATGCCGCGGTCGAAATGCTCAAGCTGTATGACTTTGACACCGTGCTCTTCCCGACCAACTATCAGCTGGACATGGGCCAGGGCTTCGGCAGCAAAGTCGCCGCCCTCAGCAAAGAGAAAGGCTTCGGCCTGCTGGGCATGAAATCCATCATTGAGCGCGCCTGGCTGGATGAAAGGGAACGCGCCAACAGCCCTTATCCCAAATCATGGTGCAAACCCTTTGGCATCGCCGACAAGGACCTGCGCGTTGCCGCGATGAAGTACGCACTTGACATGGGCGCCGATGTGCTGGTGCCGCCGGGCAATTACGAGAACTTCAGCTTCATGGTGCATGAGATAGACGGCGTCCTTCGCGCGCCTCTCACGAAGGATGACCGTGAACTGCTGAAGGCCCGTTTTGAGCAGGTCAGGGACAGGCCCTTCTTTGAAACAAACAACGGCGGCTGGGAGAAATGAGATGAACGTACCTACCCTGCACAACAGCGCCAATGTGGGCGACTTCGCCCGGACCGTCCTGATGCCCGGCGACCCCCTGCGTTCCCAATTCATCGCGCAAAATTACCTTGAGGACGCAAGACTTGTCAACAATGTGCGCGGTATCCAGGGCTATACGGGCAGCTACAAAGGCAAGCGGGTCAGCGTGATGGCTTCGGGGATGGGCATGCCCACGATGGGCATCTACAGCTATGAGCTTTTCAATTTTTACAGCGTCGAGCAGATCATCCGCGTAGGCTCAGCCGGCATGATGGACCAGAATCTCAGACTGCGCAGCATCGTTGCCGCCCAAAGCGCCTATTCCAACTCAAATTACGGCATCCAGTTTGGCTTCCAAGGCAACATGGCCCCCTGCGCCAGCTTTGACCTGCTGCTGGCTGCCAAGGCGGAGGCGGACAGGATGGGTGTCGATCTGGCGGTCGGCCCCGTGTTTTCCTCCGATATGTTCTACAACAAGACCCAGCCGAACCCCCTGGAGGTGCTGGGGAAAATGGGCGTGCTCGCTACCGAGATGGAAGCCTACGCGCTCTACCTCAACGCAGCGGCAGCCGGAAAAAAGGCGCTGGCACTGCTGACCATTTCCGACAATCCCTTCACGGGCGAGAGCCTGGGCAGCCAGGCAGTGCGGGAAACCTTCACGCAGATGATGGAAATCGCCCTGGCAATCGCGTGAGGCTGTTGTGCAGCGCCTGCCTGCTGGGCGTCAGCTGCCGTTACGACGGGGGGAGCAAGCCCGCGGCGGCATTGACCGCGCTGCTTGAAAACCATGTGCTGATCCCCGTGTGCCCCGAGCAGCTGGGCGGTCTGCCGACACCGCGACCGCCCTGCGAGATCTGGGACGGTAAAGTTGTCGGGTGGGATGGTTTGGACAGGACAGAAGCATTCAGAAAAGGCGCGGAGGAAGCCCTGCGCCTTTATCAACTGTTCGGCTGCCGGGCTGCCATCCTTAAAAGCCGCAGCCCCTCCTGCGGGAAGGGGTTGATTCATGACGGCACATTTACAGGCGCCCTTGTCAGCGGCAGCGGCGTATTGGCGCAAATGCTGCTGAATGAAGGGATCGCGGTGTACTCGGAGGATGATTTACCCGTAAAGCTTTGAAACCCTGCCCTAAAGCATCATTCTGTTGTACAGCCCGGCCTTCTTGAGCGCGGGATACAGCGCGGTGTAGAGCAGCGGCGCTACGATGACAGCAAACAGCGCGTTGATGGAGGATGAACTCAGTTTGCCAATCAGGGCCGTTGGAATGGTCTCGGGGGGAAGCGGCGTCACCCAGCGGATCTGGATATAGCTTTTGAACAAGTACAAGGCCATGTAGAGCACAGCGCCCGAAACCGCGCCAATGACATTGACAAAGTGGCGGTTCAGGGTGTTTTTGCTGTCATTGACAATGATGCCGCAAACCAGCGCCATGGCCGCCTTGTTGATGAAGGTGATCCAGGCTTCCGCCACGTAAGCGGGGAAAGTGATGTCAAACAGCGCGGAGCCCAGCCCGGCGATCAAGGCGCCCCGGACACCGCCAAAGAGCATGCCGGCCAGCAGGCAGACAGCGTTGGCCACATGCAGGCGTGAAAAGGCAGTGGGGATGCTGAGGTAGTTGGATACAAAGACGACCGCGGTCATCATGCCGGCAAACGCCAGGGCGGCCGCTGAAAAGTTGCGTTTCTGCTGCATATCATTGACCCTTTCTTGACAGATCTTGCAATTCCAATACAATGATATCATCATCTGGTATCCTGTAAAGCACCAGTTTATGATTAATTTATGATACCAGTTGGAGGTATGTATGGAGATCACCTGTCCGCTGGACCCGGAAGGCGCGCTGCCGCTTTATGAGCAGCTTTACAGGCATATTGTCGCGGAGATCATGGCGGGACGCATAACGCGCGGCCAGCGCCTGCCCTCCCGCCGCGCGCTGGGCCAACATCTGCAGATCAGCGAATCGACGGTTTCCTCCGCCTATGAACTGCTGCTGGCTGAAGGCTATATCCGCTCTCAGGCCAAGCGCGGCTTCTTCGTCAATGCCGTCCAGCGCCTTCCCGGCACGCGGCAAACTGCTGCCTCTGCCGGCAGTACATTGCCCCAGGCAGCCTCCCGCTTTGACTTTTCCACCTCTGCCAGCGACGCGCAGCTGTTCCCCTACAAAGTCTGGGCCAAACTTTTCAGGGAGACGCTCTATCAGCGCCCCGAGCTTCTGCAGCGCGGGGACGCGCAGGGCGACTATGAACTGCGCCTGGCGCTGAGCGACTTTCTCCACCAATACAGGGGGGTATCAGCCAACCCCGATCAGTTGGTCATCGGGGCAGGCACCGACTATCTTCTGGGCACGCTGCTGCAGCTGCTGCCGCAGGGCAGCGCCGTAGCGGCCGAGGATCCCGGATACCATGGCATCTACAGGGCCTGCGCCAGGCAGCGCATGCAAATCCTCCCCATCGCCTGCGACAGCCAGGGCATGCGCTTGGATGCGCTGGAGGCAAGCCCGGCCACCGTTTGTCATGTGACGCCCTCACACCAATTCCCCCTGGGCATCGCCATGCCCATCGGGCGGCGCACCGCGCTCATCCACTGGGCCAATAAAAAGGACGGACGCTATATCGTCGAAGACGACTACGACAGCGAGTTCCGCTACGCCACCAGGCCGCTGCCCGCGCTGCAGGGTCTGTCAAGCGACGGCAAGGTCATCTACATCGGCACCTTCAGCCGCAGCCTGGCCCCATCCATGCGCCTTGCCTATATGGCGCTCCCCTCCGACCTGATGCGGGCCTACCGCCTGGGCCAGTTCAAGTCGGGCGAGACCGTCAGCCGCTTTGAACAGCAGACGCTGGCCCGCTTCATCGCGGAAAGCTATTATCTTCGCCACCTGCGCCGGGCGGGCAAGATTTACGGCGAGCGCCTGCAGCGGCTGCTCGGCCTGCTTTCGGGCATACAGGGGGCTGTCATTTCGGGTGAACAGGCCGGGCTTCACTTCCTGCTGAGCCTTCCACACCTTTGTGAGCGGCAGATGGTGCGAAAAGCTGCGAAGCAGGGTGTGCTGCTGCGCGGCTTGAGTGAGTATTGCGTCCGGGTGAGTCCGCCCGGCGGCACTGTCATCCTCGGTTTTGCCGGCCTTGGGGATGACGCGCTGGCAGAAGCGGCCCAAGCGCTCATCAGCGCCTGGTCATAGCTCCCGCGCGTCCTGCGGCGGTCCTTTGGAGCTTTGGCGAATCAGGCCCTCACGGTAAGCCAGGATCAGCTGGTTCAAGTCCTGTATGCGCCGCTTGAATACTTCACCCTCGTCCGTATCGCCGATCAGCAGGCGCCGGGGCAGGTTTTCGATGATCAGGCTGTGGCTGGCGATGTCGAGGTTTCCGCTGACGGCTTCCGCTCGCGACGTAAACGGCTCATGGGCTGCGATGCGGATGCCGTGTGAGCTGAAAAACATCGTGTAGCCCGCGATGCCGGTGGTCTTTTGGTACGCACGGCAAAAGCCGCCGTCAATGACGATCAGGCGGCCGTCCGCCTTGCGCGGGTCCTCGCCCTTTCCGGCCTTCACCGGGACATGCCCGTTGATGATGCGGCTCCAAGGCTTGTCACAGCCAAAGTGCGCCAGGATGCGGCCAATGAAATCCTTGTCCTCATACCATTTATAGTAGGCGTTCTGCGGCTCCTTCCAAGTCGCCTTGTCGCTGAGCAGGGTGCGCTCAAAAGTAGCGATATGGCGCTTGCCAAAGGAAGGCGCGTTGCGCCCGCACCAGAGGAACCACAGGAAATCGCGGCCTGCCTTGCGCTGGGCGCTGTTTCCCTCGGCGAAATAGCCAAGCCTCGCCATGCGGCCGCAATAATCCAGCAGGTCCTTGCCCGACAAGTCCATGCCCTCAAAAGTGAAGGTCATCAAGCTGCCGTCTTCATTGACCGGAATACAGCCATGGTAGAGCAGATTGCCGTTGAAGCGCAGATAGACGTCCCCCACCTGGTACAGGAAACGCGCGTGCTTTTGCAGCCTGTCGCTGCGGCGGAATGCATCCACCAACTGGCCGATGAGCGCGTATTCTCGGTCTGTCAGTTCACAGGGATCAGCGGGGTTGACAGTTGGAAAGTCCTTGTCCGTCAATGGGTAAACGATGCCGTCTATCTCGACGCTGAGCGTTTCCCAGTCCACGCGGGACAGCAGATCGCGGTCCTGCATCAGGTACTCCGGCCTGCGGCGCACAAGCTGGCCCTCGAGTTTGAACTGGATGACGGCGATGGCCTTGTGCATGCGGGCGTAAAGCTGCGGGTCTTCGGGCAGATACATCTCCCCGGGCAGGATGCGCGGAGCGAAAGGCGAGGCGTCCTGATAAGTTTCATTGGCAAACAGGGCCAGCGGCAGCAGGTTGATGCCATAGCTGTTCTCGACCATATCCAGGTTGTCATACTGTATGCAGTTGCGCACTGCGCAGGCAACGCAGGCGGGGCTGCCTGCCGCGGCCCCCAGCCACAGCAGGTCATGGTTGCCCCACTGCATATCCACGCTGTGGTAGGCCATGAGGCTCTCCACGATCACATCGGCATGCGGGCCCCTGTCATAGAGGTCGCCCACAAGGTGCAGGCGGCTGACAGCCAGGCGCTTGATCAGGGCGCACAGGGCGGCGATCAGGTCAGGCCCTTTGTCAGCCAGGGTGACCGAGCGAAGGATGCCCGACATGTACTGCGCGCGGTTCTCCTTGTCATGGTCGCCCATCAGCTCCATGAGAATGTAGGCGAACTCCTCGGGCATCGCGCGCTGGACATGGCGGATGGAGTATTTTGCCGCGGTGACCCTGGCTACGGCGATCAACTGGCGCAGCGTCGATTCCATCTGCTGCTGGCTCGCGCTGCCCTGCTGTGCCAGCTTTTCCTGCGGATAATAGATCAGGGAAGCCAGGCGCTGCTTTTCCTCTTCTCCCATATGCGGGAAAGCAGAGCCGACTTTTTCAAAAATGACGCCCGAAGTGTTGTTGAGGATATGCGAAAAAGCCTCGTCCTCCCCGTGCACATCGCTGATAAACAGCTCCGTTCCCTTGGGCAGGTGCAGGATGGACCGCAGGCGGATGCTTTCGCTTGCCGCGCTTTGCTCGGTGGGATACTGCGCGGACAACAGCTGCAGATAGCGGATATCTATGCCGTTTCCTCCCTAAGCTTTTCCCGGCCCCTGTTTGAGCAGCGCTTCGCGCGCGCGAAAATCGGGCATATGCCGGGCAATGGTCTGGTAAAAGGCTGCTGAGTGGTTGTGGTGGATCAGGTGCGCCGCCTCATGCAGCACGACATAGTCGATGGCCGCTTCGGGATAGCGCATTAGCAGGTAGGAAAAGCAGAGCCTGCCCTTTGAAGAACAGCTGCCAAAGCGCGTTTTGGCATAAGTGACAGTGATTCCTTGTGCTTTCTGACCCAGGAGCCGTGTAAAATGCGCGACCTTCTCCGGCAGGATCGCCAGCGCCCTGGCGTACAGCTGCCCGACCTCTTCATCGCTTGGCGCCTCGGGCGCGGACACATGCGCCATCGTCTGCACATGCTGAAGGATCTTCTCACGGTGCTGCTCTACAAAACGGCGCACCTGCAGGTCACTGGCTTCCCGCGGCGCGCGAACGACGACCAGGCCGCCCGGCTTGATCTCCACAGCGATGCTGCGGCGCAGGGAGCGGATCACCGTATAGTCGGGCAGGCTCCCCTTCACTTGCGCTTCTTCCCGCCCAGCAGCGCCTCGATGGAATCCTTGATGCGCATGGGGATATGATTGTGCCGTTTGACGGCCAGCGCCGCTTCCAGTGCCTGCTCGCGGTAGCGCATATTCTCTGGTTCCTGGCGCACCGCCTCGCGAAAGCTCTGGTGTGCAGTGTCAAATTCTTTGAATCCCATCATGATTTCGCCCTGCAGCGCGTACCAGGCGGCATCACGCGTCTGCGCGCGGCCCAGCTGCAGCAGCGCGGTATCATAATGCCCCTGATCGATCTGCCTGCGCACGATCACCTTTGTTTCTTCAAGGGGCATCTTGTGAAAACCAAGCTTTGGCTTGTCAACGATCAGCATCGCCTGTTCATAAGCGAGGTTCAGCTCAACCATGCGGCGCTGCGCCTCTTCCTGCACGTCCGGGTCACGGTGCAAATCCGGATGGCTCGCCTTGACTTTGTTGTGGTAGGCTTTCTTGACCTGCTCGCGGCTCGCGTCAGCGCTGAGGCCCAGTACATCAAATGCGTTCAAGTAAATGTCCTTCTGCGTCCTGCTTATTCCGCCGCCTCGCGGCAGATGTCGGCGCCCAGCGCGCTGAGTTTGCCCTCCAGGTGCTCATAGCCCCTTGCAATGTAACCCGGGTTGTATACTTCCGTCAAACCATTGGACATCAGGCCGGCAATGACCAGCGCGGCGCCGCCGCGCAGGTCCGTCGCCGTGACGGGCGCCCCGCGCAGTTCCGGCACGCCTTCGATATAGGCGGTTTTGCCGGAGATGGTCACCTTTGCCCCCATGCGGCGCATCTCATCAAGGTGTTTGAAACGGTTGTCAAATATGTTCTCGATCACCTCGGAGTGGCCTGTGGCGCGTGTCAGCAAAGCGCTCATGGGCTGCTGAAGGTCGGTGGGGAAACCGGGATACTCCTGTGTGCTCAGGCGGATGGCGCGGTGGCCGCGCTTGATGCGCACGGTGATGACGTCGTCCTCGCTTTGCGTGCTGACGCCCATCTCCAGCAGCTTTGCCATCAGCGCTTCCATGTGCGTGGGGATGGTCCCCCTGATGGCGACATCGCCTCGCGTAGCCGCGGCGGCGATCATCAGGGTGCCCGTCTCGATCTGGTCGGGGATGACGGTATAGCTACCCCCATGCAGGCGCTCAACGCCGCGGATGCGGATGGTGTCGGTGCCCGCGCCCTTGATCTTGGCGCCCATGGCATTGAGGAAGTTGGCGGCGTCAACGATGTGCGGCTCCCTGGCGGCATTCAGCAGCAGCGTATTGCCTTTGGCCCGCACGGCGGCCAGCATGACGTTGATGGTTGCCCCGACGGTCACCATGTCGAAGTTGATGATGCCGCCCTTCAGGCTGCCCTTGAGCGCCAGCATGCCGTTATGTTCGCTTATCTGGGCCCCCAGGCCCTCAAAGCCCTTGATATGCTGATCAATGGGACGGCTGCCGATGTCGCAGCCGCCGGGATAGCCCACCTCCGCCGTGCCATAGCGGCCCAAAAGCGCGCCCATCAAATAATAGCTGGCGCGCATCTGCTGGGAATATTGAAAGGGCACCGTTGACTTGCATACGCTGCGAGGGTCGATGACCATGCGGTTTTCCCGAGCGTTGAAATCCACCTTGGCGCCCAGGTCCAGCAATATGCTTTTAAGAACGCGGACATCCTCGATGTCGGGCAGGTTTTCGATCTCGCAGGGCTCTTCGCACAGCAACGCTGCCGGTATGACGGCCAGGGAGGTGTTTTTTCCGCCGGATACGAAAGTCTCGCCGCTGAGGGGTTTTTCGCCCCTGATCACCAGCTTGTACTTGTCCAAGCCCTTCCTCCTCGCGCCCCTGTGATGGGCAGAGTATAGCACAAGGGGGTCGGAGGTGTAAAGAAACGATGACGTTTCCGCCCGTGTCCGCTTGTGAATAATCTTGACAATTGATGGAGGGCATGTTAATGTACCGGTATACGATTTCAAGAAACGTAACCCGGTTTCCCATGGGCTAAAGGCCTGTCGGACAAACATCCCGGATTTCACGGCCTCAATGCCGGCCGTTGAAACGATATATCTTAGGAGGGACAACCCATGAAAAGACTCTTCGCTCTGGTACTGACCCTGGCGCTGGTATTGACCAGCATGGCCGCCTTTGCCGCAGGCATCAAAATCGGCATCGTCACGCCTGACGCCGACCACGGCTTCACCGGTGAATCCGTCGCACACGCCCGCGCAGAAGCAGAAGACCTGAAAGCAGCCGGCGTCATCGAAGACTACATGATGGCCGTGGGCAACGAAGCATCCAAACAGATCCAGGGCATCGACGAGATCCTCAACTGGGGTCCGGATGCCATCATGCTGTGGCCTTTGGAAGGCGACCAGCTGCGCAACGCGGCCCAAAGCGTTGTGGACCAAAAGATCCCGCTGATCATCTATGACCGCCTGATTGAAAACTTCGAAGGCAAGGCAGCCGAAATCATGGGCGACAACGAGAAGATCGGCAACCTGATGGGCGAATACCTGCTCAACTTCTTCGCGGAAGACCTGAAAGCCGGCAAGAAGATCAACTACCTGCTCTTCATCGGCGACAGCTCCACCGTGTCCAAGCAGCGCACCCAGGGCATGCTGGATGTCGTCAACGCGACCGAGTTCAAAGACCAGTTCGTCCTGCTGCAGGATGGCTTCCAGACCGATTGGTCAAACGCCAAATCCAAGGAATTCATCGAGAACTGGCTGAGCACCTCTGATGCCGCCACCATCGCGGACCTTGACATGATCGTCACCCACGACGATGAGATCGTCGACGGTCTGATGACCGTCATCGCAAACGAGACCGGCCTGACCGACCTTCGCATCATCACCTCCGTGGGCGGCCGCCGCGAGACCCTGGGCACCTTTGACACCGTCGAAAAGCCGGCGCTGCTGACCTACTACTTCAGCCCCTCCTACATCCGTGAAGCGATCCGCCTGACGGTTGCGGCTGTCAAGGGCGAGCCCTACCAGGGCCAGGAGATCAAGGGCCAACTCTTCCTGATCCCCACCATCGAGATCGACAAGGCACACGTGGAAGAGTTCCGCGCCAGCCAGGAATTCATCGACCGTTACGCCATCTTCAAGTAAGCCAAGCCATCAAGGGGCCGGCCAGGCTGGTCGGCTCCTTTTTCTCATGTCTTTGCGAAGCGTAAGGAGGACATAGCCTTTGCTGACAAGAATGGAGCAAATCGTGGTCGACTTTGGCCCGGTGCGCGCTGTTGACCATGTGGATCTGACGGCGCGTTCCGGTGAAATTGTCGGGCTGCTGGGTGAAAACGGCGCGGGCAAGTCCACCCTGATGAACGTTCTGGCCGGCACATTTGCGCCTACCCAGGGAAGGATCCTGCTGGATGAAAAGCCCGTGCGCATCGGCAATGCCCTGCAGGCGATGCACCACGGCATCCGTTTCATCCATCAGGAGCTGAACCTGTGCAACGATCTGCGCGTTTTTGAAAACATGTACCTTGCGCAGGAGATCCTGATGCCCGGAGGGCTTTTGAACAAAAAGGAGATGGCAGCGCGCACGGCGGAGGTTTTCCGCCGGATGCATATCGCCATCGACCCCCGGGCGGTAGTGGGCGATCTGCAGATCGCGGAAAAGCAGCTGGTGGAAATCGTCCGCGCGCTGCTGTTCAAATGCGACCTGATCATTATGGATGAGCCGACCAGCGCCTTGTCCGCCAGGGAAGTCAATAACCTCTTTTCCATCATGCGGCAACTGAAAAACGAGGGTGTCGGATTTATATACATATCCCACAAGATGCCCGAAATTTTTGAGATCTGCGACAGCTACTATGTCCTGCGCGACGGCATGCTGGTCGGGCAGGGCAGCATCGCGGATACCAATGAAAAAGAGATTACCGAAATGATGATCGGGCGATCCCTTGCCAATGACGATTTTAAAACCAAGCCAAGCTATGCCACGCAGGCGGTCGCGATGAAGGCGGAGCATGTCAGCGGTGAAAACTTCACTGACATATCCTTTACCCTTCACAAGGGTGAGATTCTGGCGGTTACCGGCCTGCAGTCCTCCGGCCGGGACCAATTGGCGGACGCGCTGTTTGGCGTCATCCCGCATACAGGCAAGGTTGAGATGAACGGAAAGCCGCTGCACGGCGGCATTCGCTCCCGCATGCTCAAAGGCCTGGCCATGGTCCCCAGAAACCGCAAGGAGCGCGGCATCCACAACGACCTGTCGATTTTGGACAATATCTCCATGGGCTTTTTCAACACGCGCATGAAGTCGCTGCTGATCAGCCGCAAGCTTGAAAAGAAACGCTATGAACGCCAGAAAGCGGCGCTTGCCATCAAGGCGGATAATCCCGGAAACCAGATCACCTCCCTCTCGGGAGGCAATCAGCAGAAAATCATCCTCGGCCGCTGGCTGGAAACAGGTGCCAACGTGCTGCTGTTTGACAACCCTACCCAAGGCATCGACGTGGGCACGAAATTTGAAATTTATCACCTGATGATCCGCCTGGCGCAGCAAGGGGAGGCGCTGCTGGTGTTTTCAGCCGAGTTTCCTGAGATCATCAAGGTGGCCGACCGCTGCATCGTGATGTACAAGGGCAGGATCAACAGGGAAATCCCCCGCGAGGATATGACGGAAGAGGACCTGATGTATTATTCCACGGGTTCCAACCTCGAAATGGAAGAAACCTCAGAGACGGAAGTAAGCGATAAGGAAGGTTTGAAAACATGAGCGAATCGCTGGGCAGGAACAAGGGGCTGACCGCCAAAGGGGCAGCCAAGAAACTGTTTTCAGACTACAGTTACCTGGTTTCTTTTATACTGATCCTGATCATCGCCGTTTCCGCCAACGCCAACTTTTTCAGCTGGCGCAACATATCCACGCTATTCCGCCAGTCGGCCACCACGACGGGCATGATTGCCCTGGGGATGACCATGGTCATCTGCGCCGGGCTGATCGACATTTCGGTCGGCGCGCAGGTAGCGCTGCTGTCCGGCTTTGGCATCGAGGTGCTCAACGCGACGGGCAATATCTGGATCATGCTGCTTTTCTGCCTGGCGGGCGGGGCCTTGATCGGCCTGCTCAACGGTACGCTGGTGGCTTACGGGCGCATGCCCGCGATGATCGCGACGCTTGCTGTGCAAACGTCCTGCCGCGCGATTGTCAACCACTTTGGGCAGGGCGGACCTTTTTCGGTCGCCGGCGGCATGTCAGCGGAACCTTTCTACCAGGAATTCCGCCAGGTGGCAAACGGCGCGTTTGATGTGTTCGGGTTCAGGGTGCCCTACCCAATGGTCATCTTTATCATCATGGGGCTGCTCTTCGGCTTGATTATGCAGCGCACGCGCCTTGGCAAGCACATCTATGCGGTGGGCAGCAACGCGAACAGCGCGCGCCTGGCGGGTGTCAATGTGAACAGGATCAAGGTCACTGTTTTTACCATCACCGGCGTATTGTGCGGCTTTACCAGCTGGCTATATTCCTCCAGCCTGATGGCGGTTGCCGCGGCCAGCGCGGGAAACCTGTTTGAAATGGACGCCATCGCGGCGGTTGCCATCGGCGGAACAGCCATGTCCGGCGGACGCGGCAAGATCATCGGCAGTTTCCTGGGCGTGCTGATGTTCAAGATCATCAGCAATACCCTGGTGGCCGCCAAGGCGCCTACTTTCCTGACGGGCGCCATCAGCGGCGCGATCATCATCATTGCCGTGCTGCTGCAGAATATCCAGCGTAAAAAATAGGCGGGACAAGCTTGTTTGAAAGGAATGAATCATGGCCTCAGCTTTTGTGGAGCGCATTGGGGAAGGCAGGGCCGGCGGCGGCTTTCGCTATGCCGTGCTGGATTTTGACGGAACGCTGAGCTTGGTGCGCGAAGGCTGGCAGGCGATCATGATACCCTACTTCACGGATGAACTGCACGCGACGCCGGGCGGCAGTATGCGCACACGGGAAGAAATGGAAAATCTTGCGCGCGAGTTCATCTTTTTACACACGGGCAAGCAGACCATTTACCAGTGCATCGCGCTGAAAGAAGAGGTGGAGAAGCTTGGCGGCAAGGCGCTTGACCCGCAGGAGTACAAGGATGAATACCACCGCCGCCTGCTTGAGCGCATCGACGGACGGCTCAAAGGCCTGACGGACGGCTCGATCGACCCGGAAACACTGACCGTGCCCGGCACCTATAATTTGCTTGAAATGCTCAAGGCGCACGGCGTCGCGCTTTTTCTTGCCAGCGGCACGGATGAGGCGTATGTTCTCAAAGAGGCGGCACTCATCGGCGTCGCGCCTTATTTTGAGGGACGTATCTATGGCGCGCAGCGCGCGTACCATACATTTTCTAAAAAGATGGTCATTGATCGCATCGTGCGGGACAATAAGCTGCATGGGCGCGAGCTGCTGGGCTTTGGGGATGGCTATGTCGAGATTGAAAACGTGAAAAGCGTTGGCGGCACAGCCATCGGTGTTGCCACCAACGAAAGCGGACGCAGCGGCATCGACGCATGGAAACGCGAGCGCCTCATCCGGGCAGGGGCTGACGCCATTATCCCGGACTACAGTGATCTTGCCGCAATTGAAAATTATTTGTTTGGGTAGAGGAGAGGGGGTACGCCATGCCATTTGAGCTTTTCGACCGTTCGCGCCTGATGCTGTTGCCGCTTCAAGAACGCGTTCATGATCTGGACCTAAGCTGCATGATGGATCCGGATGCCGAAGCAAGCTATACACACCCCACGATCGACCTGCTGGCGGATGCCATCCGCTCGGCGCGCAAACGCGGCGCGCCTGTCATCATGATGATGGGTGCGCACGTCATCCGCGCGGGCGCGGCGCCTGTCCTCATCCGCCTGATGGAAGAAAAGTGGGTGACGCACTTTGCCCTCAACGGCGCCGGCGGGATCCACGATTTTGAGTTTGCTCTCATCGGCGCTACCACCGAGAGCGTGGAGAAGTACATATCCCAAGGCCAGTTCGGTCTCTGGCAGGAGGATGGGCGCTATAATGAGGCTGTCAACCAAGGGGTCCGTGAAGGGCTTGGCTTTGGCGAATCGCTTGGGCGGTATATCCGGGAACATGATTTTCCGCATCAACAATACAGCCTTCTGGCAGCGGGCCATCGTCTGCAAGTGCCGGTGACGGTGCATGTGGGCATTGGCTGTGATATCGTGCATGAACAGCCCAATGCCGACGGCGCCTGCATTGGGGAGGGCAGCTACCGGGACTTCCTGATTTTTACCCATACCGTTGAATCGCTTGAGGGCGGCGTGTTCCTCAATTTCGGCTCCGCTGTGACAGGACCGGAAGTGTATCTGAAGGCGCTGTCCATGTCGCGCAATGTCGCCAAAGGACAGGGGAAGGAAATCTGTCATTTTACGACAGCAGTTTTTGACCTTCTGCCCCTTGAGGGCAAAAATGTACACGAAGCGCCGCCAAAGGATGATCCGCGCTATTATTTCCGCCCCTGGAAGACCATTATGGCACGCACCGTGGAGGGTGGCGGCAGCAGCTACTACGTACAGGGCAGGCACAGGGATACCGTCGCGGCGCTGGGCTGTCGCTTACTGCATCAATAATGTAAGGGAAAGCATATGATGGACAAGGCGCGCCTTGAAACGCTGCTCAAAAAACTGCCCGAAGTACGCATCGCGGTCGTGGGTGACTTGTTCCTGGACCGCTGGCTGTTCATAGACCCGGCTTTAAACGAGCCTTCGCTGGAAACCGGGCTTCCCGCCTGGCAGGTTATCAGGGACAAGCAATCACCGGGTGCTGCGGGTACTGTGCTGAATAACCTGAGCACGCTTGGCATCGGCAGCATATTTGCCGTCAGCATGCTGGGTGAGGACGGTGCGGGGCATGACGTGGAACTCGCTTTGAGCCGCGCAAAAGTGGATACCAGGTATGTTATTCGCAGCAGGGACATTGTCACGCCGCAGTATATCAAGCCGATGCTCATGCCGCAAGGCTGCCCCGCGGCTGAGCAAAACCGCGTTGATGTCAAAAACCTGCGCCCCACACCACGCCCGCTTGAAGAGAAACTGATGGAAAACCTGACGCTTGCGGCATCGGCGGCCGACGCGGTCATCGTGCTGGATCAGCTGACGCAGGACAGCAGGGGCGTCATTACACGCAGTATGCGGCAGCATATCATGAACCTGGCGAAACTGCGGCCGGAACAACTAATTTTTATTGATTCCCGCGCCTTCATCCACCTGTTCAGGGATGTCACCATCAAATGCAACAACCTGGAAGCCGCGCGAATGGCAGGGCGCGGGCAAGGAGATGCGTTCAGCAGGGAAGAAGTCTTTGAGGACCTGAAAAGGCTGACGGCGCAAACGGGAAGGCCGGTCTTTGTGACGTGCGGCATGCACGGCATAGCGGTTCAGGAAGGCCAGAACTGCTCACTCGTGCCCGCTGTCCGCCACAGCGTTCCCCTTGATGTCTGCGGCGCGGGTGATGCCGCCACCGCCGGTATCGTCAGCGCGCTTTGCGCCGGGGCAAACTTCCGGGAAGCGGCGTTCTTTGGCAACTTGACGGCAGGGGTGACGGTGCGCAAAATCGGCGACACAGGCACGGCAGCGCCTGAAGAGATTGTCCGCCTGTATGACGAGCAGTTTGACGGGGTGCCCTTATGACGGATATGATACTTGCAGTCGACATTGGCGGCTCCAAGTACATGGCCGGCCTGGTGACAAAGGACGGCCGCGTCCTTGACAGCGTTCGCAGCCAGTGGGAAAGCTTCAGCAGTGACACGGTGCTGCCGCAGGTGATCGGGGCCGCGCGCCTGCTCATGGAAAAGCACCCGGATATCCGCTTGCTCGGTGTGGGCGCAACCATTCCGGGGCTTGCGGACGCGCGTCAGGGAGTCTGGCTGGAAGCCAGCTTTTCGGGTGTCCGGGATCTTCAGGTCGCGCGGACACTGTCCGGGGAGTTTGGCGTCCCCGCCTATGCGGACAATGACGCGCAGGCCTGCGCCCTGGCGGAAAAGCTCTTTGGCGGCGGACGGGAATGCAGCGACTTTATTTATCTCACGCTGTCAAACGGCGTGGGCAGCGCTGCGTTTACGGGCAACCGCCTGATGAGCGGCAGCAGAAATTGCGCGATGGAACTGGGTCACTGTACAGTGGTGCCCGGTGGCCGCCCATGCGGCTGCGGATCTCGCGGCTGCCTGGAAATGTACGCGGCAGGACCCGGACTCAGCCAAACCTATGCGGAAATCAGCGGACATGGCGCACTTGTCACGGGAAAGGAACTCGCGGTCCTGGCGCGCCGGGGGGAAAGCGCCGCGCTGGAGACTTTCTGCACCGCGGCGCAGCACCTGGGGTTCGCTCTGTCCTACGCCGTCAACCTGCTGAACCCAGAGAAGATCATCATCGGCGGCGGCCTGTCACTCGCGTTTGATGTATTCGGGGAACAACTGCGGCGTTCACTTGCCCAAAGCATTTACCGCACCGCAAACCCCGAGTTGCTTGTTGAGGCGACAAGACTCGGCTATGAAGGCGCACTGCTTGGCGCGGCGGCGGTATGCATCTGCCGCATGGAACAAAAATACTGCGATTGACATTTGAAAGCGAGGGAACCATGCCAAAGGAGTCGGTAAAAGCATATCAGGAACAACTGATCAAGCTGATTGGCGAAATAGACGCTGAGGCGTTTGAAGAATTCACGCAGATCCTGCTGGAGGCATACCGGAACGACCGGCAAGTGTTTGTAGCCGGCAACGGCGGCAGCGCCGCAACCGCCAACCACTTTGTATGCGACTTTGGCAAGAATGCCGTTCAGGGGGATAAGCGCCGTTTCCGCATCCTGTCGCTTTCGGACAGCATCGAGAAAGTGACGGCGCTGGGAAACGATATCGCGTTTGAAGAGATTTTCCGCCAGCAGTTGATCAACCTCATGCGCCCTGAAGATGTGCTGATCCTCATCAGCGCCAGCGGCAGTTCGCCCGATCTGGTGCGCGCCTGCGAATATGCCAAGGAAATGAACGCGAAAATTGTTGCGCTCACCGGCTTTGAAGGCGGAAAAATCAAGGGCTTTGCCGATGCGGCCATGGTCGCCCGCTGCGACAGTTATGAACGCATTGAGGATATCCACCTGATTATCCTGCATATGGCGGTCTGCTGCATGAAAGATCATCAGGAATGGTTCAGCCGCTGATTTCCTTGGATATTGTTGCATTTTTGCCACGTTTAAGGTACAATTCAAGCACTGCGGGGACAATATATCCCTACAATTATAAGGAGGATCTGCTATGAAACGCCTGTGTGCCATTCTTCTGAGCCTGACCATCCTGCTGTCGCTTGGCGCGCCTGCTATGGCGCAGACCAAGGACTACTCCGGCTACACCATCCGCATTTATTCCAACTCCAACACTTCAGAACGCACAACGTGGCTGAAGGCAGCCGCCGAAGCGGCCGGCTTCACTATCTCCATCGATGACAACTCGGTCCTAAAAGGCGATGTGGCGGCCATCCAGGCTGCCAACGAAAAGAAGGACGGGGACATCCTGTTTGGCCTGAATGAGACCCGCTGGAGCCAGGTGGTCAACGGCACTTATGAGAACCTTAAGCTTGTTGACTGGACACCTTCATGGGCAGCTGAAGTCGGGGCATACGCTTACCCCTGGCAAGCCTATGGCCTGGTCATCCAGAATATCCTGATGCTCTACCGTAATGACGACCTGGGCACCAAGGGCGAGAAGCTCAGCTTCAAGCATTGGGCAGACATCGTGGACTGCGGCTACACCTGGTACCGCCAGGGCAAGGTGGGCGGCACCACCAACTCAAATATCAACAACTCCATGCTCTATGCCTTTGTAGACCCGGCCTCGCCCGCCGGCGGCATCAGCCTGGACGGCTGGAAGACTTTGTGGAAGTATTGTGCCAACGGCGTATTCACCGGTGACGATTATGGATTTGACGCGCTCAACCGCGGCGACGTGCAGGTTTCGACCTTCTACTCTTCCTCCCTCTATGGCAGGATCGACGCCGCGGCCGAAGGCTCCAAAAATCCCCTGACGGGCACCATGAAACCCGAAAACTGGGCCCTGGTGGATATCGAGGACGGCACCTACTACATCGCGGAGTATCTGGGCATTCTGGACAAGGCCGGCCGTACAGCCGAACAGACCGAGGCCGTCACAGCCTTTGCAGAGTGGTTTGGCTCGGCCGATCTGCAGGCGGAGTGGGGCATGGAGTTTGACTCCTATCCCTGCAACGAGAAAGCTGTCGCCATTCTGTATCCCGAAGGCAAACCGGGCATCTATGAGATTAAGAACTTCGCCCTGGAGCCTGTTGCAGGCACTGAAATGAACTATGCCGAATACGTCGGCGCGCACTCAAGCGAGTGGACCAACATCATGACCAACCTGGGCTTCTACTGGGCGGACGCCAACAGTGCTGCCAAGGAACCGAATTGGGAGACACTCGACTGGGCGACCCTGACCCAGAAGAAATAGCATCCGGTAAACATCTTCAGCTTCTGAACCGTTTGGCGGGCCGGTCACACGGCCCGCCAATGCCATATACAGGCAATAATCGACTAATGCTGCGGAAAGCGGGTGCAAGCATGATCCGGCTTGAAGATATCACTGTAAAATTCGATGAGTTCACAGCGCTCAAAGGAATCGGTGTGCATGTCAGGGAAGGCGAGTTCTTTACCTTCCTGGGCCCGTCCGGCTGCGGCAAGACCACGACGCTGCGCACCATCGCCGGCTTTATCCGGCCGGTGTCGGGCAGCGTTTTTGTCAGGGACAAGGATATCACGCATGTGCCCATCGAGGACCGGAACATCGGCATCGTATTCCAGTCCTACGCGCTGTTCCCTACGATGACGGTGCGGGACAATATCGCCTTTGGGCTGAAAGTCAAAAAGCTGGGTAAACCGGAAATTGAAAGCAAAGTGGCGCAGATCGCCCGCAAGGTGGACCTGTCACCCGAGCAGCTGGGAAAAGCCGTGTCCCAGCTCTCCGGCGGCCAGCAGCAGCGCGTGGCCATTGCCAGGGCCCTGGTGACCGAACCCGCGATCATCTGCATGGACGAGCCGCTGTCAAACCTGGACGCCAAACTGCGCGTGCAGCTGCGCAATGAGCTCAAGAGCATGCAGAAGAACTTCGGCATCACCACCATCTATGTCACGCACGACCAGGAGGAGGCGCTGACGCTGTCCGACCGCATCGCCGTGTTCAACAAGGGCGAGATCGAGCAGACCGGCACGCCAAATGAGGTCTATAACCATTCCAGGACCGAGTTCGTCTGCAATTTCATCGGCGACATCAATAAGCTGTCGCAAGAGTCCGTCTCCCTGCTCAATGGCAGGGGAGCGTCACTTGATCCGAAGATGTCGCACTATATCCGCCTGGAAAGGG
The DNA here is from genome assembly GCA_964584685.1 of uncultured Christensenella sp. Taxonomy (GTDB): domain Bacteria; phylum Bacillota; class Clostridia; order Christensenellales; family Aristaeellaceae; genus UBA1038. The sequence continues at coordinate 9,301 of CAZPBJ010000030.1, read as the reverse complement.
TGCCGGTCAACGCGCCTTACAGTGAGGGGTCTTTGGAGGTCAAGGGCAGCGTTCTCAGCCGGGAATACTATGGGATGTACATCAAATATACCATCCGTGCCGCGTCTCAGGTCATCCGTTCCATCGTGCGCAACGACGGCGTCAGCATCTTCGAGCCGGGTACGGACGTTGCGGTGATCCTGCATCCGGGCAATGTCATGAGCTATCCGCGTCAGGAGGTGGCCCCGGCATGAAAACCGCCGCCAAGTGGCTGAAACCGGAACAGCTTCTCAAGCTCTTCGGCTTTGGATTGTTTATCTATCTCTTCCTGGGGTTCATGATCCTGCCCAATGTCAATACACTCACCCAGATTTTCAGCACAAAAACCGCTGACGGCGCGGCGGACCCCTGGGCAGTCATCCGCTTCTTCTTCGCGGGAACCATGGGCACCTATGTCCTCAATTCGCTCAAGCTGGCTGTCGGCCTGGTGGTGACGGTCAATATCGTTGGCGTTTCCATTGTGCTTCTGACCGAATATTTTGACATCAAAGGCGCGCGCGTCCTGCGCATGGGCTACATGACAACGCTGATTTACAGCGGCGTTGCGCTGGTGACAGGTTACCTGTTTTTGTATGACAACAACGGTATCCTGACAAACGCGATGGCCAACGCTTTCCCCGGATTGGACAAAAACTGGTTTTCGGGCTTCAACGCCGTGATGTTTACGATGACCTTCGCCTGCACCAGCAACCAC
>CAZPBJ010000030.1:0-8558 GCA_964584685.1 uncultured Christensenella sp. | reverse complement strand
CATATGCTCTTTCTGCGCAACGCTATCAGGGGCATTGACTACAACACGGTGGAAGCCGCGCGCAACCTTGGCGCGAAGCCCATGAAGGTGCTGTGGAAGGTCGTCTTCCCAACGCTTGCTCCAACGATGTTTTCCCTGACCGTCATGACTTTCATCACCGGCCTTTGCGCCATGTCCGCGCCTGTCCTGCTGGGCTTTGACTCCATCAACCCGGAGATCGTGCGCCTGGCGGGTTCCTCCATGGCAGATGAATCCTTCCCGCAGGCACGGGCTGCCCTGCTGTCCATCATCCTGGCCCTGTTCACCGTTGTTTTGCTCACGATACTCTCCGCCTACGAGCGCAAGGGGCACTACCTGTCCGTCTCCAAGACAAAGGCAAAGCTGGTCAAACAGAAAATCACCAACCCAGTCGCCAACGCCCTCGCGCATATATATGCCTACCTCCTGTTCATCGTATACATGACGCCGGTGGTGATGATCCTCGTCTTCTCCTTCCAGACCTACGGCGCTATCCGCATGAAGACGCTGGACCTTGGGAATTGGACCTTCCTGAACTTCTTTGGCAAGGAGGACTACTCCTACCTGACCTCCAGGGGCACCTACCGTGTTCGGGAAGGCGCGGTATCGGGCGTCTTCTCAAACGCCGATACCCTGGGCGGTATCCGCACCAGCTTTATCCTTTCCGCCATCGCGGCGGCTATTGCCTGCGTCATAGTGGTCATTGCCGTCAACTATATTTTCAAGCACAAGAAGAAGGGGGCTTTTCTGGAATACGCCCTCCTTTTCCCCTGGCTGCTGCCCACCATCCTTATCTGCTACTCCTACCGCACCTATTTCAACTCGGACGAAATCTGGTATGTGGGCAACATGAACCTTTACTACGCGCAAAACGTGCGGCTGCTGATCATCATTGCCTATACCGTGGTCAAGCTGCCTTTTTCCCTGCGCATGATCAAGGCGGCTTTCTATGCCATCGATGACGAACTGGAAGACGCGGCACGCAATCTGGGCGCCAGCGGCCTGACGACGATGCTGAAAGTCAAGCTGCCCATCATCCTGCCAAGCGTTCTGGCGGTGTTCGCGCTGAACTTCAACGCCTTGTTCACCGAGTATGACATGTCCGCCACCTTCGCCTCCTCATATGGCACCAGCTACGCCATGGTGATGCAGTCCATGACGCGGGAAGAGGGGCTGTATGGCTACAATGTCAACGCCTCGGGCCGCCGCGCCGCCTCTACGGTCTTCATCATGCTGATATCTGGCCTGATCCTTTACCTGGTCTATGGCCTGGGCGCACGTGACCTGGGCGAACGCCTGGAGGCCCGCGAACGCCGCGGGAAACGCATAACCAAGCTGAAAATGGCATTGGGGCTCAAAGGCAAGCCTGCCGGCATCTCCCCTTGAGCGGTATATGCCGCGTCCGTTAATAAAGTCGATCCCCGGCTTTGACCTGCCGCTGACCGCAGTCAGCGGCCAGTGCTTTCGCTTCAATCAGCTTGATGACGGCTGCTTTGCCCTGATCGCGCATGGGAAGCGGCTTCATATCCATGACCTGGGCGGCGGCCGCTTCGCGTGTGACTGCGCCGGGGATGACTTTGAGAGGATATGGCGGCCATATTTCGATGTGGACTGTGATTACGGCGCCATCGGCGCAAGCATCGACCAAAGCGACGCGTTTCTTCAGGCGGCGTATGCCTATGCCCGCGGGCTGCGCATCTTGCGGCAGAACCCCTGGGAAACGCTGGTCAGCTTCATCATCAGCCAGCGAAAGAACATCCCGGCCATCAAGGGCTGCGTGGAGACCCTCAGCCGCCGCTTCGGGGTTCAAATCGACGATACCGGCTGGGCATTCCCGCAGCCCGGTCAATTGGCCCGCCTGACCCTGGAAGAACTGCAAAGCTGCGGCCTTGGCTACCGCAGCAGCTATATCCTGCAGACCGCGCGCATCGTCGCTGAAGGCAAAATCGATCCGGACGCCCTTTGTGCCGCTGATGACGCGGCGCTTGAGGAGGCTCTCCTTGCCTTGCCCGGCGTGGGCGTAAAAGTGGCAAACTGCGTGATACTGTTTGGCTATCACAGGTTGTCGGCCTTCCCGCGCGATGTATGGATCAACCGCGTCATTGACCGTGAGTACGGGGGCAGCTTTCCCCTGCATCTGTACACGCCTTTTGCCGGCGTTATCCAGCAGTACATGTTCTGCTACGGGCGCAGCCCGGCATACCGCAGCATGCAGGAAAACAAAAAAAGTGCCGTATAATCCAACGATTTTGGATTTCAGCCGCACGCCACTTGCATATTTATCCGCGACAGGGTAAAATATGGACAAATTCAAAAGGAGGGTTATCCCATGAAAAAAGTTCTTGCATTGGCCCTGGCGCTCGTGATGTTCCTGCCTGCCTTCGCGCTTGGCGCGGCAGCCCCCGTGGATGGGGAGATCGTACTTGGCGTGTTTGAACCGCAGACCGGTGAAAATGGCGGCGGCGGCTTTCAGGAAGTGCTGGGCATGCGCTATGCCAACACCGTCTATCCCACTGTTAAAGTGGGCGACAAAGTCTACGCGGTAAAACTGGTTGAAGCCGACAACAAGTCCGACAAGACCGAGGCCGTCTCGGCCGCCAATACCCTGATCGCCGCCGGCGCCAAGATCGTGCTTGGCAGCTACGGCTCAGGCGTCTCCATCGCCGCGGGCGAGATCTTCGCAGAGGCTCAGGTTCCCGCTATCGCCGCCTCCGCCACCAACCCGCAGGTGACGCTGGGCAACGACTACTATTTCCGCGTCTGCTTCCTGGATCCTTTCCAGGGCACTGTCATGGCCAACTACGCCATCGAAAAGGGCTATAAAAAGGCAGCCGTCATCACCCAGCTGGGCGACGACTATTCAAGCGGCCTTGGCGCATTCTTCCTTGCCGCATACAAAAACCTGGGCGGCGAAGTCGTATCCGAAGAGCAGTTCCAAACCAACCAGACCGATTTTAAGGCCATCCTGACCAACGTCAAGGCGGCCGCGCCCGATGTCATCTTCGCCCCCTCCTCCATCGCCACCGCCCCCCTGCTGATCAAGCAGGCGCGTGAGCTTGGCATTGCCGCCGTCATCGCTGCCGGCGATACCTGGGAGAATGTCACCATCATCGAAAACGCGGGCAAGGACGCCGAGGGCGTCGTGCTCTCCACCTTCTTTGACGAGGCGGAGCCCGCCAACGACGAAGCCAAGGCCTTCATCGAAGGCTTCAAGAAGTACCTGGTGGAAAACAGCCAGCCCGACATCATCCCCGCTGTCTCCGCGCTGGGCTTCGACGCCTACATCACCGCCCTGAAGGCTATCGAGGATGCCGGCACGCTGGAAGGCCCCGCGCTCCAGCAGGCCCTGACCAAGGTTGAAGTTGTCGGCGTGACCGGCGCCATCAGCTTTGACGAGAATGGCGATGCCAAGAAGGATATGGCCTTCATCAAGACCGTCCAGGATGGACAGTTCGTCTTCCTGCAGCTGGTCAGCGTCAAGTAATCCAAGACCCAAATGCTAAGGTGCAGGCGGGCGACACGCTTGTCGCCCGCCTGCTTTCAAGGTGGGAGGAATTTAATGAGCTTCTCAACCATCCTGCAGCACGGATTGACGGGAATATCCCTGGGCGGCGCCTACGCGCTGATTGCCATAGGCTATACAATGGTCTATGGCATCCTGCGGCTGATCAACTTCGCCCATGGGGATATGTTCATGATGGCAGGCTATTTCATGATATTCGCCATGTCCTCCATGCCCTGGCCGATTGCCATCCCGCTTGTCATCATCGCCACCATGGCCCTGGGTATTTTAATGGAGCGCGCGGCGTACGCGCCCCTGCGCTCAGCCCCCCGCATGTCCATCATGATATCTGCCATCGGCGTCAGCTATCTGCTGCAAAACCTGGCCACCTACCTGTTCACAGCGCTGCCGCGGGGCTATCCCGAAATTACGCTGCTCAAACACATATTCCAGATAGGCGAGCTTTCCGCCTCGCTTGTCACCTTCATCACGCCTGTGCTGGCCATCCTGTTGGTGCTGGGCCTGGTATACCTGATCAATCACTCCAAGATGGGCATGGCCATGCGTGCCGTCAGCAAGGATTTTGAAACGGCCAGGCTCATGGGCATCAATATCAATTCGGTCATCAGCTTCACGTTTGCCATCGGCTCCGCGCTGGCGGCGGTAGGCTCCATTTTGTATTTTACGGACCGCATGTCGGTGACGCCCTTCTCCGGCGCCTTGCCGGGCCTGAAGTGCTTTGTGGCCGCGGTCTTTGGCGGTATCGGTTCCATCCCCGGCGCCATGGTAGGCGGCTTCGTGATCGGCCTTGCCGAGACCGCTCTGGTCGCGATGGGTTACTCCACCTTCTCCGACGCCTTCACGTTCATATTGCTCATCGTCATCCTGCTCTTCAAGCCCACAGGCCTGTTTGGCCAGAAAACAACGGAAAAGGTGTGACGAGATGAAGAAAGAAATGAAGTGGCTGCTCTCCCTTGCCATGCTGGCGCTGGTCGTTCTGGCGCTGACGGCACTGGAAGGCAGGCGCAACGAATACAACATGCTCTATACGGTGCTGCAAAAGGGCATGATCCTGGCAGTCGCCGCAGTGGCCATGAACCTGCTCAACGGCTTCACCGGCCTTTTCTCCCTGGGCCAGGCCGGCTTTATGGCTATCGGCGCTTATGTCACGGCCATCCTCACGATACCGGCTGCCAAACTGCCCGGCGTCTACTACATCAGCGGCGTATCGCAGGTCATCCTTGATTTCCGGAACTGGACAGACAGCCTGCCTGATTGGTTTCAGACAGCCTTCCCCTTCCTGGCCTTGATCATCGGCGGCCTGGTGGCAGCGCTGTTCGCTGCGCTGATCGGCTATCCTGTCCTGCGCCTCAAGAGTGACTATCTGGCTATCGCGACACTGGGATTCAGCGAGATCATCCGCGCCATCATCGCCAGCCCGCAGCTGAACCTGATCACCAATGGCAGCTACGGCCTCAAATCCATCCCCAAGCTTGAAAATCTGCTGGTCACCTTCATCATCGCATCCATCTGCATTGCCTTTATCGTGCTGCTGATACGCTCAAGCTATGGCCGCGCGTTCAAGGCCATCCGCGAGGACGAGGTGGCGGCGGAAGCGATGGGGATCAACCTGGCCAGGCATAAGCAGTACAGTTTTGTGATCAGCAGCTTCTTTACGGCGGTTGCCGGGGGCATGCTGGCCATGTACATGCGCTCCATCGATTCGGGCACCTTCAAGATATCCCTCACCTATGACGTCCTGCTGATCATTGTCATTGGCGGCATCGGCTCGGTCACAGGCAGCGTCATCTCGGCCTTGCTGGTCACGGCTGCCAAGGAATGGTGGCTGCGCTTCTTTGACCAGCCGCTGATCATCGCGGGCTGGGAAGTGCCGCTGTTCCGCACCGGCTTTAGAATGGTCATCTTTTCCCTGCTGCTGATGGCGGTAGTGCTTTTTTACCAGCGCGGGCTCCTGGGGCACAAGGAGTTCACCTGGGATGTCCTTTTACCCTCCAACTGGAGAAAATGGCTGACCAGGAAACAGGCGGGAGGGAAGCGCCATGCCTGATAATGTCCTTCATATAGAAAACCTCTCCATGCAGTTTGGCGGCGTGCTGGCCGTCAGCAGCCTCAACCTGGATGTCTTCCAGGATGAGATCGTCGCGCTCATCGGGCCAAACGGCGCGGGCAAAACGACGGTCTTCAACATGGTAACGGGCGTCTACACCCCCACCAACGGCCGCATCACCTTCAAGGGCAAAACGATTGCCGAAGGCTATCCCCAAGGCCAGATGAAAAAGCTCTACGCGGGTGAGCACGCGGGCAAATACACCAAAGTGGTCAGCAGCACGCCGGACCGGATCACCGCGCTGGGCATCGCGCGCACTTTCCAAAATATCCGCCTTTTCAAGGAAATGACGGTCTTTGACAATGTGCTGGTGGCAACGCATATGCATCTCAAGGCCAACATCTTCAGCGCGGCATTGGGTCTGGCGCGGGCCGAAGAAAAGCGTGTGCGCCAGGAGGCTGCCGCCCTGATCGACCTGATGGGCCTGAGCCCGCAGAAGGATGAGCTGGCGTCCTCGCTGCCTTACGGCAAGCAGCGGCATCTGGAGATACTGCGCGCGTTGGCGACCAAGCCGCAGCTATTGCTGCTGGATGAACCGGCTGCCGGCATGAATCCGCAGGAAACGGACGAACTGAGCGCTTTCATATACAGGGCAAGGGAAGCGCTGAAGCTGACCGTGCTGCTGATAGAGCACCAGATGAACCTGGTGATGGACATCTCCGACCGCATCTATGTCATCGACTTTGGCAAGCTGATAGCGCAGGGCAACCCGGCGCAGGTGCAGGACAATCCCGATGTCATCACCGCCTACCTGGGCGTGGAGGAAGCATGAGTTTACTTGAAGTCAAGGACCTGCATGTCAGCTACGGCGGCATCAAGGCGCTCAAGGGCATCAGTTTTGCCGTCGATAAAGGGCAGATCGTCACGCTGATAGGCGCAAACGGCGCTGGCAAGTCCACTACGCTTCGCGCCATCGCGGGCTTGGTGGCGACCAAGTCAGGCAGCGTTCACTACAATGGACAACTGATCACCGGGATGGAAACGCAGAAGATCGTCAGCCTGGGCATCGCCATGGTGCCGGAAGGGCGGCGTGTCTTTCCCGACCTGACGGTGCTTGAGAACCTGCGCATCGGCGCCTGGCTTCGCCGGGACGAAGCGGAAATCAATGAAAGCATCGACTATGTGTACACCATGTTCCCCCGCCTGAAGGAACGCAGCTGGCAGCCGGCGGGCACCCTGTCGGGCGGCGAGCAGCAGATGCTGGCCGTCGGCCGTGCGCTGATGGCCAGGCCCACCCTGATGATGATGGATGAGCCCAGCCTGGGGCTGGCGCCGCTGGTGGTGCGGGATATCTTCGCCATTATCCGGCGCATCTCACAGGAGGGCATCACGGTGCTGCTGATTGAGCAAAACGCCAACGCCGCGCTGCGAGCGGCAGACTACGGCTATGTGCTGGCTACCGGCCTGATTACCACGCAGGGCACAGGCGCTGAGCTGCTCAATGACCAGAGCGTGCGGGACGCCTACCTGGGCCACGCGCGCAAAAAAGCGGAAGTTCCCAACTAGATTCATCTCCAATACAAAAGGCCCGGCATCCAATCGCCGGGCCTTTTACGATGAAAATCGTTACAGGGCATTGACCATGTTGTACATCCTGCGGTTGAAGGAAGTCTTGATCTTGAGCGCGCTTTCGATGTCCATATGGAAGACCTTGCCGTTGCTTACCCCGATGACGCGGTTGGACTCGCCGTGCTTGAGCAGGTTGACTGCCACGACCCCCGCCTCAAAGGCAAAGGCCGCGTCACGCGCGCTGGGCTGACGGCCGCGCTGCGTATAGCCTATGACGGTGCCGCGGACCTCCAGATTTTCCGTCTTGTGCTCAAGGACCCTTGCCAGATGGTACGCATCCATGGTCTGGCCCGCCAGCACGGGCTTGCTGGTTGGGAATTGGCCCAGGTAAGCGTAGACATCGAAGGGGGCCATGGTCTTGTAGGACCCCTCGGCGATGACGACGGTAGCGCGCCGGTTGCCGCGCTTGACCAGGGAATCCAGGCGGCGGGCGACGTCCTCCACATCCCAGTTCTTGACCTCGGGAACGATGACGATCTCGCTGCCGGTTGACTGCGCTGTGCTCAAGGCGATATCGCCGCAGTTGCGGCCCATTACCTCCACAACCGCCGCGCGGTCGTGTGACCTGGAGGTCGCGCGGATGGCGCGCACCGCGTCCACGCAGACGTTGACAGCCGTGTCAAAGCCAAGGCTCAGCTCCGTATAGCCCAGATCATTGTCGATGGTGCCGGGGATGCCGATGGTGGGTATGCCCTTTCGCGCCAGCGCCTGCGCGCCCATGAAGGAACCGTCGCCCCCGATGACGACCAGCCCCGCGACGTCCAGATCCTTCAGCAGCTTGACAGCCTTGTCCTGATATTCGTCCAGCAGGAATTCCTTGCAGCGGGCTGTGCGCAAAAAAGTGCCGGGCAGGTCGGCGATATCGAGTATCTGATCCAGGCTCAAGCGGACAATGTCATCCTCCAGTTTGGCGGACTTGCCAATCAGGCCGTTGTAGCCGCGCTTGATGCCAATGAGGTTCATGCTCATGAGGTTCGCCGCGCGGGCGACCGACATGACTGCCGCGTTCATCCCCGGGCTGTCTCCGCCGCTTGTCAGTACCGCTATGTTAGCCATAGGTCCCTCCATGGCGAACCTGCTCCGCCTTCGCTTTTCCGGGCGCAGGAAAGTTGCTTTCCCTGTCCCGTCAACGTATTATATCACTTTGGACACCGCTTGCCAATGCAACCAACTGTATGCAACCGACCATGTGCGCGCAATGAAAAAGAGGTCCGGGGAAAATGCCCCAAACCTCTGCGAATGAATCTGCTGCTATTTGACCCGCATCTTTGGTGCCAGGGGCGCCCCCCGACATTTACAGCAGCATAGACTGAAACTCCAAAAATATATCTTGGAAACCGC
>CAZPBJ010000029.1:0-33963 GCA_964584685.1 uncultured Christensenella sp. | reverse complement strand
GCTCGGCGGTATCTCTCTGTTGCACTTGCCTTGGAGTCGCCTCCACCAGCCGTTAACTGGCACCCTGCCCTGCGGTGCTCGGACTTTCCTCATGCATAAAGCATGCGACCACTCAGCTACCTCAAAAAACAACCTTTATCCAATGATCATGCGGCCACAGTTTTCACATTCGATCGGCTTGCCGGACTTGATGCTGTGCAGTACTGAAGAGGGGAAGCTCATGTTGCATCCGCCGCATTGTCCGTTTTGCAGCTTGGCAATGGGAGGAACGCTGTGCTGCTTGATGGCCTCATACTTCTGAAGATATTCCGGTTCGATGCCCTTTTGCTTATCTTTTGCAGCGGCACGCAGTTTATCAACCTCGGCAAGTTTATCCTTGTACTCAGCGTCATATTCATCACGCAAGGGGACAAACTCCTCTTTTGCGCTGACAAGGCGGACTTTCACATCGCGCTGCTTACGGTCGCGGTCAGCGGCATTTTTCCTGATTCTGCGCGTTTCTTGTTCATAATCAGTCAGTTTGAGGGAAAGGCGCTGTGCCTCCGTAATAAATCCCCTCACTGTGGCGCTGTCTGCAGCCGGTTCATCCTGTATGCGGTTTTGCAGCAGTTTGACTTGATCCTCAGTGGCATTGATGGCATCTTTAAGTGCGTCGATCCTGTCCACCATGGCCCCGATCTCATCCTCTATTTCCTTCAGGCTCTTCTGAAGGTCCTGATAGGACTCGCGCAGCTTGATCAGTTTCTGCCGCTTGGGCGAACGTCTGATAGACAGCTCAAGATTATCTACCTCAACATCCGCCTGTTGATAGTCCCATAAAAGTTCCAGTTGGTTCATGCTTCCTCCTCCAAGGTGTATCCCTCCGAATCATGACGGCATTCGGATGCATATACCTCCACATGGAATTCTAATGCATCCAGCTCTTTTTGTAAATAGTCGCGCAGCCTTCGCATCATCCATACTTCGGTCTGGTAATGGCCGCCGGCAAAGAGAACAAAACCTGTTTCCGAAGCCGATGCCGCGTTGTGATGGCGCACTTCCCCAGTCAATAAGGCGTCCGCGCCTGCGGCTTTTGCGGCCGGGTAGCCTTCATCGTAGGCTCCGCCGGCAACGGCTAGGGATCGTATCGGTTTATCCAGGGCACCATAACATGTCACAGGATGACCCAATACCCTGCTGATGCGCCGCCCAAGTGACTGCGCTGTCTCAGGTTGGCTGAGTTCTCCCAGGAAGAGGTACTTGTCTTCCGCTTGATGAATCCCGTTCAGGTGCAATGCATCCGCAATAAGCCCTCCGGCGCCTAATGCGCACTGGTCCAGGTTGGTATGGGCACTGATCAAACTCAGCCTTGCGCGTATGATCTGAGCCAACAGGGCTCCTTCATAAACCTCATCACGGATTTCCTTTATGCCATGGAACATCAGCGGATGATGCGTGATCAGCAGCTGCGCCCCTTTTTTGATTGCCTCTTTTACCACCTTGGGGCTGGCGTCAAGCGCCAACAAGACGCGCGAAACTTCCTGATCCATACTGCCTATCAAAAGCCCGGCATTATCAAAGTCCGCCTGGCATTCAAATGGCGCAACAGCCTGTATGAGATCATAAATGACTTTATTCGTTGCGCAGCGCATATTGAATCTCCTCTTTCAGCCATTTTGTCTGTATCGGTTCATTGCCGCGTGTGCAGGCGAGTACTTTGACACGCCAGTCAAGATACTCGCTGACCTTAGCGCTGTGCGTTCCACGAAGTGTTGGGCCGATAAACAATTCCCTGGCTGAATAATCTGTCTGTCCGGGCTGTGCCAGTATGACGGTATAATAGCGGCCATCCGCGCTGACAACCAGTTCCTGAACAATCGTATAGCCTGTCAGCATAAGTTTTGTCCGAATCAGTTCTGTTTGTGTCTGCGCTGAGAGTATCAAACTCGCTTGATCCAGTCGTTCACTTTGTGTCAGTATGTCCGCAATGGATTGTCCGCCAATGCCAGTGATGATCACAGCGTCCACCGGATCCTGCACAGCCAGCAAACCGTCTGCCACCACAAAACGCGCGCGCTCCCTTAAACCATGCTTTTGAAGCAGCTTGATTGCCTTATTGAGTGATTTCTCACTGATGTCACTGACAATCATACCTTGGCAAATGTTTTGGCCAAGCAGGTGACAAGACAGGCGGCCGTGATCCGCTCCAATGTCTGCAGCCAAGGCACACCGCGGTACAAGCGTAAAGGCCGCGGTTAATCGCGCGTCCAGCTTTGGCAGGCGCAGCGGGGCCATTGATATCAATCCAGGAAGTCTTTCAGCTTTTTACTTCTGCTGGGATGGCGAAGCTTGCGAAGGGCCTTTGCTTCTATTTGGCGTATACGCTCGCGTGTAACATGAAATTCCTTGCCAACTTCTTCCAAAGTCCGCGGATTGCCGTCATCCAGTCCAAAGCGCAACCGCAATACTTTTGCTTCCCTTGGTGTCAGGGTGTCCAGCACTTCCCACAGCAGTTCCTTCATCAATGCATTGTAAGCTGCCTCGGCAGGGGCAGGGGCGTCCTCATCCTGTATAAAGTCACCAAGGTGACTGTCCTCTTCTTCGCCGATTGGTGTTTCAAGGGAAACCGGCTCCTGGGCTATCTTGATGATCTCCCGCACCTTGTTCTCGCTGATGCCCATGGCCTTGGCAATTTCCTCGGGTGTAGGTTCGCGGCCATATTCCTGCAGAAGCTGCCTGGAGATACGGATAAGCTTATTGATAGTCTCCACCATATGTACGGGAATGCGTATGGTCCTTGCCTGATCTGCGATGGCGCGTGTGATCGCCTGGCGTATCCACCAGGTAGCGTAGGTGGAGAACTTGTATCCTTTGGTATAGTCAAATTTCTCAACGGCTTTGATAAGGCCAAGGTTTCCTTCCTGTATAAGGTCCAAAAACTGCATGCCCCGCCCAACATAACGCTTGGCAATAGAGACGACTAAACGCAGATTTGCTTCAGCCAGCTGACGCTTTGCCTCTTCGTCTCCGGCTTCCATGCGCTTGGCGATTACCACCTCTTCATCCGCTGTCAACAATGGTACTTTACCTATCTCCTTAAGGTACATGCGTACGGGATCGTCGATATTGACTGCTTCAGGGACAGTAAGGTCAATTTCATCCTCTTCAGGCTCCAGGGCGGATTCTTCCTTATCCTTTCCGGACAGGTTGTCCCGGGTCACCTGAACCCCCATATTTTCAAGCGTTTCCAGCATGGCTTCAAACTGCTCGGGCTCAAGCTCATCGGTTGACAGAATGGTAAGGATTTCGTCATAGCTGATGCTGCCCTTTACCCTGGCTGATTCGTATAGCTCTCCCAGCCTGCTGTCCAGTTGTTTTTGATCAAACTTCGTGTTCAAAATTTCAACACATCCTTCCCATTTCCCAAGCCCTGTTCCAGCGCTTTCCTTTCAGCGAGCAAACGAAGTATCTCCTGTGCATTGGATCTCTTGCGGCTATCGTCCATGCTGTTCATCCCTTCCTGAAGGGAGGTGATCTTCAACCCGATTCTTTTCAATCGGACTGCCCTGAGGCATTCTTCGGCTTCAAGGATAACTGTTTCCCTTTGCGGCCAATTCTTCCCGCTGAAGAGTTCGCTGGCGGTTGAGCGCATATCCTGATCATCACACTCTGCCAGTATCCTTGCGGGCTGCTTACCCTCCATCAGTTCCTGAGCCAGGTATCGCAGGGGCTGGGACTCAAAATCATCCGGCGTGAGTAGATCCTGCGGCAGAAGGCCGCTGGCAAGCAGCGCAACCAATCTCATCTCCGCCCAATGTTCCTCCCCTCTTTCGCGCGAGGGTCCTCTGCTTTTCGCGGTTGGCTGGATCTTGCCGGATTTAGCTTTTTTATTGTCTTGCCTTGTACTGCCCAGCTGCTCAAGCAGCAGCTGCTTTGAAAAACCGGTGACAAGCGATAAATCGGCCAGATGGTTTTCTCTTTCCAGCGGACTTTGCACGGATGCGAGCATTTCACATGCTTTGATGGAATAGGCGGTCAACCCTTCCTGAGAACGCATATCGAAGCCAAGCTGCAGCCTCTCCAATTTGAATGACATGGCGCTCTGGGGCTTTACCGCTTCAAATGCCTCTTTTCCCCTTTGCCTGAGGAGGTCATCGGGATCAAGACCGTCGGGAAAGCGTAAAACGCGGGCAGGGATCATTTCCTTCTCCAGAATTTCAAGCGCTCGCAGGGTAGCGTTTTGTCCTGCTTCGTCCCCATCGTAAGCCACCCATACTTCCGGGGCGAACTTCTTGATCAGGCGGGCCTGCTCATTGGTAAACGCGGTTCCAAGTGTCGCTACAGCGCCGATAATGCCAAACTGATGAATTGCCAGGACATCCATGTAGCCTTCAACCAGTATGATCCTGTTAAGGTCGCGCTGCTTGCGCAGCAGATTGATCGCATAAACGCCCAGGCGTTTGTTAAAAATCAGCGTATCCTGTGTGTTCAGGTATTTCGGCTGCGCGTCTCCCATCGCCCTGGCGCCAAAGCCCAGCGTGTTTCCATATTGGTCGATGATGGGAAACATCGCCCTGTTGCGGAATACGTCATAACGGTTGGCTTCCTTGACGTGGATCAGGCCGGCCTTTTGCAGTTCGTCCTGCGTATAGCCTTTTGCCAGCATATCCTCCATCATGGCAGACCATTGGGCGCTGCTGGCTCCAAGGCCGAATTTTCTGATCAATGCGTCGTCAATCCCGCGCTCGCGCAAATATTCAAGTACCGCTTTGCCTTCCTGGGTGAAAAGCATATTGTGGTAAAACAGCGCCGCATCCCGGTTAAGCTGGTATAAACGCTCTTTTTGTGAACGTTCCCAATCAGCCTTGGGATCACTTTCAGCAGCCGGAGGCGGTATATTGAGCTGTTTTGCCAGGTGTAAAAGCGCTTCCTGATAGTTGAGGCGCTCCATTTCCATCACAAACTGCACAATGTTGCCGCCTGCCTTGCATCCAAAGCAATGATAAACATTGCTTTCGCGGTTGACAGAGAATGAGGGCGACTTTTCGTTGTGAAAAGGACATAAGCCCACAAAATTATGCCCCTGGCGCTTGAGGGGCAGATAGGCGGAAACAACGTCCACTATGTCCGCGCGGGTGTAGACTTCATCCACCCAGGCGGTGGGGAACCTGCCAGCCATCTGCTTCACCTCAGTGGGTTACATTCGCCGCTTTGTGACGAGTTCCTGCTTGATATATGGCGTCAGACCACAGAAAAGCTGTCGGGAACAAACAGGCGGTTGAATGTTCGCATCGCGTACCTGTCAGTCATTGAGGCGAGGTAGTCGGTTACTGCGCGCTGTGTTCCGTCTTTGTATACCAATTCAATAAACTCGAGAGACATTTCTGTCGGGTGCGCCATAAAGTAGTTGAACAAAACTTCCAGCACATAATCACACTTCTCTTCTTCAGCCTTGCGCCAACTGTCCTGATAGACCCTCTTGAACAGAAAAGTGCGAAGTTCATCGGTTGCCTCCTGCATGCTGTCGCCACTGAGGATATCGTCTATATCCATACTGTGCGAGACAATGTCCCCGATCATGTTGGCTATGCGCTCACCGTGTGATCTGCCCAAAACCTTCAGGCAATTATCAGGCAAATCATTGGCTTGGATAATTCCGCCCCGCAGCGCATCATCGATGTCATGGTTGATATAGGCGATTCTGTCTGCCTTTGCAAGCACCCTTCCTTCAAGCGTTGCCGCGCGGCGATTGCCTGAGTGGTTGGCGATGCCGTCGCGCACTTCCCATGTCAGGTTCAGGCCGCCGTTTCCTTCCAGGACCTCGACCATACGAAGGCTTTGCTGGCTGTGATGAAATCCTTCGGCATTGAGCCTGGAAAGCGTCCGCTCCCCAATATGGCCAAATGGTGTGTGGCCCAGATCATGGCCCAGCGCGATGGCTTCTGTCAGATCCTCATTCAGCCTCAGCGCACGGGCAATCGTCCTTGCCACTTGAGCGACTTCCAGCGTATGGGTCAGGCGCGTGCGATAATGATCGCCCTCGGGCGACAGGAAAACCTGTGTTTTGAACTGAAGCCTGCGAAAGCTCTTTGAGTGGATAAGGCGGTCCCTGTCACGCTGAAACTCGGTGCGTACATTATCGGGCGATATAGGATGCTCCCGCCCTTTGCTCTTCGCGCTGAAAGCGGCAAAAGGCGACAGGTTCATTTGCTCGAACAACTCCAGCCGCTCCCGTATGGTCATCTGCCGCCTCCGCCGCAAAGATTCACAATACTCACTTGATACTGCAGCAGCATATCATTCTCCTGCCTGGCGCAGGGTGTTTATCCAATCGCGTTCGCTCTGGCTTATACGGGCATTTTCCAGCAGATCCGGCCGGAACCTGGCGGTTGTCAATAATGCCTGCTCGCGCCGCCAGGCTGCAAGACGCGCATGGTCGCCGCTTAGCAGTGCCTCAGGAACTTCCATTCCCTCAAAAACCCTGGGCCTGGTATACTGAGGATACTCAAGCAATCCATCCGGTGAAAAGCTCTCATCCTGTGCGCTGAGTTCCGAACCCAGCACCCCCTCAAGCAGCCTTGAAATGCAGTCGATGAGCACCATAGCGGGCAGTTCACCGCCGGTTAGGATGTAGTCCCCGATGGAGATTTCCATATCTATATAGCGGGTGATGACACGTTCATCCACCCCTTCATAATGACCGCATAAAAGCATAAGCGCGGTTTGCTGTGACAGTTCCCTGGCCAGGGCCTGGGTCAATCGCTTGCCACGTGGACTGAGCAGGATTCGTTTGCCTGTATAAGGATCGGGCGTGACCGCACGTATCGCATCTGCGATCGGCTGAGCTGTCATCAGCATGCCTGCTCCGCCGCCAAAGGGGTAATCATCCGTATTTTTGTGCTTGCTTTTTGAAAATGGGCGAATATCGGTGACCGCAACGTCAATCAGCCCTGCCTGTCTCGCGCGGCCTATGATGCTGGTATCAAGGGGGGAGAACATCTCAGGGAAGATGGTCAGCACATCAATCTTCAATGACCGCTACCTCTTCAAACAGCTCTGTGTCAACAATAATTCGCTTATTTAGCGTGTCAATGGACAGCACGACGCGTTTGAGTGCCGGCAGGAGGATTCGGCCGCTGCCGGTTTTGATCACATAGACATCATTGGCGCCCGGCTGAAGGACCTCATGCAGTTCTCCTACCGGTTCATCTTGCTTGCCGTATACCATGCAGCCCAGCAGATCTGTCACAAAGTGCCTGTCTTCAGGCAAAACAACCGCGTCAGCCCTGCTGACATACAGCTGCCATCCGCGCTGAAGATCAGCAGCATCGCGCGAAACGGCATGATCCAAAGTGCAGTATACAAATCCCTCACGCACATCGACGTCATCAATGGCGACTGTCCTGTAATTCCCGTCTTCTAAAACAAGCATTTTTGAAAGGGCCAGGAAACGCCCGGGGTCATCCGTTTCAGGCTTGATCTTTACCAAGCCTTTGATACCCTGCGATTTGACAACGGTTCCTATCATCAGGTATTCAGTCAGCATGTTTACATGCCCCCTAGCAAAAGCGCCGCTCAGGGCGGCGCTGGCATTACTGTATTTCGACAAAAACCGGTTTACCGCCTTTTTCGGTGGAGGCCTTCACAATGCTGCGGATTGCCTTGGCGATCCTGCCTTGTTTGCCAATCACCTTGCCCATATCATCAGGCGCAACGCTGAGTTCCAGGATGATCGCTTCGGGCCCTTCGGTCTCCATGACCTTGACTTCGTCCGGATTCTCAACAAGCGATTTCGCCAGGAAAAGGACCAATTCCTTCATGTAAGTCTCCCTTCCTATGTCAGCCTTGGATTGCGCCTGTTTTCTTAAGCAAAATGCGGACGGTGTCGGTGGGTTGGGCGCCGTTCTTCATCCATTGTACGGCCTTCTCGGTATCGATCTTGATTTCCGCGGGCTGGGTCATGGGATTGTAGGTGCCGATCTCTTCGATGAAACGGCCGTCGCGGGGGGAGCGCTCGTCAGCGACGACAACGCGGTAGAAGGGCTTTTTCTTCATGCCCATTCTTTTAAGCCTGATTTTGACTGCCATGTGGTTTCCTCCTAAAATTTGTCCGATCTATGGAAATCATGCGATGATGATTATCCGCTTATTGGAAGGGGTTGGTCTTCATTCTGCGCATCATGCCCTTTTTATCACCCATCATCTGCTTCATCATCTTGCGCATTTGATCAAACTGACGCATAAGCTGATTGACATCCTGCACTGTTACGCCGGCGCCCGCGGCGATGCGTTTTCTGCGGCTCGCGTTGAGTATATCGGGCCTTGCACGCTCTTTCCTGGTCATGCTTCGGATAATTGCTTCTGGCTTTTTCATGGCGTTGTCATCGATATCAATGCCCTTAAGTTTGCTGCCAATGCCCGGCAGCATACCCAGCACGTTTTGCAGCGGTCCCATCTTTTTAAGCTGCTGCATTTGCTCCAGGAAATCATCCAGGCTCATATCCTGCATTCCCTTGTTTTTGGATTGTGCCTGGGCTTCTTGGGCGTTCATGGCCTCGGATGCTTTCTCGATGAGGGTCAGCACATCGCCCATTCCCAGGATGCGGGATGCCATACGGTCAGGATGGAAAGGCTCAATGGCATCCATCTTTTCACCGGTGCCTACGAACTTGATGGGTTTACCGGTTACTGCCCGTACCGAAAGCGCGGCGCCGCCGCGGGTATCGCCGTCAAGCTTGGTGATGATGACGCCGTCGATACTCAGTTTATCATTAAATGCTGAGGCAACATTGACAGCATCCTGGCCCGTCATGGCATCCACTACCAGCAGGATCTCCTGTGGTTTGACAGCCTTCTTGATGTTTTCCAGTTCCCCCATCAGAACTTCATCAACATGCAGACGTCCGGCAGTATCCAGGATCAGCACATCGTTGCCGTAGTAACGGGCATGCTCTACTGCCTGTTTTGAGGTCAATACCGGGTCCTGCGTCCCTTTTTCAAAGACGGGAACCTTAACCTTTTCCCCGACCACCTGCAGCTGTTTTATGGCTGCCGGGCGATAGATGTCACATGCGGCAAGCAAAGGCTTCTTGCCTTGTTTTTGCAGGTATGCGGCAAGCTTCCCTGCCATGGTTGTTTTGCCTGAACCCTGCAAGCCGCACAGCATGTAAACCGTTGGAAGCGCGGATGACCAGGTAAGCCGAGCATTGGCGCCGCCCATCAGCAGCGTCAATTCTTCATTGACGATTTTGACAACCTGCTGGCCGGCATTGAGGGAGGACAAAATCTCTGTGCCAACGCAGCGCTCTGAGACTTTTTTGATAAAATCCTTCACGACGACGTAGTTGACATCAGCCTCAAGCAGGGCCATGCGAACCTCACGCATCGCATCCTTGATGTTCTGTTCATTCAGCTTGCCCTTGCCGGTCAGCTTCTTGAATGCGCGCTGAAGTTTATCAGACAATCCTTCGAATGCCATGCCTACTGTTCCTCCCCTTCCAGGTAATCATCCAGGATCCTTAATGCCCTGTCAAGATGATCGTTCTTGTCGCTGCCATTTACCGCTTTGATGATCAGTGCGCGGCAGGCGGACATGCTGGTTTGAAGCGTGTCAAAACGTTTCATCAATCCAAGTGAGGCTTCCAATTGGTCAAGGCGTTCATAAGCCCTTTGCAGCGTATCCCCCACGCATTGACGGCTGACCTGCAGCTGGTCGGCGACCTCGGTCAAGGTGAGGTCCTCATCGCAATAAAGGTTTAGCATGGAACGCTGGCGCTCAGTCAGCAGGGCGCCATAATAGGAACTTAACAGTCCGTAGTCAAGCTTCCTGTTCAATTCCCTGTCGCGGTTTGTCATGCCCACCTCTGTCAAGTAAAAACGCTTGACAGGAAGTCATTATACACATACACCGCGACTTGTCAAGCAATAATGCTTGACAATGTAAAGCTAGAATATGAGGATCTCAGCATTCCTGATTGCTTCTTCCATCAGGGATTCACCATTCACCAGCTTCGTTTCGGCAAGTGCGATCTTAGCGGGCTTTGGATGTGTGGCGGGGTGCAGTGGCGTGAAAACGGTGCAGCAGTCCTCATAGGGTAAGGAGGATGTTTCAAAAGTGCCGATTTTCTGCGCGTAATCGATGATCTCACTCTTGTCAAATCCAATCAGCGGCCGAAATACCGGTTTATCGGTGACCACATCTGTGCAGCACAGCGCGTCCATCGTTTGGCTGGCTACCTGACCGATGGACTCACCGGTAATCAGGGCTTTGGCGCCTTCCATATCCGCTATCCGGTCTGTGATGCGCATCATGCAGCGCCGCATGATCAGCGTGGTATACTCATCCTGACAGCTCTCATGGATTTTCATTTGGATCTCTGTGAAGGGCACCACATAAAGTTTGATACCCGCGCAGTATGTGGCAAGTATTCGTGTCAGCTCGATTACCTTTTCCTTTGCGCGCTCACCTGTATAGGGGAAAGAATAGAAATGAACCGCGCATAAGTGCACGCCGCGCTTGGCAATCATGTAACCGGCCACAGGGCTGTCTATGCCCCCTGACAGCAGCAGGGCCGCTTTGCCGTTGCTGCCTACCGGCATACCGCCGACTCCCGGCAGTACCCGGACATAAAGATAGGCTTCGTCGCGGATTTCCACATGGAGAAGATGTTCGGGCTGCTTTACATCAACATGCAGTCCCTGGGTGTGATCCAATATATATGAGCCTATCCTGGCGTTGATTTCAAGGGAATCAATGAAATATCGCTTATCTGCCCGCCTTGCAGTCACCTTGAAACTGCCGCTCAGCGCAGACATCATCTGCGCTGCCTGTTGGCAGACCGCTTCAAAGTCGTCCTTATTCATTTCAACCGCAGGACAGACGGAGTGAACGCCGAAAACCTTGCGCACTGCTTCCATGCAGGCTGTCCTGTTTGCCATCCCACTGACGATCAGCCGGCTGTCATGCAGGATGACCGTTGCCCCGAATGGTTTCACAGCTTCCCTGACACGGCTGAGCAGCAGCTTTAAAAAGTAAGGCCGGTTCATGCCCTTCAGGAAAATCTCGCCATAGCGCACCATAATCAAATCACGCAATTCCGCTTTTATCTCCTTAATGTCTGCTGTACCGCTTAAGCATCTGATAGCATTTAATGACGGCGTCTGCCGCATCATCAATATCCTGCCGGCTGAGAAACGGATCCAGGCTGAAGCGGATGGCGCTTTGAACCCTTTGGGGTGATAGTCCCATGGCTCTTAGCACATGGCTTCCCCTGCCTGAACGTGATGAGCAGGCGGCGCCGCCGGCGACATAGATTCCCACGGCTTCAAGCGCGTGCAGCATGGTCTCGCTGCGCACCGGAGGGAAGGAAATGTTGAGGATGTGATCGGCTGCCTGTGCGCAGTTCGGATCAGGACCATTTACTTCAAGCGCAGGAATCGCCTCGCGCAGGCGCCCATATAAATGAAGTTTTAACTCTCGCATCGCATTGACAGTAGGATAGGTGGCGATCGCGGCTTCCAGGCCGGCGATGCCCGGCGTATTGTGTGTGCCGGGTCTTAAACCCGATTCCTGTCCTCCGCCATACAATTGCGGCTGCAGCCTAACGCGCGGGCTGATCCAAAGCGCGCCAATTCCCTTGGGGCCATGGATTTTGTGCGCTGACAAGGCATAACAGTCAATGCCGGCATGTTCAGCCTGACACGGCAGCCGCAGGTAACCTTGCACGCCGTCAACATGCAGCAGGGCATCCGGGCAGCGTTCATCACGCAGTTCAGCGATTGCCTTCAGCGGTTGTACTGCTCCGGTTTCGTTGTTGACCTGCATTGCGCAGATAAGCAGGGTATCGCTTGTCAGCAGGCTGTTAAAAGCAGGCAGATCAACCAGGCCGTTTGCCAACAGGGGAATTTTCATAACGGTATACCCCAGGGCGGCGGCAGCTTTGCAGCTTTCCATGACAGCCTGATGCTCCCCCGCGCTGTACAGGATACGTCCTCCGGCTTTTCTTTGGGGCAGGCAGCCGAAGATGGCCAGATTGTCCGCCTCGGTGCCGCCTGAAGTAAAGATGACCCGACCTTTGCCGCCAAGTGCCGACTTGATGTGCGCGCGGCAGTCGTCCATGCGCTTCTCCGCTTGAACAGCCGGCTTGTAGAGCGCCGAGGGGTTAAAATAGCCATCCGTCATGGCTTGACGCATGGCCTCCATCACCACGGCGGTGGGACGCGTGGTGGCGCTGTTATCCAGGTATATGATCAAACGCTTCTCCCTAATTCTGCTGGTACTTGCCGGGACCCGCCGCTTTGATGATCAGCGAGCGCATCTCTGCGCTGGGTTCAAGGATCATCAGCGACTTGACGGCGTCTTTTTGGAAGTATAAAAAGAACAGCTCCGCATCCCGGTTGACAAACCAGTTGATGCGCTTGATGTTTGGCATTTTGAGATAACGCTGGAAGGCGCCGGCGCTGACCATGCCGCAGGCTTCCACGTTGCGGACACTCATGGTTCCCAGGTTCTTGCGCTTGCGGTTATTGAACACCTTGGCAAAGTCCATGGTGCCATTTGTAAATGTATACTCGTATTCCGTCTTAATTCTGTCCTTGTACAGGAAAACGAACACAGCCGAGGCGATCATCAGGAGGGTCACCGCGATGTCCATAATCATACCGCTTGAGAATCCCTGAGTGCTGATGGCCATTGTCAGCAGATTAAACATAAAGATGGCAATAATGCCCGATACGATCATCACGACGAACGAAAGCGCATACAGCAGATTTTCTGATGACTTATTCCGTTTGGTGACGACTTCTTCCATAAATTGATCCACTGTCAATTCACCTCTATCTGAAGAATACCGGGACAATAAGGCCAATCACGCTGCCAAAAAATACCTCTGTAGGTGTGTGGCCAATCAACTCCTGCAGATCTTTTTCACCCAAAGGCTGCCCCTCAACCAGCATTCTGTGCAGGATTCGGTTGAGTACATGGCTTTGTTTGCCCGTTTGATAGCGCACGCCCATAGCGTCATAGACAACCACCATTGTCAGGGCAAAGGACATCGCAAAAAACGTCGATCCCAAGCCTTCCCTGCCGGCCACCATGGTGGTCAGGGCTACCAGAAAAGCGGCATGAGAGCTGGGCATGCCCCCCATACCAAAGAAGCGGCACGCGTCAAAAGTGTGCGAAACCAGCCAATCGATGAGCACTTTGAGAACCTGTGCCACCAACCAGGCACAAGCCGCGCACACAAGGATGTCATTTCTCAGCAAATCAGACAACGCACTCTCTCCTGTAAACCGGCATGGCCGATATTGCTTATTGTACTCTATCCAATGTGCCTATTGCAAGCGAGCAAAGGAAAGCGGCCCCGGATCCAAAGAGGCTGAGCGACTCTACTGCCATATCCACATTGCTGCGCGCGTCACGCATTGCCTGTTCCTGTCCATAGATTGAAGGCCAGGTCAGCTTCCCTTTGGGATTGTCCTTGCCTGTCATTTTACCGAGGATTGCGGGATCTCCCCCCAGATCTAGCAGGTCATCGACAATCTGGAATGCCAGGCCAAGGTGACGCCCGTAAGCCTCTCCTGCCTGAAGTTCCCGGGCGTCGGCGCCTGCCAGGCAAAGGCCCGCTGCAAGGGGCGCAATGATCAAGTCCCCTGTTTTATGCCTGTGGATGTAGGAAAGCATGTGTTCATCACCTGCTTTTCCTTCCATGAATATGTCTGCAGCCTGTCCGGCAATCATGCCCCTTGCGCCGGCGTGTCCTGCAATATGGCCGAGCGCCGATATGGCGCGGGGATGCTGGCTTTTGGCCATCACTTCATAGGCTGCGTTCAGCAGGGCATCTCCGGCCAAAATGGCGATGGCTTCACCAAACATCTTGTGACTGCTTGGCTTTCCGCGGCGCAGATCATCATTATCCATCGCGGGCAAGTCATCATGGATCAATGAGTAGCAATGGATCATCTCAATGGCAACGGCAAAAGGCAGAGCCATTTCAATATTCTCATCCAGCAGCCGATACGCTGCCAGCAGCAGAACAGGCCTTAAGCGCTTGCCCCCTGAAAGCAGGCTGTAGCGCATGGCACGGGCGATCAGCCTGGGGCGATCGTCCGGCAGCCAGTCCTTTGCCGGCTCGGGGACCGCCGCTTCAAGCGCTTGCTCTATCATTCCCTGGTAGGCTATGTACTGGGCATCAAAGGGCATTGTTGTTCCCGCTCTCTTCCAGGAGCGATCCTTTCAGTTTGAGCAGCTTGGCCTGAGCCAAATCGAGCTCACTGCCCAGACCCTGCGCCAGCTTTATCCCCTGCTCATAGGACGCCATCAGCTCTTCCAGCTGCATACCGCCTTCCTCCATCTTTTTCACCAGGCCCTCAAGCTGATCAAGTTTTTGTTCAAAGCTTGATTCATTCGACTTCTTTTCCAAATGCTTCCTCCATTTCTGCGGAAAGTGTCTTCACAAGCACCTTCCCATCGTGAAAAATAAGAGACATCTTGTCCGGTGCATCCGCTGCATTGATCACAGGCCGACCGTCATGCAAAGCGATCACATAGCCCCGCCTCAGGGTTTGTGCAGGTCCCATTCCGGATAGCGCGCTGCGCAAAGATTGTACCCTTGTCCGCTTCTCCTGCAAGGCGTTTTCCGCCAGGTTGTGAAGGGCAGCTTGAGCAAGGGCAAGGCGCTGGGCAACCCTTTGCAGCACAATGCTTGGATTTTGAGCGCGAAGCGTGTGCTCAAGGTGCTTCGCCAACGCATCCATCACCAGCAGTTTGTTGATGGCCGCCTGGTAAAGGCCGCCGGCAAGCGACACAATTTTACGCTGCAGTTCCTGTTTGTCAGGGACAGCAAGCTCAGCTGCCGCAGAAGGCGTAGCGGCGCGCATATCAGCAGCAAAATCACACAGCGTGGTATCTGTCTCATGGCCAACAGCAGAGATGACGGGTTTTTCACAGGCCGCGACAGCACGAACAAGCACTTCCTCATTGAATGCCCATAAGTCCTCAAGGGATCCGCCGCCCCGGCCAATGATGATTACGTCAACGGCTTCAACCTGAGCCAGTTCATGCAGAGCCTGTACCAGGTCCTCTTTCGCGCCTTCCCCCTGTACCTGCGCGGGGCGCAAAATGACTGTCATATTGGAGAAACGCCTGCGTGTCACTGTCAGTATGTCATGAAGCACCGCGCCGGAATCGGAGGTGATAACTCCAATCGCCCGTGGCAGCAGGGGCAGCGGACGCTTGATCAGAGGGTCAAACAAACCCTCCTTTTGCAGCTTGTCCTTGAGCGCATTGTAACGCTGAAAAAGCTCCCCTATGCCGTCTTCGAGCATGCCTTCCGTATAGAACTGGTAACTGCCGCTGCTCGCATACAGGCCCGCGGATCCAATCAGCACCACTTTCAAACCATCCCTGGGCATAAAGCGCAAATTGACATTATGTTGACGAAACATCACGCATGCCAGGCGGCTGGACTCATCTTTGATGGAAAAATACCAGTGCCCCGAAGAATAGGGCTTGAAATTGCTTAACTCTCCGCGTACGGCGATATTATGCAGCATTGGGTCTCCCGCAAGCGAGCGCCGCACATATTCATTGAGATCGGTTACGCTTAACGCGCTTGCCTGCATGCAGCCTCCAGGGTATTCTCCATCAGCATGCTGATGGTCATCTTGCCGACCCCGCCAGGTACCGGAGTAATGAAACCGGCGATATCCTTGACGGATTCATAATCCACATCGCCCACCACTTTGCCTTCCACCCTGTTGATGCCAACATCCACGACAGCGGCGCCCGGCTTGACCATGTCAGCCGTGATAAAGCGCGGTTTACCGATGGCTGCTACCAAAATGTCAGCCCGTTTGGCGTGGGTATACAGATCCCGTGTACGACTATGGCAGAGGGTGACTGTGCAGTTTTCGTTCAGAAGCAGCATGGCGATTGGTTTGCCGACAATATTCGAACGACCGATGACCACAGCTTCCTTGCCGGAAAGCTGAACGCCGCCTTGCTTGAGCATATACAGTATGCCCTTTGGCGTACAGGGGATAACGCTCTCCTGCCCGGTAAACAGTTTGCCTGCGTTGCTGATGTGAAAACCATCCACATCCTTCTCCGGCAGGATGCGGGCTAAAACCTTGGCTTCATCCAAGTGCTTTGGCAGCGGAAGCTGCACAAGGATACCGCTGATCAAAGGGTCCGCGTTGAGCGCGTCGATTGCCTGCAGAAGTTCTGATTCGGCGGTGTCACCGCCCAATTGAACGGTGCGTGAATAAATGCCGATGGTTTGGCATGCCAGGCCTTTATTGCGCACGTATATTTGGCTGCCCGCGTCTTCACCTACAAGGATGACAGCCAGACCCGGCATGATACCCTGTTGGTGAAGAATCTCAACCCGCTTGATTTGCTGCTGGGTCAATTCCTCTGACATGGTTTTCCCGTTTAAAATGATGCCCATCAGGATCCTCCTCGTTATTGTGTCGAAAAATGCTGTCTGGCTCCAATCACTGCCACGCCCACAGCGTTGTCGCCTGACAATTCAGGTTTGCCAAAGTACAGTTTCAGCTTGCTGCTCCGCGCCCGGACACGCTGCATCAGTAAATCCCGAAGAAGATGTGAAGAAGCCACGCCGCCAAATATCAATGCGTCCTGAATGCCGGTACTTATCATCGCGGCGCTGAGCATTTTAAACGCCGTCCTGGCCAACAGGTCAAATACTTCCGCCGCGATATCTGCCGGGTTCATGGCACCGGCTGCTATGTCCCGCATTGCTTGAGCCTCAGCACCAGACAGATGGCAGCCTTTGGGACTGACTGAAGCTGCGTAGCGCCCCGATCCACAGCCACGCAATGCCAGCGCTTCCAGTTCTTCACCAGCGGGGAAATGCAAACCCAGTGCCACGCCCACGCGATCAATTAGCTGCCCCGCGCTCAGATCCTCAGATCTGCTGATGGCGCTCAGATTATCCCCATCCATCATCAGCAGGTCGGTCGTTCCACCGGACAGGTGCAGCACCAGCCGGCAATCGGGCAGGTCATCAAGATATAGGCTTGCAGAAGCGATGTGTCCCCTTTGATGGCTTGTCGTATACAGCGGTACGTGCAGGACATGAGCGATGGACTCCGCTATTGCGGCCCCTGCCCTGAACACGGGCATGTACGAATCTTCCTGATCGCGGGGCTGAACAGAGACACAAACGGCCGCAATCTCTGCTTGCGATAGGGACGTTAGCTCGTTTAAGGCAAGCGGCAATTGCCTCAAATGTGCGAAAACGGCCTCGCTTTGGCGAAGGCCGCGTTCCCCCGACTCTACCCGAATCATGATCCTCTGTGAGGCCAGCGCCTGCATGCCTGCATCCACCAGGGCACATGAGCTTGTATAGCAGCTGGTGTCAATGCCCAGCACCGCCTTCACGGCTCGGGATGCTCTCGCACATAATTTCCTAAAAGGCCATTGACAAAACGGCTGTCATTTTCCTCCCCGTAACGCTTTGCCAGTTCCACCGCTTCGTTGATGATCACGCTTTGTGGGGAATCCTGCAAAAAAACAAGTTCATAGAGGGAAAGCCTCAATATTGCCAAAACAACCTTTGGAATGCGATCCAGTTCCCGCGTGCTGCTGCGTTTTGCGACTTCTGCGTCAAGCAAAGTTACCGAACCGGCTACGCCATCAACCAGTGAGCTGATGTAGGGACCATCCTCATTGTCCTCCTGAGCGAAGCCAATCAACTCCTCAAGTGTTTCCGGGCCGCCTTCGCCGCCAAGCATTCCTTCATAAATAAGCTGCATGGCCGCTCTGCGGGCAGCGTGTCGTGCCATAGATCATATTCCTTCCAAGGCTTGTCAGATCACTCCTCAGCCTTCGCCTTTTCCTTCTTCTCCAGTGCCTTTTGAACCTTTTCAATATCCTCATTACTATAGGTGACAGCCTTGTTGGCGGGCGGGAAAAGCTTGTTGACCAGCGACTTGCAGGCGTCGGTGATGCTGGCTGAACTGCCAAGGAATACACCAAGCACTGTCATGCCTGCAATCAGCAAGGTCCGCCAAAAGCCAAGGAATACAAGCAGCAGTCCCAGCACAAAGAAACCAAGGGCGAAAAAAAGCTTCCTTGCCAAAGTGCCGGGGGTATCGATTTCCTTTAACAAGTCTTCAAACTGTTTCATCATTGTGTCCTTCCGTTTCTTCAGGAGATTCGTCTGTTTCGATGGTTTGTTCATGGGCCGCTTCGCGCGATTGGACAACATGGTTGCCAATGATATAGGGTGACTCGCGGGCAATCCCATCCGCGGTGTCCACCGAGACGCGCACCTCTTTGATATCAACGCCGGATGACGCGAGAACCTGGTCTTTTACTTGCTTTTGTAGAGCGGCAACCGCCTGGGGTATGATGACGTTGCCGGCCAGGGCAAGCTTCAGGTCAATGATGACGCCGTCACGGCGATTCTCAATGCTGAGCCCCTTCATCGCCATCTCACTATGCTGTACCAGGCATTTTTGTACCAGGCTCTCCATGGCCCTGAGTGATATGCGAAGCTCGCCGGTGGCTGTCTGCTGCACGATGAAGGTGCTTTTGTTCCGCCGCTGCCTGCCGGGAAAACTGAGAATATAAAGGCCGAATAAAAACAGCAGCAGTCCGCAGGCGATGACAACCCAACGGCTGAGCGTGGCAGGCTGCTGAGTCAGGCCCCGCAGAGGGATGCTTTCAACCAACAGACCCAACAAAAAGAACGCGACACCCGACAGTGTCACATATACACCGCCAATGCCCAGAATCAGGCGATTCCATATCTTTATTCTCATCGCGTGTCCCTCCGTATGTGCAACGGTCAGGATTTGCGTGTTTTTTTGGCAGGTTTGGCGGCAGGGGCGTCCGGTTTGCCGGGTGTTTCTTCAGCAGGGATGTCCTTTGCTTCTTCACCGGGCGTCAGTTCATCTGCAACCGGTTCAGTCGCAGGGGCCTCAGCCGGTTTCTCCTCAAAAGGGTCGGTCATCTGTTCGCTTGAGTTTACCGGGGCCTCTTCTTTTACTTCCGTCTCAGGCTCGGCGGGGATGCTGACTTCCTTTTCTTTGGGGACTTTCTTCTTGTTGGCGCTTGGCAAGCTGGGCACATTGGCTGATTCGAGGTTGGTTTGCGCCTCTTTTTTTTCTTTTTCGAAGCTGACGCCCTGCACATGGATGTCAACGCGCACAACTTTGAGCCCTGTCATGGCTTCAATGGACTTACGCACATTCTCCTGCACTTCTGAGGAGACTTTTTGAATGGGTTGGCCATATTCCACCGTAATATAGAGGTCGACAGAGACTTCCTCGGTTCCGACCTCGACTTTGACGCCGCGGGTGATATTGCGGTTTTTACCGATGATGTCTCCAAAGCCGCCGCTTGTTACCATACCGGCTATGCCTTCGATTTCATTGGCTGCAATGCCTGAGATGATGGCGATGACCTCATTGGCATAGGTGATTGTACCGCCATGTGTCAATTCCTGATCAGACTGCATGGGCAAATTGTCATTTTTAGGTGACATGATTAGCACCTCCTTGTATATACACCGTCAGTATACCAAAATTATCATGCTTCCGCAATAAGTCGGCGCAGAAATCGACCTTTCCCGCGCTTGCTTCGCATTATTCGCCACTTGTTCTTTCTTGCCGTTTTTGCTACACTTGCCGCAGAATCGACCCGATTCTAAAAAATGGAGGTGTAATTTATGCTTAACTTTGATTTCTATGCCCCAGCGCGCATCGTATTTGGCCGAGAGACCCAGCATGAGATTGGAAAGCTGCTCAAACCGCATGCCGGAAAGGTATTGCTGCACTATGGCGGCGGCAGTATCAAGAAAAGCGGGCTTTATGCTCAGGTGGTCAAATCCCTGCAGGAAAATGATATCGCCTTTGTAGAACTGGGCGGTGTAAAACCCAATCCAAGGCTGGATCTTGCGCATGAAGGCATCGCGCTGTGCCGCAAGGAAGCGGTTGACCTGATTTTAGCCGTGGGCGGCGGCAGCGTTATCGACTCCGCAAAGGCTATTGCGATGGGTGTTTACCTTGACCATGATGTGTGGGATGTTTATGAGACTCAATCCCCAATCGAGAAAGCCCTGCCCCTTGCCATCATCCTTACCATCCCGGCCGCGGGCAGTGAATCAAGCGGCGATACTGTCATTACCAAAGAGGATACCCAGCGTAAATACGGCTATGGCAGCCCAAAGCTTCGGCCGCTTATCAGCGTGATGAATCCTGAGCTTTTCTTCACATTGCCAAAGAATCAGATCGCAAATGGCGTTGCCGACATGATGAGCCATGTTTTTGAACGCTATTTTACAAATACGCTCAACACCGATCTGACAGACAGCTTGTGCGAGGCGACACTCAGAACCATCATCAAAAACGCGCCAAAGCTGATGAAAAACGGACAGGACTATGATGCCTGGGCGGAAATCGGCTTTGGCGGCACCGTGGCCCACAACGGCTTGCTTGGCATGGGCCGCGAACAGGACTGGGCTTGCCATGGCATGGAGCATGAGCTCAGCGCACACTATGACGTAGCGCATGGCGCCGGCCTTGCGGTGCTGACCCCTGCCTGGATGCAGTATGTTCATAAAACAAATCCCAGTATGTTTGTTCAGTTCTCGGTGAATGTGATGGGTGTTGAGGGGAGTTTCCGCGACCCGGAAGCCATCATTCAGGATGGCATAGCGCGCCTGCAAAACTTCTATCGCGGCCTGGGCTTGCCGCAGACATTGAAAGAACTTGGCATTGATGACAGTCAGCTGACGGTTATGGCGAAGAAAGCCAGCAAAGAGGCATTCGGAATGGAAAGACCCATCAGCGGCTTAAAGAAGCTGTACTGGCAGGACATCGAGAAGATATACCAACTGTGCAAGTAAAGCAGAATGCCCGCGGTCAAGCCGAAGTCCGGTTTGTCCGCGGGCGTTTTATACCGTCGTCGATCAGGTAGCAGCCCAACCGGATGAATAATGTTCCTGTCTAAGAAAGTCTGAGGCCAGCAGCGGTGAGGGACCGATATCCCTGAAGCGGCAGATCATTTCATTGGTCAAGCTGATGCCTTCATAGGGTACGTCTATTTGCTCACGGTGTACGAAAACGGCTTCACACAATTCCTGCGTTTCCAGCACAATATCGCTTGACCCGTCAAGCTGAGCGAAATAGCCCAGCAGGAGGGAGCCGGAAAAAGGCCAGGGCTGACTTTTGTAGTAGGTGATTTTGCTGACCTTAAGGCCTGTTTCTTCCAGCACTTCACGGCGTACAGTCTGCTCGGGCGTCTCGCCTGCCTCGGTAAATCCTGCGACAAGCGCCCATCGGGGATTGACCCTGCCGGCGTACTTGGTCAGCAGCAGGCAATCATTATGGATAACGCCTACAATCACTGCCGGCATGATGGTTGGGTATTCCTTTTGTTCGCAGGCAGGGCAAGACAGCATGCGTTCTTTGGTGTCATGGATTGTTTTCTCACCGCAATGCCCGCAAAACTGCCTGCTGATATACCATCTTTGCAGCTGATGCCCCAGTACTCCAGCGAAAGCCAGATGCTGAGGCTGAGCTTGGCGCAGTTCCGCCACGGGGATCATTCGAAAGCCCGGGGGGACGTCCTGCGGGTCAAAGTCATTCATCAGAAAGACCGCATTGCCACCGATGGAAAACAGGTAAAGAAAGTCCGAAACCGGCCTGTCGGGCAATTGTTCCTTGTGCGGGAATAGCAGAATATCATCTAACCCAACCAGAATCGCATCCCGATGGAAGCACAGCACTGTGTTCGATGCTGTGACAGGTTGATTGTAAAACTGCAAGTCCATGGAGTAGGGGTGAATTTCATGAAGCATATGGCTCAGCGCTTACTCCAGTTCAAAGCGCATTTTGAGCATTTTCAGCTGATCTTCCGGGATATCGCCGGGAGTGTTCATCATCAGGCAGGAAGCGTTCTGTGCCTTGGGGAAGGCAATGACATCGCGCAGGCTCTCAGCGCCGGTCAGCATCATTATCAGCCTGTCGATGCCAAAGGCGAAACCGCCGTGAGGGGGCGTGCCGTATTTGAATGCTTCCAGCAAGAAACCGAATCGCTTCCATGCCTCTTCATGCGTGAAGCCAAGCAGGCGGAACATGCGCTCCTGCAAATCACTGGCATGGATGCGGATGGATCCCGAGCCCATTTCAATGCCGTTGTATACCAAGTCATATGACTTCGCGCGCACGTCCTGCGGCCTTGTCTCCATCATGTCAAAATCCTCATCCATGGGCATGGTGAAGGGATGGTGTGCCGCCTGGAATCGCTGGGCGTCTTCATCCCATTCAAGCAAGGGAAACTCCGTAATCCAAAGCAGGTTATGCTTGCTGTGATCAACCAAGCCCAGATCCCTCGCCAGTTTGATGCGCAGCTGGCCCATCGCGGTCAAGGCAATCAGCCTCTTGTCCGCAATCAGGAAGAGTGCGTCACCTTTTTGCATCCCCATGTGGTCCATCAAAGTATCCAGTTTTTCCTGGCTGAAGAACTTGGCGAAACTGGAACGCAGCGTACCGTCTTCATGAAGCGCAAGCCAGGCCATTCCCTTGACGTGATACGTTTTAACATATTCGTTGAGCGTGTCCATTTCCTTGCGAGACAGGCGCTGGGCCGCGCCGGGCGCCCTGACCGCGCAAACGATTTGCCCGTCCTTAACAGCATTTTCAAAAATGGAGAAGCCGCAGTCTTTCACCAAGTCATTGACATTGGAAATCTTCAAATCATAGCGGGTGTCCGGCTTGTCGCTGCCAAAATTCTCCATGGCGTCTTTCCAAGTCATGCGTGGCAGCGGAAGCGTCAGCCTGGTGTCCTTTACCTGTTCAAATACTGCGGCAAATGCGCCTTCCACCACTGATTGAACGTCTATTGGCGCTACAAAGGACATCTCGAGGTCGAGCTGCGTAAACTCGGGCTGACGGTCAGCGCGGCTGTCCTCATCGCGGAAGCAGCGGGCCACCTGGAAATACCTGTCCATACCGGCCAGCATCAGCAATTGCTTGTAGATCTGCGGACTCTGCGGCAGCGCGTAGCACTCACCCGGGTGAACACGGCTGGGTACCAAAAAGTCACGGGCCCCTTCCGGCGTCGACTTGGTCAGTATAGGCGTTTCGACTTCCGTAAACCCTTGTGAAAGCATATGCGACCTGATTGCGTTAACCGTCTTTGAACGGAGCATCAATGTGCTTTGCATTGAAGGTTTGCGCAGATCGAGGTAGCGGTACTTCAGCCGAACCGCCTCGTTGTCCTTGGCCTCGTCATCAATGTAGATAGGCGGTGTCTCGGCGCGGTTGAGAAGTTTGGCCTGGCTGACAAGCACTTCCAGTGTCCCCGTTGCCATTTGGCTGTTTACGGCAGCCGGATCACGTCTGGCCACTTTCCCCTTTACCGCCAGTACGCACTCGGATCGCAGCGCTTCACTGACATGATATGCCTGCGCGTCAAGATGCTCCGCGTTGAAAACCAGCTGAACAATCCCCGACAGGTCGCGCAACCAGACAAAGATGATCCCGCCCATGTTGCGTGACTTTTGCACCCAGCCCATCAAAGTGATCTCTTGATCCACCATGACTTGCGTTACCTCGCCACAGCGGCAATCCCGTCTCCAGTCGCCCAAGAACTCTGCCATATATTTACCCTCCCCGTATATATTGCCGTTATATTGCCTTTATCAAATGAGCGGCGTCCTTCAAGGACAATTCCCGTTCCTCACCGGTAGCCATCATCTTTAATTTAACATTGCCGCGCGTGAGCTCTTCTCCGCCAACGATCGCTATCATCTGTGCGCCGACCTTGTTGGCATATTTGAACTGTGCCTTCAGGCTTCGTCCTGTATGATCACAGTCAGCGCTGATGCCCTGCCTGCGCAGCTGCTGGGTGAGCGCGAATGCATCGGAGAAAGCCTCCGCTTCAATATTGGCTACAAACACCTCGCATACGATCGGCTGCGGAAGCATGATCCCCCGCGCGTCCAGCACCATCAGGATGCGTTCCATACCAATGCCAAACCCAACGCCTGTAAGTTCCGGCCCGCCAATTTGCTCAACCAGCTTGTCATAGCGTCCTCCGCCGCAAAGTGCCAGGCCCTCACGTTCCCCCTGCATGATGATCTCAAACACTGTCTTGGTGTAGTAATCAAGTCCGCGCACGATATGGCTGTCGATTTCAAAGGGAACCATCGTTACATTGAGCAAGCCTTGCAGTTTCGTAAAGTGATCGGCGCACTGTTCACAAAGCATGTCAAGCATGACAGGGGCGTCCCTAACAATTGCCCGGCAGCTTTCTTCCTTGCAGTCAAGCACACGCAGGGGGTTTCGTTCAAACCGCTCCCGGCAGGCAGGGCAAAGCTGCTGCAGGTTTCCACGCAAAAAATCCCTAAGCTTATCAAGATACTGCGGTCTGCACTGCGGACAGCCGATGGAATTGATGCGCACGCTCAGACCATCAAGCCCTAAGCTGTCCAGCATGGACAGCAGCGTTACAATCAGTTCCGCGTCAGCCGACGGTTCCTTTGCGCCAAAGCATTCCATGCCAAACTGATGATGCTCCCTTAAACGGCCGTGCTGGGGATTTTCATAACGAAAAATTGGGTTGTTGACATAATACATCTTGACAGGCAGGGGATCCGCGTAAAGTTTGCCTTCGATCATCGCCCTCGCCGCGCCCGCGGTGCCTTCAGGTTTCAGGGTAATCGAGCGATCACCCTTGTCCTTGAAGGTGTACATTTCCTTTTGAACAATATCTGTCGTTTCTCCAACACCACGCAGGAATAGTTCCGTGTGTTCAAACACGGGTGTCCTGACTTCCCTGTATCCTGCCAAATGCGCGGCCAGGCGCATCTTCTCCTCAACAGCTTGCCAGCGGTAGCTATCCCCGGGCAGACAGTCTTTGGTCCCCTTTGGCGCTTGAATCACGTTAACCTCCAAAAAACAACCCATGCAATCGAATGCATGGGACGAATCGCTTCGCGGTGCCACCCAGCTTGCACATTGTGCCGCTCATATCCCATATCGTGGGAAACGCCGATTCTCATCGGTGGCTCCGGGTTGTCTTTCTGCAAGTCCGCCGGAATCTCTCAGCCAAGGATCCCTTCTCTTTGCGCGGACCGCGCAGGCTCTTCCCCTCATCGCCAATGCGGCCATTATAGACAGGCAAATGATGTTTGTCAAATACTTGTGCCGATCCTCAATTAAACTTCTGGACGTGCCAATACAAAGCAATTGTGCTATAATCAGACAAAACGCAGGAGGTATGAACAATGAGTGAATGTGAAAGCTGCATCGCGCCATTGGTCCAATTGGATGTCAACCACTTGATGAGTGACATGCTGGGTGAGCGCTATGGGATATCACCTGATGCCATCAACGCCTATCAGCAGGCTGCGAAGGCAGCCTTTAACAACGTTAAGCTCAACCGAGGCAAGGGCTGGCTTGGATGGACAGAACTGCCCTATGATCAAAATGAAATCGTCAATGATATCGAACAAACAGCGGCACAAATCCGTGCGCGTTTCAAGAGTTTTGTTGTATTGGGGATAGGCGGCAGCGCGCTTGGTCCCATCGCTGTACAGCAGGCGCTCAATCATCTGCACTATAATGAACTCAGCGATGCGCAGCGAGCCGGTCCCCGGTTTTATGTAGAAGACAACGTTGACCCGGAACGTATGGCCGCGCTGTTTGATGTGATTGATCTAAAAACAACCTGCTTCAATATCATCACAAAATCAGGCGCTACAGCCGAGACCATGAGCCAGTACCTGATCATATCCCAAGCGCTGAAGAAAGCGGTTGGTGAAGGCTGGCAGCAGCACATGATTGCCACCACCGATCCTGAAAAGGGGAACCTGATCAAGCTGGCAAAGCAGGAGGGGTTTAAGCTTTTTTACATTCCTGCGACAGTTGGCGGGAGGTTCAGTGAGCTGAGCCCGGTGGGGTTGCTCGCGGCTGCGGTCTGCGGCATCAATATCCGCCAGCTGCTCAGCGGCGCCAAGTGCATGGACCAGCACTGCGATACGGACAATCTATGGGAGAATCCGGCGTTGCTTGAGGCGGTTATCCAGTATATAGCAATGGAGGAGATGGGCATCAACGTTCAGGTGATGATGCCTTATGCCGACAGCCTCAAGTACATGGCCGACTGGTTTTGCCAGCTGTGGGCAGAGAGCCTGGGCAAGTCGGTCACCCGAAAAGGCATGGCGGTCAATGTTGGCCAGACACCGGTCAAGGCGCTGGGTGTAACAGATCAGCACAGTCAGCTTCAGCTTTATACGGAAGGACCTTATGACAAGATTGTCACCCTTCTTAAGGTCGAGGCTTTCGGCGTCAAAACAGATATTCCCATGGGCTGTGAAGACTTCACGGATGTCGCTTTCCTGGGCGGCAAAACGCTCAACCAGCTTATTGAGGCAGAACGTCAGGGAACAGAGTACGCGCTGCTGCGCTCAGGCCGCATGAGCCAAACAATCACTCTGCCTGTCGTTAACGCGCATACCATCGGCCAGCTTATCTATTTGCTTGAGCTCACCACCGCCTATGTTGGCGAGCTGCTTGATATCGATGCTTTCAACCAGCCCGGCGTTGAGGAATCCAAGATCGCATCGTACGCAGTTCTTGGCAATACCGCTGAGAAGTATCGCAGAAAGCAGGCGGAAATGGCGCTGGCTCCTGCATCACAGGAGAAATACATCCTTTAATACGCCAGTGCCTATTTTGCAGGCGTGTATCGCAGGATGGGTGTGCGTGCCGCCGTCACGTCATCGGGCCTGCCGATAGGTGTTGAGGTAGGGCACAGGTGCAGCTGGGCAGGATCCAGGTCTATCTGCCTTTTAATGGCCCCAAGGGCTTCGGCAGCCCGGTCAAGCGTTTCGCGGCTTTCAGTCTCCGTTGGTTCAAGCATCAGGGCCTC
Organism: uncultured Christensenella sp.; assembly: GCA_964584685.1. Lineage (GTDB taxonomy): Bacteria > Bacillota > Clostridia > Christensenellales > Aristaeellaceae > UBA1038. The sequence continues at coordinate 7,076 of CAZPBJ010000029.1, read as the reverse complement.
ATGCACTATCAAGGGAAAGTACATGGTTGGCGGATGCATGCCGTAGTCGATCAGTCCCTTGGCTACATCCAGGGCTGAGACACCTTTTTCCTTCTTTGTTTGTTCGAGTGTCAACACGAATTCGTGCATGCACACATGATCGTAAGCCACCGGGAAATGCTGTTTGACCTGGTGCATCAGGTAATTGGCGTTTAGCACAGCCGTCTGGCTGGCGTCCCTCAGTCCATCCGATCCCAGTGTCAGCATATATGTCAGCGCACGCACGACAATGGCAAAGTTGCCATAAAAAGAACGCACCTGACCAATGCTTTGTGATGGTGCTGCTTCACCGCTCCTGGAGAAGGGCAGGCAAGCGCTCAGGAAGGATTTGCACCCAACAGGGCCTGAACCCGGACCGCCTCCGCCATGTGGGGTTGAAAATGTTTTATGCAAATTGATGTGCACCACGTCGAAGCCCATGTCGCCTGGGCGTACCCTGCCCATGATGGCGTTGAGATTGGCGCCGTCATAGTAACACAGGCCGCCGCACGCATGAACAAGGCGGGTGATTTCCAGGATATTGGGGTCAAACAGGCCTACGGTATTGGGATTTGTCAGCATAAGGCCCGCCACTTCATCGCTGCAGGCTGCCTTAAGGGCATCCATATCGACACAGCCGTTAGCCGCTGAGGGTATATTGATGACACTGAAGCCTGCCATGGAAGCGCTGGCAGGATTGGTGCCATGGGCAGAATCAGGTATGATGATTTTGGTCCGCCCGGCGCCGCCCCCCAATTCGTGGTATTTCTTGATGAGGAGCAAACCTGCGTACTCACCATGCGCGCCTGCCGCGGGCTGGAGGGTCATGGCGTCCATTCCCGTGATTTCACACAATATGCTTTCAGCTGTTGTCAGCACCTCTTTACAGCCGCTGACCGTCTCCCTGGGCTGAAGGGGATGTATGGCTGAAAACTGCCTGTTTGCGGCAATCGCTTCATTGATGCGGGGGTTATATTTCATTGTGCACGAACCCAGTGGATAAAATCCGCTATTGACGCCGAAAGCCTGCTTGGCAAGCCGGGTATAATGGCGGCTCAATTCCACCTCTGACAGTTCCGGAAGTTTGGGAGATTGTCTGCGCAACTTGGCTGAAGCCGGCAATTCCGCCCTAGGCACGTCACACTCAGGCAAATACTGCATTCTTCTGCCGGCTGCGCCGATTTCAAAAATCAGTTTCACTGTGCGTATACCTCCTTGATAATCCGGATCACTTCGTCCAAGGTGGCCTTGCTCTGCTTTTCGGTAACGCACCACAATATTTGTTTGTCAATGATCAATCCGGGAAGGATACCTTTATACATCAGAGCCTTTTCCAGGGTCAATGGGTCGATTGGGCAGCCGGTGAGGAATTCATGAAAGAAATCACCCTGGAAAACAAGATGAAATCCTGGGATTTTCTGCAGTTGGGCTGCGAAGTAATGGGCTTTATGATAGGAGAGTTCGGCGGCCTGCCGGATACCCTGCGGGCCCATGGAAGCCATATAAACAGCGGCGGTCATTGCACACAGCGCTTGATTGGAGCAGACGTTGCTTCCCGCCTTCTCGCGGCGGATATGCTGCTCACGGGCTTGCAAAGTCAGCACAAAGGCACGGTTGCCCTTGCTGTCCTTTGTCTCTCCCACAATACGCCCGGGCAAAGCACGGGTAAGCTCCTTTTTTGCAGCCATAAAGCCCAGGTATGGCCCGCCAAAGGACAGTGGCAAGCCAAGAGGCTGTCCTTCACCAACGGCAATATCCGCGCCGCAGTCGGCCGGCGTTGCCAGCATGCCAAGCGATATCGGATTGACACCCATGATCGCCCTGGCTCCGGCTGCGTGGACGTCCTTGATCAGTTCTTCTGCCTCTTCCAGCAATCCATAGAAGTTGGGCTGCTGCAGATAAAAACAGGCGGACTTGTCATCAAGAAGACCCTGCAGAGCAGCTGTGTTTACACAGCCGTCTTTTTCGGGGACAAGTACAAAGGGTATTCCGCGCCCCCAGCAGTATGTCCTGACCGTTTCAATCACATCGGGATGGGCGGTGGCCGAGACAAGGACAGTGCTTCGGCGTCTGTCTATGCACATCATGGCCGCCTCGGCGGCAGCGGAAGCGCCATCGTAAAGCGAAGCGTTGCTGACATCCATCCCTGTCAATTCACATATCATGGTCTGGTATTCGAAAATGGACTGCAGTACACCTTGGCTGATTTCCGCTTGATACGGCGTGTATGTTGTGGAGAACTCCTCTTTTGAGGTCACGCTGCCAACAATGGCCGGGATGTAATGATCGTAAGCGCCGGCACCGCGGAGAATGATGGGAAATACTGTATTCCCGGCTGCCATGGCGTTCATCCTGGCATGAACTTCCATTTCAGATAAGCCATTTGGAATATTCAAAGGCGACTTGAGCATGACGCTCTCGGGCACATCCTGATACAGTTCGTCCATCGACGAGAAGCCGATAGCATCGAGCATCTCCCGGCGTTCGTCAACGGTTGAAGGTATGAAACTGCCCATGCTTACGCCTCCCTGATGAAGGCTTCATATTCCTCGGCTGAGAGCAGGGCCTCTCTTTGGCTGACATCACCAACGCGTATGATCCATGCGGCATAAGGCTCGCTGTTGATTTTCTCGGGGGTATCAACAAGCGTTTCGTTGACTTCAACAATTGTTCCGCTGACCGGGCTGATGACTTCACTGACAGCTTTAACAGACTCAATATCGGCAAATGACGAGCCGGCTGTGACAGCATCCCCCTCAAAGGGTACATTGATGAAAACGATGTCCCCCAATTCTTTTTGGGCAAAATCTGTGAGGCCGACAAGCACCGTTTCACCATCCTCTTTCAACCACTCATGGGTCTTTGTGTAGTGCAGTTCCTTTGGATAGTCCATGATCTGTTTCCTCCTCTAAATATTGGGCTGCGTAAAAACGATTTGCTTTATTTGCGCTTGTAGAATGGCAGCGGTACGACTTTGACAGCCAGTTTACGACCGCGGACATCAACATGAAGCATTTGATCCGGCGCTGCAAGGTTAATATCAATCAAAGCCATGGCGACAGCCTTGTTGATGAAGGGACAATGGGTGCCGCTGGTGGTCTTGCCAACTTCAAGGTCACCGCTATAGACCGGGCTATGTTCACGCACTATGCCCCGATCTGTTACTTCCAATCCGACACGCGCAACCCGCGGTTTTCCCCTTTGGATCAGCGCCTGCCTGCCAATGAATCCTGACTTTTCCATCTTCACAAATAGACCAAGGCTTGTTTCCAAGGGTGAGATTTCATCGTCCATCTCATGTCCGTACAAAGGCATGCCGGCCTCAAGGCGTAATGTGTCGCGCGCGCCAAGACCGCAGGGAATCAAGCCAAACTCCTCTCCTGCGTCCAGCAATGCCTGCATCAACGCTGCGGCATCATCCGGCCTGCAATATATCTCATATCCTATCTCGCCGGTATAGCCGGTGCGGGACACAAGGCAGCTGAAACCTGCCACCTCAACATTCTCCTTGAATGTGTAGTATTTAATCGGCAGTGCGCCCGGCAGCGCCACCTTGGCCATGATATCAGGCGCTTTGGGGCCCTGAAGTGCAAGCTGCGCATACTGATCCGATACATCTTCAACTATTACGCTGCCTTTGGCATGCTGCCTCATCCATGCCACATCCTTATCCTTGTTGGCAGCATTGACAACCAGCAGGTACTTCTGGTCACTGACCTTACACACGACCAGGTCGTCCACAACACCGCCTTGTTCGTTGCACATGGGACTGTAACGGACACGTCCATCCTCCATGCCTGTGAAATCATTTGTCAGCAGGTTTTGAAGGGTATCAAAGGCGTCTGGACCTGTCAAGAGAATCTCACCCATGTGCGAGACATCAAACAATCCGCAGCGTGTGCGTACTGCGTTATGTTCGGCAATCACCCCGCTTGCGTATTGTACCGGCAATAGATAACCGGCAAAGGGCACCATCTTCCCACCCAGACGGACATGCAAATCATAAAGCGGCGTTTTCTTTTCCATACATCCTCCTACATCCTAAAATCAAGAGGCACGCAAACAAATTGCGTGCCTCTGTTGTTGAACCTTGAAGATTCCCCCGTAAAGAAGGGCGGGGTTGCTTCTTTGGTGCATTTCTGCTTTCCAGAGTTTCGTCCCAATCCGGTCTGTTGGCCTGAGAGTTTTTGCAGTCCCCTTCGGCGCCGCACAGCGGTCTCTCCCGGATTGATCAACCGATGGTTATTTCTTTACGCCGCGGCGCAGGTAGGCTGGCACGCCCAGGTCGTCCTTCTCGGCGGCAGCGGGCTGCTGCGGCTGCCTGACGGGCGGCTGATAAGGATTTGCCTGCTGGAGATAGGGCTGCCCCGCTTGATACGCCAGCGGCTGACCAGGCTGATATTGCGGTGCTTGATATGCGCCTTGCATGTACGACTGAGGAACTGAGACGGAAGGGACAGCGGAAGCAGGACGTCCGCTTGAAGGGAAAAAGCCGGCATCCTGCTGATTATCGTACATGGGCGCCACTTGCGGAGGTTCATAACTGGGCACGGTGCTTTGCGCTTCAACTGTGGGGCGATTCTCATAGGGATTGTAGCTTGCAGTGGCGGCGCCATAAGGCAGGGAGGCGGGCCTGGCTGATTTCTTCCGGGATTCCCGTGTCGGGAAGGCGGTTTTCTCAAAACCGGTAGCGATAACCGTAATGCGAACCTCATCCTTCAAGCTGTTGTCAACGCCAGCGCCAAAGATAATGTTGGCTTCGCTGTCTGCGGACTCCTGGATCAGGCGGGCAGCTTCATTGATGTCTAGGATGGGCATTTCTTCATTGCCGGTAATGTTGATCAGTACCGCGCGCGCGCCGTCGATCTTGGTCTCCAGCAAGGGGCTTGCAATAGCGTTCTTGGCTGCCTGCACCATGCGGTTCTCGCCTTTGGCGGAACCAATGCCGATGTGCGCCATGCCGCCTGATTCCATGATGGTCTTGACATCGGCAAAATCCAGGTTGATGGTCGCCGGCAGGGCAATCAGATCGGATATGCCCTGGATGCCCTGACGCAGCACATCATCGGCCACGCGGAAGGCTTCCAGCATGGACGTCCCCTTGCTGACAACCTGCAGCAGGCGGTCATTGGGAATGACGACCAAAGTGTCCACGTACTGCTTGAGTTCGTTGATGCCCGCTTCAGCGTTGCGCATACGTTGTTTGCCTTCAAATTGAAAGGGCTTGGTAACCACTGCAACCGTGAGGCAATTGAGTTCGCGGGCGATATCGGCGATAACCGGGGCAGCGCCGGTGCCCGTACCGCCGCCCATTCCGGCTGTGACAAATACCAGATCCGCGCCTTTGAGCAACTGGGCGATCTCTTCGCGGCTTTCTTCAGCCGCACGCTTGCCGATGTCCGGCACAGCGCCTGCGCCAAGTCCCTTGGTCAGTTTTTCGCCGATTTGCAGCGCGACATCAGCCTTTGAAGAGGATAAGGCCTGTCGGTCGGTATTGACGGCAATGAAGTCGACGCCTTTCAGCTCTGCTTCAACCATCCTGTTGACAGCATTGGTGCCGCCGCCGCCGCACCCAACGACCTTGATGGACGCGAAAGTCAGCTTTTGTTCCTTTTCAACCTGCAGTTCAAGCATGCTATATCCTCCTCAATTGCCGGAATGCCCGGACTATTTAGGCGCCAAACAATCCGCGGAAAAAGGAGCCGATGCCGCTCTGATTGGCGTTGGTGCCTGTCTTGGTATCAATGATCAGATCCAGCAGGCCAAGCGCGCTGGAATATATGGGGCTGGAAAGCTTTACCGCTTTGCGCGGCAAGTCGCGCACAGGCCGATTCAGGCGCTCTCCCAGGAACTCGCGCCCGCCGCGATTGATGGCCAACCCGCCGCCTGTCAAATAAACGACAGACCAGTTGCCAAGACGAACGCCGGAATCTGCGACACAATCCCTGATTGCCTCACATACTTCCTCTGCCCGCGGCTCCAGGATTTGTGAAACCTTTTCATAGGCAAACGTGCGAATCTTGCCGTCAGCTCCGGTGATGTCAAAGCTTGGCTGCGACGTGGGGGCCCCGAATACATAGCTGCGCTTGATCTGCTCAGCCTGGTCAAGCGGTATATCCAAGCCATAGGCCAAGTCAGCCGTGACATACCCGCCGCCAAGGGGCAGTGCTTTATGGAATATGATCGTATCGCCTTCCACGGCGATGACCTCGGTGTTGAGATAGCCCATGTCAATCAGCAGGGCTGTGCGGTCCCTGTCTTCATCGGATATATAGAGCATGGCTTCGCCCATGGGCGTGGAGAAGAAGCCGCAGGCGTTCTTGCCAATGGCACGTAAACGTTCGCTGACATCGTCAATGAAAAATTGATCGGCAATGACATAGGAAATCATGGCCCGCAATTCATTGCCGTGCTGGTTGAGCGGCTCCAGGGTCTTTTTGCCGTCGTCCACTACAAACCACGCGGGACTGCGATGAATGGGAGTGCCCCTGACTTCGCGGACTTCTTCGTTTGCCAGGGCAAAAAGCGTCTCTATGTCCCGGGCGTTAACATGGGGATCGGCGCCTTGAAGGTCGACCTTGACTTCCACCGTATATACTCTGGAAAACTGCCCGGGAACGCCCACATTGATATCGCGCGTATTGACCCGAGCCTGCTCTTCGGCTGTCTTGATGGCCTGTGAAATGGTGTCATTGACAAGATCGGGATTGTTCCACCTGGCATCGGTAAAGCCATCGTAGGGCTGTATGCCTGCCCCAACAATGTCACAGCGCTGACGTCCGCTGACTTCAGCGACCAAGGCGACCACCTTGCTGGTGCCAAAATCGATGACCGTGATTGTGCTTCTCATCGCGCGTTCATCCCCATTTCTTGGGCATTCTGTCCCAGGCAACTCTCACATATTAAACAAACCGAATGCGGGTAGCCATTTGGATAGCTTATTGTAACTGTTTTGTTATAACTTGGCAAGTGTTTCAAATGGAAATATGTCGTTTTTGCTGAAAAATGGTTACTATTCAGCCTTACCCGTCGGCAGCCCAAACTCTCTTTCCTTGCAA
>CAZPBJ010000028.1:0-36860 GCA_964584685.1 uncultured Christensenella sp. | reverse complement strand
TGAGCAGTATAACCCAGGACATGAAGTATCGGCAATCACTGGTCAATTTCGCCCTCAAGTACGGTGCCGGCAGGGCATCCAGGAAGTTCAACAAGGCACGCTCTTACGTGTATTTCTGGCTCAATCGTTATGACGGCAGCCTGGAATCCCTCGCTTGCCGCTCCCGGCGCCCGCATCATCACCCCAAGCAGCACACCGAGGAAGAAATCTTGCTGCTAAAGAACATGTTTGACTAACCTTCAGTTCTATTTTCTTCAATTATTCCATGGTTATTGCAGGAGTTCTATGGTAATATGAGGATTAATTGAATTAGCGTTAACTATCTGTTGATGCGTTTAGGAATTATTCTGGGAGGTAATTATGAAGAGGGTTTTATGTGTTATTATGAGCCTTATGTTGTTTGTAGCACCGGCTCTCGCCAGTGAAATCGATTTCTCAGGTTATAGCGTCGAAGAATTAACTCAAATCCGTGATAAGGTGGATGCTGCCCTGTTTGAAAAGGATGGCTTGATTTTGGCCGAAGTAGGAACATACATCGTTGGAATCGATATTGGTGCGGGCTCATATATATTGAAGCCCTATCCTGTCGATGAAGGTAGATTAGGAGTGCTTAATTACGTAATATATAAAACTGACACTGCTCACGCAGAATACGAAAAGGCAAGAAATGCATATGGTATCGCATATCAAAATGCAGCAGCCGCAGAGAAAGCAGGCGAAACACCCGTTTGGCCGGATTTGGTTAATGAGTCACAGTATATTACTGAATCTGGCAAGCTCGATAGTGAACGCAATGAGAGCGGAAAGATAACTCTTCAAGATGGGCAAATATTAGTATTTAGCAGTTCATGGGGAGCCATAACTATCTCAATCAGAAAGGCACCAGTCCTGTTTATGGAATGATTTGGCGCAATGAAGTCCGTGATACCTGATAGAAGAAAATTGCCGTGATTTTGATGAATACCCCTTGAGGGTTCTACATGGGTACAGTTCACCCCGAATTATGGACAATTTGTCGTATTTTGGACACTCTCGCACGGCGCACCCTGCACTCGCGCACGGAGACCCTGCACTCGCGCACGGAGATAGGGAGGGGGTTGCATTGTGCGCAATCGATCTGCCCATTGAACGTCAATGAAGGAGAATAGCGCACGTGAAGCGGCTGATTTGAACTTTTCAACGATGAGCTGACACTCTTAAAAAGTGAGCAATATCAACGAATAATCAACAAGACCCGCCTCAAAACGAAGCGGGCCTTATTGTATCAATCTGTGTTACAGATTTGGTGCCGGTGGCCGGACTCGAACCGGCACGATATCGCTATCGGTGGATTTTGAGTCCACTACGTCTGCCAATTCCATCACACCGGCAGGTGCAAGGCGTATTATATGAAGAATTCTGATGCCTGTCAATCAAAACCGGACCTGCCTGTGCAATTTCACAGTTGCAGTTGTTGACGGATATAATGACACGACGGCAGGTTGACACCCGTGCTATACTGCGGGTGGGAAGCGCTGTACGCTATGCCGGGAAGGAAACCAATGAGAAGAATCACTGCAATGATATTGAGCCTGATGTTAACTTTATCGGCTTTTGCCTGCGCGCAGGCGGCTGCGGAGCCGTTCCATATCGTTACCTCTTTTTATCCCCTTTACATATTTGCCCTCAACATCCTGAAGGATGTGCCCGGTATCGAACTGCAAAACCTTACCCACCCAACGACCGGCTGTCTGCATGATTACCAGCTGCTTGCCGCTGATATGCGGACATTGTCCAATGCAGACGCGCTGATCATCAATGGGGGAGGCATGGAATCTTTTCTGGATCCTGTCAGGGAACAGTTCCGGGCACTGACCATCATCGATACATCCGTGGGCATTACCCTTATCCCTGCTGATGATCCGGAGCATGAGGAAGGGGAAACCGAGGAAGAGCACAAGGCTCATGACCACGGTGAATTCAACGCTCACATCTGGCTTGACCCTGGCAATGCCATCCAAATGGTCACCACCATGGCCCAGGCGCTTGGCGGGCTCTTGCCGCAGCATGCTCAACTGATCAGCGTCAACCTCAGCGATTACGTCACCCGGCTGACTGCGCTTGACGAGGAGCTCACGATGCGGCTGAGCGCCCTGAAGCGGCGCGATATCGTTACCTTTCACGAAGCTTTTCCCTACTTTGCCGGGGCATACGGGCTCAATGTGGTCGCGGTGCTGGCTCTTGAACCCGATCAGGCGCTGACCCCCCAAATGCTGACCGTCCTGGTGGAAAAAGTCAAAGCCGCGGATCTTCCGCCGCTGTTCACCGAGCCGCAGTATGAGGACCGCGCTGCCCGTGCGGTTGCCCTTGAGACGGGCGCGCGGATTTACGAGCTCGATCCCATCGTGACAGGCGACGGGTCTCCCGATGCCTATGAGGTGGGTATGCGCAAAAACGCACAAGTGCTGATCGAAGCCTTGGGAATAGAGTAAGCAAACAGCAGGAGGTAGAAATCACATGAACAAGGTACTGTTTTATGCCATGACGGGGGAAAAGAGCTGCCTTATGCATGTCTTGATGAATGCCGTGGACCTGGCGGAAAAGGGGATGCAGGTACGGGTCATCTTTGAAGGGCGTTCGGTAATATTGGTATCGGTGCTGAAAGAAGAAGGTAACCCGCATTTTTCCAAGGCACTTTCACTTGGCCTGCTGGCGGGCGTTTGTTTTGCCTGCTCCAAGATGCTAAACGTGCTGGAGCAGAATGAAGCGCTCGGCTTGCCAATGCTGAAGGATATGTATGGCCACGCGGCCATGTCACCCTACCTGATGGAGGGGTACCAGGTCATCAGCATCTGAAAGCGGAAATATCGGCGGCAGGAGAGCCATCGCAGCAGTGCGGCGGCTCTCCTTTGGTTTGATATTGACCGGGGGATAAGCAGTTCAGACTTGTCCTTCCTGCGTGAACTGCAGATGGATATTGCCGTTGCTGGTTTTCACTTCCAGGCGTTTGGGGCCATGAAAGGAATGCCCAGCCAGGCTGTCGCGGCCGTTGCTTGCATGGCTTGTGACACTGTACTCAGCGTCAGTGCCCAGGATGCTTCCCTCTATCCCGGCGTTGCTTGTGATCAGGCGGATATCCGGCGAGGAAACTGCCTGCACGCTGATGCGCGCATTGCTTGTATGCAGGGTGAACTGTGCCGGTGTCCCGACTTTCTCCGCTTCCAGTTTGCCATTGCGGCTCTCAAGCGTGATGGGGCCCTGAGCCTGCAGGCGGTGCGCGTTCAGGGAGGCGTTGGAGGTCATGAGGGAGATCTCACTTGCCCGGACATCAACGGCGGCCAGGCGGCTGTTGGAGGTGTTCGCATGCAGCTTGCCGCTTACCTGCAGCTTCTCAAGCGTGCAGCTGCTGTTGGATGTCTTGGCTGTAAGGTCTCCTTGCGCCTTCAGGCGCTCCAGCCGGATGGTGCTGTTGGAGGTTCTGCATTTCAGCCAACTCCAGAAGCTGATGTCCCGCACAGCGATGCTGCTGTTGCTTGTGATCAGTTCACAGTTGGCCGCGAATTCCGCCGGGACTTTCAGCATGATCCTGGCGGAACGCCTGTATTGGAAAAGGAAGCCAAGCATCTGCAGCGGCTCAATGTGCCGCCTGATGAGGCGCATCGCGCCGTCCTTGAGTGAGAAATCATAGATGTCGTATGCATCCTGGGTGTATTGAAGGATGATTTCATCGTCGCTGCCCGGCTCAAGGCTGATGGGGACATTGGCAGTCTCGATCAGTACGCTGTGCACGCCGGACGCCTTTGCCGTGACTGTCTTGACGCCAAAGCCGGTCTCATCCGACCCCTGTGATCCGGCTTGTTCCACCGCCTGCGCGGCTTTGGGTGTTTGCGCGGAGGATTCGCTTTGGCGGATGCTGGCGGCTATTGCCTCTATCGGGCCAAGGTCCGCAATGGCTTCCTCTTCAGTGCAGCCCCGGTCAAGGGCTTTGTCACCGATAAGCTCGTCGAAGTAGTTCAAGGCATCCTGTTTGTCCTTTTCTTTCATGCCCTCCAGGGCTCTGCCGAGGCTTTCCATAAACGCGTTGCGGTTCATCTTGATCCCTCCCTGACAAAATCATAAACCTTTGTGATCTCAGCCCATTCCAGCAGGAAATCCTCTATAGCCAGGCTTCCCTTGTCCGTCATGCGGTAGTAGCGGCGCAGCCTGCCGCCGTGTTCGCGTGTGTAGCTCTCCACCTGGCCTGATGCTTCAAGCCGCTTGAGCACAGGGTAGAGTGTGGATTCCGACAAGTTGATCACCTGAGCCGCGTCGCGGCTCAGCGCGTAGCCATAGCTGTCGCCGGCCTTCAGAAGCTTGAGTACGCAGGCTTCAATGACCCCTCGTTTTAGTTGTGCGTCCATTCGAACACCTCCTATTGGCCAATATAATATAATACATGGTATTGCTTGTCAAGCAATATTAATGATTTCTAATGTTCATGCGATGGGATTGCGTCTGGCGGTTCTTTCTGCAATAATGGCAGCACAGGGGATCGCCGTGAGGCGGCAGGGGGAGGGCAAATGCGGCTTCAGAAGTATTTGGCGCTGTGCGGGGTGGCAAGCCGCCGTCATGCGGAAACGATGATCGCGGAGGGTTTGGTGCAGGTCAATGGCATCACTGTGCGTGAAATGGGTACGCAGGTGGCCGAGAGCGACGAGGTCCGCGTCCGGGGCGAGGTCGTGAACCTTGAGGCTGAAAAGCGGTATATCCTCTACTACAAACCCATAGGCGAGGTCACCAGCGTGAGCGATCCCGAGGGTCGGCCCACGGTCATGGATCATTTCCGTGATTTTCCGGTGCGACTCTACCCGGTCGGCCGGCTGGATTTTGACAGCGAAGGCTTGCTGCTGCTGACCAATGACGGTGAATTGACTGCCCGGCTCACCCATCCAAGCTATGAGGTGGACAAAAACTATATCGCGCGTGTTTCCCTTGAGATAAGCAAAGAAGAGCTCCACCGCCTGCATGCCGGCGTGATGCTGGATGGCCGGATGACCGCCAAGGCCAAGGTGCGCGTCTTGCGCCAGGATGCCTTTTCCACCGACCTGCTCATTACCATCCATGAAGGCCGCAACCGCCAGATTAGGAGAATGATCGACGCCATCGGCCATCAAACCATCCGCCTGAAACGTGTCAAATACGGCCCCATCGACATTGGAACCCTGGCGCGCGGCCAGTGGCGCGACCTGACAAGCGAGGAAGTCGCGGCACTCAAGGCAGAGCCTGAAAAGGAAGTTCCGCAGGCCACTGAGCCCATCCATTAAATGGACATGACAGTAAACCAAGGGAGCCCGTTTGAACGGGCTCCCTTTCCTTTTGCGTATTCCCTTATTGCGCGGGGGCGAAACCCCACTGGAGCAGCTGCTGCCACAAGGGGTGGTCCTGGCTCAGGACAAGGGTGCTGTTCTCTTTCAGGCTGCCTTTGAGTGCCTGCAGGCTGCGCCAGAATGTGTAGAACCGGGCGTCCACCTGATAGGCATCCGCATAGATGCCAAGCGCCTGCGCGTCACCCTGCGCGCGGACCGCGCCTGCCGTTTTGATGGCAGTGGAGTTGATGATGCTGGCTTGCAGGTCGGTGTCGGAAACAGCCATCTGGTACTCCTGCTGGCCTTCGCTGCGCAGCTGCTGCGCCACCTTGCCGCGATCCGCCTTCATGCGTTCATAGGTGGTTTCAACGTTTGCCTGGGGGAGGATCGTACGGTGCACCTGAATATCCTGCACGACGATGCCGCGGATGATCATATCACGGTTGATGCTCGCCAGGCCTGCCTTGAGCGCCGCGTTGAGCGCGCTCTTGTTGCTGACAAAGTCCTCTGCCGTCAGGCGGTTGATCGCCTGCACAATCACGGGGTGTATCAGGTTATCCAGCTGGTTCTCAGCGTTCTTGCTGTTGCCCAGCTTCAGGCTGAACAGGGCGGGATCCGCAATCCGCCACTGGGCATACGTGGTGATGTTGTATTGTTTCTTTTCAGACGTGTTGACTGTCTCGCCGCTTGAGGTATGGGTGAACAGCAGCGATGAAAACTTGTCCACCCTGTCGACAAAGGGCACCTTGAAATGAAGGCCCGAGCCTTTGACGATCTTGACCGAGCCGTTACCGGTGATTTCATTGGCCAGTTCTTCCGCGTACTTTTCGTGGAAATCGCTGTTCTTGTTGATGATCACACGCGTGATGACGCCAAAGCGGCTGACGACTGCCTGCTCCGCCTCGCCCACCACGAAGAAGCACTCCCCCCAAAGGAAGGCCAGCAGCGCCGCCGCGATCACCGCGATGATGAGGAACTTTTTATGCTTGGCAAAAAAGCCGATGAGTTTATCGCTGATATCCATACCCGACAGGAGATTGCGCATGGGCTGCTGATAGAAATTACTCATAGGTCACCTCCCGGAACCGGTGCTGAGGCAGGCTGCGACGTGGTTCCATCCAGATTGAGCAGCTGCAGGACATTGTTGTCGCTGTCCACCACAACGATCTTGCCGGCGCCGCCCAGCACGCTTTCCATTGTCTCAATGAGCATGCGGCTTCTGGTGATTTCCGGCTGTGCCTGGTACTTCTCATATACAGCTTTGAACAGGGCAACTTCCGCCTCCGCCTCGGCCACTGTGGATACCTTGTAGGCCTCTGCCTTCTGGGTCAGTTCATAGGCAGTGGACTTGGCAAGGGGCAATACCTTGTTTTCATATGTCTGCGCCTCATCAAGGCGGCGGGTCTTTTCGTTTTTGGCGTTGTTGACGTCCTCGTAGTTGGCGGTGACGGCGTCGGGCACGGTGATATTCTGGATGTGCACGCCGTTGATCTTGACACCCATATCATAGCTGTCAATCAAGGCCTGGAAGTCGGGCAGTACTTCGCGCTCGATAGCGTCCTTGTTGAGCAGCGCTTCGTCCAGCGACTTGTTCTGGACATTGCGCCTCAGGATCGCTTCAAATGCCAGGTGCATTGTGCCTTGCGGATCATCCACATCAAAAATGTACTGCTTGACATCACGGATTGTATATTGGTAGATGGCCTCAAGCTGTACGATGCTGTTGTCATTGGTCAGCATGACCGATTCATTCAGCTCATTGGCGTATTGAGCGACCACTCTGCTGTTGCCGGCTTGTGTTGTGCGGTAGCCGTACTCCACATCGTGAATGGTGGTTATACTCTCAGAAATGATCTGCTGAATGCCCGGTATGCGCCAGTACAGCCCCGGGCCCTTCGTGTCCGTCACCTGGCCAAAGGTGATCACCAGCGCTTCTTCGCCCTGGCCCACCCTGTAAAGCCCGCCGGCAACCAAGAGTGCCACGGCGGCCAAAGCGATCACAAGGATAAGCCAACGGCCTTTTAGCCTTGCCGGGGAACCCGCTGTTTTGTTGCTGCTCACGTTTTATCCTCCTTATAGATAGTCCGGATTGTACCACTTATCACATGATTAGTACAGGGTTCCGCGCTTGGTTTCCGGAACATACGGCGGCTGAAGGGCGCAGGAGAAAGCTGCGGGAATACCGCGCCCGGCTTCTCCCGTATGAAGGAGAAGCCGGGCGGCTATAGTGGAATAATGAGTTTTCCAAGGGAAGTGCGATGTCCTTAGTAATGCCTGCGGTTGTGGTGGAAGAATCGCTGTTGGTTTTGCGGCGCTTTATCGTTGAAGCGGGGACATCCGCATTTTTCGCAGCCATCCGGGTTGCGCTGCAAATGCCGGTGGTTCCCGCTCATGCCATATCCTTTTTCTATATTGCGGTCCTGACCGCGCAGGCCCTGAATGTCACCGATGGCGGGCAAGGTTCCCTCGGCGCTTTTCTGCAGTACTTTCAAGTGGCTTTGGGAAGCATTCATCAGGCGCTGAAAGACAAACATCACATCCCGGGGCAAGTTCCCATCCTTCAGGAACTTTTCGTACATGGCTATATTGACCTGTTCTGCCTTGATGCCAAGGGCCAGGGTATCTTCAAGCGCGGCGGGCACTTCAGCCGCGGCGGCGTTTAAGTTTGTGGACACATTGTAGGCGCCGGCAAGCCTGTTGAGCATCATGATGTGCATGCCTTCAGCCCTGACAAGGACTTTAAAGGGCAACGCGTCAATGTGGGTTTCAAGGATCTTGCTGTAGGTTGCCTGTGTGTTGATTTCGTCCTGCAGGGCAGCGGTGACCATCTCCTGGACTGAGGCAGCCGCAGCCGTCTCGCCTTGCGCCAGCCCCCCTGTCAAGGATAGGCTGAGAAGCAGTGTCATTGCCATAATGGCTGTAAGCATGCGTTTCATAGCATTTCCTCCTTTGTTGTGCCGCGTGTATTGTTATTGCCGCATCATTATCGTAAAGGGAATGTGTGTCAAAAGTGTGTTTTTCAGGTAACGTTTTTTACGTTTTGGGCAAAAGGAACGTCAGTTGGGCACCTGAGCCTGCCTTGTTTGAGGCAAAAGCCGCAATGTCATGGCGCAGGGCGATTTCACGCGCGATCGTGAGCCCAAGCCCGTACCCTTCGCCGTTGCGGTCGCCCGGCGCCCGATAGAAGCGTTCAAATACACGCTCAAAGCTCCCTTCGGGGAAGCCCGGGCCTTCGTCCGACACCTGGATACGGTCGTCAAGCAAGCTCAAGGTGACTGTGCCGTTTTCCGGAGAGAAGCGAATGGCGTTGTCAAGCGCGATGAGCACCATCTGCCTCAGCCTTCCGGCATCGCCTTGAAAAAGGTAAGGGTCTTTAGGCAGCTCCAGGTCAATGCGCACGTTTCGCTTTTGTGACATGACACGCGCGCTGCGCTGTGCGTCCTGAAGCGTTTGCCGCAGGTCCAATTCTTCCTTATTAAGGGAAAACTCAGGCGTCTGCAGGCGGCTCAGCTCCATCTGGTCGCGGATCAATGTATCCAGCGCCAATGTTTCCCTTTGCATCAGCGCGTATGTGGCGGGGATGTCCTGTGCCGCCACAAGGCCGTCCTGCAGGGCTTCCAGGGTGGCGCGCAGCACGGATACCGGGGTCTTCAATTCATGGGAGACGTTGGCCATAAAATCCTGGCGCATGGCATCAGCGCTGTCGCTTTGCTGCTTAGCCTGCGCAAGTTTGAGACTGAGCAGGTCCAAAGCGCTTGCCAGTTCGCCGATCTCATCGGTCTGGGTGATGCCGGTTTTAGCTGAGTAATCGCCTTCAGCCAGTTTCAGCGCAGTCCTTTGGATGGTCTTCAGCGGTTTTGTCAATTGATGGATCAGCAGGGCGGATACGGCAAACGCGCACAGAAGCCCAATGAAGACGCTGATCAATAATATTCGAAGGCCCCCTTGACGCGCTTCCTGCAGCGCGCCAAGCGGCATGTGCAGCAGCAATGCGCTGCCCACCTGTGTCTCCTGCATGACAGGTACCCCCAGGGTCAGGGTAGGCACGCCCTGCTGGGAGGAAAAGTTCTCACCAAAGCGGGTTTCTCCGCCCAGCACGGCCTGCACAAGTTCCGCCGCTTCTGTAGGCAGCGCGGTATTCTCCTGCGCGTAGCCAGTGGTGACGACACCTTGCTTGTCCACCACCCACGCATCGATGCCTGCCTGCGTGTTGAGAGCCCTCAGGTATTGGCGGTAGCGCATGGACTGGCCCATAGCGCCAGTCATCCCCCTGCCCTGGCCTCCCTGAGAATTGCCGGTGCCCGCGTTTAAGAGGGAGAGGATCACCTGCGCCTGGTTTTCGAGCGTTTGGCGGCCGGTATTCATCGCGTACTGGCTGAACTGCGCGGAAAAACTGAGCCCCACCACAATGGCCAGTGCGAGGAGGGACAGCGCCAGCGCCAAAGATACCCTTCCGGATATCGTCTTAACCATCGAGCACCTCCAGTTTGTAGCCAACGCCCCAAACGGTGCTGATGACAAAATCCGGGTGGGATACCTTGTCCAGTTTGGCCCGCAGGCGCTTCACATGGGAATCTACCGTGCGGTCATCGCCCTGGTAATCATAGCCCCACAGGTCACTGAGAAGTTTATCGCGTGAGAAGACCCGCCCCGGATTTGAGGCGAACAGCCACAGAAGGTCCATTTCCTTTTTTGTGAGCGGCACTTCCTGTCCGCAGACCCAAGCTTCGTATTGCCGCAGATCAACCTTCAGGCAGCCAAGCGTCAGCGCGTTTTCACCCGGTGCCTGTTCAACCCGGCGCAGAACGGCCCGTACGCGCGCCATGACTTCTTCGGGGGAAAAAGGCTTGACGATGTAGTCGTCGGCACCGATATCCAGCCCCATGATCTTTTCAAAATCCTCACCCCGGGCGGTGATCATGATAACGGGCGTGCTGCCCAGTTTCCTGATCCTGCGGCAGACTTCAAACCCATCCATCTTTGGCATCATGACATCCAGCAGCACCACATCCGGCGTAAAGGTGTTAAACAAGGCCAGCGCCTGCACGCCGTCCTGCGCCACACTCACCTTGTAACCTTCTTTCTCACAGTACAAGCGCAGCACCTGGGCTATCTGCGGCTGGTCGTCTGCGATAAGCGCCTTGATTTGCATAGGGGCCCTCCTCTTGCACGCAGTGGCAATGTCCGTCTGCCTGTCGGGCCCATTATAGGTAATTAACCAAGTTGTGTAAAGTTAAGGGAAAAAAGACATCATTTTGCCACAGATTGCGGTTATGCTGTGCCTGAAAAGGAGGGATTTGATTGATGAAGAAGGTCAAAAACCGCGTTCAAGCCCTGCGCGCGGCCGTACAATGGACAATGTTTGCTTTGGTGGCAGCCCTTGCGGTGGTCAAGTATCTCAAGGAGACGGGGGTGGTGATCCCGCTGCCCGAGATCTCCCTGCACGCCGTATGCCCCTTTGGCGGGGTGGTGACCGTGTACGAATTCCTCGCCTCCGGCAGCCTGGTGCCCAAGCTGCACACCGCCGCCCTGGTTCTCATGGCACTGGGCCTGGCAGTCGCGTTCTTCTTCGGGCCCATTTTCTGCGGATACTTCTGTCCTCTGGGCACCCTGCAGGAATGGATTGGCAAGCTGGGGAAAAAGATGCTGGGGAAGAGGTACGGCAAGCTGATCCCGCCTGCAATTGACAGGGTGCTGCGCTACCTGCGCTACGTTGTGCTGGCGGTTGTCGTTTATCAGACAGCGGTTATGGCCAAACTGGTCTTTGTTGAAGTGGACCCCTATTACGCCCTGTTCAACTTCTTCACAGGCGAGGTTGCCTGGACTGCCATCCTGGTCCTGGTTGTAACAATGATCCTGTCGCTGTTCGTGGAACGTCCCTGGTGCAAGTACCTTTGTCCCTACGGCGCGCTGCTGGGCTTGTTCAACCTTATCCGCGTGTTCCCCGTCCGCAGGCGGGCAGAGACTTGCATCAACTGCAAGAAGTGCGACGTTGCCTGCCCGATGCAGATCAAGGTATCCACGGGCAAAGCCGTCCGTGATCATCAGTGTATCAGCTGCCACGAATGCCTCAGCGGCGTCGCCTGCCCTGTGAAAGACACCGTCATTGTCTCGGCAAGCAAAGGAGGCGCAGCAGCATGAAAATCAAACCTCAGACTGCCGTTATCGCGTCCATCCTCTTTGTGGTGGCGGGGATCCTGGGCAGCATGGCCCTGGGCTGGTGGCAAACCGAATCTGACAAGATCCCGCAGCGCCTGGAAACCGCGACAGCCACCGGAGAAGAAGCGGCCTATGACCCCGCTGATATCCGCGGATCCTATACCCTGACAGAGATCAGCAGCCTGTTTGAAATCCCGCTGGAGGAACTGGCAGCGGCATTCGCTATCGATCAGGGCAGCGCCGCCGAGTTCAAGGTAAAGGAACTGGAGACCATCTATACAGATCCTGCAAGCGAAGTTGGCACTTCATCGATGCGGCTGTTTGTCGCCTGGTACAAGGGGCTGCCGTTTGAATTGAAGGAAGACAGCTTCCTGCCTGCGCCGGCTGCAGAGATCCTGCGTGAAAAGGCCGAGCTGACACCCGAGCAGGAGGAGTACCTGAATACGCATACACTGGCCGCGGCACAATAGCTTATAATTATCTTTCGTCAGCCAGCAGGAAATCCACAGCTTCAAGGTATCCCCGGAAATGTTTGCCCTGGATGGTTTTCCGGCATGCCGCGGAGATGTAGGAGTGCCGTCTGAAAGGTTCCCGCTGGCTGAGATCTGAAAGGTGCACCTCGACCGCGGGGAGGCCAACCGCTTTGAGTGCGTCCAGGATGGCGATGCTGGTATGGGTATATGCGCCGGGATTGATGATGATAGCGTCCTGTTTTTGATAGGCCGTCTGGATGGCGTCGATGATGGCGCCTTCGTGGTTGGACTGGAAAAAGCTGAGGGAAATGGGCTTCTGTTCACAGTATGTGAGCAGAAGCCCTTCCAAATCCTTCAGCGTGGCGTGCCCGTAAATGGAGGGTTCCCTGATACCCAGCATATTGAGATTAGGGCCGTTGATGACAAGAATGTTCATAACAGATCCTCCTTGATGGCTTTGGCCGCGGCTTCAATGCCAAGGTGCGCGTAGCGCCTGTCGCACCAGCCAAGATACAGGTGCCGGCGTTTTTGATACAGGGTGTCCAGGCCTTCGGACAACGAGAGGGGACGCCCGTCTGTGGGCAGTTGGTCAAGCGGCCGCTCAAGCAGAACAATGCGGCAGTTTTGCCGCATCAGGCAGAGATTTTCCGCTTGTGTCACGACGCCGCCGCCTGTTGCGATGATGACGCCCGATTCCTTGCAGATGCTGGCCAGCATCCGGGTTTCCAGCGCGCGAAAGGCCGCTTCACCTTGCCGGGTGAAAATCTCGGCAGGGCTTTGTCCGCTTTCCTGGGTAATCATCTCATCGATGTCATAAAATGGCCGCCCCGTCAGGCGGGCGAGGGCCATGCCTACTGAAGTCTTGCCGCAGCCGGGCATGCCAATCAGGGCGATGTTGAGCGTCTGTCTCTCCAGCCTGGCGACAATGTCCCCGGTGATGTCCTTTCCCGGCTGCCTCTGGCCAAACAGCTCACAAGCCCGCAAGGCTTGCGCCGCCAGCATCGGCAGACCGTTGCGGCAAGGGATGCCCAAGCTTTCCGCAGCCAACAGCAGGCGGGTGCGGGACGGGTTGTAGATCAGGTCCAGCACCAGTCTGAGCTTGTCAAAACCGGTCAGGTCAATTGGGGAAGCATCAACATCCGGATACATGCCCACAGGGGTGGTGTTGACGATCAGGCAGGCATCGCGATGCTTTGCCAAATTGGCGTAGTTTTCCGCCCCGCTGCGTGAAACAGTAATGGCAGGCTCCAGGCCTTGGTCAGCCAGGACCGCCTGAACGGTCTTTGACGCGCCGCCGCTGCCCAGGATGAGGGCCTTTTTGCCTTTCAATGGGGCTGTGTCACCCAGCAGGCATATAAATCCGTAGTAATCCGTATTGTCACCAAACAAACCGCCATCCGCCTGCCTGACAACGGTATTGACACTGCCGATTCGCCCAGCGGATTCGGAAAGGCCGGACAGATGGGGGATGACCGCCTGTTTGTAGGGGATCGTTACATTGAATCCCCGCAATGTGTTATCGCGCATGAAAGCGGGCAGTTCCTGCGCGCTCAGTTCAATGAGGCGGTAATCGTAACTGCCCAGCATCGCGTGGATCTGAGGTGAAAAGCTGTGGGACAGCCTTTCACCGATCAAGCCGTAACCGCTCACACTGCCTCCGAGTAACTGCCCAGATACTTGAAGCTGGTCGCCATGCCCTCCAGTTCTTCAAACACGCGCGTAAACTCCGGCGCGTACACCGAGACATCCAGGTCAAAGTAGAACATGAACTCAAAATCGCTGCCCGCCAGGGGACGGCTTTCCAATTTGTTTAGGTTGATGCCCAGGGCGTAGAAATGGCCCAGCACCTTGTACAAGCTGCCCGGCTTGTGCGGCAGCACCATCATGATGCTGGTCTTGTCAGCGCCCGGATATATTTCCAGCTTTTTGGAAATGCAGATGAAACGGGTGAAATTGCTGGCGCTGTCCTGCACGGACGATTTGAGGATCGTCAGGCCATAGAGCTCCGCGCAGGTGCGTGACGAGAGGGCGGCGATGTCCTTACGGCCCGATGAAGCCACCGATTTGGCCGCCAGCGCCGTATTCTCGCTCCCGATGATCTTGACAGGCCCAAGTGTCTTCAAGAAGCCCTCGCACTGCTGCAGCGCCTGCTCGTGGGAGACGATTTCCTTGATGTCAGACAGCTTTGTGCCGGCATTGGCCAGGAGGCAGTGGTCGATCTTGACCCGTGTGGCGCGCGCGATGAAGAATTCATACTGCATCATCAAATCATAGATGCGGTTGACCGAGCCTGCCGTGCTGTTTTCCAGCGGCAGCACGCCAAAGCGGCACAAACCCTGATCGATCGCGCGGAAGACGCCGTCAAAGGAGTCAAAGTGCATGATGTTGGGCTGAACAAAGAGCTTCTCCGCCGCGCTTTGTGAATAGGCTCCCTCCACACCCTGACAGGCGACCAGTGGCCGCTCCGGGAAAAGCTGCGGCGTTTCCTTCAGCGCGGCTGCGATCCGCAGCTGCAAGCTGTTTTCGTTTTGGGTTTGCTGACGCTGATGAAGGCGGCTAAGCTCAAATATCAGCTGATACAGCCGCTGGGTATAGTTGCGCAGCGGCGGGGGGACAAGCTCGGCAACCTGTTCAAGCTTCTCCCGTTCGCGGACAGGATCGTGAACGGGCAGTTTCTCGGCCGATTTGAAGCGCGCAATCTCACCGGCCACCTCCATGCGTTTGGAAAAGGTGTTTACCAGCTCTGCATCAAGCGTGTCAATGCGCTCCCTGAAATCACTCAGCTGCATCGTTAATCTCCTTTTTGTAATCAAGATAGGCGTCATACAGCGCCAGGGCGGTTGCTGCCTCCACGCAGGGCACCGCGCGGGGGACGATGCAGGGGTCATGGCGGCCTTTGAGCGAAAGCGGCGCCGGCTGCATCGTATCCAGGTCTACCGTCTGCTGGGGCAGGAAAATGGAAGATGTCGGCTTGACAGCCACATGCAGCAGCAGCGGCATCCCTGTGGACAAGCCGCCCAAAATGCCGCCGTGATGGTTGGTGCTTGTCCTTACCCGGCCATCCTGCACAATGTAGCTGTCATTATGCAGGCTGCCGCGCATGCCTGCAGCCTCAAAACCCGAGCCGAAGGCGATCCCCTTGACAGCGGGAATGGCGAAAATGGCCTGCGAAATGCGGTTTTCCAGGCCGTCAAACATCGGATCCCCCAAACCAACCGGCAGACCCAGCGCAGCGCATTCCACCACGCCGCCCAGGCTGTCGCCCGCCAGTCTCGCCGCATCGATCGCCTGCGCCATGGCTTCGCCCGCTTTTTCATTCAGGACACGCAGATAGCCTTCCTTCAAAGCGGTGAAATCCGGCGCCAAAGGATCGAAACCTTCATCATGGATATCGGCGATCTGTGCGATATGGGCGGCGATTTGGATGCCCCGGCTGGCCAGCAGCTGCATGCACAGGCCGCCCGCCAGGCAAAGAGCCGCTGTCAGGCGGCCGGAGAAGTGCCCGCCGCCCGCGGCGTCCTGCGCGCCGTGGTACTTGATCTGCGCCGGATAGTCGGCGTGTCCCGGACGAGGGGTCTTTTTCAGGCCTGCGTAGTCGCCCGAACGGGTGTCGCTGTTTTTAATGGTTGCCGCGAATGGCGCGCCGCACAAACGGCCTTCCGACAGGCCGCTGAGCACCTCAAACAGGTCTGACTCGCTGCGCTGGGTGGATAAAAGGTTCTGCCCCGGCGCTCTGCGTTTCATGAAAGCGCGAAGCGCCGCCAGATCTGGCGTAAATCCGGCGGGAAGGCCGTCTATCACGACGCCGACGGCGGGGGAATGTGACTGGCCGAAGATGGATACGCGGATGTTCTTGCCATAAACTGAGCCCATCATGCCCTCCTTTTTAGTTTTTGGTGCTAATCGCAGCGCCAAGAGCTGCGAGGTCTTTAAAGAAACGGGGATAGCTTTTGTCCACCGCCTGCGCGTTAGTTATAGTGACCGCCTGCCTGCTCACCGCTGCGCTGACCGCAGCCATCATGGCGATGCGGTGATCCCCGCAGCTGTCCACTGTGCCGCCTTGAAAGCCGCCGGTCCCCTTGATGAGGAGCCGCTCTCCCGAAATGCTGATGTCCGCGCCCAGCGCCGCCAGGGTATCCGCGATGCTTTGCACGCGGTCGCTTTCCTTCAGGCGCAGACGCGAGATGGGATGCAGTACCGTTATGCCATCCGCCATCACGCCCAAAAGCGCAGCCGCGGGCGCCAGGTCGGGCGTATCGCCGATATCGATTACGGCTGCGCGCAACTCGTCCGATAAGACACGCACTTGATTGTCCTCAAAGCTTACGGCTGCGCCGAATTGCCTGAGTATCCCAAGGATCGCCTTGTCTCCCTGAACAGACTGCGGCGACAGCGCGCCAACCTGAACAAGGCTGCCGCAGGCCGCGGCGCACAGCCAGAATGCCGCGTTTGACCAATCCCCCTCAACTTCCGCCATACCGGGGGAGCGGTATGCCTGTTCACCCCTGACATACAGTTCATCCGCAAAAACCTTGAAGGTCCGCATCACGTCGCGCGTGATATCCACGTAACCTTTGGAGGCAAGCGGGCTGCTCAGGCTGATCAGACAATCCTCACCTGTTGCTGGGGCGGCCAGCAGCAGGCCGCTGATAAACTGGGAAGAGACGTCGCCGGGCAAAGTGAACAGGCCGCCGCTCAATTTGCCTTCGATCGAAAGGCAGTCGCTGCCCTTTCCCCGGATGCTGATGCCATGGGTTTCCAGGGCGTCAAAGAGCGATGCCATGGGCCGCTGCGGAAGCCTGCCTGCCAGCTTGAAGCGGGCATTTGAGCCAAGCGCTGCGGCCGCCGGCAAGAGGAAACGATAGGTGGAGCCGCTTTCCCCGCAATCAAGCAGCGGTTCAGGCTTAGGCGCGCAGGGCCTGACGATGAATCCCTGCGAAGTCTGCTCTACATCGGCGCACAAGGCGTGCAGGCAGCGCGCCGTCGCCAGGATGTCCTGCGACACCTGCGGGCAGTTGATCTGTGTGGGCACATCTGCCATGGCCGCGCAAATCAGCATCCGGTGCGCCTGGGATTTGGAAGGGATGGCGTTGACACGTCCCCTGAGCGGGCCGGGCTGTATGGTGACGTTCATGTACGCAGGCCCTCAGCCAGAAAGTCAAACGCTTCCGCCATGCCGGTTTTGCGCAGTTCAGCCACTCCGATCGCGCGTAATACCACCAGCGTAATACTGCCGCCAGAACGCTTTTTATCCGCCTGTATCACACTGAACAGCTCTTGCGCGCCGAAGCTTGTGCCGGTGGGGAGCCCGTGCCGCTCCAGCATCCCGATCAGCCGGTTCAATGTATCCTGTGAGCACAGCCCCTGGGAACGGCAGGCGCGCGTCATGACGGCCATGCCGGCTGCCACTGCCATGCCATGGGACAGGGCGAACCCGCTGCACTGCTCGATGGCGTGGCCGATGGTATGGCCAAAGTTGAGCAGCTGGCGTTCGCCCCGGTCAAAAGCGTCGCGCCCGACGATGCTCAGCTTGATATCCACGCACAGCTGAATGATCTCCCGCACAGGAATGCCGTCCGTTTGCAGAAGTCCCCAGAGCCTGCCCTCCCGGATACAGGCGTACTTGATCACTTCCGCCATGCCGTCCCGGTAGATGTCCGGGGGAAGGGTATCCAGCAGCCCGGGGTCCGTCAGCACGGCCGCGGGCTGATGGAATGCGCCGGCGAGGTTCTTGCCGGCGCTCAGGTCAATGCCTGTTTTGCCGCCTATTGAAGAGTCCACACAGGCCAGCAGCGTAGTGGGTATTTGTACCAGTTTGACGCCCCGCAGGTAGGTGGCAGCCGAGAAACCCGCGATATCGCCCACCACGCCGCCGCCCAATGCCGCAACCATGTCTGTACGCGTCAGGTGACTGGCCGCCAGGAACTCGAGGATATTGATGTAGGTGGCGGCATTCTTGGATGCCTCGCCGTGGGGGAAGACATATGAAAACACCTGAAAATCCGCCGCTTTGAGCGCAGCTTCAAGGCGCGGAAGATAAAGTCCGGCCACCCGGTCGTCGCTGATGACGGCCACGGTGCAGGGCTCACAGTCCTGCGCAAGGATCTCGCCTGCCCGGTCCAACAGGCCGGTTTGGATGCATATCCTGCTCATCTTCAGCCCTTTCCGTCGATTTCTTCCTTGCGTTTGCGGCCGTCTTCCAGCAGTTCCCGCAGGCGGGGCGCGTCGGAGGCCGTGAGAGCATCACGATAGGCTGACAGCTCCTCTATCAGCCAGTCGAGTTCCTGGCCAAGATGCGCCTTGTTTTCGATAAAGAGCGGCGTCCACATATCCGGGTTCAGCCAGGCCACGCGCGTCAGGTCCTTGTAGCTGCCGGCCGACACGCCTTTGTGCGCCTGCGCGGTAGGGCTCTTGATATAGGCGTTTGACACCACGTGCGCCAGCTGGGATGTGAAGGCGATCAGCCTGTCATGCTCGCTCGCTGTGGTGACGCTGATACGTCCAAAGCCCGCAGGCGCGAGCGCCGTCTGGATACGTTCCAGCAAATAGATATCGTCATAGGCCTTGGGGACGATGACCATGCCTGTGCCTTGGAAAAGCTCGGCACGGCTGAAGGCGAAGCCCCAGTGGTGCGTGCCTGCCATCGGGTGACCGCCGGCAAAGGTGAAGCCGTATTGATCGGCCAGGGCAAAGCCCGCTTCACAAATGGCCCGCTTCGTACCGCAGCAGTCGATGACGAGCGCGTGGGGGCTAAGGCGGGGGGCGACGGCATGGAGATAATCGATGGCGGCCTGCGGATACAGCGCGATGAGGATCAGGTCACAGCTGCCTGCGTTATCCATCGTCAGCACGCCGTCACAGGCGCCTGCCACCATGGCAATCTCCTGTACGGAGGCTTGGATGTCATACGCCAGCACTTCGTAGCCGCCTGCCTTTTTGTAGGCTTTGGCCAGCGAGCCGCCTATCAGGCCCAAGCCCGCGATGCCAACTTTCATGACGCGATCACCTGGCGGATCTGTGTTATCCTGGCCATCAGAAGGTCAAAATTATCGGGCGTCAGGCTTTGCGCGCCATCGCACAGGGCGTGCTCAGGGTCGTTGTGCACCTCGATGAGCAGGCCGTCCGCCCCTGCCGCCACAGCTGCCAGCGCCATGGAAGGCACCAGGTGGGACCGGCCTGTCGCATGGCTGGGATCCACCACCACAGGCAGGTGCGTCAATTCATGCAGCACCGGTACAGCCGACAGGTCAAGGGTATTTCGCGTCGCGGTCTCAAAAGTGCGGATGCCCCGTTCGCACAGGATCACCCTTTCATTGCCGCCGCTCATCACATATTCGGCGCTCATCAGCAGCTCCTTGAAAGTGTTGGACATGCCGCGCTTGATGAGGATGACCTTGTCAGTATGGCCCAGTTCCTTGAGCAGGTCGAAGTTCTGCATGTTGCGCGCGCCCACCTGGATGACGTCCACATCTGCAAACAGCGGCAGGTCGGTGATGCTCATCAGTTCCGATACGATGGGAAGCCCCGAGGCGGCCTTTGCCTCACTCAGGAGCCGCAGCCCCTCGCCATGCAGTCCCTGGAAGTCATAGGGTGAGGTGCGCGGCTTGAATGCGCCCCCACGCAGCGCGATGGCGCCCGCGGCCTTGACGCGCCGGGCGACCGTTACCATTTGATCGTGTGATTCCACGGAGCAGGGCCCGGCGATGACCATGAAGTGGCCGCCGCCGATAAGGGCGCCGGAGACGTCGATGATCGAATCCTCTGTGTGGAATTTACGGTTGGCGTTCTTGAAGGGCTCCGTGATGCGCTTGACGGATTCGATGATCGACAAACTTTCCAGCAGGTTGATATCCACCTTGCTGGTATCGCCAATCAGGCCGATAATGCACTGAAACTCGCCCTGCGAGACATGCACCTGAAGCCCCATGTTCCTGAACCAGTCACACAGGCTGTCCCGCTGCTGATCCGTGGTACCCTGTCTCAATATGGCGATCATCTTCCTGCTCCTTAAAAAAATCTGCCCCACAGTGTGATTCTGTGCGGCAGCTGCTGTCGGGTTGCAGGCTTCCTGGCTTAGGCTACACAAATCACCTTTACTTTAAGCTGCTAAAGTAAAAGTAGTAATAGGTGCAGGCTTTGCCGGAACAACCTTGCATGCGGTGAATTCCTTTCAAGCGGTTCTACGGTGCAATATAGCACCGTCCTACCGAGGTGTCAAGCAAAACACGTGAAGTGGCATACAAGAACAGTAAAAGGACAGTGCGGACGCTTACTTTTCAGCCTTGCTGGCCTGCTTCTTCATGAAAGCCTTGATATCATCCTCGCATTTGCCGCACTTGCCGCCGGCGCCGGTCGCATCCTTGACATCTTTGAAGGATTTCGCGCCTTTCTTCATGGCGGCCAGAATATCCCCTTTGGTGACCTTTTTGCATGCGCAAAGTACCTTGTCCGGATTCATGCGTTGGCCTCGCTTTCCAAATGCCGCCTTACGCGGTCTAAAAGGGCAGGCTTCCCCGTGTCTTGCCGGGAAGCCTGCCCAAAGCCTGCCTGCGCTGTCAGCCCTGGGTTTCTTCCTCGATGCGCAGCAGGCGGTTGTACTTGGCTATGCGCTCTGTCCTGCAGGGCGCGCCGGACTTGATCTGCCCGGCGTTGACAGCGACAGCCAGATCGGCGATGAAAGTATCCTCGGTTTCGCCCGAACGGTGGGATATAACAGTCTTGTAGCCGTTTTGATGGGCCAGGCGGATGGTATCCAATGTCTCGGACAAGGTGCCAATCTGGTTGACCTTGATCAGGATGGCGTTTGCGACGCCCTTCTCGATGCCTTCCGCAAGGACCGCTTTGTTGGTGACAAACAGGTCATCGCCAACCAGCTGGATCTTGTCGCCCAGCTTTTGGGTGAGCAGTTTCCAGCCCTTCCAGTCATCTTCCGCCAGGCCGTCCTCAATGGACACGATAGGATACTTCTCGACCCAATCAGCGTAAAGGGCGATCATCTGCTCGCTTGTCATGCCCTGCTTGTCGCCTTCGATGAAGTAGCGGCCTTTTTCAGAAAACTCGCTGCTGGCGGGGTCAAGGGCGATGCTGACATCCTTGCCGGGCTTGTAGCCGGCGGCTTCGATGGCTTCAACCAGAAGTTTCAGCGCTTCCTCGTTGCTTTTGAGGTCGGGGGCGAAGCCGCCTTCATCGCCTACTGCCGTTGACAGCCCGCGCTTGTGCAGGATACCCTTGAGTGTCTGATACACTTCGGCGCCCATGCGCAGCGCCTGGGTGAAGGACTTGGCCCCTGTGGGCATGATCATGAACTCCTGCACGTCTACATTGTTATCGGCGTGCTTGCCGCCGTTCAATACATTCATCATGGGGATGGGGCTGTCATGGGCCGCCACGCCGCCCAGATAGCGGTACAGCGGGATCTCCAGCGCGTTGGCTGCGGCCATCGCCGCGGCCATGCTGACGCCCAGCAGCGCGTTGGCGCCCAGCTTGCCTTTGTTGGGCGTGCCGTCAAGCGCGATCAGCTTGTCATCCAAAGCCCTTTGGTTGAGCGCGTCCATGCCCATGATCTCCTGAGCGATGATGGTGTTGACATTGCTCACAGCCTTCAGGACGCCGCGGCCCAAATAGCGGCTTTTGTCGCCATCGCGCAGTTCCACCGCTTCGCGGGTGCCGGTTGAGGCGCCCGAGGGCACAGCCGCGCGGCCCATCACATCGCAGGCAAGGCTGACCTCGACCTCCAGCGTCGGGTTGCCCCGTGAATCCATGATCTCCCTGGCCTTTACACCGGTAATGCTTGTCAGTTCCATGTTAATACTCCTCCCGCAGACCAAACTCTGCTGCTTCTACCCATTCATTTGGGCGGTTAATGTGTCTATACAGCGCTTCCATGATATCCGTGTGCTGCTCCTCCTGGTCGATCAGGAAGGCATACAGCGCCTTCTCGTCGGGATCATTGCTCGCAGCCAGCAGCTTCTCATAGAGCTCGACAGCCTTCTTTTCCATCTCAAAGGCCGCGAAATAGACGTCTGCTTGTTCGACCGGCGCCGGGATCTCTTGCTTGAGCCAATCCAGGCCGCTGAAAAGATCGCGGACTTTTTCGGCAGTGCCGTTGTCCTTGAGCTCGACAGGCAGATTGTCCCTGCTGGCCTGCAGGATCATTTGATGGCGTTTTTCATCCTCAGCAAGCAAGGCAAACACGTCCTTGAGCGCGTTTTGCGCGTTTTGCTCGGCCCGCGCGCTGTAATAGCGTTCACCTTCCTGCTGCATGAGAATTGCCTGTAACAAGATATCCATGGGGCACCTCCCAACTCGCAAAATTGACCTGCTTATCATAATGCATTCCGCTTCGAATAGCAATGAATGCGAAAAAATTCCGGCCGAAATTTACCATGCGGGACAGCTGTCTGCACTTTGCCCTGCCGGTGGCCCTTCGACTCGGGCGGGTGTTTTTTTGCCTGCGTTCATGGTATAATCAGGCCTACTATTTGTAGGCGGGGGATGAGCGATTGTTTGGAAAATTCATGAACAACTACTATTACGGCAAGTCAGGCAAAGGGGATTACAGCCGCGAAGACTTGCCAAAGACGCGCCGGCAGCTTTTTTGGGAGATGCTGCGCGTTCGCTTCGCCGGTTTGTTCAGGCTCAACCTGATCACCATCGCCGCGTGGATCCCCATGCTGTATGTGCTGGCACAGCTGGTGACGGGTTTGTTCAACCTGGCCAGCATCATCAGCGCGGTGGAGCTGGACAGGGCAGCGGCCACGGCTGAACAGCTGTCTGTATTCGACCAGCAGGTACCGCTGCTCAACAACATCATTTTCATGGCGCTGATCTACCTGATCCCCTGCATCGCCCTCACCGGCCCTTTTCAGGCTGGCATCGCCTATGTCACCCGCAACTGGGCACGCGATGAGCATGCTTTTGCGTGGGCGGATTTCAGGGACGCCTTGAAGGCCAACTGGAAGCAGGCGCTTGGCGTATCCGCGATTACGGGCTTTGTGCCGCTGATCATCTATGTGGGCTATCGTTTTTATGGGCAGATGAGCGCGAATTCCGTCCTCTTCATCGTTCCCCAGATGCTGACGCTGCTGCTGGGCCTGGTGTGGGCGCTGGCCCTGACGTTCATATATCCCATGATGATCACCTACAAGATGGGTTTCATGACCTTGATCAAAAACGGCGTCCTTTTGGCCGTTGGGCGGTTGCCGCAGACTGCCGGCGTACGGCTGGCCATGTTGGCGCCGGCGCTTCTCACGGCGCTGGTCACCTGGTTTATGACACCCTATGCCCTGTACGCGCTGATGATACTGGCCGCATACTATATTGTGCTTGGGAACAGCCTGGCCCGCTTCGTGTACGCCTCATTTTCAAACGCGGTCTTTGACCGTTTCATCAACCCCAATATCGCGGGCGTTGAACTGAATCGGGGACTGGCAAAAGAGGAAGAGGACGATGAAGACGAACCGCAGCCCCGGCAGCTGCCGGGCGAAAGGATATGGGATCAGGAGCGCGATAACCAGCAGGACAAGCAGGGCTGATGTACGCGGATTTTGCCCTTGTCTATGACCGCCTGATGCAGGATGTGGACTATCTTGGATGGGCGGACCATTACGCTGCCCTGCTCGGGCTGGCCGGTATCGGCGATGGTGCCATGGTCACCGAATGCGCCTGCGGCACAGGCAATCTGACACTCCCTTTGAGCGCTCGTTTTCGCTTGACGGGCCTCGACCTCTCCCAGGAGATGCTGTCACTGGCAGCCCTGAAACTCAAGCAGGCCGGCAGGCAGGTACCCCTGGTCTGCCGGGATATGCAGCAGCTCAAGGTCCACAAGCCCCAGGACGCCGTCCTGTGCACCTGTGACGGCGTTAATTACCTGACAGGAGCGAAAGGCCTTTCCCGTTTTTTCGCGGCGGCCTTTACGGCGCTCAAGCCCGGCGGAGCGCTGGCATTTGATGTTTCCAGCCTCTACAAGCTTTCTCGTGTGCTGGGTGACAAGACACTGACCAGCACAAAAGGCGACAGCCACTACATCTGGTACAACTGCTGGCAGCCGCAGGCGAGCCTTCTGCATATGCAGCTGCATGTATACACCCGCGCACCCGATTCACGCTTTGACTACTTTGTGGAAGACCAGCGCCAGCGTGCTTATTCGGCCGGCGACCTGACCCAGGCGCTGCGCGCAGCTGGATTTGACCGTGTGCAGGTCTTTGGAGGCGTGACATTCCTGCCTCCCCGCGATGAGGAAGAGCGCCTGCATATACTGGCAATCAAACCGACACAAAAGGATACGCAATGACCGATATACAAAAACAACTGATCTACGACGCCCCCGACAGTGTCCTGCGCCTGACCATCGCGCATAACCAGGCGCGCGTACTGTTTTGCCGCGCGACCGCTTTGACCCAGGCCGCGGTCGATATCCATCGGGCTTCCGATGTCGCGGCTACGGCCATGGGCCGCCTGCTGTCGGCAGGCGCAATGATCTCAAGCCTCATGGACGGGGAGGACAGTGCCTTGACCGTCTCTGTCGCCGGCGACGGCGCAGGCGGCCGTATGACGGTGGTTGCCCATGGGGGCGATCTCAAAATAGCCGTCGACAACCCTCAGGCTGAATTTTCTCCTCTGTCTGAGGGCAAACAGGACGTTGCCGGGTTTGTGGGCAGCCGGGGCAAACTGACTGTCATCAAGGACAGCGGTCTGGGCGAGCCGCACATTGGCATATCAAACCTGGTGTCCGGTGAACTGGGGATGGATTTCGCCGAATACTTCACCATGTCGGAACAAACACCCTCCCTTGTGGCGCTTGGCTGCCTGGCGCAGGACGGCATCGTGCTATCTGCGGGGGGGATCCTCATCCAGGCCATGCCCGGATGCCAGGAGAGCGTCATCGAGCAGCTGGAACTGCGTGAGCCGTTTTTTGCCGGCATCAGCAGGGAGATATATGATCGCTCGCTGATGGAGCTCGCCTCCCTGTGGTTTGACGGCATGGATATGCAGGTGATGAAAGAGGAGCCGCTGCGCCTGCGCTGCGACTGTTCGCGCGAGAAGATGGAAAAGGCATTGATCGCCCTGGGCAGGACTGATTTGGAAGAAATAGCCGCCGGCGATGAAACGACCACGATGACCTGTCACTTTTGCAGAACGGAACATCACTTCAGCCCAAAGCGAATCCGTGAGATCCTGGCTGATAAACCAAACGGGAAGGCAGACCATGCAGACAGTTGATTTTGACAAGTATTTTGAATTGTATACCAAGGCCTGGATTTCCGCGCATGAAGACGAATATGACGTCTATGACGATATGGAAGCCCAGATGCCGGAAGTATATGCCGAATTTTTGGATACGCCCGCCGTCTGGCTGGAAGGCCTGACGCCCGGCGCGTATTTTGACCAGTGGGACGATCCCCGGTTTCTGGTGGACTGGATGGGCGATTACCTGAAACAGCGCGTCAGTTTGCCGGATATGCTGCTCAACCGCATCAGCGCCCTTGGCGAGGCAGCGGCCCCGGTGCTGCTTGAACTGCTGGATGAAGAGAGCGCGACAGCCGAAAAGAAGATGCTGGCAGTCACCCTGCTGCGTGAAATGGATTCTTCACTGCCCATGGCGCGTTATATAGATTGGCAATGTGCGCGCGCATATACTGACGAGCTGTGCGACAACGCGCTGGAAAGCCTGGAACTGATGGGGGAAATCGCTGTGCCCCCAATGCTGGAGGCATTGGAAGGCGCGAGCCCTGCCGGGCAGGAGGCGCTGCTGTCCGTCCTCAGCCATTATCCTGGGGATGAGCGCGTCCTTGATAAATTGCTTATTCTCTTTGATACGCATCATCAGCGAAGCGCTATCCTGGCAGCCTATCTGGGGCGGCTTGGCGACTCGCGCGCCCTGCCTGCGCTTCTTGAACGGGCGCAGGATGAAAAACTGAAATACTTCGATTTCATCGAAATACGCGCCGCAATAGAAGCCCTTGGCGGCGAAACGCCGCAAAGGGAATTCTTTGCCGACGCCGAGTACGAAGCGCTTTACGGGGCAGGCGAACCCGGCAAATGATCTGCAGCAGCTGTCAAAAGGAATCAAATACCGCCTCGCGCGTCTGTCCTTTTTGCGGCGAGTTCATGGGGGAGGAGCAGCGGTTTACCAAAGGCGAAGCTGTGCCGCTGTATGACGACAGCGATTATCAGGCACAGCAGCCCCGGGCAGCCTATGGCCCCGTCAAAGGGAAGGCCGGCGCCAAGCAGCGCCGCAGCCGTAAAGGCAGGGCGAAGAAAAAACCCGGCCGCGACGCATACCGGCGCCATATGGTCAATTGGGCCCTGGTCGGGCTTATTGCTCTTATCACAGTATTCGCGTCGGCAATCGGGGCCTACGTTTACCTGAACGTCACATCGGACGGGCAATTGATCATGGCGCGCCTTGGCCGCAATGCCAGCGCCGACGCCTATTGGACACTGGGCACCGAGTATCTGGACCAGGGCTACGTGGGCAGGTCGATACAGGCTTATGAGAAGGCGCTGGCCATTGAACCCGAACATAAGGAACTGGTGGACAGGCTGATGCTCCTGGGCGAAGCCTATGAAGCGGGCGGCCAGCAGGGCAAGGCGGAAGAGGTCTATACCCGTATCTATCAAGAGCTTGAGCCGGCATCCCCCCTGGGTTACCGCAATACGATTCGCCTGATGCTGCAGGAAGACAGGCAGCTGGAAGCGACCAAACTGATGCAGTTGGCCTTTGAGCAGACAAATGATGAAAGCTTTGCCAAGCAGCGTTCCAGTTTTGTGCCGCTGCCGCCCACTGCGACGGTATCCGGCGGTCGGTACCTGATCTCAAAGTCGGTGGCCTTCCAATCGCCGCAGGGCTATGAGATCTATTACGCCACAGGCCAGGAGGTGCTGCCCGAGGAGGGCAGGCTATACGAGGGGCCCATCACGCTGGGCGAAGGCGTGCATGATTTTCGGGCTGTCTGCGTTTCAAGCATGCTGATCTCCGATGAGATGAGCGTACGTTATATCATCACCCTTCCGACGCCGCCGGCGCCCAAGACTAATCTGCAGCCCGACCAGTACAGCGGTGTCAGGACCGTCCGCCTGCGCGACATGGAAACGGATAAAAGCGATCCGCTCAAAAAAACGCAGCTGTACTATACCATTGACGGCAGGCCTGCCACCATTGACTCCCCGCGCTATATGGACGAGCCCATCCAGCTGCCGGGCGGCCGGGTGACACTGCGCGTCATCGCCGTCAACGGTTATGGCAAAGTATCAAACGAACTCAACGTGATCTACGAGATCAAGGCGCCCTTCAAGAAGTACTTCAACCAGACCGATGAATTTGCCGGCCTGAAGCTGATGGAAACAGACTATGATGCTTTTACCAAAGTGTACGGCGAGCCGCAGTCGAGCGGCCCCATTGAGGATGATGCCGTTGCCGGCACCTGCATGAGCGCGCAGTATGCCTGGGGGGAAGCGCGTTTTGTCAAGCTTGACACGGGGGATATGCTCTATCATCTGGACAGCGGTGACCCGCAGATGACCGGCCCCAGGAGCACAAAGATCGGTATGAGCATGATGGAAGTGACTGACAGGTTCCGCGACATGGGGCAGCTGCCCAATGACAAGGGAGACCGCGGCATCTATTACGACATTGTCGCCGGTTATGCCGACTATGCCGTGGCTTCGGACGACCCCACCACAGGCACCCTGACCTATGTGGCTGTCATCACCGGTCAGACCACCACGACCCGGCTGCTCACCTACCAAATCAAAAACGACAAAGTGGACCGCATTATCCTGCGCTATGTGGACAGGAAGATATCAAACGTTCAATAGCCGGTGAAACCTACAAGGCCAATGTGTCCGTTGCCACCCTGCGCAGGAAGTGTTCATCGTGTTCAATGAAGACAAGTGTGGCTGTGGTATCGGTCAGCATGCCTTCGATCTGTTCCCGGCTTTCCAGGTCGATATAGTTCAGCGGCTCATCCCAAAGATACAGGTGCGCCTGTTTGGCCATCGATGCCGCCAGCAGCAGTTTCTTTTGCTGCCCCAGCGAGAAGCCCCTCACATCCCGCAGGAAGGCTTCCCTGGGGAAGTCGAACTTGCGCAGCAGCATCAGGAAATGGTCAAGCGGCAGATGGAGACGCCCGGCCAGGTCGACCGGCGTGCCGTTGAAGCCAAAGGTCTCCTGTGGCAATACCGAGATGATCAGGTCACCGGGGCGCAGGATGCTGCCGCAGGTGGGTGTCAGTGTGCCGCCAAGCAGCTTCAGCAGCGTTGATTTGCCCGCGCCGTTGCGGCCGGTGATAGCCAGCCGCTGGCCTTGGGCCAACTGCAGGTTCAAGTGGCTGATGAGGTTCCGGTCACCGTATGCGAAGCCAAGGTCGACCGCCTTGAGCAGGACACGGGCGGGGTGCTTGAGCGCCTGCAGGCTGAGGGGGGCATTGAACTCGATATCCTTGAGCAGGCCTTCTTTTTCATGCACGCGCTTGTCGATGCGGTGACGGATGGCCAGGCTGCGCTTCATCATGGCGGCGGAGCGCGCTCCGATGTAGCCCCTGTCAGCCTCATGGCCGCCGATTTTCCCGGCTTCAATTTTGTCGCTCCAGGCGGCCTTTTCATGCCCGGAAATCGTCAGCCGCTTGATGTCCTTGTTCAGCCGCGCGTTTTCTTCCTGTTCAAAATCATCCCGCAGGCTTTTATTTTGACGGTAACTGCTGTAATTGCCCGCTTCAATGCGCACGCTGTTCCTTTGAAGGGCCATGATGTGGTCCACAGACCTATCCAGGAAGGCGCGGTCGTGGGAGACCAGCAGAAACCCCTGTTTGCCTGCCAGATAATCCCCTGCTATCCTGCGTCCCGGCAGGTCCAGGTGGTTTGTGGGTTCATCGATCAGCAGGAAGCGGTTCTTGCGCAAAAAGAGGGCGGCCAGCAGCAGGCGGGTGCGTTCGCCGGGGCTGAAGCTGCCAAAGTCACGTCCCAATACCAGGGGGTCTATGCCCATCTTGTCCGATTCACGCGCGATGAGGGCATCGATGATATAGCCGTCAGCCGCGCTGTACGCGTGTTCCAGCTCGCCCCAGCGCTGGAGGGAAGCCTCATCCCCAAGCGATAGAAGGCGCGCCATCTCCTGTTCCATGATATCAAAGGGTCCGACAGCCTGGCGCAGGGCGCGCAATGCGCTTTGGTTTTCATCCGTTTCAGGGGGAAACAGATCAAATGCCGTGCCTGAAAGCACTTGCCCCTGACCCTGCAATTGACCGCTCAACAGCTTCAGCAAAGTGGTTTTGCCCCGTCCGTTTCGGCCAACCAGCCCCAAACGCCAGCTGCTGTCCATGGTAAAATCAAGGCCGCTGAAAACAGGCGCAAAACTGCCGGGATAGGTGAAGGAAAGCTGCCTGACCTGAATGGCCGCCATTTTCGACATCCCCCCTTGGAGGGCGTACAGCCCTCTTCCCCGGCATCATACAAATCTGCGCCATCAGTATACATGAGATACGCCTTGTCGGCAAGCCATGCTTGTGGTAGGATTCACTTATCAAAAGCCGGAGGCCGCAAATGAGCACGCAGCTGACCTATCAATCGCCTTTCTCCCAGCGTTATGCCAGCCGGCAGATGCAGGGCTTGTTTTCCGACGGACATCGCGTCGGGATTTGGCGCAGGCTTTGGCTGTGGCTGGCGCAAAGTCAAAAAGCGCTTGGGCTTGACATCAGCGACGCGCAGCTGGCGCAGATGGAAGCGGAGCTTGACCATATCGATTTTGAGGCCGCGGGTGTATATGAAAACGCGCTGCGCCATGATGTGATGGCCCATGTCCATGCCTTTGGCGACGCCTGCCCGCTGGCGAGGCCCATCATTCACCTGGGCGCCACCAGCTGCTATGTGGGCGACAACGCGGACATCATCATCATGAAGGAAGCCATGCTGCTGGTGCAGGCGCGCCTGGTCGCAGTGGCGCGCGCGCTGTACGCCTTTGCTGACCGGCACAAGGCGCTGCCCTGCCTGGGATACACGCATTTTCAGCCGGCGCAGCCGGTCACCGCAGGAAAGCGCGCGACGCTTTGGCTGCAGGATGTGCTCAGCGACCTGGAGCAGGTCAGCGGCTTTATAGATTCGCTGCGGCCTCTGGGTTCCAAGGGCACCACCGGCACGCAGGCCAGTTTCCTGGCTCTTTTTGACGGTGACTATGATAAAGTCAAACAGCTCGACATCCTTGTGTCGCGGTCCATGGGCTTTGAGAAACCGCTGGCTGTCTCGGGCCAGACCTATTCACGCAAGGTGGACAGTTCCGCGCTGAATCTGCTGGCCCAGATCGGTCAAAGCGCGCACAAGTTCTCCAATGACATCCGTCTTCTGGCCCATCTCAAGGAAGTGGAGGAGCCGTTTGAAACAGCCCAGGTCGGTTCTTCCGCCATGGCCTACAAGCGCAATCCCATGCGCTGTGAGCGTATGGCCGCGCTCAGCCGCTTCCTGATTGCCAATCAGCAAAACGCCGCCATGACGGCAGCAGAACAGTGGCTGGAGCGAACACTGGATGATTCCGCAAACCGGCGAATCGCCATTGCCGAGGGCTTCCTGGCAGTAGACGGGCTGCTGACGCTGTACCACAATGTTGCCTCGGGCCTGGTCGTGTATCCCCGGATGATGCACAGGCATTTGATGGAGGAACTGCCCTTCATGGCTACTGAGAACATCCTGATGGACGCGGTCAAGATGGGCGGTGACAGGCAGGACCTGCATGAGCGCATCCGCGTGCATGCCCAGGCAGCCGCGCATGAAATCAAGATGGAAGGAAAACCCAATGATCTGCTCAAACGCATCGCGGGGGACGCTGCCTTCAAGCTTGATGAAGAAACAATCGGCAAGGCGCTGCTGCCCCAAGCTTATGTAGGCTGCGCCGCCATGCAGACGGAGGACTACCTGTGCGGCGAGGCGGGGGAGATCCTTGGCCGCTATGCGGATATCGCCTTGCCGCAGGGAAGCGTCAGCGTCTAAAGCGGCTAAGTCTTTGAGACACAGAGCATATCATGACAGGATGATCCCACTGAACTGAAAGGCGGTCACGCATGACACACTTGCGGGCGCTGGTCGTATCAGACCACGAAAGCATGTTCATATGGGATTATTTTGACCGTTCGATTTTCACCGGCATCGATGTGATCATATCCTGCGGAGACCTGAAAGCAAGTTACCTGAGCTTCCTGACAACCATGGTGGCGGCGCCGCTTATCTATGTGCCCGGCAACCATGACGGCGACTACCTGCTGCACCCCCCGGAGGGCTGTGAGGACATCACGCAGAAAATGGCCGTCATCAAAGGCGTACGTTTTATCGGCTTTGGCGGCGCCAACAGCCGGAGCCCCAAGCCATTCCATTACGCTGAGAAGGTAGTCGCACGCCAGATCGTCAAGCGTATGCCCGAAATATGCACGTATGGCGGTTTTGACGTACTGGTCACCCATGCGCCTGCCCTTGGCCTTGGCGATGGGGAAGACAGCTTCCATAAAGGATACCTGAGCTATTTGGCGCTGCTGGAGCAGTTCAAACCAAGCTATCATCTGCATGGCCACCAGCACATGAACTATCCGGGCGCAAAGCACTACATCACCTACAAAGGCGTCAGCGTGATCAACACCTATGGCTACAGCGTGATGGATCTTCATGTCCGCAGGCCGGCCAAGCGCAAACGCCTGAGCTACATCAAGACCAGGTATGACTGGGGGAGGATTTATGCCGGCAAACTACGAACTTGAGGCCAGGCAGGAATATGAGCGGGCCTATCGGCTGGGCCGCAGGCAATTCAGTCAGCTGACTGCCAAAGGCGAGCGGGGCACCTTGATTGTGCTGGATGAAATCACCGAAGAGAACCGCATCATGGCCTATGTCAAGCAGCCAACACGCGAGATATCCATCTCACGCATCATGGGTACCTATACCTCGGCGCGCGCCTATTCCTTCAGCGCGGGCTTCATGCCCCTGCATCCGGAGGGGACGGAGTTCGCCGGCAAGTGGATGTCGCTGTGCGCCATCCACATGGGGGAAGGCTTGCGCGATCCCATTCAGGTCTATGAGTACCTGTGGAATTACTATGTAGTGGAAGGCAACAAGCGCGTCAGCGTGCTGAAGCACTTTGGCGCGCCTACTGTTCGCGCGGAAATTACGCGGCTGATTCCTCAGCTGGACAGCGACGACCCGGACACCGCCACCTATTACGCCTATCTGCGCTATGACAAGGAAGGCTTGTTCAACAACATCCAGCTCAGCTCTGCCCAGCGTTATGAGACGCTGCGGAAAACCGAACTCGCGCTGCTCAGCGAGTTGACACAGGAAGAGCGGGAAATCAATTTCAACGGCATGTTCCTGCGCTTCGAAGGGGCTTACATCGCCGCCAAGAGCACTTTGCTGCTGGGCGACGCTTTCCTTGAATACCTGAAAGTATACGGCTTCATCATCAGCACGCCGCTGGATGTGCTCACCCAGCGCATCATCCAGCTGCAGCCGCAGCTGATCCTGGTGGAGAATCCGCAGGCAGAACCAACGCTGCTGATGAATGTGCAGGAGGAAGCCCAGCCAAATCTCATCTCCCGCATCTTCAGCGCCCGC
Source organism: uncultured Christensenella sp. (assembly GCA_964584685.1). Lineage (GTDB taxonomy): Bacteria > Bacillota > Clostridia > Christensenellales > Aristaeellaceae > UBA1038. The sequence continues at coordinate 4,318 of CAZPBJ010000028.1, read as the reverse complement.
AAAACAGCCAAAGTGCTGTTTGCCTATGAGAAAGGGCGCACGCAGAACAATTGGATAGGGGAACACGAGAAAGCCAGGCAAAAAATGCAGCTGGCTCTGGGCGACGCCGTGCGCTCTTCCTTTGTGGAGGACTTGACGCCTGACAACGCCTATGAACTCCTGACCCAGCATGCCAGGGACATGGACCTGCTGCTGGTGACCTCTACCCGCCTGGCGCAAGCCGCGCTGCGCTTTTCGCTTGAAAATCCCAACTGCCTGACGCTGGTCTATTCCAGGGTTCGCCAGGATTATCGCCTGAACACATATTACGGGCGATATTATGAGCCCGTGTTTCTCTGCGGGGTAGCGGCAGGGCTGGGGACGCTGACGGGAAGCGTTGCCTATGTGACGCCGCACACAGACACCAAGCGCCACACGTCCGACATCAACGCCTTTGGCCTGGGGGTCAAATCAGTAAGGCCGGATGCCAAGATCTACCTGATGATGAGAGGGGTCACCGTGGATGACCACACCAGCGCCTCAAACGGCATCCGCCAGGCAGTGGCGCTGGGCTGTGATATCGCGCTGGTGCCTGACTACCCCGGACTTTCGATGGTCGGGTCACCGGAGGGAAGCTTCAGCTTCCTGCTTCGCCTGCATGACAAGGGGCAGCCATCCGAGTACCTGGCTTCGCCCGCCTGGGACTGGGGGCGCTACTACACGGAGATCGTAAAAAGCTACCTCAACAACAGCCTGGACGTGCTGCGAGCCATTGACGTACGGGATCCCTCGGTCACAGGGCTGTGGTGGGGCCTTGGCGCAGGTGCGCTTACCTTTAAATCATCGGAATTCCTGCATCCCACAGCCAACAACCTGCTGCATTACCTGCGCTCCAGCATTCAGCTTGGCAGGTTTAACGCTTTCCATGGGCCCATCTTCGATCAGGAAGGCACCCTGCGCGTCGCAAAACACTCGGACCCCAAGCACTATGAAATCCTGACAATGGATTGGGTGGCCGATTTCATCACGATCGAGGATGACACAGGTCCCGTCGGGTAGTTTAGGGCAGCTGCACCATAAACAGCAGGGGCCAGTTCTTTCCACCGATATAAAAGAGGTCGTCCCTGATGCAGGCGATGCCGTTGAGCACCGCGTTGGCATCAGGGGCCGGCTCACCTTGAAATACGAATTCCTTGAGTTGGGAGAGGTCATAAGCCCTCACAACGTCACCATTGGATGGATCGATTTTCAGGATCATGTCCTCCATCCATACATTGGCAAAGATATGGCCCTGCGCGTATTCCAGCTCGTTGAGCCGGAAGACCGGCCGGCCGCTTTGGCGCACCTCAAGTTTTCCAAGCACTTCAAACGAGGCGGGGTCGCGCAGGGTGAGTGCGGCGCTGCCGTCTGACATATAAAGGACCTGACCGTCAGAGCACAGGCCCCAGCCCTCACCCTCATATCTTACGCGTTTCAGCTCAAGCAGGGTGCTTTTATCGCGCAGCTGGGCAAGACCCTCCCGCCAGGTGATTTGCCAGATGCCGGCCTCTGCTGCCGTCAGGCCTTCAGCAAACTGGCCGTCCTCAAGGGGCACGGCGTTTTCCAGCCTGCCTGAGGGCAGATCGATCTCCCCGATCAAAGACTGCCCATAGAGGCCGCTTGATACGATCAGCCTGCCGTCCACCAGTTCCAAACCCTGCATGAATAATGCGGGATCGCAGGGATACCGGGCAAGCACTTGCGCCGACCGCGGTGCTTGAGCCGGCGCGTTCCAGGGAATAAGGGCGGCCAGCACGCTCAGCCACAGCATGATATTGTACCTGACCCGCATTTGGCCGCTCCTTGTCTTTGGCATTGTTTACAATTCCCAGCTGCGCTCCGGCGAGCGGGCGCCGTTTTCTTCAAGCAATTTGCTTATCAAGGTCTCCTGAGCGATCACGCCAAGGCTCTCCCCTTTGCGGGTGCGGATGGAGACGCTGCCGTTCTCCGCTTCCTTATCGCCGATGACCAGCATGTAGGGTACCTTGAGCATCTGCGCTTCACGCACTTTGAAGCCGATCTTCTCATTGCGCAAGTCGCATTCGGCGCGCAGACCATTTGCGGCCATCTTCTTTTGCAGGGCCAGGGCCGCTTCGTCCGCGCGGTCGGTGATGGTCAGTATCTTTGCCTGCACCGGGGACAGCCACAGGGGGAAGGCGCCGCCGAAGTGCTCGGTCAGGATGCCGATGAAACGCTCCATGGAGCCAAAGACGGTGCGGTGCAGCATGACTGGGCGGTGCTTTTCACCGTCAGGGCCTGTATAGGTCATATCAAAGCGCTCCGGCAGGTTCATATCCAGCTGGATGGTGCCGCACTGCCAGGTGCGCCCGATGCTGTCTTTGAGGTGAAAGTCGATCTTGGGGCCGTAAAAAGCGCCGTCGCCCTCATTGATGGCGTACTTGACGCCCATTTCATCCAGGGCTTCCTGCAGATTGCGCGTGGCTTCCTCCCACATTTCGGCCGTGCCGATGGAGTTTTCAGGCCGGGTGGAAAGTTCCACACGGTACTGGAATCCGAAGGCCTTGTATACTTCGTCGTCAAGCGCGTAGATCCCCTTGACTTCGTCTTTGACCTGCTCGGGCGTGGTGTACAGATGCGCGTCATCCTGCGTGAAGCTGCGCACGCGCATCAGGCCGTGAAGCGCGCCGGATTTTTCGTGGCGGTGCACCAGGCCCAGTTCACCAACGCGCAGCGGCAGATCACGGTAACTCCACAGCCTGCGCTTGTAAGCTAAAATGCCGCCGGGACAGTTCATGGGTTTGATGGCAAAATCCTGCTCGTCGATTTTGGTTGTGTACATGTTGTCACGGTAGTGGTCCCAATGGCCGGAACGTTCCCACAGCTCGCGGGAAAGCATGATGGGGGTTTTGATCTCCTCATAGCCATGCGTCAGGTGAATGGCTCGCCAGTAGTCTTCCAGCGTATTGCGAAGCACCATGCCCTTGGGATAGAAGAAGGCGAAACCGGGGCCTTCGTCAAGGATGTCAAACAAATCAAGCTCGCGTCCGAGCTTGCGGTGGTCGCGTTTCTTTGCTTCTTCCAGCTGGTTCAGGTACTCATCCATATCCTGCCGGCTTGTGAAGGCGGTGCCGTAGATGCGCTGAAGCATCTTGTTTTTCTCGCTGCCGCGCCAATAGGCGCCGGCGATGCTGGTCAGCTTGAAGGCCTTGATGCGTCCGGTGCTGGGCAAGTGAGGGCCGGCGCAGAGGTCCACAAACTCACCCTGCTGATAAAAGCTCAGTTCCGCGTCTTCGGGCAGGTCGCGGATAAGCTCAACTTTATAAGGCTCAGCGCGCTTTTCCATCAGGGCGATGGCTTCCTGCCTGGGCAGCGTGAAGCGCACCTCACGGTCATTGAGCTTGATAATGCGGCCCATTTCCTTTTCGATGGCTGCCAGGGTTTCGGGCGTAAATGGTTCATCTACGTCAAAATCATAGTAAAAGCCGTTTTCGATAGCAGGACCGATGGCAAGCTTAGCTCCCGGCACCACATTTTTGACTGCCGAAGCCAGAACGTGTGAGGCGGTGTGGCGCAGCACGCGGCGGGCGCCTTCATCCTCAAAGGTCAAAAACGCCAGTTTACCGTCCCCATGCAGGGGCTGCTGCAGTTCCACAAGCTCGCCGTTGAAATTGGCCGCGATGGCCGCCTTCTTCAGGTCGCCCTCCATATCCCTGAGTATATCCAGCGCGTTGGTTCCATCCGGGAAGGGCCGTTTTTCACCATTGATGATGAGTTCCATATCATGTCTCCTTTGTGTTGGATGATAAAATAAAAGCACCCATCCCCTGAGGGACGAATGCTGCCATCCGCGGTTCCACCCTGTTTGCTAAAAGCCACTTGGTGATGCTCTAACGCGCATCCCGCGCCCACGGTCAGGCGGCGGTACCCTGTCTCCCTTTGCCTGGACGCGCTTGCAGCCGGGGCGCGGCCTCTCTTGAAGGCGGTTGAGCGGGCTTGTCCTCCCTCATTCCTTGGGATGGGGGAAGTATAGCGCCTGCGCAGGAGGCTGTCAAGCTTGCTTTATATTGGAATCCATTAAAATATTCGGTATATTGGGCTTTCACGGCAGGATTTTTTAGCATATTGTAGAAATTAGTATTGCGAAACATGTTTTCGTATTGTATAATTTCTCATCTGTAGTGTACAACCATTCCTGCAGAACAGTGTGATGAACCGGATTAACGTGCAAAGGAGCTGCCCATGTTACACATTCAGTCCCTGCGGGAGGGTTTCCCCTTGTTCAAAGCGCTTGGCTCGGAAACGAGGATCAGTATCCTGGAACTCTTGATCGAAAAGGGTC
>CAZPBJ010000027.1:0-38635 GCA_964584685.1 uncultured Christensenella sp. | reverse complement strand
ACATTGTAGCCGTCTTGTGTGCGGTTCAACAGGTGACGCTCTGCTTTACGCTTACCATCAAACACGATGTCCCAGCGGATAGGTTCGGATAGGTCGCCGCTTTCTAACTCGGCCGAAAACAAAGCCCGCCGAAGAAGCATCAGCAAGATCTCTTCAGCGGGCTGCAAGAGTCGATTGGTAGGAGATTTTCTTGGCATTATAACCTCATCAAATACTATCAGAAAGGCAAACAAACAGTCAAAATTCGTCCTTTGGGAACTGTAAAATTCTGACATTTGCACTACTCATAATCCATGGCAACAATAAGCAATTCAAGATAACCTTTCAATATCTGGCAATTGGATGTACCCAAAGTTACTTTTCTCCCACATTATTAGTCCACCGAATGGAACCACGAACTCAATTGCATTTGGAACGGAATCAAGCATAGTATTTGCACCATAATCATCACATTGATAGAAAACAATTACTGCTGAATATCTGCCAGGTATGAGGCTATTAACATTAATCTGGAATATGTCTTCATATTCTGAGTCTTTATGTGTCTTTTTATATAATACAGTTGATAATGCGGTACAAACGGGGATGTCAAGTGTTGTTCGTATTTCTGCTCGAATGCGAAGATTCTCGATTTCCTTTTTACTGCTAAAAGTGATGCGAAAGACAACATGTTCTCCTTGAATCTCACCATTTTTGCTGTTCAATAACTCACAACTACTTATGAGAATGCCTCCATTACTCAAATACCAGGGCCTAATATAGTCAATGAAGCTTTTGTATGCAGCAAGATCGTTATTACTCTGCATATACAGATCTATTGCATTTTCCGTGCTGCCGCAATATGTTATCTTCCCTTGGTCCAATAGAATGCACTTGTTGCACAACTGCTTGATGGTATTCATGTTATGGCTCACATACAGCAGTGTGCGGCCTTCCTTGTTTGCGATGTTCTCCATCCTGCCAAGGCACTTCTGCTGAAACTTCATGTCCCCAACGGCCAGTACCTCATCTAAAACCAGTATCTCGTTGTCCAGGTGTGCGGCAACCGCAAATGCCAGCTTAACATACATGCCGCTGGAATAACGCTTGACCGGTGTATCAATGAACTGTTCCATTTCTGCAAAAGTGATGATTTCGTCAAACTTCTTGGTAATCTCTGCCTTGGACATACCAAGAATCGCACCGTTCAAGTATACATTCTCACGGCCTGTCAGTTCACCGTGAAAGCCTGTTCCTACTTCCAGCATACTCGCGATTCTTCCAATGTATGAGATAGTACCCTTTGTCGGCGCTGTCACGCGGGACAGAAGTTTAAGCATAGTCGATTTACCGGCACCGTTGCGTCCGATGATACCAAGTGCATCCCCACGCTTCACCTCAAAGCTTATGTCATCCAGTGCCAGAAAGCGTTGGTTTGTATGATGTTTCTCTTTATAGACAATAACGGAATACGGGTCATCTTTCCCTTTTTTCCTCGCCCACCATGTTTGCAATTCGCTTTTCAGTGAACCTCCACCAATGGCGCCAAGGCGGTATTCCTTACTGACATGGTTAAAAGTAATGACAGTATCGCTCATCCGATCATCCTCATACAGTATCCATGAAAGTCTTTTCAACATGGCTGAACAGCATCAACCCCACAAGCAACAAAAATAATGTGACTACCCAGCCGACGAGATAGTCCGTTAAGTGAAAGGAGCCAGCGCCAAGAAAGGCATAGCGAAAGGCCTCAATGATAGGAGTCATGGGGTTGAGCCGGTAAAGACTCATATACTTTGCGGGGATCATGCTGGAAGAATAGGCCACCGGCGTCGCGTACATCCACAATTGAACTCCAAAGGCAACCAACATATTTAGGTCCCGGTACTTGGTTGTAACCGCCGCAACAATAATGCCAACGCCAAGACCCAGAAGTGCCATCTGAATGATTAACAACGGCAGCAGCAGCATATGCATATTTAGTATGATGCCACCGGGGTATCTCAGTACAAAATACAAAAGAAAAAGGAGAAAGAGCATAAACTGGATAATGAATGAGATAATGGCGGATATTACGGTGGCGACCGGCATCACCAGCCTTGGAAAATAGACCTTGCCAAAGATGTTCGCATTGGAAACAAACGTGTTTGAGGTCTGTGTCAGGCACTGCGCGAAGTAACCCCAGGCAACATTGCCGCACATATAGAACAAGAAGGGTGGCGTACCGTCCGTTGGCAATTTGGCGATATTGCCAAAGACCACTGTGAAGATGAGGGTTGTCAGCAGTGGCTGGATGATAGCCCATGCCGGGCCGAGGATAGTCTGTTTGTATTGGGAGACGAAAGTACGCCGGACAAAGAGTGTAACCAAATCGCGGTATCGAAACAGTTCACCAAGCCGGAAGTCAAGCCATCGCTTCCTGGGTGTTATAACTGTCTTCATTTTTCCTTCTGACATATATCTCCTTAATAAATGTTCAACCTATTTGATTGATATGTCAACTCAAATAATGCCATGTCAAACACGACTATCGATATAAGTGTGTAGATATGGAAAATAGAAATCCACAAAAATCGCTAACCGACATTTTTAGTTGCACGTAAAAAGTACGCAATTTTCAGTTTCAACCTAATGTTGTTACATCTAAGGATTTGCCACATGTTCTTTATAATTATCCTTTTGATTCTCAGTTTCTCGTCCAGATATTTTTCACCCTCATTCGTTAATTTATCCAGGTAACGAATACAGGCATCTAAATACTTTGCATATGCATTCGGATATAGGTGAGGAATTTTCAGTTTGATCATCTGACTGATTTGATAATAGACACTAATACCTTGAGATTGCTTTAGTAAATTGTTTTGCATCAAACTGCCGTTTCTCTGCAAATAATAATACATTGGTTTCATTATGTATGTTACTTTTTTTGATAGTAACATGAATTGGATCAAAAAAAGAGTATCTTCACCTATGCATATTCCTTCAGAGAAATGTATGCCTTCACAAACACTTCTTCGATACACCTTATTCCATATACTTCCTAAAAATGTCTGAGAAGTTTGAAAGAACATTTCAAGCGCTTCTTCTCTGGTAAGGATGGCTTCTCCATCTTCCTGGGTTTTGTAAAGAATATTCCCCCAAATATCTAGTAAAGAATAGCCGCAAATGCCTAAATCGCTGTTCGTACGCTCCATCAAGGCAATCATTGACTCATACATCATCTTGTCGATGTAGTCATCGCCATCTACGAAACCAAGGAACACGCCGCGTGCCCTATCCAATCCAGTGTTCCGCGCCTTGCTGACCCCTTCGTTTGTCTTATGAATAACAATCACCCGTTTATCTTTAGAGGCATAATGATCTATGATTTGTTCGGAGCCATCGTATGAGCCGTCGTCAACCAATATCAATTCAAAATCCCGGTAGGTTTGCGCCATAATACTGTCGAGGCACTTCGGTAAGTATTCTGCGACATTATAAATGGGTACAATGATGGACAATTCGGGCATTTTGAGACACCTTTCCGATCCTTGTTGTTAAAGAAAATTAGCGAAATGTCAAACTTCAGTCAACAAACCCAATGCCATCAGCCAAATCAGTGTTCATTTCATTTTTCTTATCGCCTGTTACATCACCTCTTAGTGTATAGGACACATCATACACGGGCCTGGTTATCATCGACGTTTTATTTTTCTCAATGAACACATCGATCTTACCCAATGCTCTTGCCGGATTTCCGGCACAAACAGTACCAGGCTCAACGTCTTTGGTCACTACACTTCCGGCCCCTATGATGCAGTTATCACCAATAGTCACATTTGGTAATATAATGCTTTCAGCGCCAATGAAGACGTTGTTCCCAATGGTAACCTTTCCAATTCTCGTATAACCCAGCCATTTTTTGGTGCTGGCATCATGCGCGAGGACATGAACTCTGGGAGCGATCGTAACATTGTCGCCAATCGTGATCAGCCAGCAATGGGAAGGATCAAGGATCGTGCCGCATAGTCTTTCAAAGTTTGTACCAACTGTCATACCCATCCGGATCAACTTTTCTGTTGTAAACTCTCCCCTGAGCCTATACAAAAACTCTCTTATGATGCTTCTGATCATGGCTCCTCCTGCCCGTAAGGTTTATTTTCCTCTGCAGCTACATCAAATGATATCCTTAACGGTTCGTGCGTAACTCGCTCATCTTCAGGAGGGATAACAGTGTATTTACTGCCATACAGCTTCAGCAAGTAATAATTCGGGTCTTGAGGTGCAGTCACAGTTATGCTTCCAAACGGCATTTCCTGCAAAGGCAACATTCTATTGACTTCGAAAAAAGAGTTGTCAAGTTTTCTGCCTCCGGCAAGATCTACATAATAGTGGGCATTATTGCTCTTAAAGCTTTTCATGATTCTATCCCTAAAATTCGAAAGCTGACAAATAGTAAAAAAAGAGAATAAAAAGGCAACAATTCCGGAAGACCTTCCCTGCAATGGTTCTTTTGTTACTTTCTTATATATATAGTTGTTCAAGTAAGTCATGGTTCTCCACTTGACAGACTGATGGAATGAACCAGCCTTTCTGGAGTAATCAAAAGGGAATACATCAACATAAATACCGGCATGAGCCTTTACATTTTTCCGAATTTTATCAAGAAAGATGGTGTTGTTTTTGCGAACCTTCGCAAAACAAAGCCAATAATTGGGATCCGTTGATTGATGATGCAAATAGTATTTGGGGTTCAGTTCATGTTGGCAGATATGGATGAATCTATCATAGTCCTTCCTGGGCATTGCGATATCAAGATCATCATCCCACGGAATGAATCCGTGATGAACAACAGCGCCCAACAAAGTACCCCCAACGACAAAATGAACTAAGCCATGTTTATTGCATAGTCTTTTTATTTCCAGATAGATTTCTAACATATTGTCGTGAATTTTGCTAAGCGTTGTGTTGTCCATTAGTGCCCCTTTCCTCTTTGATTAATATGCACATATTATTGAGAGCCATTTTACTTGGGACATTTTGTTATTCTGAACTGACAATGTAGCGTTGATTACTCCCGGTGATTCGCGCGTGAATTCTTTTTATTAGTAAATAGACAGTAGGGCAATATATGATTCCATTGGCAAATAAGCGGTACTTAACTGAGATGTGCTTCATGTCTAATCTATACTCATTGATCCTGCATCGCAGGTCTGGTTCTCGGTCGTGTATCTCATTTTGTTTAGAAAGAGCGGCCTGCGTGTACAGACTAATGTATAGATTGAGACGCTTCGCCAAAGCGTACTTCTCGAGTTGTATATTCCCTCTGTAGTTCGTAACAACGGATTCAGCCACTTTAATTATGTCATTCAGTTTTCGAAGGGTAAAATCAGAGGTTGTTGCCGATTCTTTCCGGATCATATAATGATATTTGGTATCATCTTTGAATACGGACAATGATGATTTAGAAAACAAGATGGAATTCAAAAGTAAATCCTCAAGCTCTTGAATTGTGAAATCATAATTGATGCCTTCGAATAACTCCCGGCGGTATATTTTATTACACAATCCAGGTTCAATAAGCCTGCCGTTCAGTAAATCCCGAACGCCCTCTTCACGATTCTGAAGCAAGAATGCACCTGTGCCATGATACTCGTCAACACGATTAGGAAAAATCATCTTGTACCCACAGTGGGAGATATCCGTGCTGTATCTGGTAGCGTTACTTATAAGCAACTCATACATATCTTTTTCCAGTTCATCATCACTGTCCGCGAAACCTATGTATTCGCCACTTGACTCCATGATCCCAAGGTTGCGCGCAGACGATACTCCCTGGTTTTTCTGATGAATGACTTTTACACGTTTATCTCTAAGCGCATACTCATCCGCAATCCTGCCTGTCGCGTCCGCCGAACCGTCATCCACCACAATGACCTGCAGGTTCCGGTAAGTCTGCTCAAGCACGCTGTCAATGCAGCGCCCCAGATACTTTTCAGTGTTGAAAGCTGGGATGATGACACTCAACAGCGGTTTGACACTCATTCGTATTTCTTCTGTCAAAGTACATATCCTTTCGACAAACTAAGCAGTGTAACAACCCAGATTATCAAATTTCCCGGGAGGAATCATCGGCAAGAGCACTGCTCATTCTTCTTTTCAATGATCTGAACAGTTTTTGTAATTGGAATTGCTTGAACTTTACATCGATCACTTCATAGTCTTTTGAGCTGTTGTATGTATGTATGCCTGTCACTTTGTTATGGAGATTTAATAGGCTTACGCTTTCTGGAGTAATCTTCACAATATCTTTTTCCCGATATTTACCGTTATTCAAACTGTGTACGTCAATTTCGTTGATCATGATTCCCTTGCCATACTCAAATCTGGTACATATTTGAGAGGGCCTATAAAAACGATCGTTGATTTTGAATATACGGCCGGCAGACCTGGACTGGGACATATCATAGTCTTCCCAAGGTAGTTCATCAAGCATCCAGTCTTCAGGCAACTCATGGGTCAATTTAAATATTCTTGGCTGGACTCCTTCTCCATCTGTTTGTCTCACTGCTGTGATTATATAGCTGTATCCATTGTATTCGAACACTGTAGTATCCACCGCGTCAATATCCTTGAACAGGACTCTATTGAGAGCCCAAACATACGGAAAATCAAGCGCTTTGTATAACCTAATTTCCTTGGCTTCATGGGATTCCGGGATCAAATACCATTGATCAGCTGCATTGAAAACAAAGGGATATGACAAACCGATCGGTTCATCAAGGATGTCTCGTATGTCATCTATGGAATGCATACCATTGATCACGCCAACCTGAAGCTTACGTCTTCCTTGCGAAACATTCTCGAAAAAAATATATCTTTTCCCGTCATGCTCAATAATAAAGGGATCTGCATACCAATTGTTGACCTTGGCCTTCAATACTACCGAGAAAGGTTCATCGCCAAATGTGTTTGAGTTGAGATCCAATCCAATCTTATTACGAATGGCGATTGTAAATATCTGATGGTAGAATAACTTGTCAATGATATCATTCGAGACCATATGTATCGTCCTCAATTACTATTGGACATCCCTCCCCAGCAAGTTCAAGAAAAACGACTCTACGGCGTTAACCGTCTTTTCCATGCTGAATTCTTTTCCGCGCATAGCAGCGCGTTCCTTATATGATGTCAGTAATCCCGGCTCTGTCAGCATTCGTTTAATGCCCAGGTAAAGTGACTCATCATTGTTTTCTGTCACAATGCCATATTCATTGTGTTCTCCTAAAAGTTCCTTCATCCCGGAGCATATGGCAGCGACCACTGGCGTGCCGACGATCAGTGCCTCAGTGACGGCTGTGCTGAATCCCTCATGCTTTGACGCACTGATCAGCAAGTCACAGCGAGCTACATATTGATAAGGATTATCCTGGTATCCAAGCAAAATGAAGCTGTTTGTCAATCTGTTATTTTGGGAAAATTCTTCAATTTCTTTGCGCTGGGGACCTTCGCCAAGAATGTAAAAATGATGCTCGATGCCGTCTGCCAACAGTCTCCGGTGGATGTGGGCAAGTTCCATAATACCCTTGTTGGGTGTAATCTTGCCAACCGCGCATAACTTCAGGCCTTTGTAATCCGAAAACTCTTCATCATCCGGCTTGACTTGCGACATTTCTATGATTTTTAGTGTTTCGTTGACGTTGTGTAGGATAGTAACAGGCTTTTTAAAGTTTAAAATACTTACGAAGTCATCCCTGACGGTGTTTGATATACAGACAATTGTGTCAAAACTGTTGTAGCACTTGATTGCCTCTTTGCTGCTCCGGAACGCATAGGCTAGTATCTTCATTGTTTGATGTTCCGGATGGATCCATGTAACTTTCTTCGTGTCCTGATCTCTGCATCCGCTGATTATACGCGCTGACGGCCCCTCAAGAAAAGAAACAACCAGGTTATACTTGTCGCGAACCATGATTTTATAGAGAAGAGACGGGGGTAATAGCTTTAGCATTTGGGTATTTGCCGGGAACAGTCGTTTGAATACAGGCTGATACAATATGTGAGGCTTTAGAAATTTTCGGTTTACACCTATGTCAAATAGCGGCTTCACTGTTATCCGAAACTTGGTGCGGTCCATGTTATTCACAAGGTTCACCAAAGCCTTTTCGGCACCGCCCATCCCAAGGTCATGAATAAAGAACAGGATATTTATCAAGGACGTCTCCTTTTTGTATATTTTGAGGTTTGGCAGCGATTTTGGCCATGTTGTCGTTATGTATGCAAGATGAACTTGGTTGGAAGCGCTGATTGTCTAAACATGAATGCTAGAGTGTTAATCCCAACACATCACTAATGTAATACAGATGTCCTGAAATTGAGGTTTGATAGTAAAACCATCCTATAAAGCCAATAATAATGCTTCTTCTCAACACTATTCTGTCATGACCGATATAGAGTATCCGTACAATAACAGGATACAGAAGCAGATTAAATATATTGAAATACGCCGCCATCCGGCCTATGAATATTCCGCCGACTGTAGTTGATACTATCATGAACCCGACATGAAAAATTGACATATTGATGATAAAATTTAACGTTCTGGAAGCAAGCTGTTCAATTTTTCTGCGTTGAGGATAACATAAGGCAACCGGAATCACTGCTACAATTAATCGGAATGCGTTTGAACCTGCAAATGAGGAAATTTCAGTGGAGATATCCCGGTATTGTGTTTCTATGAACAACTGATCAATGTATGGAAAAACGATGCTGGAAAAATATGCAATAATTACAAATATAATCAATATTGTAAAATTGCGGAAGGAGAAGGGTTTATTCAATCCTAGGAAAAAAAACGGAACAGCAATCAACGCTGACAAATGAAATGTTGAAAGAAGGATCGCTGCCAACAGGAATTTAAGGTACTTTTTATTGATCAGAAGAGGAAACGCAGAAAACATAATGCTAATTGCGATGAATTGACGCATACCATTAAGCATATAAGTGAACAAAGTTGACGCGATATATAGGTAGACACTTAAGGGGAGAAAAACAGAATGATCATACAGCCCCTTCAGCACAGCTATACCGGAGATGAACGCGATGATAAAGAGCCAGAGATGGTAATCACTGCTTACATAGAACTTTATAATATAGGAGAACAGTAAGAAGCCTCTGTCACTGTTTCCTGACCAGAAATCCTTCAGTGAATCCGGTTGAATGCTTTTAAAACCGCCGATATACGCATATGTATCGGCGATGCCGCTGCGCAGACCAATAAATAAAATGATCACAAACATGGACAGGAAGGCCCACATTGCGCTTGGCCTGCAAACCCGCTTATTCCCCGACAGGATGATTCGCCTGGGCTTCTTTTCTGCTACCCAGGCAAGTAAAGGGCACAGGCCAAGGAACATCCAGTATATGATCATTTGCTTGTATTATCCTTGTCTTGCACAGCTGCAGTTTTCTCTACCGCCGGTTTCCTATTTTTATACAGGATTAGGTGATATAGCAAATAACCCGGCAACCTAGCAAGCAGCATCATCAATTTGTTCGGGTTCTGTATGCCCAGATCCCTGCCTGCTAACATACAGGACGAAGTGTAGTGGATATATTGTCTGAAACGGTAAGGCCAGCTTGTAAAGGGCAATGAAATCAACAATTTGCGGATTTCAGCGAAGCTTTGCGGGCTGTTGTAGTACTGCCAGAATATCGAATTGGACATACCTGCAGGTTGATATTGTACAAAACACAAGTTCTCGTTCAGCACCAGAAAGTCATAGTGTTTGCTGATTTGAAGGTGCATATAATGTGGGTTAAAGTTTTTCTCACCCATATATACTGGCATGGGGGCAACCTGTTTATATAGTTCTGAACGGACGATGTATTTACGGTCACCGCCACTATTCTTATTTTTCCCGATTGCGATATCAATCAAGTTGATACTCTTTACTGCAAGTATTGGGTCACTAATCAATTTACCATTGATTGAATAATCCAAACCAGCAATACCGGCATAATACTCAGCACCATTCTCTTGCCAAAAATTGATTATCCGATTAACTGCGTTATCAGGTAGAAAATCGTCAGAATCAAGGCACATTGCCAGTTCGGTATCGAGCAATTCTATCGCTGTATTATATGCAGTATGAAGGCCACCATTATCTTTATATTTATAACGAATCTCAAATGGATTTCCCTGTGCCTGCCATTGTATGACTGCTTTATCCGTATCATCCGTCGAGCCGTCATCAATGATGAGCCATAAAAAGTCTGTTGATGACTGCCTCTGAAGCGATTCAAAGCAGCGATATAACAATTCTCTCCTGTTGTATGTTGGTGTAAAAACTGTAAGTCGTGCCATTAAAGCGCCTCTTCATACAAGATTTTGCAGAACTAGACTTTTGTGAATTCCAATTGATGAGATAGATAGAAATCTTGCAACCATCGCGTGGTATCCGAAATATCGTATCCTTCAGCTTTTACCTCATTACTATGATCTCTCCTTTGTGTTTCCTTTATCATATGAAGTGCTTTCCATGCCCATTGCTCTGGTGAATCTTCCAATGATAAGTATTCAAGGAGGTCTGTAATCTTTGCATCTTTAGGTACCCGGTCAGAAGCTAGGCAAGGAAGTCCAGTCGCCTGTGCTTCAATCAGAACAATTCCAAGACCTTCAAAGAGCGAGGGCAATAGGAAGAAATCCATGGCCTGCAGTAACTGTGGTACGTCCGAGCGAATGCCGAGGAATAAGACGCTTTCAGTCAGTTTCATATTTCTTGCTTGTTTTTCCACAGATTTTCGTAAAGAACCACCACCGATCAATACAAGAAGAGAATCTTTGTGCTGTTTAATAATCTCACTAAAGACTCTTAATATAAATTTATGGTTTTTATAGTTAATAAAGGTACCAATATGTCCAATTAGCAATTGATCCTTGATACCCAGACTGTTTCTCGCATTCATTCTAGTCGTTTCTATATAACCGAATTTTGAACAATCAATGCTATTATGTAAAACAATAAAATGTTCATTATCCATGATTAATTTACCAAATAACC
The DNA here is from genome assembly GCA_964584685.1 of uncultured Christensenella sp. GTDB lineage: Bacteria > Bacillota > Clostridia > Christensenellales > Aristaeellaceae > UBA1038. Next base: position 27,614 of record CAZPBJ010000027.1, on the reverse strand, counting down.
ATTTGCCTGCATCGATACTGCAAGCAAATGAGTAATCTGTGAATCGATTTATCCTTAATCTGCAGTAGTTATAAAAAAGCATCCGTTTAAAATCCAGTGGAACATCGGTAGTATGGCTATGTGCGATACATACGGGGACGTTTGCCTGCTTAGCCGCGCGCAAGACATACATACTGAAAGCATTGTTGTGTGCATGGACTATTTTATACTCAGAGTGTTCAGCAAAAAATGTGTTAAGAGCCCTCAAGTAAACATGGTGATGAAGAGGATTGACTGACGGCACCCGATATATCCTGCCCCCCAATTCATGAATCTCTTTTTCAAAAAAGGTTTCATTCGCACGGTGCAGGAGAAAATCGAATTGTACTTTTGAGCGGTCAATATTTCGATACAAGTTCATCAGCAGTACTTCAATACCGCCTACATTCATGCTCGTGACTACCTGAAGAATCCTAATCATCTAGCCTCTTTTCAATTCACGACACCTTATTGCTGTTCAACATGTCCTTTCCAGCAGGAGTGAGGTTCAAAATGCCACGTTGCAGAGAAAGTCGTTGTGTCCAAATGCATGCCATCCAGCTGTGATATGTTCGAATGCAGCAATGGCTGGTCTTTTTCAATGCCTGACTGTTTCACCACCCAACCCAAGGATTTGACCCTGGTTTCATCAAACCCCATGATATGACACATGACGCGGTCAAACAGAACCATGTCGTCGGATGCCATGATGACTCCCAGTTTCTTTGGGCTTGGCCCGATGGGGCCGTCTCCTTCGCCGCAAACGATCATGTCGCCGATTGTCAAAATCTTCCTTTGTGGTTCTAACTTTACATTACCTGCCTTGTCAGCAAACGTGATGATCCTGTGTAAATCAACTACTGTCCGCCATATGGTATCATTGCCATACCAGCCGCCAACTCGGTAAACGTCACCTGAGAGATTGCCTGATAACAAGAAACAACCTTTTGCTGTCAAGTGAGTTAAGTACGCGATAAACTGCTTTCCTTGCCGTTCAGCGGTGATTTTCTTGTTATCCAGCGCGTGCATCCAACGTTTTAACAGACTGCGTTTCCTGTACGCGTCGCCTGTGCCGGAATCCGCGTCGCCCTCAGTGCGATGGGGCAATGAAGCTTTATCATATACGATGCCCACCATGTTCTTCATGGCGCCGGTCATCCCCGCCAACCGGTGGCACTTTGGCTTTGGTAGATTAATGATTACATCCGCCTCTATAGCGTAACGGTTGATATCATATGCATGGTACCCGGAGGAGTGGAAAGCTTTGGTTTCATTCGATAGGTAGTCGCTTACTTTGTATCGCAGCGCCTTATTATCGTTAATCGCGTGCGCAGAAACATTGCTAAGCTCAACTCTCAAAAATCCTGCTCTGCCGCTTGTCTCGATGGGCTTTGATAGAACACCCTTTTTGCTTTTTACACGGTCCTTTCTAAGATCTGCAATGATTGTGTCCCGATTCTTCTCTTGGATGAATGAAAAGAGTTCCCTGTAGCCAGCGGTATCAAACAAAGCCTCTAGGTCTGTTCCTTGCATCGGAGCATCTGCAATGATGATTTTACCGGTACCATCAAGAGCGATTGACACAAAGTCAAAAACCGCACGAACAATGGAAGGATGTGTAACCAGGCATTCAAGATTATCCTTGACTTCTGGGTTCTTGTTTTGATGGGAGACCCAATTGGGTTTGATCAGCACTGTGTTGCCATGTCTAATCAGATTGCCCAATGGATTCCATACCGGTTTGTCGAAATGGGCAGCGTCCATGCCCAGACCACGCAAGCACTCTCTAACCATATCATAGACATCATTGGATTCCTTTGCAATTTCATTGTTATCCCACGGATATTCGGGATACAAGCGATGAGGATGATACAGCGATGTTCTTACCGGATATTTGGAATCTTTGATGTGCTGTAGAAATATGTCGGACATACTATCCTTTCAAGTCAAGGAACCTGATGAATATCCAGAAGATTGGCCAGCACCTCTTTAGGAATATTCAGCGCTTCATTTACACGGTTACCGGAGATATCCCAATAGCAATTGGCTTTGGCAAGGACCTCAGCATCAAATCCATAGCACATTTCTACTATCATCCCAAGGCCTGTTCGGATGTCTACAACATAGTCAAATCCCATGCATTGCAGTCCAAGGGCACTTGATGCTTCAAAGGCTGATTCCATGATTTGTTTAGAGATAAGTGCAGGATTATAGATAATATTACCACCGCCCGAGGCGCGAAAATCGGCTTTGCGGACACTTCTGCCAAATCCACTCAACTTATTCCCAATAACAACGATTTTCAGGTCATACCTTTCGTTGGGAATGAACTCCTGAAAGTAGCAGTACCCCTTTTCAACCGGCAGCTGTTTGGCGTGCCTACGGGTATGGAGGAACTCCGGAATTTTTTTGACCCTTGATATGGCGGTCTTCCAGTCCCTAGAGGATTGTACCTTAGAATACGCTTTGTACATTAGGCTGGGCGAAGGGTCAAAGCCCCTGCCAAACATGCGTCTTGCATAGCGAATAGCATCTTCCCTGGTCTTCAACAACTTGACGTTGTTAGATCCTGAGCCACAGCGCAGCTTGGCCACCAGCGGAAATACGGCTTCCTTCTCAAGCCAGGCCAGGCAATCCGCTAGCAGGTAAAAAACCCAGCTTTGTGGGATAGGCGCACCAACTGCCTGCAACGCATACATCTCTGCGATCTTGTCATCAAAGTGCCAGATGGTACTCTGATCTGGGAAAACTTTGAGACCTTTTTCCTCAGCAACGCGTAAAATACTCCTGGCCTCCATAATATCCGCCAGTACATAATTTTGAATTGTCCAAATCATCGCACTGAACCGATCAAGCTGAGTAATGATATCTGATCGATACGGATTAATGATCTCAAAGGGGATATGCATTTCATCACAAAAGGTCAAAAACCCTTGTATCCAAGTGCTGGAGTGTTTGAACATGCGGTCGTTCATACAGATTGCGAGACGTCTATCCATTCGTAATTATCCCCTTATACCAGTCAATTGCCACCTCAATTCCTTTTTTAGAACTCCACTCCGGCATATAGCCCAATAGCCTATTCGCCTTGCTGATGTCGGCGTTGGAATCCCTGATATCGCCCGTGCGTTCAGGACCGAACATCGGCTTGACATCTTCCCGATCCAATATCCTGGCAATAGCCCAGTAAATATCAATGAGCTTTTCCTTGCCGCCGTAGGCAATGTTGAAAACTTCTCCTGCAGCCTCCGATGGCGCCAGGCAGGCCTTCAGGTTGGCCTGAATGACGTTCTCAATGTAGGTGAAGTCCCGGCTCTGCTCCCCGTCTCCGTTGATGCCAGGTGCTTCCCCCCGCAGCAACGCGCTGATGAACCTTGGGATGACAGCAGCGTAGGCGCCGTTTGGATCCTGCCGTGGGCCAAAGACGTTGAAGTATCGCAGGCTGACCGTTTCCAGCCCATATAGCTTGGTATACAGCATGGCATACTCCTCGCCAGTCCGCTTGGTCAGCGCGTAGGGGGATAGCGGCTTGCCCTCCCGCCCCTCCACCTTGGGCAGGTTCGGATCGTCGCCGTAGACGGAGCTTGAGGACGCGTAGACGAAGCGCTTCACCCCGGCCTGCCTGGAAGCCTCAAACATGTTGAGCGTGCCGTGGATGTTGATCTCCTCGTAAACCAGGGGAAGGGCGATGCTGCGCGGCACACTGCCCCAGGCGGCCTCATGGAGCACGTAGTCAACGCCTTGCGCTGCGCTGAGGCAAGTATCATAGTCCCTGATGTCACCTTTGATGAATGTGTAATTCGGATCGTTCGCAAAGAGATCGACGTTGCGTTGGAAGCCGGTGGATAGGTTGTCCAGGCAGCGCGTCTTGAGGCCCAGGCCAAGGATTGCCTCGCAGAGGTTGCTGCCGATGAAGCCGGCGCCACCGGTGACGAGGAAGGTGGTGTTTGCTGGGAAAGCGTAATCGTGCATGAATGACCTTTCGGAGGGAGAGTTGGGAAGCAATTGAGAAGCAATGGGGAAGCAATGGGGGTGGGGAACTGGGAAGCAGTTGGGAAGCAATAGAGAAGCTATAGGAGCAGGAGCGGGGAAGCGATGGGGAAGCGATAGGGAAGAGATTGGGGATGGATACTGGGAAGCAGTTGAGAAGCAATGGGGAAGCAATAGGGATGGAAACTGGGAAGAAGTTGGGAAGCGTCGTTGGTAATCGGAAAGCGATGGAGATGCGATTGGGAAGCGACTATACGCTATCTTTCGAAGCTACATATGTGCGAAAATTGCTGATCCTAATTGCGAGATCATACGCCTTTCCTAGTATATCCTCACATTGACCAGCAGTGATATACCCAAGTGATTGTGCAATTTCGTACTGGCAGACGATTTCCATTAAAGATCCATATGAAATATTGAGGAAATGCGACTTATCCTTGTTACTTTTTCTGCTGTATCCCTCGGCAATGTTTGAGGGTATTGAAATGACCGCCCTGTTTATTTGCTGTACAAGCGCGTATTTCTCCGTATCAGGGAATTCTTTGGTCAATCGATAACTTTCCAGGACGAGGGTCTTTGCCAGCTGATAAATGTCTAGTTTCTGAAAACCAAAATTCTGCATTGTAAAACCTTTCGATGTGGGGGTGGGGAAGCGATGGGGAAGCAATAGAGAAGCAGCAGCTTCGCTGCTGAGAAGCAATAAGGGCTTTGGCGGAAAGCAATAGGGATGCAATTGAGAAGGGGCGACTGCGTCGCCGGGAAGCAGCAGCATCGCTGCTGTGAAGCAATAGGGGCTTTGGCGGAAAGCGATAGGGATGCAATTGAGAAGGGGCGATTATGTCGCTGGAAAGCAATTGGAGTTTTCGCAGGAAACAGGGTGTGGTACGCGCAAAGTGCTTGCTCTTTGTACTATCGCTATCTGAACGTTTCTCCATCACTTCCTAATCACACTTCTATCGCATCTAGCTTGCTTCTCAGTATGCTACCTTCGTCTCCAAAAAGCTCCTATTGCTTCTCAATTGCTTCTCGCAGCGTAGCTGCCCTTCTCAAACCCCAAATGGCCGCCTTCACAATCTCCAGTATAAGTATCCCGCCCCCTCATACTCCTTCCGATCCAACAATCCCTTGATATCCATAAGTACTTTGTTACCGCCGTTAAATAATTGGTCCACCTGGTCCATCGACAATTTCTTGAAAGCGTCATGCGCCACGGCGATCACCACCGCGTCCATCCCCCGTACGTCCTCAAGGGGCACAAACTCCACGCCGTATTCATGCCGGGCTTCGGCGGGGTCGGCGACGGGATCGGCTACGATGGGGGAGATGCCGTATTCGGCGAGCTCGCGGACGATGTCGATGACGCGGGTGTTGCGTGTATCGGGGCAGTTCTCCTTGAACGTGAAGCCCAGGATGGCGACCTTGGCGCCCTTGACGGGCCTGTCCGTCCGGATGAGGCACTTGATGAGGTTCTCGGCCACAAAATGCCCCATATTGTCGTTGATGCGGCGCCCGGCCAGGATGACCTGGCTGATGTAGCCCAGCTGCTCCGCCTTGTATGTGAGGTAATAGGGATCTACGCCGATGCAGTGGCCGCCGACCAGGCCTGGGGAAAAGGGCAGGAAGTTCCACTTGGTCCTTGCTGCTTCCAGCACCGCCTGGGTGTCGATGCCCATCTTGTGAAAGATGATGGACAGTTCGTTCATAAAGGCGATGTTGATGTCTCGCTGGCTGTTCTCGATCACCTTGGCGGCCTCCGCCACCTTGATGCTTGGGGCGCGGTGCACGCCGGCCGAGACCACCAACTCATACACGCGGGCTACGATGTCCAGCGTTTCCGCGTCCATGCCGGAGACGATTTTGACGATGCTGTCCAGCCGGTGCAGCTTGTCGCCCGGATTGATACGCTCCGGGGAATAGCCTACCTTGAAATCAATGCCGCAACGGAGGCCGGATTCCTTTTCCAGGATGGGCACGCAGATATCCTCCGTCACGCCCGGATAGACGGTGGATTCGTACACAACAATTGAGCCGGGGGTGAGGTTGCGCCCCAGCACGTGGCTGGCGCCCTCGACGGGGGAGAGGTCCGGCGTGTGGTCGGAATGTACGGGCGTGGGCACGGCGATGATGTGGAATTTTGCCTGGCGGAGATCCTTTTCGTTTGAGGTGAAGTGGACGGTTGTATTTCGGACGCCGGCATCTCCGACTTCCCTTGTTGGATCGATGCCGGACTTGTAGAGGGCGATTTTAGCCTCGTTGATATCAAAGCCGATTACATCTACGTGGTGGGCAAAGGCTACGGCGATGGGAAGGCCGACGTAGCCCAGGCCGAGGAGGCTCAGCTTTTCCGTTCCGGAGAGAAGGCCTTCGTATAGTGTCATGGGAGCTCCTTGTGAGGGGAGTAGGAGAGAAGCAATAGGGAAGCAATGGAGAAGCAATAGAGAAGCAGTGGGAGAGCGATGAGGGAGCGATTGTGAAGCAGTGGTGAAGCAGTGGTGAAGCAATAGGGGAATATGGGGGTAGGTGCGGTGAAGCAATGGTGAAGCGATTGTGAAGCAATTGGAAAGCAATGGGGGAGCAGTGGGGAAGCGATAGGGAAGCAGTGGGGAAGCAATTGTAAAGGTAAAGCAATAGGGGAGTGTTGGGGAAGCGATAGGGAAGCAATAGGAGCACGATGGAGAAGCAGTGGAGAAACCATGGGGGAGTGAGATGGGCAGTGGTGGGGAAGCAGTAGAGAAGTGTTTGAGAAAAAAGGAAGCCTAATCTGGTCTACAAGACTCCAATCGCTTCACTATTGCTTTCCGTGCGCGAAGCGCACGCTTTACAATTGCTTTACCGTATACCGGTAGTCTCCCAAGCTCCCATTGCTTCACTATTGCTTCTCGTGTGCGAAGCACACGCTTTACAATTGCTTTACCGCATGCCGGTAGACTTCCAAGCTCCCATTGCTTCACTATTGCTTCTCGTGTGCGAAGCACACGCTTCACTATTGCTTTACTGCATCCTATATTCCCAAAATCCTCAGCATCTCCCTGTTCACCTCGTTCACGTCGAACTTCTCCCGGCAGATCCTTAGGCTTTCCCTGCCCATGGGCTCGATCTGTTCGGGATGGGCGATAAACCAAAGCATCTTTTCAGCGAGGGCATTGACGTCACGCACCGGAACCAGGAAACCGTTCACGCCGTCCTGCAAAGTCTGACGGCAGCCATTGGTGTCCGTGGTAATGATAGGGCGGCCCGTGGCCATCGCTTCCAGCACGGTGCGCGGCGTGCCTTCGCGGTAGGAGGGCAGCACATATACGCTGCATTGGCTGTACCAGGGGCGTACATCGGCAGTTTCGTCAAAGCGCTCCACGATATTGTCTGAAAAGTAGATCTCGATCTGCTCTCGCGAGAGGGCGTCCTGCAGGCTGTCGTAGCTGCCAAGCAGCATGAAGCGGGCTTCGGGATGGGTCTGCTTCACCAGTTTGGCTGCCTGAAGGTATTCCAGTACGCCTTTATTTTTCAACAGGCGGGAGAGCATGAAAAAGGTGAGCTGTTCGGGTATTGGAGTTGGGATGAAGTATTCCATGTTGACGCCGGATCCGTTGACCACATGGCATTTGCCGGCCTTGACGAGCCCTCGCTGAACGAACTCATCCCGGTCATCCGTGTTCTGGAAGATCACGCGGCTGCAGCAAGCGAGGCCTACCTTGTACAGCAGGCTGACGAGCTTGCCAAGCGCCCTAGCCTTGGGTGAGCCGGAGATAAAGGTATATCCTGCGCCTGTGACCATGCCGATAATGGCCTTGACACCGGCCAGTCTTGCGGCGATTGCGCTATAAACAACAGGTTTGATAGTGTAACCTAGCGTTATGTTGGGCTTTTGTATGCGCATCAAGCGGTACAGGCGCAGGCAATAGTTGATGTCCTCAATGATGCTGATGCCGTTCTTGCGCATCGGGATTTTAAAAAAGTTGACGCCCAGTGCCTTTATTTTATCGATATCCGTGGTGTCCGGGCCGGTGACAATCACTGGGTGTCCTCTCTCCAATATCGCTCGGATAAGTTCGCCACGGAAATTGTAGACTGTACGGTTCTTGGGAGAAACAAGTAAGAAACTGTTAATTTTGTGCATGCTATCTTCTGGAAATTAGTAACGTTCTGTAGAAGTAATATAGTTTCTCCAACCAAATTCGGCGTTCAGAGTAGTACTTGTTGCTGATGACCTCTTCCACAGATAAAGCCGGATTTGCGAGAGCAATTATCTGTCGGTGGATGTTATCGCGTTTTCTTTCATTTCGCGGAAGAGAGAGGAATTTCTCAAGCATGAGCCTGTTATTCCAGGGAAAGGTAATAGTATGACACATATCAAGTGAAGTCGCTACCATCATCCCCCAAGAACCCATGCGAAATTCCCAGTAATACAAATCAGTATGCTCATAATCAAATATCGGTTTCTCAAGTCCGATTGACCTGATGTAATCCGCATATTTGCTGTCACATTTATGCAGCAAGAATGGAGATCCCATAAACCGCGTTTGGAATATGCTAAAATGCCGGGGACTCAAAATCGCAGGGTGAGTCAAGCCATACTTTCTATCCATGAATACTCTGACTGTTTCTGAAATCCATGATTTGAGCTCTACGCCAATCCTATTTTCTTTGTATAGTGTGATTTGTTTACGTATTTCGCTATCATTCAAAAATCGAACGTAAGCGTCATTGTGATCGATAAGTTTGTGCAAAACATCATAATCAAGTACCTCAACATTACTCATTGGAATGGGGATTATTTCGTGTGCTAACCCGATTTTCTCACACATCTTGTGGGCCATCGCGGCATCGATGAATTCCGTATCCTTTGACGTGAAACTGAAGTACTTGAATTTTTCATATAAACCGTTGGCACATGCGAGTGTAGTCCTACTATCCATGCCACCAGAAAGAGAAATGTATCGATTATCCCACTTCCTTGCTGCCAGTTCAATATTCTTGTGAAGTATCTCATAGATTGTTTGTATGGTATTGTTGCAGTCATCTTTATCAATAACCATACCGTGACTACGCGAGGGGAAGAAGCGTACTTTGCGGAAATCTCCCATTTGCGACACTGTCAAGTACAGGTTCGCACTTAGGTGTTTTACTTGAGTGAAAGGAGACATATCACCTGGCAAATAGCGATTGCCCACCTTGTACATACGATTTGATATCAGTTTTTTTATGAATGGATCCATTTCCAAATCGCATAGGTCAGCAATCAATTGCGCATGTGATGAAATATAGCTTACTCCATTTATGTTCCCATAATATACCGATTTTATTCCAGAACAGTCCTGTACAATTTGCAGATCACGATCGAAAATCAGTAATGCAAAAATGCCCGTCCATTCATTAACGACCTGGAATATGTTTGCGTCACTTGAGAAATATGCTTTTGCACAATCAACCAACAGCTTCGATTCATCGTGTATCATGGAAAATGGATTGTAAGCATGACCGATGAGCAAGAAGCATGTATCGTTAATACTATAGACATAGTGTGTCTGTTGTGGATGGATAAGAACCCGGTATTTCCCAATTATCTCTGATTTCCAGATGCCAAAGAAGGGATATTGGTCCTCCTGTACATTTGCATTGTCAGTCACCAAGTATCCGCGTGCGAATAATATGTCCCTATACTGAGGGAATTCATAGGTGATAACTTCAATGGCATTTCTTCTGTTCATGCTCTCAAACTCCATAGTCTGCAAAGTTCTGCAATACTAGAGATAGAAGCCTAGCTTTTGTGTTGTTGCTCACAAAGCTATTGTGCGGCGTGATGATGACATTTTCCATATCCCACAGGGGGCTGTCCGCCGGCAGTGGCTCTTCCTCAAAGACATCCAATATGGCACCGGCCAGCCTGCCTGACTGCAGGGATCCTATCAGGGCTGTCTCGTCAACGATCGCGCCTCGGGCAATGTTGACCAGGGTCGCGCCCGGCTTGATCCGGCCCAGGCGCGCCTCGTTGAACATGTGCCTGGTTTCATCCGACAGGGGAAGAGTCAGCACGATGATGTCGCTCATACCGAGCGCGTCATCCAGCCTGTCAAGCCCCAGGACCGTCTCGAAATATCGGGTATCCTTTGGGTACAGATCAATGCCGGTAACACAGGTACCGAAGGCGGCAAAGCGTTTCGCCACCTCGACGCCCACGCTGCCCGCGCCAACGACGCATACCCGCTTATCTGTCAACTCCAACAAACCGCGATGCTTCTCCCAGAGATGCGCCTGCTGATTCTTCGCAAAGAAGCGAGCCTGCTTGTACAGCTGCAGCACACCGCAGAGGGCGAACTCCGCCATCGGCGCGCTGTAGACCCCTCCGGCGTTGAACAAGCGGATATTATTGGACCGGATATAGTCCAGCGGCATCCTGTCATAGCCGGCACTGGTAAGCTGGATCAGCCTTAAGCCAGTAAAGCGCTCAATAGGCTGATGCATAAAGAGCGCGTTGCAGATGACCGCTTCATATAACTCAGGTCTGGACACCGGCCGCAGTTCATCCGCATGCCAGGTGATCTGCAGCCCCAATGAGTTAAGCTGTGCCAGTTCGTCCTCCGCAAGAGGGAAAGCGCATGTGATCAAGGCCTTCACGCGCGCATCTTCTCCTGCATATTTTCAACGATCCTGTCGACATAATCCCTGACAATGATCTGATTGGCTGAGAACTGGGCGTCAGTCCATTCCATATATCGCTCTTCGTAGCGCCTGATGGCGTCAATGCCGTTAAAGAACCTGTCCTCGATCACATCCAGATCATTGAGCATATGCGCATCGCAAAAGCTTCTGGACAGGATGACCATTTGGGAGCCCAGGCGATAATGCTCCGCCAGGATATTCTCTGCCGGCAGGGTACCGTAACCGATCCGGGCGATACCGCCAAAGCCGTAGAACATGTTCTTCCGACGCAGTTTGCTGCAGATACGCTCTACCGTACCATCCGACAGCAACTCAAACATAAAGGTCCTGCGATAGCTCAGGTGCAGGTCGTTGAGTCCGATGAGTACCTCATCGATGCCATTCAGCGCCAGGATGTCATCCAGGGCTTCCTCTGCCTCCCTGGTTTCCAGCAGCAGATTGACCCCGGCGCGGCCATTTACAAATCGAATAAACTGCTCCACCTCTTTGACGGACTTTGCCATGGGCAGCATCACGATCTGCGCGCCGCCGGCTATGACGCGGTCAATCTCATGCCTGGAGCCGTCATGGATGGGGTTGACCCTGACCAGAAGTTCCGAACGGTTTAAAATGCCCTTGATCCCGGCAATGTCATCAATTGAGTGGTGCGATTTGACAGAATCGATAAACCCCTGGCGCTCCGCCTTGCCGATTACTTCCAGATCGACAAATATCCTGTCAGTGCCCGCGTCCTGGGCAATAGAGGCAACCTGCAGTTCGTTGGTGATGTACATCAGTTTGATCGACATGCTCATACCCTTTCAAGCGCTAACGCTTCGGCAAAAGAAGTACTGCGTACATTCTTTTACCGGGTGGTACCAGTGGGCCATCCGGCTGTCATTTCATGCCCGGGCGCCGGATGGCAATGTTAGCCTTGTTGCTCAAGGCTTTCCGATCCACCGCGCATGTTGCCGGATCGGATTTCAAACAGAGGGGCGTTCCCCTCCGTATACCTCCCTGACCAGATTCGACAGTGTGTACGAAATGCTTAATAAACTGGCTGAGGTAAAAAATCCCAGCGAACTTATTTCCCGTTAAAACCGACAGAAGTGTCCGCTGTAACGGTCACGTCCCGGCCGCTCAAAACCTCCAGAATCGTCAGGAGGATGATCTTCACATCCAGCAAGAAACTGATGTGCTGCTGATACCAAAGATTGAGCCGGATGCGTTCATCCCACTGGACAGTGTTGCGGCCGTGGATCTGGGCCCAGCCGGTGATTCCGGGGCGAAGGTCAAACACCTTCATCTGCTCCGGAGTATATTCATCTATCCTGCAGGGATGATAAGTGAGCGGCGGCCGCATGCCGACAAAGCTCATATCGCCCTTCAAAATGTTGATCAGTTGGGGGATCTCATCCAGGCTGGCATTCCTGAGTATCCTGCCGACTCGGGTCACACGCGGATCGCTCTTATAGCAATAGACGCCGGTACCGCAATGCTCCGCGCCTACCGTCATGGTGCGGAACTTGATAAAAGTGAACTCCCGGCCATGCAGGCCGAGCCGTTGCTGCCTGAACAGGACGGGTCCTTTTGAGTCCAGTTTGATTATCATGGCGATGATCAGCGCGAACGGGGCTGTGATAAAGATACCAAGAAGCGCGAGAGTGAATCCAAGCGGACGCTTCAAATAGTCCCTGTAGATCATGGAAGGCAGCTCCGTTCTAGTGGGCGTAGGGGGAAGGGGTTGGACTGGGCGGGGAGTACATTGTTACAAGAACCGGAAGCGGACGTAATAAACCTTTAGATCATAAAGAGCATTAAGCGTAAGCCTGCTATATAAAAGCGGTTAACCTGTCTATGCTGCAAGCCTTGAAGAATCACGCGAAAGCGGCAACCCTCAATTGGCTGCATTTGCTTGCAAAAAAAAGCGCGTGGTGCGGCATCCACAGCCGTATTTCAAAATCCTAAACTGATTATAACCGTTCCATAAGAAATGTCAATAGGATCAGTCGCCGTACACAAAGGCGTGGAAAGCAGCCTTGGCCTCTTCCTGCTTGAACTCAATGACGCTGGCGCCATTCTTGGTCCTTGCGAATTTATAGGTGTCTTCCTGGGGCAGGCTCAGCAGATCCATGGTATCCGTATTGGCGATGATGCCCGGCAGCAGCGCGATCACCTCATTCGTCGTCAGGTTGGTCGCGATGGTGTTGAAGGCAGCGGAGATGGCGGTGATGATCTCATCGGTGGTTTTTGTCTTTATCTGGGCCAGCATCGCCGTCAGGAACTTGCGCTGCCGTTCATTGCGGGCAAAGTTGCTGCCGATCTCGCGGATGCGCACATAGGTCAGGGCCTGGTAGCCGTTGAGCAGCTGCGGCTCGTCAGTCTTCTGCGCGCCCACGATGCGTACTTCGCCGGCTGACAGGGAGAGCGTCACGCCGCCAAAGAGGTTGACCACATCCATGAACCCGGGGAAGTTGATGGAGCAGTAACGCTCGATATTCAGGCCCAGCAGCTCATTGACCGTCTTGATGGCAAGCAGGGGGCCGCCGAAGGCATTGGCAGAGTTGATGCGGTTAGGGGTCTTGTACCCGGGTATGGTGACCAGCATGTCGCGTATCAGCGAGGTCAGCTTCATCTGCCCCGTCCCCTTGTGCAGCGACAGCACCATCATGGCGTCCGTGCGCCCGTTGTTGAGCTCCGCGCCGCGGGTATCCGTGCCCATCATCAGGATGTTGAGCCAGTCTTCATCCAGGCCCTCGGCGACGGAGAGGTCGCCTTCCGCGACGGTGACGCGGAATTGCTCCTCAATGGGCCGGTCCTTGCTCTCGTCATCCAGGGCCGCGTTGATGGCGGCGATCTGTTCTTGGGTAAAATCCTGCCCGCCGGGCTTTCTGCCGCTCAGCTTTGGTATCAGGATGGCGCCCGCCGCCAGGACAATCAGGCAGGCCAGGACAATCATTGTTCTTTTCTTCAAGCCGTCAATCCGCTTTACTCATTATAAATGAACGCGTACAGGGCTTCCCTTGTTGCGTCCTTGTCAAAGGCCACGATGCTCTGCCCCCAGGGCGAGGCTGCGTACTGCCAGTCGCCGTCCCGCGGCAGGCTGAGCGTCTCAACGGTCAGGTCCTTGTTCCTTGCGATGGCTGCGGTGAGCGCGATGATGTCGGCGACGGTCAGGTTGGTATCCATGTAGCCAAGCGCGACGGTGATGGTTTGGATGATGTCGCCCATGGAGGCGCCGCTTTTCAGCTTCCTGATGATGGACTGCAGCACGTTGATGTTGCGGTCCATGGCATCAAAATTGTTGCCCAGCCTCCCGTGGATCCTGGCGTAGGCAAGCGCCTGGTCGCCATTGAGTGTCTGGGGAGCTGTCGTGCGCAGCGTGCCGCATATCTCGGCCTCTGCCAGGCTGAGGGACAGCTCCACGCCGCCCAGGATATCGATCACTTCAGAGAAGCCCCTGAAGTTGATGGAGCAGTAGTCCTCGATGTTCATGCCAAACTCGGTATTGACGGTCTTGATGGCCAGCAGCGGGCCGCCAAAGGCGTTGGTCACATTGATGCGGTTGGGGCGGTTGACACCGGGAATATCAACGTACATATCCCGCACAAAGGAGGTCAGCTTGATCTCACCGGTCTTGACATTGACCGAGGCGATGAGGGTCAGGTCTGACGAGCCGCTGTTGAGCATCTTGCTGAAGTGGGAATCGGTGCCCAGCAGCAGGATATTGTGCCAGTCGCTGTCCAGGCCCGCGGTCACATTCAGATCACCCGGATCGACCATGACGCGGAAATACTCCAGCAGTTCGATCTGCTTATCCCCGCTTTCCAGGGCGGCATAGATGTCGACCCACTCCTCATCCGTCCAATTGCCCTCGGCCCGGATGATCGGGGGGCATAGGAGGAGGAGCGCTGCCAGCGCCAGGCAGGTGAACGCGGTCCGTTTACGCAAGGTGTTCTCCTTTGGTGATGCTTAAGGGGCATGGGGTATTGCTGAGACAAAAAAAGACCACGGAAACATATTTACCGTACTTTTCCGTTGACTCTTTTCATGGCAGACGCCTGTGACAGGTACGCTAAAACTTACTTGACTTTCTTATCGTACAGGTCAAAGCGATCGTTCAGGGTCTGCAGCCAGCGGATGACTTCGGCCAGCTCGAAAACCACGATCCCGGCGATCAGCCCGGTGCCGGCATACGCCAGTAAGCCGCGATAACCGAACCCTTCACGTACTTCAAGCATCGCGACGACACCGAAGACAACTCCGACAAGGGCAGCGATCAAGGCTGCGAATTTCAGCAGTTTTACAAGGCTGCTTCCCGCGAACAGTTCACCCATCAGTGAGGTTTTCCTCTTGACAGTCATTTTAGGTTCCTTTCCGTGTCGATGTTGTCTTGGTCATGCTGTGGGCAGGGCATTTGCGCGTGTCGAACGGTGCAGGGACGCTCTCTTGAGTTGTGATATATTTAGTTTACATGAGTAAAGCTAAAATGTCCAGCATTATTATGCAAAAGGCGCTGTTCTTCCATCCTGCTTTGAAGGAGCAGACGTGCCCGGACTGTTTGGCAGCCTTTGATGCACTACGCAAAAGCGATGATGCTCAAACGATTGCTTTGATTTGGATCAGCACCATGGTCAGGAACCCATCTATGGCAGGTTTTCCCTGCCTTTTCGCATTATAGCGGATTATTGCCGATTCATCAATAAGTGAAAGTAAAAAATATGTAAACAAATGGTACCGACATTGTTTTTCCATTGTTTTCGCTAAACAGGGATGGCAAAAATGCTTAGTTTTCATGCCAAAAATACCTTCTCAGGCGGCCGGCTGCGCGGATACCTCTCAGCAGCAGGGGGCGGACGGGCAGCAGGAAGCGCCACAGGCCGGATAGACGACGAACGCCCGGGGCATCGCAATTGATGCTGCGCTTTCCTCTAAAAATCATTTCCGCGCGCCCGATGATACATTCAAGGGGGACAGGGGGATCAGGGGCCAGGCAGCCGTCGCCCAGGGCAATGCAGTCATCACCTCTTATCTTGTAGACGCGGTGCAGAATGTATCGCTCCACCGGCAGCCTGGGATGCATCAGCACGATATCACCAATGCGTGCGGGCCTGTCCAGTCGGGCCAGCAGCACGGAGTCACTGTTGTGCCGGATAAGCGGCCACATGCTGCCGCCCGTTACCGTGAAGGTGACTTTCAGCCCGTCACGCAGCAGCTGCTCGGCGACCGGGAAGACATCCGCGCCCGACAGCAGCAGCTTTTTGACCGCTATCATGCCTTGCCGCCCTGATCCAGCAAGCGGTCCATCTCCCGCTTGAGCGTCAGCATCGCGTCTATGTCGGGGCGGCAGCGGAGGAGGTAGATGGGGATCTCGGGAATGATCTCGTCCAGGCGGTCCAGAGCTTTGTTGTAAAGGGTCGGTTCCCACTTGGGGGCGAGGATGTTGGGCAGCAGATGGGTCAGTGCGTCAAGGGGGTCAAGGCGCCGGACTGAGTTCGTTTCGCTTTGTTCCAATACAACAATCGCCATGATGGGTACCTGGCGGTTCTCCGATTCTCCGGATGACCCGCACCAGGGCATGCCGAAGCCTGTCCAGATACCGTCCATTTGTCTGCAAAGCGCATTGTCACCATTGATGATGGTTGCATGACCAGCGTCGCGCCACAAATGGGCATGGGTTGACTTGCCAATGCCTGATGGGCCCGAAAGCAAAACGCCAAGGTCATTGAATTCCATTAATGCGGCATGAAAAACAAGACCATTTCGGCTGATGGCATAATTAAAATAGATATTTCCAAGGGTTGAACTTAAATACTGTAAACCTGTTGGTGTTGGAAATGAGTTCATGCTTACTTGATTCCAGGATGAAGACACCAACGCCGTCAGGTGAAAGCTTTTCTTTAAGTCTTGAATAACATAGAGAAATTTATGTTCGAAACAGTCATATATCTTCCGAAAAATGCTTCCATAACTGTACTGGTCCAACAGCTTTGAAGCAGGATATGTGTGTATATCGTCCGGTATATTCAGGGTATGCGATGCAGTAATAGAAATATCATGGGAATTGCATGTATCAACCCTGAATGATTCAAGTGCCGGTATACAACAACTGAGTTGAATTACTAGTTTTGTGTCCGGGAATAATAATGTCCATCCACCTATAACATAACAAGAAGCAGCGTCTTCAGACATAACACAGCATCATAAAGAATGATTCCTTATGTCCAATAAAATACTGTGTTTCATTTATCTATTCAAGATGGTCAATTAGCCCTGCTATCAGGTGTATTGTAGGTGTAATCTTTCAGCCCGTTAAAAGGCTCAGCCGAATTCCCATGTGATCCCATTCTGACCCAAAGTTGTAATCCGTTACCAGTCCATGTTTCACCTGTTGGTGTACCTGGGCTCCCCAGAAACTTAGTCATGGTAACAGTTGCGCCATCACAGCCGACACCATTGCCACCGGCAATAACAGTCAGCTGCCAGTATCCCGGGACACTCAGCCCATCTTCATTCCAATACAGGATACCTTCTTTATCCGGGTATTGGTTGTTTTGAGCCCATGCCCAGCAAACATCTGCAACTTTTTCTTTCAGCCTTAATTCCCTAAATGCCACAGTCGGGGAAAAATAATCTTTCTTCATGAGGCGCCTCCATCTCTTCATCGATGAACCGGGTGAGTTCTATTGTGTTCTTGCATATGTAGTCGGAGGAATGCCATGGATCACCGGCTTCGGCATATCTGGTCGCGCAGCAGGACAGGCAATAATCTGCGTTTTCGCATGCCATACAATGCTCATCCACTGTATTGCGTTTCACCTGCTGCGGCAATGCATCCCAGGCAGTCCGGAAACTTGATAAGAAGGGATCTGTCTGTGCCCGGCTCAATACCTGGCAGGCAATCATCTGGCCGTCATGCGTGATCGCGTAGGTTTTCATCCCGGCATCGCAGCCATATAGCGTCAAACGGGACATTGCTGTCGGCCGCTGATCGTTCTTTGTCATCCTGATGCGCATACTGCTAATGTCAAAGCGGTCAGCGCCAATGGCATCCCGAATAGGTTTTGCATGGCGGCGCAGATACAGCCTGATGTTATCTTCCGGCCCCAGCCGGCACGCTGATACCTGAGAGGTTCCCCCCCGCACCGGACTCAGCACCATCTTGGTATGCGACAGCATCCTGTCTTTTCCAAAGTTCTGCTTGACCCACTCCTCCATTTCATCCATGTCGGCCAAATTGTCCTTGATAATCGTCGTTCTGAAGTCGAGCAGGGAGGGGAGAGTACTAAGCAATTTGATGCCGTCCAGCGTCTGCCGGCAAGCCTTGCCGCTGCCGGTGACCTTCTCATAGGTATCTTCTGATGCACCATAGAGTGTGACACCGATGCGGTGGGGCGGATACCTTCGGAACAGGTCCATCAGTTCAGGGTTCACCAGAGTCGCGTTGGTGTAAAGGGTCAGGATGAAGCCGATCTTTGAGAGGCCTTCCCATATCTGCGGAAAATCCTTCCTTAGCAGCGGTTCCCCGCCGGTGATGGTCAGGCTGACTGTTCCGGCCTCCGCCGCCTGACGTGCCATGTCGATCCCGATCCACTCGGCGGCCGTCTTCTCCCCGGCAATCAGGGCTTCATTTTCAGAGTCATCGTGCCTGAAAAGGCACATCTTACAGTGCAGGTTGCAGCGTACTGTCAGCTCAAACGCGCCGCTCTCCGGGCGTCGGTCGGGCTTGAGGGCAGGTTCACTCATCCTGTATCACCTTGTGTTCCCTCAGGAGGGCGATGAAATCATCCACATCCTTCTGCGCCTGGACTTGCTCTACCTCGTATTCATCCAGCAGGGCGGTGACCAGGGCAGGGCGGTCGAGCTCCTGCTTCAGCTGCTGCCACAGAAAGGCAGCCGTTTCATTCAACGAGATGACGCCGTTAAAATCCGCGATGTTATTGCCAATGGGGATCACCACATGCTCGCCGGCGATCTTTCGATAAATGAAGCCCTCTTTAAGCTTTGGCATGTGTTTCTCCCTATCGGCCATACAAGACATTCTCATGTGCATCATATGCCTGCAGGCGGTCTTCGTCAATACATCACATTTGTTTTTTGGCAGTTCAGCCGCTGACAGTCCAGGCGGACACCGCGCGTCAAAACGCGTCGGCCAGGCGCCGGTATTCCGCCTGATCCATCATGGTCACCCTGCCATCCGCCACCTGGTACACCCTGGTGCACATGTCCAGCACGCTGGGGCGGTGGGTGGCGACGATGACGGTCTTTCGGCTATCGTGGTTCATGATGCTGCGCAGCACCCGGCGCTCGGTGGCGATATCCAGGGCCGAGGTTGCCTCATCCAATAAAAAGACCGGCGCATCGGATAAAAGAGCCCGCGCGATGGAGATGCGCTGCGCCTGGCCCTCCGAGAAGCCGTGCCCCCGCTCGCCGATCTTGGCCTCCAAGCCCTCGGGCAGGGCTTGGATCTCATCCAGCACGCAGGCGGAGCGCAGCACCTCCCGCATCTCATCCTCTGTCGCCTCCGGCTTGACGATGCGCAGGTTCTCCGCCACCGTGCCGGAGAAGAGCATGTTGCCCTGGGGCACATAGCTGAACAGCCTGCGCGTGCTGGGCCCCAGGGGAAGCGCATATGAGGGCTCAGCCTGCGGATACACCCGCGCCGTGCCCTCCTTGATGTTCACCAGGCCCAGCAGCACCCGCAGCAGGGTGGTCTTGCCCCCGCCGGTCGGGCCTACCAGCGCCACGATCTCACCGGGCGCGGCCCGCAGCATGACATCCTCAAAGACGGTCTTGCCCGCCTTGTAGGCAAAGGAAACCGCGTCAAGCGATAAGGCAACGCCGGCTGCCTGCGCGCGCTGCCTGAGCGCTTCTGCGCTTGAATCCAGGGCGCGGTCCTCGCTTTGCAGCTCAACGATATCCATCACGCGCCTGGCCGAGGTGCCGGCGGACACCATGGCGGGCACAACGCCCACCAGGGACCCAAAGGCGCCGGAGAGGGTGCCGGACAGCTGCAGGAAGAGGGTCATGGTGCCAAAGGTGATGTTCCCCTGCCACAGGCGGTAGACACTCCAGCCGAAGATCAGGTAGGATACTGCCTGGCCGATGACCTTCATCACGGAAGATGTGGCGATGCTGAAGGCGTTGTGGCGCATGATATAGTCGTAGCTCTTCTTTTGCAACGCGCGCATGCGCCCGGAAAACCTGCCTGCCAGTTCAAAGGCCTTGATGAACTGGACATTCTGGAAGGCCTCATTGTTGAAGGACATGATCTCGCTGGAGATCTTCCTGCTTTCCATCTGGAACTCACGCATCTTGCGCAGGAGGAACTTGGAGGAAATCAACAGGATAGGCGCACTGGACAGAGTAATCACTGCCATAATGGGATCATAGTAGAGGATGATGAGCAGCGCCCCCACGAACTGTACGAGGCTGGTGACCAGGCTGGGGAAGAAGCCAAGCACCGAGGATGCCACCGCGCCCGTATCCCCGTTGGCGCGGTTGAGCAGGTCGCCCGAGTGGTAGTCCGCCATGGCCTCCCAGTCCGTCATCATGATGCGGTCGAACACATCGGCGCGGATCTCCTGGTGGACCTTTGTCTGGACCCGGGTGGAGACACGGCTGACCAGCGCGCCGATGACGATGCCAAACAGGCCAAAGCCGATGTACATGGCGGCGATGGCGCCGATGGAACCGGTGTCAAAGCCGGTGACCACGTCGATCAGGCGCTTTGACAGCAGGCTGCCGGCCAGGCCCAGCAATGTCGACACAACGCCCAGGATGATATAGAACAAAATCTGCCCGGTATAGCGCTTCATATACCGGGCGATCCATCGCCACTCTTCCAGCAGCTTTTTGAGCAGGCCCCCGCGGATCCCGCGGATGATTTTGCTGATGTAGTTCAACTCACTTCATGCTCTTCCAGCGCCTCATCCCCGTGCTGCTCGCCTTCGCCGTAGCTGCCGTAATTGCCGTAGGTGTATCCTGAGCCGTAGCCGTAGGCGTAGCGGCTGCCGTAGCCATAACCGTAGCCATAGCCGTAGCCCTCAAACCCCGCGCTGGCGTCGTTGAGCACGCAGCCCAGGATGCGGATGCCGCTGTAGCCGATATTCTGCAGGCCGTCGATGATCTGGGATATATTGGCGGTGTCCTGGCGGATGACGTAGAGCAGGCTGTCGCTGACACCGGCCAGGGCGGACGCGTCGGACAGCATGCCGCACGGCGGGGTATCGATGATCACATAGTCCATCTCAGCCTTCAGGGCATCCACTGCCTGCAGGAAGCCGGGGGAACGCAGGGTCTCCACGGCATTGTCCCGGTTGGCGCCGCTGGGGACAAAGCAGAACCCCTTGACGAAGACCTCGTAACGGGCGTTTTTGAGCGTCACGTCGCCGCGAATCACATGTTCCAATGTGTAGGGCAGATCCTGCAGGCCAAGGAGATTGTGGATGTTCTGGTGGCGCAGGTCTGCGTCCAGCAGGGCCACGCGGGCGCCCTTTTGCGCGATGGACAGGGCCAGGTTGAGCGCGACGGTGCTCTTGCCCTCGCTGGGCAGGGTGCTGGTGACCATGAGCACCTTGGTGCCCTGCGCTTCCATCGCCTTGATGACGCGGGAGCGCAGGCTGCGGATGGCCTCCTTGTACGCGCCGGATACCTGGCGGTTGAGCACGATGAGCTGCTGCTTGCTCTTGTCCATCCTGCGCTTGAAGATCACATGGGGCAGCACGCCGAAGCTTTTCTGGTTGAGCTTCTTTTGGATGTCGTCCATCTTGCGGATGGTCCGCCGCAAAAGGGCGTACAGCAGCACGAACGCCAGGCCGGCCATCATGCCGATGATGAAGCCCCGCAGCAGCGTGCGCGGATAGGACACCTGGTTGATGGGCATCTGCGAAACGCTGGGATCTGCCAGCATGTTCAGCCGCGTATCCCCGATGATGAACTCGGCCACCCGGGGATAATTCCTGATGGCCGACTGCAGGATATCATAGGCGTTCTGCTGATCGGCGCTGATCACCGAGAGAATGAACAGGTTGGTGTCCTCCAGGCCCGTGGCGGTGATGCTGCCGTTAAGGGATGTCACGCCAAGGTCTTCGATGATGATCTGCTGAAGGATATCGCTTGAGAGGATATAGGAGAAGGTGCGCGCCATCTGCGTGACTGTGCCGTAGCTGTAGGAGAACGCGTAATCGTCGCTGCCGTAGTTGGTGGTGGAGCGGGTGGCGATGGTGAACGTCGCGTCGGCGCGGTACATGGGGGTATAGACCCTGACCGAGCGGTAAAGGGTCAGCCCGGCGCCGATGAGGGAGAGGACAAGCACGAGCCACCAGAACTTCTTGAGGCCCTTGTACAGGTCCACCAGCAGGATCATCAGATCCAGGTCGCTTGTTTCCTCGTCAGCCTGGGATTCAACGGGCTCAGCGCGTTTGAGTTTGTCAATTTCCATGTTATCTCGCAATACCTCAAGCCTTCCCGTAATAATGGCCGTACTTGCGTTCATAGCTGCCGCCCACCGCGTAGAGCGTGCGCTCCCTGTTGAACACGCAGCCCAATAACTCGGTGTTCTCGGTCAGCTTGTCGATAGCGTCGTTGATCGTCTGCACAAAGGAGTGATCCTGCCTGACCACCAGCAGCGCCGCGTCGCACAGCGAAGCAAGCACCTCGGTATCCGCGGTCAGCGCGATGGGGGAAGAGTCAACAAAGATGAAGTCCATCATCAGGGACACCCTCTGCATCATGTCCTTCATCCGGGGGGAGGACAGCAGTTCGGAAGAATTGCGGTAACTGTGCCGGTTGATGAGCAAATGCAGGCCTGTCTGCTCATCATGCTGCAGCACATTTTCAAACGGCGCCTTCTCGCGCAGATAGCCCGCGAAGTCATGCACTGTGGCGGAAGCCCTGTCCAGCAGCTTGTACTGGGAAGGCCGTTTCAGGTCCCCGTCAATCAACAGCACACGGTATCCGCGCTTGGCCATGCCTATCGCCAGATTGACGGCGAGGGTAGACTTTCCCTCGCTTTCACTCGCGCTGGAGACCAGGAAGGTCTTGTGCCCGCGAAGGGTGGCCGCGTATTCAAGCTTTGTGCAGATGCGCTTGATGGATTCATTGAAACTGAAGGAAGTGACGGGGTTTGAGATCAGGACCACCTTATTGAGGCGCTGCAGTTTGGATTTGATCGTCTTGTTTTTGACCTCGTGGCGCACCGTGCCGTACAGCTGCGCGTCAATTGACTGGCGCAGGGCGTCCTCTGTCTTGACGGTATCGCGCAGGACCGACAGCACCACCAGGATGGCGGTGGCCAGCAGCGCCGCCACAAAGGAGGCTGTCCGCTGAGCCGCGCGAAGCGGGATGTAGTTGGAAGGGGAGGTGGGTACGGTCGGTGGCTCCAGCACCTCAGCCACGGCGTTATTGACAACGTAATCGGATACCTTGGGGTGATTTTCCATGATGGCAACGATGGTGCGGAAAGCCAGCTCCGGCGATGCGGCCACCGCCTGCAGGCGAAGGAGGTTGGTGTATTCAACCACGCTGGTGCTAAGCTTCGCGGGCAGCTTGCTTAAGCCCATGGCCTCGGCTGCCTTTTGCGCGAGGATCTGGCTTTCAAATACCGTGCTGAGCACCCCGGCAATCTGATATCCGCCGCTGATGTTGGAATAGGCGGATTTTGTGCTGTCCTTGGGCGTGATGAAGTAAGTGGTTGAACTGGTGTATTCGGGCTTGTACAGGTTTTCCAGCACGATCTGCGTTCCCATCCAGGCGATCGCGACGCACAGCAGGATCACCCACAGGTTGATCAGCAAGTCCTTGATGATGCAATAGGGGTTGACGTACGACCATCGAAACTCGCGCACTCGCTACTCCTCCACAATAACTGCCAGTTCGGTTTCCCCGACATTGCCCCGCTCGTCCGTTATCGTGTAATACACCTGATAGCTGCCCGGCGTGTTTGTTGAGACTTGCGACGTTACTTCCAGTTTGTAGTTTGTCACAGGCAGGTCGTTCAGGGTGACGTCCTTGAAATAGATATTGGGATCAAGGGCGGCGCCGCGCTTCATGTAGACCAGGTAATCTGTCAAATTGACACGCGGAGCGCCGCGGCGCCCCTGGACCATGGTGACATTGAAGCGCAGATAGCTCACGTCCCCCTTGGAGTTGGTCACCTGCGCCTGCATCATGTAGATGCCTGGCGTATTGACCAGCAGGTCGGAGCCGGTCAGCTTGACCTTGTTGGAGATGTCGCCGTCGATCATGTCAATGGCGCCAAGCGATTTGAGGATGTTGAAGCTGGACCCCACATCAAAGCGCATCGCCTGGGAAAAGGTGAAGCGCGGCGAACGGTAATCGACATACCTGACCCTTCGGGTTGCCTTCACCGTGTGACGGTCGTTGTCAACCACCGCGTACGTGATGTTGGACAAACCTTTTTCCACAAAATTGCTGATCTTTTCCACAATCACCCCGGCGGTCAGATCCCCGTCCTTCTCATCCACTGCGCGCACATCACGCAGCAGCGCTTCTTCATCCGCGTCCACTGCCACTTCCAGCACATCTGTCTCAAAGGTGATCTGCGGGATCGTCAGGTCCGTATTCGCCTGATTATAGAAATGAAACCAGGCGTAGACGCCGGTGACCAGGATGAAGATCACGATGCTCAGGAAACGGAACAATCTCATGGGATAAAAGCCCTCACCTTATTTGTTGTTCACGATGACAGCGGGCGTCTGGCGCAGAAGGCTCTCCGCGTAGGAACGGGAATAATGGTCGCTGATATACTCATAGGCTTCCGCAAGCGTCGGCACGCGCTGATAGGGGCTGTGCCCGTCGCTGGCAACCACATGCGCCAGGCGCTCTGTCAGCAAAGCATGCGCGGCGTGGAAAGCCCGCCTGCCAAATGATCCAAGGATGCTGCCTTTATTGAGCTGCAGCAGATAGCCTTTTGCCGCCCATTCTTCCGCGGACCTGACATTCTCCTGGATGAACGCGTAACGCTCCGGGTGGGCGATGACCGGGACGAGGCCCATGCCGCTCACACTCTCCAGCACACGCTTGACACGCGCCGGACGGTCGTCTGTCCAGAATTCGAGAAGAATGTACCTGCCGGCATTGAGGGTGATGACGCTTCTTGAAGCGATTTTCGCAGCCACATCGTCCGACCCGAAGACTTCCATGCCTGCCATGATCTGAATAGGGTTTTTCAGGTTGACCAGCGCCTGGCGGAGTAGGTCGATACGGCCGGAAAGATCCACGCTCCATAGGTTCTGAAAGCCGTCGGGCACATTGGCGTGCGGCGTGAGAACCAGACCCTTGGTGCCTGTGTCCCAGGCGAGCCGGGCCATGATACAGGCTTCCTCCAGGTCCTCCGCCCCGTCATCCACCCCCGCCAGGAGGTGGCAATGAATATCCAGCATGATGCCTGAATTCTCCCTCATTGCCAATAGTAATCAACACCGACATCATACATTAATCCGGCTGTTCTGTATATTGCGCAATACTGCCTGCCGATGAATGTCCGTCCGACAAGATCACACGCAATTCCGGCCTGTACGCTGCTTTGCGTTTGCCTGCCGGGATCAGGGTATCTTTTCGCCGGACGCCTTATAGAAGGCTTCATCGGTCAGTTCTCCGCCTTCGCTGTATGTTCTGCTTAAGACGGCATAGCCGGCCTGGATATCAATAAGCATGCCATCTGTGCCATAGCAGCTTTCGCGGATCAGTCGGTTTGCTTTGTCAAATACCCGGCGCACTTGCGAATAGCCTGCCGCGGTGATCACAGGGGAGCCGTCCGTACCGAAGTATGCTTCGTACGTCAATTTGTCCTTATCCAGATATTCCTTCCTGAAGGAGGAATAACCCTTGTCAGTCATGACAGGCTCTCCGCCAACGCCGTAGTAGGATTCCTGCGAGACAAAACCCTTGCCATCGTATGCGCGCTTCAGGCTTGCGTACCCTGCCGGCAGCAGCACCGGTCGTTCCGACCCATCCAGATAGCTTTCACCAACGATTCTGTTCTGGTCATCATATGTTCTGTTGATTACGGCATACCCTGGTTTCTGCATAAGCAGCTGCCCGTCAACATCGCAATACGCTGCCTGCGTTTCATTGCCCTGAGCGTCAAAAATCCGATGGACAGCCGCATATCCGCCTGACAGCAGGATCGCGTTTCCGTCGGCCCCAAAGTATGCCTCATAGGTGACCTTGTTCTTATCCAGATAAACCTTCTGGAATGACGCAAAACCCTTGTCGCTCAGGACAAGCTCGCCATTCACTCCGAAGCAGGATTCCTGGGTGACAAAGCCCTTCTCATTGTACGAGCGTCTCAGGCTTGCGTATCCGGCGGGCAGCAGGACGGGCTTTTCCGCTTCATCCAGATAGATCTCGCTTACGATCCTGTTTTGATCGTCATATGACTTCCTGATGACCGCATATCCGGTTTTCTGTGTCAGGAGTCTTCCGTCGGAACTGTAGAAAGCCAGACGAACTTCGTTTCCTCTTGCATCGAAGGCCCGTTGGACAGCGGCAAAGCCGCCGGGCAGGAGGATGGGGTTGCCGTCTGTTCCGAAGTAGGCCTCATATGTCAGCTTGTTCTTGTCCAGATATACTTTCTGGAATGAGGCGAAGCCCTTGTCACTGAGCACGGATTCGCCGTTGACGCCCAGATAGGATTCCTGTGCGACCAGGCCCTTCGCATCGTATACACGCTCCAGGCCGGCATAGCCTGCCGGCAGCAGCACGGGCCGCTCCGCTTCGTCCAGATAGGCTTCCGCCGTCACCCTGTTCAGGTCGTCGTATGTTTTCCTGATCATGGCATAGCCCGATTTCTGCTTCAGCAGCAACTCCCGGGTATCATAGAAGGCCGTTTGCGTTTCATTGCCCCGCTCGTCAAACACCCGCCGGATGGCGGCATACCCGCCGGGCAGGAGGACGGGCTTCCCGTCCGTTGCGAAGTACGCCTCATAGGTAACCCTGTCCCTGTCCCGATATTCTTTGCGGAACGAGGCGTAACCCTTGTCATTGAGTACAGGTTCGCCATGGAGGCCGAAGCAGGACTCCTGAGCCACAAAGCCTTTCTCATCATACGCGCGCTGCAGGCCCGCGTATCCGGCGGGCAGCAGCACAGGCTGCTCCGTTTCGTCCAGGTATGCCTCCGTGACCACCCTGTTGAGATCGTCATATCCGCGCATGAGGACCGCGTACCCGGCCTTCTGCGTCAGCAGTTTCCCGTCAGTATTGCAAAACGCCGTCCTCGCTTCATTTCCACGCTCGTCAAACTCACGCCGGACTGAGGCATACCCGACGGGCAGGAGGACGGGTTTCCCGCCCGTCGCGAAGTACGCTTCGTATGTCACCCTGTCCTTGTCCCTGTATTCCTTCAGGAAGGATGAGAAGCCCCTGTCATTGAGCGCAGGTTCGCCTGTTATCCCATAATAGGACTCCCGCGTGACAAGGCCTTTGTCATCATACGCGCGTTTGAGGCTTGCGTAGCCGGCAGGCAGTAGAACGGGTTGTTCCGACTCATCCAAGTATGCCTCGGCGGCCACCCTGTTCAGTTCGTCGTACTCGCGCAGGAGGACAGCGTACCCGGCTTTCTGCATGAGGAGAGCGTCATCGGTGCCGTACCAGGCCGTTCGTGTCAGGTTGCCCATTTCGTCGTAAACCCTGCGGATGACCGCGTATCCCTCCTGAAGCAAAACAGGATGCGCGTCTGTCCCCAGGTAAGCCTCGTACGTGACCCGATCCTTGTCGCGGTACTCCTTGCGGAATGAAGCGAAGCCCCTGTCATTGGGCACGGGCTCGCCGGCTGTTCCGTAGTACGATTCCCGGGTTACAAGGCCTTTGTCATCGAACTCGCGCTTCAGGCTGGCGTACCCTGCGGGCAGAAGCACGGGCTGCTCCGACTCATCCAGGTAGGTTTCGGTGGCAATCCTGTTCAGGTCGTCATACTCCCGCAGGAGAACGGCGTATCCCGCCTTCTG